>CAVJCT010000044.1:0-63062 GCA_963648205.1 Flexilinea sp.
TATGCCTCAACCATTTCGAGGTAGGTGTTCTGCTCCATTAGGTATTCTAAAAGGGTGATTTTGCCCGCTTTCATCGCCTTTTCTGACAGTTCTAAGCCTTGGTAATCGGAGGCAACGGATTGGTATTGCTGCAAGAGGTTTTTCTGCGACTGCATCTTGGCATACAGACTTTTTAGTTCTATCTGCATCGACTCCTTGAGGGTCTCGTTTTGCAAAGCCACTACCTGCTGATTGGCTTTCATCGTCTTCACTTTATTGCGATTCGCCCACAAGGGTAAGGCTAACCCGACGGAGAGTCCTTGATAGTTCTCCTCTTTGGTCCACTCGCCTGCATAGCCTAATTTCAGATTGGGCGCCATCTCCGCTCTCGCTGCCGAATACTCCTTCTGACTCAACTGGCGACTTTGCTCTGCCATCAACAACCTCGGATGGGTTTGCTCTACCCTACTCCACAAACTGTCGAAGGTTTCTGCGACCTCTTCAAAAGGATATTGATCGGACGAATATTCAATGGCATTTCCACCATTCAGCAACTTCAACTGACTCTCCAATTTCTCCCTTTCCATCGAGAGATTTTGCATCATCGCCGTCTCCTTCAGGAGGTTCAATCTCGCCTTGTTATAGTCCAACGAGGTGGCTTCGCCTCGCTCCATCATCTTCTGATAGGCTTCTTCCAACTGTTGTGCGATTGTCCAACGTTTTTGCGACTCGTCTGTCATAATCTTGTTATAGACTAAGTCGATAATCAGCAAATCGGTTTGCAACATCACTTTTCGTCGCTCCGTTTCGTACTGCAACTGATTAATAGTATTTTTCGCCGATGAAACCGAACGTTTTTTCCCGAGAATCGTCGCCCATTCCAACTCCTGCGATACGGAGAGATCTTTCTTATCTCCTTGACCGTCATTCACGCCCCACTGATATCCAAACTCCACTTCGGGATTGGGCAGCGCATTTCCCTCTTTATTTTCCAACTGCTGCACCTGTAGATTCTCTCGCAGAACCTGCAACTCTTTATTGTTCGTCTCCACTGCCATCCGTACATTTCCCTGTGCATAGAGAGAACTGCCCATCAACAGCAAAACGACTGTAACTATCTGATTTTTCATTTCTTCGTACTTTTTAAATAGATGATTGGAATGACAAACGCGTTCAAGAAAGTCGAACTGAAGAGTCCGCCGAGAATCACTTTCGCCATCGGACTCTGAATTTCGTTGCCTGGCAAATCGCCACCCACTGCCAACGGAATCATCGCCAGAGCAGACGACATCGCCGTCATGATAATCGGATTCAACCTATCCAACGAGCCGTGCATAATATTCTCACGCAACGTTCCACCTTCTTTGCAGAGTTCATTGTAACGATCCACCAACAACATTCCATTTCGGGTAGCGATGCCAAAAAGCGAGATGAAACCGATGATTGATGGAATGCTCATCTCCCAACCCGTGATTGCCACGGCAAACGCACCACCAATCAACGCAAGTGGCAAATTGAGAAGAATAACCGTCGATTGCCTCAGACTCTTAAACTGATTGTAAAGCAGAAGGAAAATCACCAAGACAGAGAAGATGCACAGCACCATCAACGTTCGCGAAGCGGCTTGCTCACTCTCAAACTGACCGCCATACTCCACATGATAGTCCTCCGGCAGATTGACCTCTTCATCAATGATTTTTTGGACATCGTTCACCACGCCGCGCAAATCTCGTCCTGCGACATTGGCAGAAACGACAATCTTTCGAGAAACATTCTCACGGTTAATCGTGTTCGGACCCGACGACGAAATCACCTCGGCAACATATTCCAACGACACCTTCCCCTCTTTGGTATCTACCAAAAGAGAACGAATGTCGTCGATGCTCTCCCGACTCTCATCTCGCACCTTCACTTTCAAGTCGAAAGCACGATTGCCCTCATACACCTGAGAGACGACCTCGCCACCCAACAGAACACGCACGTTCTCAGCAAACTCTGCCGTCGTGATTCCATATCTCGACAACAAATCTCTTCGAGGAATGATCTTCAACTGAGGCGACTCAATCTGCTGTTCCACATTCAAATCTGCGATTCCATCGACTTTTTGAACCTTATTTTTGATTTCATTACCAATCTGAAAGAGTCTGTTCAAGTCTGATCCGAAGATCTTCACGGCAATATTCGCCCTCGTTCCCGAAAGCATCGCATCGATACGGTGAGAAATCGGCTGACCAATCTCAACTGCCACGCCAGGCAACTGCTTCATCTTCTGGCGAACCTCTGCCAACATCTCGTCTTTCGACCGATCTTTCAACTCAAACGGAGCCTCGATTTCCGACACGTTCACACCCAAAGCATGCTCGTCCAACTCAGCTCGTCCTGTCTTTCTCGCCACCGTTGTAATTTCTGGAACAGACAACAAAATCTCCTCCGCCTGCTGTCCAATTTTATCCGATTCCATCAAGGAAACGCCAGGCATCGTGCTGACATTAATCGTCAGCGAACCCTCGTTGAACGATGGCAAGAAACTTCGTCCGAAATTGAAGAACATAATCAAGGCAACCACCAAAGCCACTATTGTAGCCGAAAGAACCGCCTTACCATGATCGAGCGACCAGTTTAAAGCCTTCTGATAAACGGCACGGAGATGAGTCGTAACCCAAGAGTCTTTCTTTCCATCCGTTCCCGCATTTTTCAGCAAGAGACTGCACAACACAGGCGTCAGTGTCAAGGCAACAACCGTAGAGGCAAAGAGAGCCACCACAAAGGCGATTCCCAACGGCTTCAACATTCGTCCCTCCATTCCACTCAAGAAGAACAACGGCACAAAACTGACCACGATAATCAACGTCGAGTTCAAAATCGGCAAGCGCACTTCTCGAGATGCTTCGAACACCACTTTCATCACGGGCAACTGATTTTCTATCGGTTTCATCCGATTTTCTTTCAGTCGCTTATAGACATTCTCCACATCGACAATCGCATCATCCACTAACGAACCAATCGCAATCGCCATACCACCAATACTCATCGTGTTGATAGTCAGTCCCATCCAATGCAGCACCAAGAGGGTTACTAACAATGATAACGGAATCGTTACCAATGAAATCACCGTCGTACGGATATTCATCAAGAACAGTAAAAGAATGATAACGACGAAAATCGACCCTTCAATCAGTGATTCTTTGATATTATTAATGGAACTATCAATAAATTTTGACTGTCGAAAAGCATCTGTCTTAATGGAAATATCCGATGGAAGCGTCGTTTTTAGATCTTCCAAAGATTTTTCGATTTCCTCCGTCAGTTCGATAGTACTGACATTCGGTTGCTTCGTAACAGTGAGCAGAACAGCAGGTTTTGCTCGATAGGAGGCGACACCCGTTTGAGGAGTCTTCGGACCAGTTTTGATTTCAGCGATATCACCCAAAAGAATCGTTTGCCCATTCTCTTGTTTCACCAACGAACGCTGCAAGTCCTCAATCGCATTGGTCGAAAGGATTCCACGAATCACATACTCATTGCCATATTCATACAAGACACCGCCCGAAACATTCGTGTTCATCTCGTTTGTTGCCGCCATCACCTCGTCTAACGACACATTGGCGTTTCTCATTCTTTCAGGATGCAGTAGTATCTGGTACTCCTTCACATCGCCACCCATCACTGCCACCTGAGCCACACCGCCAGTAGCCAAAAGTCGGGGTCGAATCGTCCAATCTGCCATCGTTCGCAAATCTTCCAACGAGATAGAATCGGACGTCATACTGATAATCAACAACTCGCCTAAAATGGAAGACTGCGGTCCCATCGTAGGATTGCCGACGCCCTTTGGCAACGACTCCGAAATCATCGAGAGTTTTTCCGACACAATCTGACGAGCAATGTAGATATCCGTTCCCCAGTCGAATTCCACCCAAACTACCGAAAATCCGTTGGTCGACGAGGAACGCACACGTTTCACACCCGTCGCCCCATTCACCGAGGTTTCAATAGGGAAGGTGACCAATCGTTCCACCTCCTCGGCTGCCATTCCGTTGGCTTCCGTCATCACCACGACAGTAGGTGCGTTCAGATCAGGGAAGACATCCACCTCCATCGTCTTTGCCGTGTACAAACCAGCCACCATCAGCAAGACAGCACCTATCAAGACAACCAACCGATTGTCTAACGAAAACTTGATTATTTTGTTCAACATAATCCGTTTCCTCCTCTAATGATTATGATTGTGCGCTGGTATGGCTGCCGTGTTCGCTGAGAGTCGCACCTGCACCGTTCCGTTCGTAACGACATTATCGCCAACTGAAAGTCCCGACAAAATTTCAACCCTTTCACCGTTACTTTGACCTAATTTCACCTCCCGACGAACAAAGCACTCATTCTTATGTCTGACGAAGACGAAGAACAACCCTTGCGACTCGCACAAGGCAGAAACTGGCACTGAGATGACATTCTCACGTTGTGCCGCCAACAAGTAAACCTCGGCATACGCACCCGACATCAATCCGCCGACATTATCAAACTCGAAGGTCATAGCCACCGTTCCCGAGCCTTGCGACGCATTTCTGCTGTACGACAACATCTTGCCACCCAATTTGCTTAACTCGTACAAACGAGAATCATAACTCACTTTGAAATTGGCACTTCGGATATTGCCCAAATCGGCATAGTTGCGCTCTGGCACATCCACACGCAACTGCAACGATTTATTCTTCGTAACCACTGCCAACGGAGTACCCACCTCAACATACTGACCTGGCTGCACCAAAATCGCTTTTATGTACCCTTTCATCGGGGATTTTATGGCAACACCTTTGTCTGAAACACTGCCCGACAGAGAGGCATACGCCGCCTGCGCCTGCTCGTATCTCACCTTCGCATCGCTATACTCTTTCATCGTTACCAACTTATCGTCGAGCAACTGTTTCATACGCTCATACTCGGCTTTCGCACTCTCCATTTCGATGCGCTGCTTCTGCGTCGTCTCGCCATCTGCCACATTCTTCGCAGAGACGTATGCGAAGATTTGCTCCGCTTTCATCGGACTACCTTCGGCATAATCGCCACTTGCAAACGTTACAATTCCGTTTGTCGATGCCACCAATGAGACCTCGTCATTAGTTGCCGAAACGATTTTTCCACTTGCTTTAATCACTTGTGAGAAAGGTTGCGGTTTCACCTCTTCCAACTGAAGATCCGCCTCTTTTGCCTGCTCAAGTGTAAAAGTGATTTCGCCATCGGGATGTTTTTCACCATCGTCGTGATGATGTCCCTCATGGTCATGCTCATCCTCATCGTGATGAAACTCATCCTCGTGTTCTTCCGTATGTTCGTGTTCATGCTCGTGATGACTATTTGTTTTATTGCCACACGAACTGATTAGAAACAATGCTGCCAAACAGCATACATATTTCATTTTCTTCATTGATGTATCCTTTCGATTTTACTAATAAATCCCAATATTCTTCTCGCTATTCTAAAGCAGAGATGGCGGACCTCTCAGTAAATTCGGGGCGACATAGACCCATTCCAACGGACTTTTTCTGTCTGTTGGATAATGCTTACAAAACTGATATTCTTCGATGGACCCTTCGTACTCATTCAGATAAGCCACGAAAGGTATAATATTCTGAGAATGATGATGATGGAAATGAGGAACAATGAAATCTGGATTTGACAAAAAACAGTCGTTTTCATCGGGAATTTCATCCTCTGAGTGATGAGTATGTTTATCATTCAGACTGCCATCTTCCTCACATACCTCAATCTGCAAACAAACCTCATTCCCATGATGATGATGAGGGAAAATAGACAAGAAGAGAAAGCAAGACAAAGCCACAACCAACGAGACCATTGCTAATCTCGCTCGTCCCTCAAAGTAATGATATCTGCGTATCTTGCTCATCTTTTCACTTTCCTTACAAAGATAAAAACATCTTTGTGCAACTTGCTTGCAAATGCGCTCAAATTTTCTCTATCTCGCTGATATTATATCACATACATGTCTGACGTGTAGTTCTCCTTCATCAAATCGGCAATGCTTACACTGTCCAAATAATCGTTAATGAGATTGTTGAGTTTTGTCCACATACCGATGGTGCGACAACCTGCTAAACGCTCGCAAGGCTTTGCTCCTGGATCCAAACATGCGATAGGGGCTAACGAACCCTCGGTTAAACGCAGAATCTCGCCCACTGAATAGTCTGCGGGATTGCGTGTCAGGCGATAACCACCACCTTTACCCGACAAACCTTCGACAATATTATTTTTTGATAAGAGTGTCATAATAGATTCAAGGTATTTCAGAGAGATTTCTTGTCTCTCCGAAATATCTTTTAATCTAACAGGAGACGATGTGCCTTGTTCTGCCAAATCAATGACCACTCTAAGTGCGTATCTACCTCGTGTTGAAATCTTCATATATATTTTCTTTAAAGACTAAAACTTTCTATTCTTGAAAAAGTTCCGTACTCAAGTAACGCTCTCCCGTATCTGGAAGCAACACTACGATGTTCTTGCCCTTATTTTCTGGTCGTTTAGCCAACTGAATGGCTGCCCACGCTGCTGCTCCACTGGAGATTCCAACCAACACTCCTTCCTGCTTACCAATCATTCTACTAACCTCAAAAGAGACTTCGTTAGGTACAGCGATGACCTCATCATAAACCTTTGTATCAAGTATTTCTGGAACGAATCCAGCACCGATTCCTTGAATTTTATGCGCTCCAGCAGTACCTTTTGAAAGCACAGCTGATGTTTCAGGCTCAACGGCTACAATCTTCACATTTTTGTTCTTGCTCTTCAAGAATTGTCCGACACCCGTAATCGTACCACCTGTTCCAACGCCAGCCACGAAAAAGTCTATCTTTCCATCCGTATCTTCCCAAATCTCAGGACCTGTAGTTGCAACGTGTGCTTTTGGATTATCGAAGTTAACAAACTGACCAGGAACAAAACTATTAGGAATCTGCGCTGCCAATTCTTGCGCCTTGTCGATTGCGCCCTTCATTCCCTTTGCTCCTTCTGAAAGAACCAACTCCGCACCGTAGGCTTTCATCAACAGACGACGCTCAACGCTCATCGTTTCAGGCATGACAATAATAGTGCGATACCCACGAGCAGCCGCAACGCTTGCCAATCCGATTCCCATATTTCCAGAAGTAGGCTCGATGATTACAGAACCTTTTTTCAACTTTCCTGACTTCTCTGCCTCGTTGATGAGGAAAAGGGCTACACGATCTTTCACACTTCCCGCAGGGTTGAAATATTCCAATTTTGCAAGGATTTTTGCCTCTAAACCATTCTTCCTCTCAACGTTAGTCAACTCCATCAAAGGTGTTCTTCCAATAAGCTGATCAACTGATGTATAAATCTTTCCCATGACGCTTAATTTTTTTAAGATTCTATATTTTATGTATTTCTCTTTGCAAATGTAGAACTTATATTCAAACTAACCTACTAAGTTAATAGGGTTTCCTTTAATCTTTCAAACATCCAATGGGAATTACATAGACTCCGTCTTTCCTCTGATAAGCATACTTTCCAACTCCCACTATGACAGCCATAAACGATGGAAGAGGCATCCTATCCGTATCAATGTTTTTTGACAACTCTATCATACTTGCAGCTCCACTATTGATATGATCTTCACCTCCCAACTTTACCTCAAGAAGGGCATAACTACCGTTGCGTCGATGAAGAACAGTATCGCATTCCAAACCTTTACTGTCCCTGTAATGATAAAGTTTACCGTCTAATGCTTCAGCGTAAACACGCAGGTCACGCACCACCAAGTCCTCAAAGAAAAGTCCGAACGACTCCAAGTCGTTAACAAGGTCTTTAGGTCCAAGACCCAAGACTGCAGTTCCAATACTTGGATCCACAAAATGTCGCGTATCGCTGGTTCTAATAGCGACTTTACTACGTATGTTCGGATTCCAAGCCGCCAAGTCTTCTATGACGAACAGCTTTTTCAAAGCCTTGATATAATCCGCGACGGTGTCGTCATCCAATGTGCTTGCATCGTTGGAAAGCATATCTTTACGGATGGTAGCGTACGAAACCTGTTGCGAGATATTCCTCGCATACGAACGCAAAAGCAGTCTCGTACGTTCCGGACTTCTTTTCACTTTGTCAACCCGTTGTATATATTTTAAAGCGTTACAACCTTATACTTTTTTCGGTTGTTTGTTGGGATTTTGTTCGGGTGTTTGTGACAAATTTATTCGGTGATTTGTGACGATTTTATTCGGGTGTTTGTGAGGTTTTTGTTCGGGTGTTTGTGAATAACACTTGAAAATTCGTAACATCAACAATCATAAAACAACAAAAAAAGGGTGGATAAAAACTATCCACCCTTTCAATCAACTATCTTGTTGTATTAGTCTTTCAACTTAGCGCACAAGTACTCACGGTTCAAGCGAGCGATGTTGCTGATAGAAACGTTCTTAGGACATTCAGCCTCACAAGCACGAGTGTTTGTACAGTTACCGAATCCGAGTTCGTCCATCTTAGCAACCATTGCCTTAGCACGACGAGCAGCCTCGATCTTACCTTGTGGCAAGAGTGCCAACTGAGAAACCTTTGCAGAAACGAACAACATTGCTGATCCGTTCTTACAAGCGGCAACACAAGCACCACAACCGATACATGAAGCAGCGTCCATAGCCTCGTCAGCGATTGGCTTAGGAATAGCGATCTCGTTAGCGTCTGGCACACCACCTGTGTTAACAGAGATGTAACCACCTGCCTGCATGATCTTATCGAATGCAGAACGATCAACCATCAAGTCGCGGATAACTGGGAATGCAGCTGATCTCCAAGGCTCAACAGTGATAGTCTCACCATCCTTGAACTTACGCATGTGCAACTGGCAAGTTGTAACGTCCTCATCAGGTCCGTGAGGGTGTCCGTTAACAAACATTGAACACATACCGCAGATACCCTCGCGGCAGTCGTGGTCGAACACAACTGGCTCTTTGCCTTCCTCAACCAACTGCTCGTTCAACACGTCGATCATCTCCAAGAATGACATCTCGGTGGAGATGTTCTTCATATCATATTCCTCAAAGAATCCCTTCTCCTTAGGACCTCTCTGACGCCAAATTTTTAATTTGAAACTTATAGTATTATCCATACGACTTATTCTTTATAGTTACGTGTTTTACGTTCTGTGAACTCATAATCCAATGCTTCCTTCAAGCACTCAGGATCTTGGTTTTCACCCATGTAGTGCCAGCAAGCAACGTATGAGAATTTGTCATCATGACGCAAAGCCTCACCCTCGGCAGTCTGGTGCTCTGAACGGAAGTGTCCACCACAAGACTCCTCACGGTTGTAAGCGTCAATAGACATCAAGTAACCAATCTCAAGGAAGTCTTCCAAACGAAGTGCCTTCTCCAACTCGGTGTTCAAATCGTCTGCCTTTCCAGGGATGAACAAGTTGGTGTTGAACTCTTTCTTCAACTCCTTGATTCTCTTCATTGCAGTCTCCAAAGACTCCTTTGTACGAGCCATACCAACGTACTCCCACATAACGTGACCCAACTCCTTGTGGATAGAGTCTACAGAGCGTTTTCCGTGGATGCTCATCAATCTCTTGATACGCTCGTTAACGCCCTTCTCAGCCTCAACGAACTCAGGGAGATCTGTACTCATACGTGGAACCTGGATTTGGTCTGCCAAGTAGTTTTGGATAGTGTATGGCAATACGAAGTAACCGTCAGCCAAACCTTGCATCAATGCAGAAGCACCCAAACGGTTTGCTCCGTGGTCTGAGAAGTTAGCCTCACCGATTGCGAACAATCCCTTGATAGAAGTCATCAATTCGTAATCAACCCACAAACCACCCATTGTGTAGTGAATAGCAGGGAAGATCATCATTGGCTCCTCGTATGGATCGTGGTCCATAATCTTGTAGTACATCTGGAACAAGTTTCCGTACTTTTGAGAAACTACGTCCTTGCCCAAACGTTGGATTGCATATTTGAAATCCAAGAATACTGCCAAACCTGTAGCGTTTACACCGTAACCAGCATCGCAACGCTCCTTAGCAGCACGAGACGCAACGTCGCGTGGCACCAAGTTACCGAATGCAGGGTAACGACGCTCCAAGTAGAAGTCGCGATCCTCATCTGGAATATCATTAGGACCGATCAAACCTTTCTGCAATTTCTCAGCATCTTCCTTCTTTTTAGGAACCCAGATACGACCATCGTTACGAAGAGACTCTGACATCAAAGTCAACTTTGACTGGATATCTCCGTGAACAGGGATACAAGTTGGGTGAATCTGAGCGTAGCAAGGGTTTGCGAAGTAAGCACCCTTCTTGTAAACTTGAACAGCAGCGGAACCATTTGATCCCATTGCGTTAGTAGACAAGAAGTAAGTGTTTCCGTAACCACCAGTACCGAGAACGACTGCGTGACCGAAGAAACGCTCGATCTTACCAGTGATCAAGTTACGAGCGATGATACCTCTTGCGCGGTCTACACCGTCCTTATCCTTGATGAGGACAACATCCAACATCTCGTAACGAGTGAACAATTTAACAGTTCCCTTCTTAACCTGACGGCTCAATGCTGAGTAAGCACCGAGGAGCAACTGTTGACCAGTCTGACCCTTAGCATAGAAAGTACGAGAAACCTGCGCACCACCGAAAGAACGGTTGTCGAGCAATCCTCCGTATTCACGAGCGAAAGGCACACCTTGAGCAACACATTGGTCGATGATATTGTTAGATACCTCAGCCAAACGGTAAACGTTAGCCTCACGAGCACGGTAGTCACCACCTTTGATTGTATCATAGTAAAGACGGTAAACAGAGTCACCATCGTTTTGATAGTTTTTAGCAGCGTTGATACCTCCCTGTGCTGCGATTGAGTGAGCACGACGAGGAGAATCCTGAATACAGAAGTTCAACACGTTGAAACCAAGCGCACCCAAAGAAGCAGCTGCCGAAGCACCAGCCAAACCAGTACCAACGACGATGATATCCAATTTACGCTTGTTTGCAGGGTTCACCAATTTCTGGTGATCCTTGTAGTTCGTCCACTTTTCCGCCAACGGACCCTGTGGAATTTTGGAATTTATTTCAGCCATAATCAATTAATATCTTTTTTTCTATTACAATCTATTTCCTTTGTCTTACTGGATTAGCCGATGAGACTTTGAACGTAGAACACTACGACAACAGCGGCAAAGCAGATGAAGATGACAGACGCAACAATATTTGCAATGCATCTCAAACGAGGGAACCAAATTTGATTGTTCCATCCGATTGTCTGGAATGCACTCCAAAATCCGTGAGTCAAGTGGAACCAAATAGCTGCAAACCAAATAAGGTAGAGAATGCAGATGATAGGATTTGCAAATGTAGCCTTGATCAAAGCAGCACCATCAGCAAACTGTCCTTCATATTCTGCTGTTGCTCCCATAATCTCAGGCAACTGCATCTTAGCCCAGAAATGAGTCAAGTGAAGAATCAAACCTAAAACTACGATAATACCTAACACATACATGTTGCGTGAAGCCCACTCAACCTCAGATGGCAAATTATGGCATTCGTATCCTTGTTCGCCACGAGCCTTCTGATTGCGAAGTGTCAAGATAGTAGCGAAAACGATATGCACGAGGACACCGGCTGCCAAAATCGCCGTTCCTACCAACGCATACCAATTTGCGCCCAAGAACTCACATATCATATTGTATGCATCGCCACTGATGATGGCGACAGCATTCATCGACATGTGAAAAATCAGAAACAGAATGAGAAAAAGTCCTGAGATGCTCATAATCAACTTTCTCCCAATGGATGAATCAATTAACCACATAAGTTTTTGAATTTAAATGAATATTTTATGTTTATAGTTTTCTTCAATGCAAAATAAATCCTATCGCAGTATAGGCAAAGGAAACACCCTTCAAGTCAAATACAAAATTAGAAAAATTTCGGATTTTAAATCCTATTGCGAAAATAAGAAGATTTTCGAGAATCAGCCTACTTTGAGAAAATCTTTTTGTCGCATTTTTTCGTTTTTTTTGACACTTTGCCACACTCTCTTCAGCCCTTCAATTTCCCGTTCTATCCATATTTCAGAATTTTTGACTTACTTTTGCGAGATTTAAGTAATGCTTTTTACCATGGAAATCGTTATCAATCCAAAATTTTCTGCGCTTTCATCGTTCATTCAGCGTGTTCCAGACAGTTTCGAAAATGAGGGAACCACCATTTACAAAGCCAGAAACGAAATCAAAATATACAACGTCGCAGATGACAAGGGAAATGATTTCACACTCAATGTCAAATCATACAAAATTCCGATTTTCATCAACCGCATTGCTTATACCTTCTTCAGACCGACCAAGGCTCGCCGTGCTTATGAGTACGCACTGAAACTTCTTTCGCTTGATGTTACAACGCCAGAACCTGTCGCTTTCATCGAAGAAAAAAAGGGCGGACTTTTGAATCGCTCCTATTTCATCTGCCTACATACCCCATTAGACGGCAATATGCGCATCGCATCTGAAGAGCAAGATTTTGAGAAAATCAAAGACTTGACCATTGCCTTCGGAAAATTCACTGCCGAACTTCACAAGAAAAACGTGCTGCACATCGACTACTCGCCGGGCAACATTCTCTACAAGAAAAATGCCGATGGAACCTTTGATTTTTCTATCATTGATATCAATAGAATGAAATTCTGCGAGGTGGACATGGAGACAGGTTGCAAAAATTTCTGCAGAATGTATGCTCCCGACATATTCTTCACAACAGCAGGCAAAGCCTACGCCGAGGCAATGGGTTACGATGAGAAAAAGTGCATCGAACTAATTATGAAATTCAGAAACGAAGAATGGGTTAAACGTGAACGTCGCTACCGCATAAAAGACCACTTCAAAAAGAAATAGGCTACTGCTCAAACACATTTCTGAAATTGCAGACTCCGTGCAGTTGACTCTTGGTCTCCTCTGCCCCATCATAAATCACAGTTGAGGAGGCAACATCATCAGGGAATAGAGCCTCAACATATTTCAACCCTTTCATAAAGGCACTATTGAAAGTTTGTGCAGACTTGATTTCGTACAAGTTCATCTTAGTTCCTTGCATACTCACTACATCCACTTCATTTCCTTTATTCTCACGATAAAAGTAAAGATTACTCTCTTTTCCCCGATTAAACCGCTGTTTTTGGAATTCTGACAAGACAAAATTCTCAAAAATATTTCCTCTCAAAGGGAATGTCTGCAGTTGCTCTTCATTTTCAATTCCTAGAAGATAACAAAGCAAACCAGTATCGTAAAAATAAATTTTCGGCGTTTTCACCAAGCGTTTTGAGATATTAGCGTAATATGGTGGCAACTTCCAAAGGATATAAGAAGCCTGAAGGATACTCACCCACTCGTTGATAGTTGGAGCAGAGACCCCTACCTCATTTGACAAGGCAGAAAAATTACACTCGCTCCCCACTCTTCCCGCACACAAACGAATAAACAACTGAAATGCTTGCATATTCTTTATGTTCATCAACTGTCGAACATCTCGCTCGATATAAGTGTTGTAGTAATCTCGGTAGAACATATCAGAGGGAACACCCTTAGAAAAAATCGCAGGGTACATTCCACTGAAAAGTATTTTATTCGTTTCCGTCTTTTTATAATCGCCCAATTCATCGAGGGAAAATGGCAAAAGCGTGAACAATGACGTGCGACCAGACAACGACTGCGTTACATTATGCAGAAGACTGAAATTCGAGCTTCCAGTCAATATGATTTTTCTCTCTGGCTCTTCATCAACTAAAACTTGGATGTAAGGGAGAATCTCTGGCAGACATTGCACCTCATCAATTATCATGTTGTGCTTGTTCGTGGAGAAAAAAGCCTCAACATCATTTTTTATGATTTCACGCTGCGATACTCTTTCTAAGTTATAATATTGATAATCAGGAAATAAGTTTTTACATAAGGTGGTCTTCCCCACCTGTCTCGGACCAGTAAGCGTTATCACAGAATAATACTTACTCGCCTCTAATATTGCATCCGAAATTTTTCTCCTTATATACTCCATTTTGCGCAAATTAAAAGTTCAACTTTCGATTTGCGCAAATATACGACAAAAAAATTGCGCAAATTAAAAGTACGACTTTTGATTTGCGCAATTTAAAGACTTATAGTTTCACAAACTTATCAAACGGAACAAACTTAGAAAGATAAACCAGCGATAGCGAATCTTGAACCACAACGAAGTGCTATCACCTGTTCCTCCATCGGTGATATTGCCATCATGACGTCTGTAATACATTAACGACTCGCTGATAAAATTGAACTTATAGCATTTCAAAGAGACCAAACCAATCCAAAGGTCGTGACCCACTCCATATTTAGGGAACGGCAATGCCTTATTCAAAACTTCCCGTTTGAACGCCATACAACAACCGTAGAATGCTGGTTTGTAGATATTATGAAGAATGCTCGGTTCGAACTTTCTATACTTTGAGAAAAATGACTCTGCAACAACATTCATCTGAGAATCAACAACTTCGCTATCCGACATCACAACATCATACTTCTCAAGTTGTTCCTTCATGACCTGCACCTTATTAGGTTTCCAAACATCGTCCTGATCTGAAAGAAAAACGATATCACCCGAAGAATGCCTGATTGCATTTTCAAAGTTAGCAGTTGCATAGTCTATCGTGAACTTTCCTTTGCTTTTTGTATGTTCAAAAATCTTTATTCTGCTGTCGTTCAACGACTTGATTATTTCCAAAGTACGATCCGTCGAACCATCATCCGACACAATTACCTCATCATTTTGCTGTAATTGATCCAGAATTGATACCAACTGCTCTCTTACATATTTCTCTCCATTATATGTTGCTATGCATACTGATATCATATTCTTTACTTTTTACGTCTTATTTTACTTCGTTGCGTCAATTCCTAAAATCTTTAAATAGAGATTAATATATGAACCAACACATTTCTCCCAATTAAAACTATTTGCTCTCTCGATCAATTTTGCTGTTTTTTCCTCTTTATGATTTAAAAAATCAGCCAATCCATCGGAAGTTTTCTTAGCCATTTTCTCGGGTGACAAATCATCATAGTAATATGCACACTCGCCTCCGACCTCTGGCAGAGAAGTCAGCGTTGAAAGGAAAACGGGTTTTCCGAAATGCATTGCCTCGATAGGCGGAAGTCCGAAACCTTCGCAAAGCGATGGGAAAAGGAATGCTTTACAATGACGATAAAGTTCTGCTTTATCCTCGTTGCTTACATGATTCAGCATAATGACATTATCCAAATTCCACTGTTTCTTTTTCTCCATCAAGTCTTTTGCGTATGCCGTAGTCAGATTACCAACGATCACCAATTTCTCATTTGGAAGATAACGCATCATCTCAAGCAGCAAGTGAGCATTTTTCTTTGGCATCAAACTTGAAATGTGGAAGAGGTAATCATTGTCTGAAAGATTAAATTTCTCGAATCCACCGTGAATATCGCATAAGTTTGTTACGCCATTGTAGATGATACAGCCATCCGAAGTAGGAGTGAAAATTGACTCAACATCCGACTTTACAAAATTGGAGATATAAGAGACATTCGTACAATTCTGCAAATTTTCTTTGAATCGGCGCATATACCACTCTAACCTCGAGCCTTTTTTTTCATACATAAAGTTGATGTCGTGAATTGTCATCAAACTATGCTGAGAGGCACGAACATATCTGAGCCGAGTGAGTTGGTGAATCAAATGAAAACAATCCGCCTTGTAGATATACCGATAGTACAACTTATAGAAAAAAATCGACCGATATGTTCTATACTTGACACTATCACCGAAACAACCTTTAAATTTTTTGGGAACAAGAAAAGTAAACTCCACACCATACTTTTCCTTCAGGGCAGTCGCCTTCTGAGAGATATAGTAGCCTAGCTGATACGCTACCTCTCCTAATCCGACATTCCGATTTCTGATATCGAACAAATAGATGGTGATATTTTTAATTTCTGAACCCATTAGTCATTGGTTTTTAAAGATTTACAAGCAAATACGATGATCTGAACTGATGTTGAAAAGCATATCTGCTCGGCTTGGCATCTCTTTCAAGATATGGCGCGTCAGTCGCTCATAATGAGAAATGAAGCGATGTAAATCATCATCACTCATCACACGAAGATTTGATTCTCCTTCCGTTTTCATCCTCAATTTCTTCTCTTGGAGCGCACGCCACTCATATACCTTCTCGAAAGTTGGCACTTTCAGCATCACTAACAAATCGATTTTATCGAACAAAGGACGATAAACATCCTTCAGTTGATTATTGACGTAGCGACGCCACACGCAGTATGGGTCTTCATTACGTTCGAGATCGTTGATAGGCGTTGTCAACTCAGTCTCTTTCTGCTCGACCGCACCAACAAACCAGCCATCAAAGAGTATCACATTAGGACGGCCTTCAAACTTATCCCATTGATCAGCAGGATATGGATCATCGATTGCTTTATCAAAACGAGGAATGATTGTCTCACTCTTTGCCGTCGCATTCGAGAGTTGATCTATCACGTCTGCACAAAATTTCACGTTATGCGTTCCAGGCACACCCCTTGTTACCAACAAAGGATGAACATCTTTAGCCAACTGTTCTCTTTGCGCACGAGAAAGGTAGAAATCGTCGATACTAAAACGAGCGACCTTCATTCCATATTGATATTCCAAAACTACCTGAAGTAGTTGACAGAAAGTCGATTTACCAGCACCTTGCGCGCCGTTGATACCAATCACCTGCGTATTATCGCGCATATTCAAGCCCATGGTGATTAACTTAGCCATTGGGATATAGACGCGCTCCAAATCTTCCATCAAAATATCTCCGAGCATAAGCTCTTTGAGTTTACGTTTAAAAGCAATACGTAATTCTTCTTCTTGGATTCCAGCCATAAAGCAATATTTAGTAAGATTTGAAAATTTTCTGTAGTAACATTCTTAGTTCGTCAGTTGGTTCTGCACCCTTCGTCATCAAGAACTTTCCGTCTTTATCAATCAGGAAGAAACTTGGAACACTCTCTATAGCATACAATTTCTTGATGAAATCGGAGTTTTCTGTATAAAAGAAATGCATTTTTCCAACGTATCTCTGAGCCAACTTAGAGACCCTTTCGGAGGTGTCATAGAGTCCGACGTTAATAATCTCAAGATTATTTTTGAAATCATTTTGAAAACGCAGCAGAACCTCCAGGTCCTTTTGCGTTTGATTGATCAATGAATTTCCGAAATTGAGATAGATAAATTTCCCGAAGAAATCGGACAATTTATGATTTTCTCCTTTCGTGTCGGTCATTGTGAAATCAGGAGCAGGCGATCCGATATACGAAGCAGAGGCACTGTTCAAAATATAAGTCAGTAAGTCTCTATTTCGCTGGTCGGCGATACCCGAACCAATTTCTTGCAACATCTCGGTAACCTTAAACTGGTCGAATTGCTCTTGGTTAAGCAAATCGTTCAACAGTTTAATTGCCACCAATTCCTTTAAGTCCTTATCAGTGATTTTGTAGCGATTTTTCAGCACTGCAAAATACATCTTCACGTTTCCTTCTTCAATAATTCTTTGGAAAATCACATACTCCTCACGTTTTCCAACCAACTGAGAGATGAAGTTTTCGAAGAGATTGTTGAAAGTATCCCAAAAAGCAGGATTTTCTTCATCGACACCCAAATCATTCAGGCGGACGATGATGCTATCCTGATAAACCTGTGGAGTTGAGTTGAGGAGAAGAAGAAAACGATATTCCATAAACTTCGCCTCATAATCATTCTCGTAAAGATCATTGAAAATCTCCTTCATTTGTCCGATGGAACCGAGAATTGAGTCAACGCTTGCACCATAGACAAGATGCTTCATCGAATAGAAATCAAACGCATCTTCAAACTCCATCAGTTTGTAGTTGAGGTCAGACGATTTCAGTCCAACGATTTCGGTTAGAATGTCGGCAGGTTTGAAAAAAGGGTCCAATTTTTGAGCGAGTGTCCTTTCCGCGTAAGAAGGAATTCTGATCTCATAATTTTTACCAGGTTCGATGAAAAGGAAAGAATTTACCGTTTCCATCGGAATAAAAACCTGCTGAGTTTTGCCTATATCAACCCTGAAAGAGAATTTTCCTGTAGAATCGACGACGCACGAATCGAGAGTTTGAGTAAGCCCCACGATTTCGTCCAACTTCGATTCCAACTTCAACTGTTTACCTGCATACGACGACTCGACACCAGAAATGGTGGTAACCTTGGCTGTACACGAAAGGGCGCAAGCCAACGAAAAAGACAGTATAAGCAGTTTCCTCATTACAACAAAGTTTCAAATTACAAATTTAAAATAATTGTCTGAGATTAAGCAGTTTTTTATTGTGGGTATTTTTGGAGAGATAAAAGTTGGCGATTTCAAAATGAATTTATGCCCTTATTCAAAAACGCAAATTCCACATCATCAACAACTTTTTGTAGTTTTGTTGAAAAACTATCTTTTTTCAAAAGATAGACATTATATTTACTAGATTAGAATCTTGAAAACCATGAATAAACTTTTGAAAACCATGTTGTTGGCGACAGTCGTCAACACAGCAGCTATCCCTGCCATGGGAACAGAGCTTCATTTCTACCGAAACGATGGAAAGTACAATGTCTACGAGCATACGAAGGTAGATACGATGCAGCTGCTTAACGACACCGTAAACCTTAAATTCACAAACGATGCCCTTTATAAGATTGCGAAAGCAAATATCGACAGTATTATTGTTGGCGACACTTGCAAAGTAGCTGAAATGTACATTGTTACGGAAGCTGATTCTATTTCGCGAGATGAGTACACCAACTGTACTGTAACCATCAAAGGGTATAACATGTTTGAAGATACAGAGACTTTGACGGCGCAGATTCGAGGTCGTGGAAATTCCACTTGGCTCTGGTATGACAAGAAACCGTATCGTTTGAAATTGGATAAGAAGAGCAAACTTTTAGGACTGAAGAAAGCGAAAGTTTTTGCTCTCTTGGCAAACTATCGCGACCCAACTTATCTGATGAATGCGATGGTTTTTGAGATGGGCGATTATGTGGAATTAGATTTCAACTGCCACTCTCGTTTCTGCGAAGTCTACCTCAACGGTGAGTATAACGGACTTTACTTGCTGACGGAGCAAATCAAGCAAGGTAAAAATCGTGTGGAAGTGAAAGACACAACGGGTATTCTTCTTTCGTTAGATGTGGACGACGGACCTGACGAATCACCTAATGCAACCGATAATTTTTACAACACTTCGTTTTCAAGCAAAATACCAGTCTGCATCAAATATCCGAAAGACGAACTTTTGACGGACACCCGAAAAGAGGAAGTTCAAAACGAGTTTAAAGAGTTGGCAGATTTAATCGCAGACCACAACTACACCGAGGTGAAAAAAATTATGGATATGCAGAGCTTCATTGACTATCTGATCATCCAAGATTTGGTTTACAATGTGGAGTTGCAAGCCCCTCGTAGTATGTTTCTCTACCGCTACACGGAGAAAGACAGTTTGTGGCACATGGGTCCGCTTTGGGATTTTGACGGAGGCTTTGATTTTGACTGGACAGACATGTACAACAGTAGAAAATACTTCGGTGAAAACGGATCTTTATTAGTTACAAAAACCACCTCAAGCAGTGGCTGGGGAGGCGGAGGCTGGGGAGGTGGACGACCTGGCCAGCAACAACAACAGCAAACAGAAACTATCAACTACAATGTTGCTACCAATGAAAATGGCGTTTGTCCATTTTTCACTCAACTCTTCTACGAGCAAGAGTTCATCGATGATTTCAAAGCAAGATGGAATCAAATCAAAACCAACCTTATTCCACAGGTATACGCTAAGATTGAAAACTACTACGCACAACTCTATTGCGCAATGGAACGAGACGAGCAAAAATGGAATTTGACAACATCACACGAGGAGCAGTTTAATAACTTGGAGACTTGGTTCTCAGCACAAGTGGAATTGTTAGATAAATATTACAACAATATCGTAACACCATAACTTGCGATTTCATCGGAAGAAAAGATAAAAAAAGCCTCGCTATTAGTTTAGCGAGGCTTTCTTATTTGCGTTCAGTTTATCACCTTACAACCACCTTAACAATTTTTGTAGAAGATGGCGTTACAATCTTGATAAAATAGACACCGACGCTGTATTTTGAGAAATCAATGTTGATAGTATTTTCACCAGACTCTATATCAAAAGAAACGGTTTCACCGATAATTCCTTGCGTATTCAAAACTGAATATTGGCAATCAGTGAAAGGTTGATCGGAAGTGATGTACAATGTTGCATTGTCAATCACAGGATTTGGAGCAATGAAAATTGACATTGAAACAGCATCGGTCAAACTACAGTCGGTCGACTCACCCGTTGTTACCACAAGTGTACCATCGCCCGTGATGAAATCAGGAAAATCAGCACTCGTGTAAGAACCTTTCATCAGTGCCTGACCAGCAAAAGAAGCATTCTCAACCGTCAATGTTTCACCGTTGTTGAAGTTGACTACACCACCTTCGGCAACCATTAAGTCGCCCGTTGAAACAGACTTTGCAATATCCAAAGTTGCAGACGATGAAACGCTTACCCCTTTCGAACCCAAAGCATTTTCGTTGTTCACCTGAAGTTTACCACCAGTAATTGTCCACAAACCTGTGAAATCAGAAGCATCCGCAGTTAATTTCAAAGTTCCGACACTTGTCTTCTCAATATCACCCGATCCATAAATTGTACCCTTTATTTCGAAGACAGAAGTTTCGACTGAGCCAGCCATGATAGTTGAATTATTTTCAACCGAAATACCCGATGAAAGCGAGAAAACTGGTGTGCTAGTATATGACTTCAGCGTACCACCTTGAAGAACCAAATCAGAGACCTCGATATTCGTAGCAGTGATTCTGAAAATACCATTTTCCTCAACAATCACTTTGGCAACTGACGGAGTTTCTGCCACCTTCACCTCGCCCGAACGAATATAAGCCGTATCGACTGACATTGGTACGCTGCCCGAATTCCAACGCTCGGCATTTGTCCACAAGTCGGTTGACTCGCTCGTATAGACGGCTGCCACTGGGTCGCGCATTACAATGATAGAACCTGTTTTCGTTGCATTAGTAGTGGCACCAACAGTTGTAACAGTAAATTTGTACTCACCTACCTCTGTTGGCGTTCCGCTGATATCAATTTTGCGAGCAGAGTTGTCGATATTCAAAGTGATGCCCTCAGGGAAACCTGAAGTCTGAACGGTAGTGGCATCCTCCCAAGTATAGCAGAAATTAGTGATGGATTCGCCCAATTTGATGGATTGGTTAGAACTACCTCCGCCACATTTGTTCAAAACAGCGGTCGTCTCGGTGCTACCCTCAGCATAAACAGCAAACGTACGAGTCATCACATCATTTTGCTTATCAGTAACTTTCACCTTGTAATAGAAAATTCCACCTTTAGCCGATGAAACCGTCAATTTTGAACCACTGATGGAGATAGTCAAATTTGAAGTATTTTCAGCAACAGAGTAAGACGGTTTTGTCGTCGAGAAGCCCATAAAATACTCGGTCAAATTGAAAGTTTTTGAAACACCCGTTGCCATTTCAACATGAGGAACAGACATATAGTAGAGATACTCCTCCAAGTTTGTGTATCCGTCACCATCTGGGTCGGCATTAGCGTCCGAGAAATCGCCCGAAGCAGAATTTTTGTTCGTGCCAATGACAGTCTCATACCAATCAGGAAGACCATCTAAATCGGAGTCAAAGTCAGAAGCACGAGTTTCAGAAGTGTAGTAACTATAATCACCCTCTTTAGATTCGCTGTTTGCATCGATGATACCACCCAATTTCGTCTTCGCACCTGTACAAGAGTATGTTCCTTCCAAAGTTTCTTTCACCATACGAACATCGTGGTCGTCGAAGACTGGCATATTGCAACCCACATCCGAAAGCACTGTTTTATAGGCACGTTGAGCAGACTCTATCGTGGCTTGCGACTCGAAGAAAGGTTTTGAATTCCAGACGTTCCAAGTTAATTGTTGACCGTTGGAAAGCGTGTATTGTCTACCACATTCATCATTTGTTCCATCACAGATGAAAGAACTATCCTTTTCTTGAAGGATATTATTGTGAAAATAGTAAGCCTGATAGCCTTTCCCCGTACCTTCAAGATCGGCGGAGAGCGTGTAGTTCAATTTCGAAGCCGCACCTTTTTTGTAGTAGTTTCCAACGAAATTGACCTCCATCGCACCACCATCGGTTACACGACCACCAAAATTGTAGACCACATTGTTGAAGATATCCAATCGTCCGGCATAGTAGCCATTTCCATCCAAACCGCCACCCATTGACCAGTTACGACCGTAGTTGTGAGCCAAAAGATTATGATGGAAAGAACCAATATCACCACCGATGGTAGCCGCATAGCCGTGACCCGTACCCGCAGGGTAATTTTTGTGGTCTGCAATATTCAACGCCTCAGAAATCAACGTTTTTTGCAAAGTCATATTTTTAGCATTTCGAGAACTAAACGCCTCATCGATTGTCCAACCAATAGAACAGTGGTCGGTGATGGAGTATTTCGCGCCAGCCATACCCAAACCATCGTAAGTATCGCCACTACCCAAGCGTACACGGATAAATTGGCAAATAGACTCGCTACCCACACCGAAAGGAGCCGCTTTAATACAGATACCACGACCAGGAGCGGTTTGACCTGCAATTGTAACATAATCAGAAGAGCAAGTCAAGCGAGACTTCAACTCAATGACACCCGAAACAGCAAAAACAATCGTGCGAGGACCAATCTCGTTTGTGATAGCCTCACGGAAACTACCTGCGCCGTCATCGTTCAAATTTGTAACATAAACGACCTTTCCACCACGGCCTCCCGTAGCATATTTACCATAACCTTCTGCACCAGGGAACGCCAAACGACGAGGACGGAAATTCCAAACAGTACCTTTCGTAACCGTTCCACTTGAAGTTACCTCATCCACACGCCAGTAGTAAGTGCTATTGCACGAAAGTTTTGATACTGAGTAAGATGCAGACGTTACATTTCCCTTGTAAAGATTAGAAGAAGTAGACGCAGAGGCAACCGAAGCACTGTCCGTTCCGAAGTAGACGTTATGCGATTTAGCAGACGAAGCCGCTGTCCACGAGAGCGTTATAGTTTTGCCATCGTCGCCATCCACATGCTTGTCGTTGTTAGAAGGTGAAGGAGCGGAAGCCTGATCCGAGGCGTTTGGCACATCCAAAGCAAAACCGTTCAAATAGACATTGTAAGTATTGACTGATGAAGAGGTGTTGACCACATATTTGATGGTAACCGACTTGCCCGCAGTAGCAGTAAAAGAGACGTAGGCAGTCTTCGATTCTGCCGTTGAAAGCGCGCGTTTTGTTGGAACAATGTTGGATTGCACCTTTTTACCATCCACATAAATGTCCATGTTGCTGAGCGTAGACGAACTGAAATCGTCCACCGCATTATGGTAGGAAAGCAAACTATGCGTACCAGCAGAGAGACCAGAAATTTCAAGTACCAATGCTGCATCCTTTGAGGTGCAGTCTTTGATATAGGCGCAGTCGCACACCAATCGAGCATAGGAAGGCGACTGCACGCCCGCCTTGTACCAGTTAGTGGACAAAGAGCCAGAACTTGCGCCCGAAGTCAGTTTGAAAGTAACCCCAGAAACGGTGAGCGTATTAGTAACATCTGGAGTCCACGCCGTGTAACTCGGCTCGGTAACCTCGCTTGAGTTTCTGCCAGACTTGTCGATGTCGACGTAAATCTCAGCAGCAGCCGAGAAAGTCGAAGACAGCAGCAACGGCAGAATTAAATTTTTAAGACAATTGTTTTTCATGGATAAATAGATATAAGTGTAGTGTAACTGAATGCTACAAAAGTAGCGAGAGGTAGAAAGGGAGAGGTAGAAAAATTCGGAAGAAAGGGCGAAATTTTAAGCAAAAAAGGCCTTAACGCACTTTGCTGTAGCGAAGTTCCTTGAGGAGAATCACTGTTTTTATATCCATTATTTTCCTAATAATCCTCCATTTTTTTTGCAATAATCTGTCATGTCATCAACAACTGAAGCAAACGACTGCGTATGGAAATAATTATAGTTACTTTCAACAAACTCTATGGCTTTATAGCGATAAAGATAATTGAATGCCTGCTTGAGATCCAAACCATATCGTTTTCCAAACTCATAAACGAAAATGACAGTCCAGTCTATTATATCTTTGAAATTATACTCCATAAGTTTTCAGAATTAGGAGTTAAATATAAAGATAATCTTTGAAAATGCGAACTTGAGAATACTCAGATAAACATATATATCAATTTCATCTACAACAAACATTTCCGTAATAGGCATTAAAATGGCATTTTAAATTTTGGTAATAGGCGATATTTTGAGGAAAAAAATTTTGGTAAAATAGTTTGATTGTATATTTTTCAGCCTGATTACTAACTTGTTAAATAACAATTATGGCAGATAGAAAATTTAGAAGAAAGGTTTTTGATAAAATGAGAGACTGGAAAAGTCTTTCCAATGGTAAAAGTGCCTTGCTTTTGGAGGGTGCAAGACGTATCGGGAAGTCTACAATTGTAGAAGAATTTGCAAAAAAAGAATATCGTTCCTACATATTGATAGACTTTAACGAGGCATCGCAAGATGTAAAGAATCTGTTCAATGACCTGATGAATTTGGATTATATCTTTCTCTACCTACAGAATATTTACCATAAAGTACTCTATTCCAGAGAGTCAGTCATAATATTCGATGAAGTTCAACAATGCCCTAAAGCTAGACAAGCAATAAAATATTTGGTAAAAGATGGTCGATACGATTATATAGAAACAGGTTCTCTTATCAGTATTCGTAAAAACACAAAAGACATCAGCATACCAAGTGAAGAATTTAGGGTTGAAATGTTTCCAATGGATTATGAAGAGTTCAGATGGGCATTAGGCGACACGGACGGAATGGCGTTAATGCAACAAACATTTGAAAAGAGAATGTCCTTAGGCGAAAGTCTCAATAGAATGAAAATGAGAGATTTACGATTGTATATGTTGGTCGGTGGAATGCCACAAGCCGTCAACGAATACCTCGACACAAACAACCTTCAGATGGTAGACCACGTCAAGCGACAAATCATTCAACTCTACGCTGAGGATTTTCGAAAAATTGATCCAACAGGAAAAATTTCGAAACTATTTATGTCGATTCCATCACAGTTGAGCCGAAATGTTATGCGATATCAACCCACATCTGTCGTTGGAAAACTATCGTCTGAAAAAATCGAAGAGATGATTCTTTGTTTGGAAGATAGCAAAACGGTAAACATTGCAAATCATGCGGGCGACCCTAACGTTGGACTATCACTCACTGCTGATTATGGAAAATATAAACTATACGTTGGGGACACAGGTTTGTTTATAACACTTGCATTTTGGGATAAAGATTTCACAGAAAATATCATTTACGAAAAACTGCTAAGTGACAAACTTTCTGCCAACATGGGGTATATATACGAAAATTTAGTGGCACAAATGCTCCGCGCAATGGGTGACAAACTTTTCTACTATACTTTTCCGAAAGATGAAACACACTTCTACGAGATAGACTTCTTACTTTCAAGAGAGAACAAACTATGTCCGATAGAAGTGAAATCGTCTGGCTACAAAACGCACGCATCATTAGACGCTTTCTGTCAGAAATACTCAGACCGAATCAGCCAGCGATACCTCATCTACACAAAAGATTTGCAAAAAGACGAACAAACCATTCTTCTTCCCGTTTACATGACTCCCTTCGTGTAGATTATACCCTAAGAAACTTCCGCCAAGCAAACACCCTCCGCTTCTTCAAATAGTCTAAGTCTCGCTGGAAAGTGTAGGCTTCGCGTTCGAAGGAGATGGAGCGGTAGGCTTTCAGAGAGTTTCGATAGTAGACTAATTTGATGAACCACTCTATCAGATAGAACAAATAGAAGAACACAAAAAGCATTTCTATCATCTGGCGCGTATGGATTCGCTCGTGGTTTATTTCTACCTGACCTAAACGATATTCCTTGCGTGCGAAGATGATTCCAAAAAGATTGATGGCGGCAAACCCTTTAATTGGCAATATCTTATTGTAAATCGGCTTCATATTGCGAAATTACATCAAAGAAAAATTTTACCTTTGCAGTCTGTGGAAAATTTGTTAATAAGTTGTTGGTAAACGTTTGATAACTTGTTAGAAAATTTTCGGTAATAACTGAGAAGAGATATGAAATTCGACTACGACGTGATTGTGATTGGAGCGGGACACGCTGGTTGCGAGGCAGCAGCAGCAGCGGCTCGTATGGGTTCGCAGACGCTCTTGATCACTATGGACATGCACAAAATTGCGCAGATGAGTTGCAACCCCGCAGTTGGCGGTATTGCAAAAGGACAGATTGTTAGAGAGATTGACGCTTTGGGCGGTATGAGCGGTATCGTTACCGACTTGACTGCCATTCAATACAAAATGCTCAACCGCTCGAAAGGTCCCGCAATGTGGAGTCCTCGTTCGCAAGCCGACAGACAGAAATACAGCGAAAAATGGCGTTCCATCCTCGAGAATATGGAGAACCTCAGCATGTGGCAAGACTCTGCCGTACAGTTCGTAATCTCCGATGAAAACGGCAAAAAATCTGTTACTGGTGTGAAAACTGCCATGGGTGCAACCTTCACAGCAAAGTCTGTCGTCATCACAGCAGGAACTTTCCTCTCTGGTTTGATTCACTGTGGAAGAACACAAATCCACGCTGGTCGTATTTCAGAACCTGCCTCCTACGGTTTGACCGAGCAACTGCGAGACCTTGGCATAACCACTGGCAGAATGAAGACTGGAACTCCTGTCAGAATCGACGGACGAACCATCGATTTCTCCGTTATGACTGAACAGGTTGGCGAAGACGATTTTCACAAATTCTCATTCTTGGATTTTAAACCTCGTCCGCTTCAACAAAAGAGTTGCTTCATCACCTACACGAACGAGCAAACTCATGAAATTTTGCGTGCAGGATTGCCAGATTCTCCCCTTTTCAACGGACAAATCACCAGTATCGGTCCACGCTACTGTCCGAGCATCGAGACAAAAATCGTAACCTTTGCAGGCAAAGAGAGACATCAACTTTTCTTGGAACCTGAGGGTGAAACTACACAAGAGTACTATCTCAACGGTTTTTCTTCATCCCTTCCGTTGGCTGTTCAAGTCAATGCTTTGAAAACCATCAAAGGATTGGAAAACGCTAACATCTATCGTCCTGGCTACGCTATCGAGTACGATTATTTTGACCCAACACAGTTAAAACACTCGTTGGAATCGAAGATTATTAACAACCTTTTCTTTGCAGGTCAAGTCAACGGAACGACCGGTTACGAAGAGGCAGCAGGTCAAGGACTCATCGCCGGTATCAACGCACACATCAACTGCAACGGAGGTGAACCATTCACCTTAGGAAGAGACGAAGCCTACATTGGTGTATTAATTGACGATTTAGTAACAAAAGGTGTTGATGAACCATATAGAATGTTCACATCTCGTGCAGAATATAGAATTTTGTTAAGGCAAGACGATGCCGACGCTCGTCTGACTCCAAAAGGCTACGAAATCGGTTTGGCAACCAAAGAACGCTACGATCTATACAAGTCGAAAGAGGCTGAAATCAACCGCTTGACGGAGTTTGTAGAAAACTACCCTATCAAGATTTCACACATCAATCAATTTTTGGTGGAGCAAGGCACGAGCGAGTTGAAAAACGGTTGCAAATTGGTAGATCTCATTACTCGTCCGCAACTCAACATTCAACTTCTTTCTGAAGGAATTGATGCGTTGAAAACGGCAATTAATGAGATTCCGAACCGCAAAGAAGAGATTGTCGAAGCCACTGAAATCAAGATTAAATACAAAGGCTACATCGAGCGTGAAACGATGATTGCCAATAAACTTCATCGATTGGAGAATATCAAGATCAAGGGTAAATTCGACTACTCAACGATTCACTCTCTTTCGACCGAGGCAAGACAAAAACTCACGAAGATTGATCCTGAGACGATTGGTCAAGCCAGCCGTATCTCTGGAATTTCGCCAAGCGACATCAACATATTGCTCATACTTTTAGGAAGGTAATTTTGCCATGGAAAAGGAGGTTTCTCATCTTAAACAGATTGTATTGTCGCTGCCAGACAAACCTGGCGTGTATCAATATCTGAATGACAAAGGTGAGATAATCTACGTTGGAAAGGCAAAAAAATTAAAACGCAGAGTCTCCTCCTACTTCAACAAAGAGCAGCAAAGCATCAAGACACGCGTCTTGGTGAAGCAGATAGCAGACATCAAATACATCGTTGTAGCGAGCGAGCAAGATGCACTTTTATTGGAAAATAGTCTGATAAAAAAGCATCAACCTCGCTATAATATTTTGTTGAAAGACGACAAAACCTACCCTTCCATCTGCATCAAAAATGAGTATTTTCCACGAGTTTTCAAGACCAGAAACATCGTAAAAGATGGTTCAAAATACTTTGGACCTTACACTTATCTGCCCGCTCTCCACACCATTTTGGAGTTGATTGAGCAACTCTACCCACTTCGCAACTGCAAATTGAATCTCACACCCGAGGTCATCAACCAAGGAAAGTACAAAGTGTGCTTGCAGTATCACATCAAAAAGTGCAAAGGTTGTTGCGAAGGACTGCAATCGTTGGAAGAATACAACAAAAATATCAGTGAGATAAAGCAGATTTTAAAGGGTGAAATCGGAGAAATTGAGAAAAACTTAGAGCAAGAAATGCTTCGATTGGCAGACGAGATGAAGTTTGAAGAGGCTCAAGTTTTGAAAAACAAATTGGACATTTTAGCCCAATATCACTCTCGCTCTACCATCGTCAATCCGATGCTCACCAACATCGACACTTTCGCCATCGAAATTGACGAAAATGACGCTTTCATCAACTTTTTGAAGGTTACCAACGGCACTATCACGCAAGCCTACACGTTGGAATACAAGATACGAACGGACGAGGAAAAGGAGGAAATTTTAGCCTCTGCCATCACGGAGTTGCGCAGTCGTTTTCACAGTTTATCTCGTGAGATATTAGTTCCATTCGAGATTGGTTACGAGTTGGACGGCGTTACCATCACCGTTCCTCAGCGAGGCGATAAGAAAAAACTGTTAGACCTTTCCATTCAGAATGTGAAGCAATACAGGTTTGACCGCATGAAGCAGATGGAGAAATTCAACCCTGAACAACGTGCGACGAAACTTTTGAAGACGATTCAAAATCTTTTAAAACTACCCCAATTGCCCGTTCAAATCGAATGTTTTGATAACTCCAACATACAAGGAAGCGATGCAGTGGCAGCGTGTGTGGTTTACAAAATGGCGAAACCATCGAAGAATGATTATCGAAAATACAACATCAAAACGGTGGTTGGACCCGACGATTACGCTTCTATGAAAGAGGTGGTTCGTCGCCGTTACACCCGACTGATTGAAGAGCAATCTTCCCTACCACAGTTGGTGATTGCCGATGGTGGAATCGGACAGATGGAAGTGATTCGGGAGGTGATACAAGATGAGTTGCACCTCGACATTGCCATTGCAGGATTAGCAAAGAACGAGAAACACCGCACGAAAGAGTTGCTTTTTGGCTTTCCACCGCAAGTTGTAGGCTTGGATCCAACCGATGAAATTTTCCGTTTTTTCGGGTCTATTCAAGACGAAGTACACCGTTTCGCCATCAAATTTCACCGAGAGAAGCGAAGCAAAAACCAGATAAAAACAGAGTTAGACATCAAAGGCATTGGCTTGAAAACGCAGGAGAAACTTTTGAAAGAGTTTAAGAGTGTGAAGCGAGTGAAAGAAGCCAGTCTGACAGACTTAGAAAATTGTGTTGGAAAAGACAAAGCCAACACTGTTTACCAGCATTTTCACGAGACTGAAAATAGTGCAGAAAAGATTGAAAATGCCGATGAAACCGCAAAATCAGATAAGGAATAAGATATGAGAATGTTGATTCAAAAAGTGACGGAGGCATCTGTTACGATAGAGGGAAAATTGAAGTCGGCTATAGGCAAAGGACTATTAGTGTTGGTAGGTGTTGAAGATAGAGACACGGAAGCGGACATTGATTGGTTGGCAGGCAAGTTGGTCAACATTCGCATATTTGACGATGAAAACGGTGTGATGAACAAATCGGTGATGGATGAAAATGGTGAGATTCTTGTTGTCAGCCAATTCACATTGCAGGCTCAAACGAAGAAAGGCAACCGTCCTTCTTACATCAAAGCCTCAAAACCAGAGTTTGCCAAACCGATGTACGAAAAGTTCTGCGCCAAAGTTAGCGAACTTTTGGGCAAAGAGGTGAAGACTGGACAGTTTCAAGCCTATATGGAGGTGAAGTTGGTTAACGACGGACCGACCACAATATGGATAGATTCACAGAATAGAGAATAACGAATAAAAGACAAAATTCAGTATAAGAATTATCAAAGATATGAATTATCAGAGAGAAGATTTTGAGATAATGGCACCTGTCGGCTCGTACGAGAGTTTGATGGCAGCCATCCAAGCAGGGGCGAACTCCGTCTATTTTGGAATAGACAAGTTGAATATGCGTTCGCGTTCTGCGAGCAATTTCAGCACAGACGATTTGCGAGAGATTGTCAAAATTTGCAAAGATCATAACATTAAAAGTTATTTGACGGTGAATGTAGTAACCTACAATGACGATTTAGACTTGATGCACGAGATTGTTGACACGGCGAAAGAGGTTGGTGTGAGTGCCATTATCGCCGCTGATATGGCAGTTGTTTTGTATGCCTACAATCAAGGTGTTGAAGTTCATCTTTCCACGCAGTTGAACATTGCGAACATTGAAGCACTGAAATTCTACGCACAGTATGCTGATGTAGCCGTTTTGGCTCGTGAGTGCAATATGGATCAAGTGGCACAGATTTGGAAAGGCATTCAAGAACAGAATATTCGTGGACCAAAGGGTGATTTGGTGAAGATAGAGATGTTCTGTCACGGAGCATTATGTATGGCAGTTTCTGGTAAGTGCTATTTAAGTCTGCACGAGTTGAATGCCTCTGCCAATCGTGGAGCGTGCTATCAAGTTTGTCGCCACGGCTATAGATTGATTGATGACGAGCGAGACATTGAAATCAAGGTAGACAATCAATATTTGCTTTCGCCAAAAGACTTGAAGACGATTCATTTTATGAACAAGATGATGGATGCCGGCGTACGAGTCTTCAAGATTGAGGGACGAGCAAGAGGTCCAGAATATGTAAAAACGGTTGTGAGTTGTTATAACGAGGCGATACTTTCTTACATTGATGGTACATTCACAGAGGAGAAGATACAGCAATGGGATGAGCGATTGAAGACTGTTTTCAATCGTGGTTTTTGGAATGGCTATTATTTAGGTCAGCGTTTAGGCGAATGGAGTGCAACCTACGGATCAGAAGCCACGAAGCGCAAAGTCTACGTTGGTAAAGGAATGAAGTATTATTCTAAATTAGGTGTTGCAGAGTTCTTAGTAGAAACCAAATACGGAGTGAATGTTGGAGATGATTTGATAATCACCGGTCCGACTACAGGTGTAATAGAGTTAAAAGCAGACGAAATTCAAGTAGACTGCAAGCCAGCGCAATCTTGTGAACGAGGCAATTTATTCTCTATAAAAGTATCAGAAAAAGTTCGTCCATCCGACAAACTTTACAAAATAGTGGACGCATCAGAAGTTCCGAACAATCAATAACAGCAGTGTTCCACGTGGAACATTTTACGGTTTCATCGGAGATTTCTGATAAAATAAAATTATAGTGTTCCACGTGGAACACTCCCCCATTTTCAAAACTCACTCCATTAAAATTAAAATATGAAAATAAGAGATATAGAATTTGGAGAATATCCGCTGTTTCTTGCACCTATGGAAGATGTAACTGATATGTCTTTCAGAACACTTTGCAAGAGTTTTGGCGCAGATATGGTCTACTCTGAGTTTATTTCAGCCGATGCATTAATCAGAGATGTCGAAAGTACGAAACGCAAACTCACCATTAATGATATTGAGCGACCAGTGGCCATTCAACTCTACGGTAGAGATGTTGAACCCATCAGAGATGCTGCTATCATCGCCGAAGAAGCAAACCCTGATATAATAGATTTGAACTTTGGTTGTCCAGTGAAAAAAGTGGCAGGCAAAGGAGGCGGTGCAGGATTATTGAAAGATATACCCAAAATGCTTGAAATCATCAAAGCGGTGGTCAATGCCGTAAAGAAGCCAGTAACCGTAAAAACTCGTTTAGGTTGGGACAATGAAAGCAAAATCATCACCACCTTGGCAGAGCAAATACAAGATTGCGGTGCAGAGGCATTAGCCATTCATGGACGAACAAGAGCGCAGATGTACACTGGTGAGGCAGACTGGACATTGATTGGAGAAGTCAAAAAGAATCCAAGAATCAAAATACCGATTATCGGAAACGGAGACGTTACAACACCCGAACGTGCAAAACAATGTTTTGATGAATACGGAGTTGATGCAGTAATGATAGGCAGAGGAAGTTTTGGTCGCCCATGGATATTTGAAGATATTAAGCACTATCTTAAAACCGGTGAAAAATTAGAGCAGAGAGAGATTGGCTATTACATAGACATTCTCAAGAAATATGTTGAGCAGAACATTGCCAGTATTGATGAGCAACGAGGCATACTTCACTCACGCAGACATTTAGCAGCCTCCCCTATTTTCAAAAACATTGACAATTTCAGACAAACAAAAATTGCAATGCTTCGTGCCAACACTAAAGAGGAATTGTTTGCTATTTTGGATGAGGTTGCAGATAGGCTAAGTTCAAAGTAAAATATTTGACACTTAAATTTGCTATGTTCCACGTGGAACAATAAGACAAAGTATAATGACAAAAAAAAACGCTCGCAAAAATAATTGCGAGCGTCTTACTTTTATGTTAACAGATTTAGTGTGCCTCTAACCAATTATCACCAACGCCTGCTTCAACAGTCAACGGTACTGAAATCTTCACTGCATTTTGCATCTCCTCTTCTATGATAGATTTTACTCGATCTAACTCTGAAGACGGAACATTCAAAATCAACTCATCATGTATCTGCAAAATCATTTTTGACTGAAGATTTTCCTTCAATAGACGGTCGTGCAACTTAACCATTGCTATTTTGATAATGTCCGCTGCCGTACCTTGAATTGGTGCATTTACAGCATTTCGCTCAGCAAAATTTCGTACGGTCGCATTCCTCGAATTGATATCGGGCAAGTAACGTTTACGATTAAACATTGTCTCTACAAAACCATTCTTTCTTGCAGTCTCGATAGACTTTTCAATGAATGCCTTAATCGTTGGATATGTTTCAAAATAACCATCAATCAAAGTTTTCGCTTCTGAGCGAGGAATAGACAAACGCTCAGCCAAACCAAAAGCAGAGATTCCATAGATAATTCCAAAATTGGCAGTCTTGGCTTTTCGTCTCATATCCGAAGTAACATCCGCTAAATCGACTTTGAAAATTTTGGCAGCCGTGGAAGCGTGAACATCACGCTCTGCATTGAAATCAGAAAGCATGTGCGGATCCTGACTGAAATGAGCCAACAAACGCAACTCAATCTGAGAATAATCGGCTGAGATTAACTTGCACTCTTTATCAGCAATAAACGCTTTTCTAATCTCGCGACCTAACTCATCACGAACAGGAATATTTTGCAAATTTGGGTTACTTGAACTCAAACGACCCGTTGCAGTAACCGCTTGATTGAAACTGGTATGTATTTTGCCACTCTTCGGATTGATCAACGCTGGCAATGCATCCACGTATGTTGAAAGCAATTTTTTGATTCCACGATAATCCAAAATCAAACCAACTACTTCGTGCTTGCCACGCAACGACTCTAACACCTCTTCCGATGTAGAATACTGACCTGTTTTTGTCTTCTTTGCTTTTTCGTCTAATTTTAGTTTATCAAAAATCAACTCGCCTACCTGCTTAGGTGAACTCAAATTGATTTGCTCTCCTATCAACTCATAAACCTTGTTTTCAATGTCAGCCAACTGTTTTGTGAAATCAACCGACAAAGAGTGCAATGCCTCAACATCAATGCGAACACCATTCCACTCCATATCAACCAATACCGAAACCAAAGGCATCTCCACCTCATAGAAAAGATACTCAAGATTATTTTCCTTAATGAGAGGTTCTAATTTATTTTTCAGTTTCAAAGTAACGTCAGCATCCTCAGCAGCATAGTCGCACAAACGCTGATGGTCGACCGAGCGAATTGGCAACTGACCTTTACCTTTCGGTCCGCAAAGTTCCTCGTAGGTTATGGTTTTATATTTGAGGTAAACCTCCGAAAGATAATCCATGTTATGCTTCATCTCGGGTTGCAAAAGATAATGTGCAATCATCGTGTCGAACAACTGACCTTTCACCTCAATGCCATACGACTTCAAAAACAAAATATCAAATTTGATATTTTGTCCAATCTTCATCAAATTTGGATTTTCAAAATAAGGCTTGAAAATTTGAAGCCACTCCACCGCTTTAGAACGTTCAGCAGGCAAATACACGAAAAATGCCTCACCCTCTTTGAAAGAAAACGACATTCCGACTAAATTATCCGAAAATGGTGAAATTCCAGTCGTTTCGGTGTCAAAACAGAAAAAATCCTGACTATCAAAATAAGGCAAAATTTTGGCTATATCTTCTTGATTTTCAATGAGTTTATAGTCGTGAGGCACCGAAGTTAACTCGCTGAGAATCGCGTGAAAATTTTCATTCGGTATTTCGGTGGCATCTGTGTCAAAGAGATTGAGTTGAATAGCCTCTGGTTTCTTTTCGTTTTCAGATTTCAGAGATGACACTCCAAATTTTGAAAGAAGATTTTTAAATTCCAACTCTTGAAAAATTGGAATCAACTTTTCAGTTGAAACGGACTTCAACAAAAAATCATCTTCGTTAAATTCAATCGGAACATCCAATCGGATTGTTGCCAAATATTTCGAGAGTTTGATATTTTCGACGTTGGCTTCCACTTTCGTTTTCAAAGCACCTTTGAGTTGAGAAGTCGACGCAAGCAAATTATCAATCGAACCAAAGTCCTGTAAAATTTTCACTGCCGTCTTCTCCCCCACTCCAGGGCAACCCGGAATATTATCCGAGGCATCACCCATCAAACCCAACAAATCGATAATTTGTTCAGTGGACGACACTTGCCATTTCTCTTTCACCTCCTCAACACCCAAAGTGTCATAACCGAAACCATGACGAGGACGGTACATAAAAACATTATCAGTTACCAACTGCGCATAGTCCTTGTCGGGCGTGAGCATGAAAACAGTGAAATCTTTTTTAGCCGCCAAATGCGAAAGCGTACCAATCACATCATCAGCCTCGAAGCCATCACACTCCACAATCGGAATATTATAAGCATTCAAAATATTCTTGATGATTGGGACGGAGGCGTGAATATCTTCGGGAGTAGCCTGACGCTGCGCCTTATATTCAGGGTAAATTTCACGACGGAAAGTAGGAGTGGCAGGGTCGAAAGCAACTGCCAAATGTGTTGGTTTACAGTTTTTTAGCACATCCTCCAACGTGTTGACAAAACCCAAGACAGCCGAAGTGTTGAAACCCTTCGAGTTGATTCTCGGATTTTTCATGAAAGCGTAGTAAGAGCGATAAATAATCGCATACGCATCTATAAGAAATAGTTTTTTCTCCATTAAACTGACAAAACGGTTTTTAGAAAAGAATTTAAAACAAAGATAGCAAAGATTAGAGTAAAGAGAATAAAAGAATGGCTATACAAAGTTAGATAAAGCAAAAAATAGAAATTAAATTACTACTTTTGCAGAAAATTCTGAAACTAAAAAAATGACGAGCATTGAGTTAATAAAAAGACCAATTCAGAAGGAATTTGCAATATTTCAGGAGAGATTCAAAGAGGCGTTTGAAAGCAACAATGAACTTCTCAGTGCTGTTCATAGTCATATTCTAAACAAAACAGGGAAGCAAATCAGACCGTTGCTTACACTCCTCTCTGCCAAAAGTGTCGGAGAAATAAACGATGACACCATTCGTTGCGCCGTCTCTTTAGAGATGCTCCACACTGCCAGTTTGATTCACGACGACGTGGTGGACGAAAGTATGGAAAGAAGAGGACAAGCATCTGTAAATTCACGATGGAATAACAAAGTTTCAGTATTAGTGGGCGACTATCTTTTATCTCAATCACTCTCTATTGCCACTCAAACAGAGAATCTTTTAGTGTTAAAAAAAATCACGCAGTTAGGAAAAGAACTCTCTGAAGGTGAACTTCTTCAAATGCAAAATGTCAAGAACATCAATAGAGATGAACAAAAGTATATCAATGTAATCAAGAAGAAAACTGCCACTTTGTTCGACACTTGCACCTACTCTGGAGCAGTATCAACACACTGCACGAGCGAAGAAGCAGAGATTCTCAGAAAATTCGGTGAGATATACGGAATCTGTTTTCAGATCAAAGACGATATTTTCGACTATGTTGCAACAGAAAAAGAGATTGGAAAACCAGTAGGCAACGATATCAAAGAAGGAAAAATCACCCTTCCCCTACTCTACGCTCTCAATGCAAACGACAAAGAAAGAGACGAATATATCGACATTCTCAGCAACAAAAATTTCACAAAAGAGAACATTGAGAACCTCATTCACTTCAGTATCGACAACGGTGGAATTGAATACGCTGAAAAACGCATCTTAGATTTCAAGGCAGAAGGTGACAAAATATTAGAGAAAATAAAGAATATTGAGATTAGAGAATCTTTAGGTATGATGTTGGAGCATACAATCAATCGAAAAAACTAATTTTCTCATATTAGCACAAACAAAAATTTTAGTAACAAATAATAAAAAAAGAAGCCGAGACATCAATATCTCGGCTTCTTTTATTGTTTTATTGATAATAACTCATCATCAAAAATATTCAATTTCTTTGTCGGCTAAGGCAGAAATCAACTTGTTTGTAAGGCGACTTGTACCCACACGGAACAGTTCGGGTTTCAACCAATCCTCGCCTAAAACAGCATCTACAATCGAGTAGTAAGAGACAGCCGTTTCAACATCTGAAACACCACCTGCAACCTTCAAACCAACCTTTTGATTATTCAGTTCGTTATACTCTTTAATTGTTTTAGCCATCACATACGCAGCCTCGAATGTAGCACCAACAGAAGTCTTTCCAGTTGATGTTTTGATGAAATCAGCACCTGCCACCATTGCAATCAAAGAAGCCTTTTTAATCAAAACTGGGTCCTTCAAAAGACCAGTCTCCAAAATGACCTTCATTTTTGCCTCCTGACACGCTGTTTTTATTTCAGACAGTTCATCGTACACATCAGAGTAGTTTTGCGATAAGAAGAGAGATAAAGGCATTACAACGTCAATTTCTGAAGCACCAGACATCACAGACATTCCAGTTTCAGCAATTTTAACCTCTGCAAACGTGTTTGAATGAGGAAAACCAATCACAGTAGCAATATCCACATCCTCCTCCAAAGAGTCCTTTACAGTGCTTACAAACGAAGGGTAAACACAAATAGCAGCAGGATGAGGCAAAATCTCAAATTCATCATCAAACTTGTTGACGAGTTCAACCATATTTGAAATTTTCTCTTCAGTATCATCGGAGTTCAAAGAAGTCAAGTCGATGCAACTTAAAATCTTGCTATACACCAACTTAACATTGTTCTTTTTGAAATTCTCCTTGATAATTTTATTGACTTCGGAAGAGACAACCTCTTGATCCAAGCCCGTAAAATCATATTTTGAAAAAAGTTCGTCGAAACGATCCATTGATATATTTTATTATATTTAGTTTTTAATCTTTTAATTTTTCATTATTCAGATGACGAGTGGCATCGCGTTCAGTTTTCTTTTGGATGTTCTTCTGCATAGCTTCCGTCAAGTTGACACCCGTTTGGTTGGCAATGCAAGTGAGAACCCACAGCACATCAGCCAATTCGTCTTGTAAAGAGTACTGTATGTCGGAATCTTTGCTTGATTGGTCGCCATATTTGCGAGCCATCACACGAGCCAACTCACCTACCTCTTCCGTCAGACAAGCCATATTTGTTAATTCACTAAAATAGCGGACACCATATTGTTTGATCCAGGTGTCCACTGTTTTTTGTAAATCGTTCAGTGTCAGATTATTATCCATAATTCTACAAACCTAACTTCTTGCTGATTTCCAACATTCTAAGAATCGGCAATTTAGCACGCTCGATGATAGAAGGGTCGACTGATACCTCTGGTTCACCGTTCTTCAATGCGTTATAAAGTTTCTCTAACGTATTGAGTTTCATATAAGAACAGTCGTTGCAACCACAAGTTGAATCGTTTGGAGGAGCAGGAATGAAGTTTTTCTGAGGAGCCTGTTTGCGCATTTCGTGCAAAATACCACTTTCAGTAGCCACAATGAAATCGTTGCAATCCTCGCAAGTAACCGCATATTTGAGCAAAGCAGCCGTCGAACCCACCTTATCAGCCAACTTAACCACAGGACCTTGGCACTCTGGATGAACCAACACTTTTGCATTAGGAAAATCCTTCTTGAGGTCTAAAATCTTCTCAATAGAGAACTTTTCGTGAACGTGGCAAGCACCATTCCAAAGCTTCATTGAGCGACCCGTAATAGAGTTAATATAATTACCCAAATTACGGTCTGGACCAAAGATAATCTTCTCATCCTTAGGAAAACTCTCAACGATTTGTTTAGCGTTAGAAGAGGTAACCACCACGTCGGTCAATGCTTTAACGGCAGCCGAAGTGTTGACGTACGAGATGACTGTATAGCCAGGATTAGCCTCAATAAAGGCTTTAAATTCATCAGCAGGACAACTATCTGCGAGAGAGCAACCCGCAGTAACATCAGGAACAAGGACTTTCTTATCTGGACAAAGAATTTTAGCAGTTTCGCCCATAAAATGGACACCACAAAGAACGATCACGTCCGCATCCGTTTTGGTGGCTTGTTGAGCCAAAGCGAGACTATCACCCACGCAATCGGCGATATCTTGAATTTCGCCAACCGTGTAGTAGTGAGCCATGATGACAGCGTTGCGTTCCTTCTTCAAACGAAGAATTTCTTTCTTCAGATATTCATTATCAAATTCATTCATATCTATAAATATAATTTCATAATAAAAAAATAAAGAATAATAAGGATGATAGACTGTTAGTTACGTTAAAAGAAAAAATAAGAAACAGTTGCACTTATCATTCTTAAAAAACAATCCACAGAGAAATGGACAAGATGTCAATATTAAATCAGTAAGAATGAGACACTTACGAATTATATTAACAATGTTAATAATGGGGCAAATATACAAAAACTTAAAAAATAAAATTGAGAAGGAGGTTAGATAATCGGTTGAAAGAAGATAGTAAAAAATTGGAGAGAAAGTTGCAAAGTTGAAAACGAAGCGTGTATATAAAAAGAAATGAACAATGAAAATAAAGTTGTTATTTTTTTCTTGGTGTGATTTTACAAGTTTTTAACAGGGGTATGAACAAGGGGGAAGATGTAACATAAGAGAAAAAGTTAGTAAAATGAACTCAAATGAGTTTTCTATAATTAACTTTATAGAAGAACATCTCTTAATAGTATAAAAATAACTTGTTTTATATTACTTTGAATTAAATAATTTTTTTTATTAAGATTTTCTTTGTAAAAAAATGTTATACCTTTGCGCCACTTTGTCTATGATTATTGGCCAATTATCTAACAAAGATTTAATTTAATTTTTTTAAATGATGAAAAAAAATTTAGATGAGTCAATTGCACCAGAAAATTTCTATGGTGAAAAAGGCGAAAATGATGTATGTGGTACAATAACAATTCGTTTGTTACAAAATGGTGTTTTGAGTGATCCTTTCTATATTTTTAATCAGCCAATTTCAAGAAATGCTTTGTCTGTTCCACAGGGAGATAGTGTTCTCGTATTACCTCCAAAGCAGAGAATGCCATTTTCTATTGATTATACCAATATAGAGGGTGCAAAATTAATATTGGATGCTCAGTTGTATGAGTGGGATGACCCATGTTCATGTGGAGGAAAGCATGAATTTGATACGTATGAACCATGTCATCAAGAATATCTATTAACAGATCTGAAAGAAAACAGAGGTGTAGGTTATGCACAAATACATTTATCAGAGGAATATACTGATGGTCACTATATGTATAGAAATTTTTGGGGTAAGAAAAAACCTGCTCACAAACCACATACAACGCCAACAGATTGTACAGTAAAATTTCAGTTTAGAGTAAATTTCTATTAGTATGAAAAAGTTCGTATATGTTTTAATTTCTCTTTTGTGTGTTATTTCTTCATGTAAGAAAGAGGAGGAAAAAGATGAGACAAGGAAAGCAAGTTCAATAGTGTGTGTGCAAGGTATTGAATTACAATCATATTCTGATACATGTAGAGCATATAATGTTGAATTACAGAAAGTTGTAGGATTGAATGAAGAGTATGACTTTGCTTTCATACAGTATGACACTGTAGGAGCAATAGTAAGAAATGGAGACTACAACATAATCAATACATGTATTAATTTTTATTATTACTTTCCTGATTGCTTTTTGGCAGGTCCAAATAACACGGATTTGGTAAGAATATTAAAAAAACATCAGACTAGTAATAGCAGAATAACTTTTTATTCTTTTAAGGATGAGGATAGTGCTTCACAAAAAGAGTTGTTTGAAAATGCAAATAATCCAGATTTGTTTGGTGAGGCATTTGAAAAAGCAAAGCAAGTAGTAAATCCAGACAGGTCATCTGATGCAATATATGATGATAGTGAGAATACATTGATGAAAAATCATTTGATTGGTATTAAAACTGTAAATGGTGTTAGGGTTCTTATATGGATAGATTCCAGAGTAAGAAATGCAATGGTAATTTCTGTTAAGTATGAATTGTTTGAATAAGCACACAATATAGCAGAATAAAAAAATGAGAACATTAAAACTTAGTGTTCTCATTTTTCTTTATTAAAGAAAAATTCAGAAAACCAATAAAACCTCACCATTTTCGGTCAAACTGATATAAATTTGTTGCTCAGACCATAAATAGATTTGATTATGATAAAGAAATATGACTTTTTGGTAATTGGTTCTGGAATAGCAGGAATGAGTTTTGCACTGAAGGTGGCATCAAAAGGAAAGGTTGCCATTTTGTGTAAGACGAATATGGACGAAGCCAACACGCACTATGCGCAAGGTGGAATCGCTTCAGTAACTAAGAAAACAGACAATTTTGAGGATCACATTGTTGATACTTTAATTGCTGGTGACGGAATCTGCAACGAGAACGTTGTTCGTAAAGTGGTAGAGGGTGCTCCTGAACAGATCAAACAACTGTTGGAATGGGGTGTGGATTTTGATAAGAAAGAGGATGGCAATTTTGACCTTCATAAGGAGGGTGGCCACTCTGATTTTCGTATTCTTCACCACAAAGACAATACGGGCGAGGAGATTCAGAATAGTCTGATTAAACGTGTTCGTAATAATCCGAATATTGATATTTACGAGGAGCATTTTGCCATCGAAATCATCACTCAACACCATTTAGGTGAGTTGGTGAAGCATACTACACCAAATATTGAGTGCTATGGCGCATACGTTTTGGATATCAAGTCCAACCATGTTGACACGTTCCTTTCAAAGGTAACTATGATGTGTACGGGTGGTATCGGAAACATTTATCAAACGACGACCAATCCACCAGTAGCAACGGGAGACGGTATTTCAATGGTTTATCGTGCGAAAGGTTTGGTAGACGATATGGAGTTTGTTCAATTCCACCCTACTGCTTTGTATCATCCAGGCGACCGTCCATCATTCCTCATCACGGAGGCGATGAGAGGATACGGAGGAATTTTGCGTAATAAGGCGGGAGAATCATTTATGGAGAAATATGATTCTCGTGGTTCTTTGGCTCCTCGTGACGTGGTTGCGCGCGCTATCGATACTGAGATGAAGAAAAGAGGTGACGAGTGCGTTTATTTGGATGTAACGCACAAAGATCCTGAGGTTACAAAACGTGAATACCCTACTATCTACAATAAATGTCTTTCTTTGGGTATCGACATCACGAAAGACTTCATACCAGTGGCACCAGCCGCACACTATTTCTGTGGAGGAATCAAGGTAGATATGAATGCACGGACGACCATCAATCGTCTGTATGCAGCTGGTGAATGTTCATGTACGGGATTGCATGGAGCCAATCGTTTGGCATCCAACTCGTTGATTGAGGCGATTGTCTATGCAGATGCAGCAGCAAAAGACTCTTTGCGACTCTTGCCAAGTCTGTCGTGGAATGAAGAGGTGCCAGAGTGGAATGACGAAGGAACATCGCTCAATGAAGAGATGGTGTTGATCACGCAAAGTGAGAAGGAGGTGAACCAGATTATGCAGGCATACGTCGGCATTGTAAGATCCAACCTTCGTTTGAAACGTGCGTACGATCGTCTGGAGTTGCTCTATAAAGAGACAGAAAGTCTGTTCCAACGTTCAGTAGTTTCGAAAGAGATTTGTGAGTTGAGAAACATCATCAACACAGCCTATTTGGTGATCAAGTTTGCTATGCAGCGCAAGGAGAGTCGTGGTTTGCACTACACAATTGACTATCCAAAGCGCAACAATCACATGAGCAAGTATGACGTAGATGCGTTGAAGAAGATGCAGGAGGGAAAGATTAAGGCGGAGTAGAAAATCCGATATTGATTGTATAGGAGACTCAAAGAATTTCTTTGGGTCTCCTTGTTTTTATAATTTTATGTAATTTTGAAGTGCAACTTCAAATTTGCATAAAAATGGAAGAGGTTTATATACATAGAGAGCTTGAGAAGACGATTGTTGAGGCAGCGAAATATTTTTCTGTCATCACGGTTACTGGTCCGCGACAGTCGGGAAAGACGACAATGCTGCGTCATATTTTCAAGGAGTTTCCTTATTATTCGTTGGAGAACCCTGATGTAAGGATAATGGCAAAGGAAGATCCCGTGAGATTTTTGAATCTGAATGAGGGTGGAATGATATTGGATGAGGTTCATAATGTGCCTGAACTGCTCTCTTACATTCAAGGTATTGTGGATGAAAATCCTAACAGAAAGTTTATTTTGTCGGGCAGTTCGAACTTTACTTTGCTAAGGAAGGTGTCGCAGTCGTTGGCTGGACGAACAGGTGTTTTTGAACTTCTGCCATTCTCATACAAGGAATTGAATGATGAAAAGTATGTTGAAGATGTTAACAAACTTATTTACAATGGACTTTATCCTGCAATTTGCAGCGGTCGGAATATACCGAAATTTCTCTATCCATCTTACATAAAAACATATTTAGACAAAGATGTAAGAGACCTACTTGCTGTAAAAAACATCACGCAATTCAACATTTTCTTGAAATTATGTGCTGGTCGGATTGGCTCTGTCTTGAATGCAGTGGAGTTGGCTAATGAGGTTGGTGTATCATCGAACACTGTTCAGTCGTGGCTTTCTATTTTGCAGGCTTCGTATATCATCTATTTAATGCCACCCTACTTTGATAATAGTAGGAAAAGATTGACTAAATCACCTAAGATTTATTTTTGTGATACGGGTTTGGCTTGTTCTTTGTTAGGCATTGAGAAACCTGAACAGTTGGATTTTGATAAGATGAGGGGACATCTTTTCGAAAATCTGATTGTTACAGAGTTACTGAAAAGGAGACTAAACGAGGGTAAAGAAAGTAACTTATATTTCTACCGAGACTCCAATCTAAATGAGGTGGATATATTGGAAGGAGACGAATCCACATTAAATGCATTTGAAGTAAAAAGTTCGATGACCTATAATTCGACCTTTGAAAAGACGTTAAAGAAACTGCCGGATTGGGTAAATGCAACGGTCAAAAAGCGTACGGTTGTTTATGCTGGAAAGATAGAAATGACAGAAGGAGACATATCTATTGTTAATTATAAAAACTTGTAGGTATTCTACCCTTTTGCTCCAAAAACCTCACAAAGATTTGTCTTTCGGTGAGATTAATCGTAAATTCGCAAGCAAATTGTGTTTGAAAAGTAATATATTGTTATGGCTGAAAATACAGAAGAGAAGGAAGAGAAGAAAAGCCTCAACTTCATTGAAGAGATGATTGAAAAAGACCTTAGCGAAGGTAAGAACCACGGTCGTGTACAGACTCGTTTTCCACCTGAGCCTAATGGTTATCTTCATATTGGTCATGCGAAGGCTATCGCATTGGATTTCGGTATGGCAAAGAAATATGGGGGTGTTTGCAACCTTCGTATGGACGATACGAACCCGCAGAAGGAAGACACTGAGTATGTTGAAGCAATCAAGCGCGACATTGAGTGGTTGGGCTTCAAGTGGGGTAAGATCCTCTACGCATCCGACTATTTTCAGCAGTTATGGGATTTGGCTGTCGAGCTGATCAAGCAAGGCAAGGCTTACGTTGATGAGCAGACCAGTGAGCAGATCGCTCAACAAAAGGGTACGCCGACACAGCCTGGTACGGAGTCGCCTTACAGAAACCGCCCTGTTGAGGAGAGTTTGCGCCTCTTCAACGAGATGAACTCTGGAAATATGGAGCCTGGCAAGATGGTGCTTCGTGCTAAGATCGATATGGCCAACCCAAATATGCATTTCCGCGACCCTATCATGTATCGTGTGCTTAATATGCCACACTGGCGTACGGGCAATAAATGGAATGCCTACCCAATGTACGACTATACCCATGGTCAGTGCGACTACTGGGAGGGTGTAACCCATTCGCTTTGTACGTTGGAGTTTGTGCCTCACCGTCCGCTCTACGACCTCTTCGTCGACTGGGCTAAGGAGGCTGCTGGCGATTTGCCATTAGACGACAACCGTCCACGCCAAACAGAGTTCAACAAACTCAACTTGACACATATCCTCCTCTCTAAGAGAAACCTTTTGATCCTCGTGAAGGAAGGCGTTGTCAACGGGTGGGATGATCCTCGTATGCCAACTATCAGTGGTTTCCGTCGTCGCGGATATAGTCCTGAAAGTATTATCAACTTTATCGATAAGATTGGATATACCAAATTTGATGCGTTGAATCAGATGTCGCTGTTCGAGTCGGCTGTTCGAGACGATTTGAACAAACGTGCGCTTCGTATCAGTGCGGTGCTCGACCCTATCAAGTTGGTTATCACAAACTTTCCTGAAGGAGAAGTTCAAAACTTGACGGCTCAGAATAATCCTGAGAATCCAGAAGACGGTACGCATACTGTTGAGTTCACTCGCGAGTTGTGGATTGAGCGTGAGGATTTTATGGAGGATGCTCCGAAGAAATTCTTGCGTTTAGGTCCAGGTAAGGAGGTTCGTTTGAAGCACTCGTTCATCATCAAATGTCCAGAAGAAGGATGTGTGTTGGAGCGTGATGCAGAGGGCAGACCAACGGTAATCCAAGCCGAGTATGACCCAATCAGTTTGAGCGGTTTGGAAGGTGCAGATCGTAAAATCAAGGGAAAGACAATCCACTGGGTGAGCTGCAATCACTGCTTCGAGGCAGAGGTGCGCAATTATGATCGCCTTTGGATGGTTGAGAATCCTCGCGACGAAGTGGCAGCCTACAGCAAGGAGCAAGGCAAAGACCGTATCGACATTGAAGATATGAAGCCATTCCTCAATCCGAAGAGTTTGGAGAAGAAGACGGCATACATTGAGATGTTCGCTAAGGATTTGAAGCCATTCTCATACGTTCAGTTCCAACGTACGGGCTACTACAATGTTGACCCAGACTCAACGGCAGACCATCTCGTGTTCAACCGCACCGTCGGCTTGAAAGACAGTTGGTCGAAACCTGCTGAGAAGTAGGTAAAGTCCGGCGGTATAGTAATTTAGATCCGAAAAGTATAAACATTATATTGCAGAAACAGTCTGACATCCGCAGTTGGGGGTCAGACTGTTTTTTCGTTAAATCAAAATGAAAAACTAAAATCAGTAAGACGATGAGAATATTTATGATTTTGTTCTTTATAGTCGTATTGGCAGCGCATGTCTATACCAGTGTGCGGTTGTGGCAAGTTTTACCTGTCTCGTGGCTGAAATGGACGGCTACGGCGGTGTATAATCTCTTGTTCGTGTGCCTGTTCCTCTTTGGCGTGATGACTTTCACGTCGGGTAAGATTGGGACGTTCGGACTCAGCACTTTCATCTACGAGATGGGTACGTCGTACGTTTTCGTTCTGCTCTACGCTACGATTCTCTTTGGGTTGTGCGATTTGTTGCGCTTAGTGCATGTGTTGCCAAAGGATTTCTTGCATGAGAATTGGGTGGGGGCGATAACCACTCTCGGGTTGCTTTTCGTTGTCTTTCTCTATGGAAATATCCATTACAAGACGAAGTATAAGGAGACGTTGACGGATAAAACGGAGAAAGCCATTGCGCACCCTCTGAAAGTGGTCTTTTTGAGCGATCTGCACCTTGGGTATCACAATCAGAGGGCAGAATTGGCACGTTGGATCGACATCCTCAACGCAGAGAATCCCGACTTGATTCTGACGGGTGGCGACATCATCGATTTCAGTGTTACACCCTTGTTGGAGCAAGATATGGCAGAGGAGTTTCATCGCCTGAAAGCCCCTGTTTTCGCTTGTTTGGGCAACCACGAGTATTTGGCAGGTGTGAACAAAGCGATGCGGTTCTATGAGAGTGCAGGTATCAATTTGTTGAAAGATGGCGTGGCACAACTCTCTGATTTAGGGATTGTTATCATTGGTAGAGATGACAGAAGCAATCCCGAGCGCAAACCGTTGTCTATGTTGATGAAGAATGTCTCGGAGGGTCAATACACGTTTGTGTTGGATCATCAACCTTACCATTTAGAGGAGTCAGAGGCTTGTGGTGTGGACTATCAGTTGAGTGGACATACCCATTACGGACAAGTGTGGCCCGTCACTTGGTTGATTGATGCCATGTATGAAGATGGCTATGGGGCCTATCAGAAGGGCAACACCCACTATTACGTCAGTTCAGGAATGGGCATTTGGGGTGGCAAATTCCGCATCGGAACACGTTCAGAGTATGTAGTGTTGGAAGTGAGCAAAAAATAGTCTGAAGGGCGTTTATTTCGCTTTGTAGGGGTTGATATTTGATGTCAGCCCCTATTTGTTTTCGGTCTTAGCCCATTGCGAAGGAGAAACGCCGAATTTCTCGGTGAAGCAGGTGCTGAAGTATTTCGGATCGGAGAAACCGACTGCGTAGGCTGTTTCTGCTACGGAGAGTCCGCACTCTTTCAGAAGTGTAGCGGCGTGGTCTAAGCGAACGACCTTGATATACTCAGAAGGGGAACAACCCGTGATGGACTTCATCTTACGGAAGAGTTGCACACGACTGAGGGCAGTCTCGGAGGCGAGGAACTCGACGGTGAGGTTGTTCGATGCGATGTTCTTTTTGATTACCTCGTTGATAGTCTGGATGAACTGGTCGTTGATGGTAGGAGGCAATTCGGGTTCGCTCTTCTGTAAGAGAAGGTCGTGGTGGAAATTGCGCTGCAGATCCTTGTTATGGAGGATCGTTTCAATCTTCGCCTTTAGAATAGCGCGGTTGAATGGTTTCGTCATGTAGTCGTCTGCGCCTGTTTTCAAGCCCTCCACTTGGTTGGCTTCCGAGTCTTCGGAGGTGAGAAGGATGACAGGGATATGCTGCGTCAGAGGGTCTGATTTGATGAGTTGGCAGAGCCTTCTTCCGTTCATCTTAGGCATGATGATATCCGATACGATGAGGTCTGGAAGTTCCTTTTGAGCGATGTCTAAAGCGGTTAATCCGTCGTTGGCAGTTTTGAGGTCGTAGGTCGATTTGAGCAATTCGCTGAGGAAGAGAAGAATCTCTTCGTTGTCGTCTACGAGGAGGAGTTTTTGGTGTCTCTCCTTGTCCAATGTTTGTTCCTCTATTTTGAGGGTGTTTTCTTCTTCTTCGGTCTCCATCTTGCCTTTCGGGAAGGTGAGGGAGAATTTCGTACCTTTGCCTAAAGTGCTATTGATGTGGATTGTACCCTTGCTGATCTCTACCAAGCGGACGCAAATTTTCATTCCCAAGCAAGAACCCGCTTCGTTGTTGGTGCCGAATGTGCTTTCCGAGAGTTTGCCGTTGAGGATTTTGTCGCATTGCTCTTGCGTCATACCCACGCCGTTGTCTTGGATAGACCAGTGGATCGAGTTGTCGTCTTCCGTGCAGACGATAGCGATTTCTCCTCCTTCGTAGGTGAATTTGATGGCGTTGTTGAGCAAGTTGCGAATGATGGTTGAGACCATACGATAGTCGACGTGTGCGTTGTGGTGGCACTCGTTTTTGTAGGTCAGGTTGAGATGTTTCTCTTGGAGATTGTCTTGCAAGAGGGTGATACACTCTTTTGTCAAGATGTTCATTGAAGTGTCTTGCGGAGAGTAGAAAATGCGGTCGTTTTGCAGGCGCGCCCAGTCGAGCAGGTTCTCCATCTGCGCCTGAAGGATCTTTGCCGATTTGTAAACATGTTTTACAATCGTGTTTTCAGGCTCATTCTCCTTGAGGAGTGATAGGTTTCCGACGATGGAAGTGAGCGGATTGCGAAGGTCGTGAGCGACGACAGACATGATTCTGTTTTTCGTTTCGATGGTCTCGTCCAACTTTTTATTCTGGTTTTCGAGGTCTTCTTTCTGCTCTTGAATTTCCTTGTTTCTGCATTGCAGTTCTTCCGTTCGTTGGGCGATGAGGCTCTCCAATTTAGCATTGTTCTTGCGTATGGCACGCTCTCGAAGGATTACAAAAAGGATGACGAAGGCAATGAGAGTCGTACTGATGATGAATTTGAACAATAGGGTGTTCCACCAAGGTTCTTGTATGATGATGGTGAGTGGTTTGGAGTAGAAGTCGGTTGTAGCGTTGACGGTTGTAGCCTTCACTTGGAAGGTATAGGTGCCAGGTTTGAGGTTGGAGAAGTAGGTGTTGCGGAGTTCGATAGGGTCGGACCACTCGTAAAAATCGCTTCCTATCATACGATATTGGTAGCGTACGTTCTCCACGTTGTCGAGGTCGACACAGCAGTATTGGATGTTGAAGTCGTTCTCGTTATGGTCGAGGATGATAGTGTCGGTGAATGCCAGCATGCGATTCAGCACATGCGACGTGTTGATTTCTTGCTTTATTCCTTTGATGTAAAGATGTTCGAGGAAAACCTTAGGTGCAGACGGCACTTCCAAGGTCTTGTTGACGTTGACCATAAAGAAACCGTTGTTAGAACCAGCATAGATGAAATCACCACTTCGGAATATGGCTGCAGGCGAGAAGGAGTGTCCGCAGAGGTCGCTTTGCATGTTGAAACGGTAGGTTGAGCTATCACGGGTGTTGATTCTGATCATTTCGCTGGTAGAGGTAACCCAAAGGTTATGGTTGCCGTCCTCGCAGATGGCGTAGAGACTTAGAGGCAGTTTGTACGCTTTCGTCTCGTTGATGAAGGTATGATTTTTCTCATCTAAGCGGAACAGTCCGTTGTTAGCCGTTATGAAATAGATGTTTCCTTTTGAATCTTCCATCGACATACGCACCTCATTCTGCAATCTCTCGGAGGTGATTTCTTCGATAGGGATTTGATTTGTTACGCCGTTATTGTAGCAGATGACGCCCTCACTGGTGCAGAGCCAGATGCGACCTTTTGAGTCTTTCATCAGATGTCGAGTCCACTGAGGAGTGCGCAGTGAGAAAATCTCTTCTTTGCAGTTGTAACGATTGTCGATTTTGTCCGTGCGGGTGTCCAAACGGCAGATACCACCACCATCAGTAGCAATCCAGACGTAAGGACCATCAACCAAAACATCACGTAAGAGGTTGGAAGTGAGTCCGTTTTTGTCGCTTGGATTGTAGTCGTATGTTTTCGACGTGTTTGTTTTAGGGTCGTAGCAGAAGAGGCAATGTTTATCGTTTCCCCAAGTGGCAATCCAGTATTTGTGAGGATTTAAGTCTTTGTGTATGTCGAGGATGACATTACCGAACTGTGGTTTCTTAATGAACGTGGCTCTTTTTTGTGAGCGGTCTAATATGTTGATACCGCCACCATCCGTACCGACGATAGGCGTGCCGTTGTCATCTTCAAAGCAAGTTACCGCATTGTGCGAGAGCGACCCCTCCACCCCCTCTAATTTTTGGTAAAGACGGAAAGCGTCTACGTTGCGGTTGTAGATAAACAGCCAATAGTGGTGGGTTCCGAGCCAGATGTTATGCTCGTGGTCTTCGTATATGCAGCTGACAGTCAACTGGTTCACCCCCGAAGGATAGTGGAAGATAGGATGTGCGAGATCCTTCTCCTTAAGATTGTACTCTACTATTCGGCCGTTGATAGAGCCGATCCACACGTTGTGGCGGGAGTCTTCGAAGAGCGAGAGTATATTGTTATTTTCAAAATAGTAAGGATGAGTTTTGCTTGTAATTATCTGGCAATCAGATGTTTTCTTGTCGTAGATGACCAATCCTTGACTGTCTGTTCCGATGAAGAGTTTATTGTCGGAAGTTGGCAAAATGGCTTGGATATGGTATAGCGTATGTGCTTTGTTCTTGTTGTAGAGGGTGACTTTTTCTATTGTATGTGTTTCTCTGTTGAATCGGGTAAGTCCGTCGTTGTCGTTTCCGAGCCAGATACAATCTTGGTCTACGGCGAAACTGCGTAATCCCATAGCAGGAAAAACCTCGACGATCTCGCCTTGTGGGTTGAGGTGGATCAACTCAAAATAGGTGGCAGTCCAAAGGGAGCCGTCCTTATCTTCTTGGATGTCGATGAAGGTGGTGATGGCGAGTGTGGAATCAACTATACGGTTGAATCCGTCTGTCTCCCTATTTTGGATGATGAGGCCGTTGTCGGTGCAGATCCAGAGTCGTTTCTGCGAGTCGACCAAGAGTTTGCGGCAGTTGTTGTTGGGGAGGGAGTTGGCCTCGTTTTTGTTTTGGATATACTGTCCATATTCATAGCCGTTGAAATGGTATAAGCCGTTTTCGGTAGCAATCCAGAGGATGCCGTTTTCATCTTCGGCGATGCTGTTGACGTTATAGTAGGGAGTATACGACTGCGTTCGAAAAGGGGTGAATCTCGAAGTCGTTTTCATTGCAGTGGCTGCAGTGCATATAAGTGTTAGTATAAGTGTGTAATAGATGCGCGTCATAATATTGTTATGTCAGGAAACTCGTTGCAAATAAGGGTGTGGCAAAGGTAAGAGAAAGAAACCAAATATTAGGAAAAAATATTTGTACTTTTGTGCTGATTGTATAAATATAATCTGGAAAAGTAGTGTTTTTGATGAGTACTTTGTTTATTCATAATGTAATGCTCGACGGAGTTCGGACAAACATCCGGATTTTGGGCAATCGTTTTTCTGAAATTAGTGAGAAACTCACGCCCTCACAAGGCGAGGAGGTGATCGAGGCGGATGGGTTTGCCATTGTGCCTCCGTTTTATAATGGACATACCCATGCAGCGATGAATTTGTTGCGGGGATATGCCGACGATATGGAACTGTTCACTTGGCTCAACGACCATATTTGGCCACTCGAGGCGAAACTCACGCCCGAGGACATCTACGCAGGCAGTCGGTTGGCAGTCTTGGAGATGATCAAGAGTGGAACGGTCTTTTTCAATGACATGTATGATTTTATGCCCGAGACATTTCGTGCAACGGAAGAGATGGGCATCCGCGCTATGTTGGGTGTTCCGTTTATGGATTGGATGGGCGAAGAGGGCATCTCCGCACGACTGAAATCTGTTGAGGAGTATCAAGGGAAATCTGCGAGAGTGGGTGTTACGGTGGCACCGCATGCACCCTACACGGTGAGCGAGCCGTTGTGGATTCGTTGCGCCGAGGAGGCGAGAAAGTTGGGTACACCCCTCCATTTCCATTTGTCGGAGACGGCAAAGGAGGTGAGCGATTGCGTGGCAGCCCATGGTTTGTCGCCTGTTCGTTGGTTGGATAAGGTGGGAGTGTTAGGTCCGAATTGCGTGGCAGCCCATGTGGTGCATGTCGATGACGAGGAGATGGAGATTCTGAAAGAGAGAGGAGTCGCAGTCGTTCACAATCCAGTCTCGAACATGAAACTCTCGTCGGGCTATTTCAAGACGAAGCCGATGTTGGACAAAGGCTTGAAAGTGCTGATTGGTACGGACGGTTGCTCGTCGAACAACAACTTGGATATGCAAGAGGAGGCGAAGTTTGCGGCGATGATGGCGAAGTGCAATTATAGTCCGGAGACCTTCCCTGTGAAGCAGGTGTTGCATAGTTGCACCCTCGAAGGTGCGAAAGTCTTCGGCGTGGATGGCGGTGAGATTGCGGTCGGCAAGTTGGCAGATGCCTTGCTCATCAACCTCAACAACGAGCGTTTCGTGCCTAATCATAGTTTCGAATCGAACTGGGTTTACGCTTCCACTTGCGAAGCCATCGACACGATGATTTGCGACGGAAAAGTGATTATGCGTCATCGAAAGGTGAAAGACGAAGAGGAGATTATTGCTCAGGCGAAAGAGAGATGTAAATTGCTTTTAAGTAGAAAAGGCAAATAATCGTAAATAATAGATAAAAACATAAACCAATATAATAAAAATTTATGAAAGAATTATTATTCTCCATAAAGGAAATGTTGATAAACATAGGAGTTCTTAATGGAGATGCCAGTACGCGAGATAGTTTTATCTCGATTGCTTTGATTGCCTTGGCAGCGTGGTTGTGCGATTACCTCTGTCGCCGCATTGCCTTGTTGTTGTTGCACATTCATGCGAAGATTAAGAAGCGTTCGGAGGAAGAGTCGGAGCAGTATAAGAAGTTGTTATCGTCAATAGCGGCGATTATTCCGGCGGTGTTGATCAACATTCTTTTGCCGTTGGCGTTGGATCAAGATTCGGCTTTGCATATCTGGATCAAGCGTATGTGCAACGTCTATATCGTGGTGATGACGATGATGTTTCTTTGCAAACTGTTGGATTTCATCTATTCGGAATATGTCAAGAAGCGAGTCAAGAATTTGCCTGTCAACATCATCTTCCAGATTATCAAGTATATCTTGATTATCATTGCGATGATCATTTCGTTCAGTATCATCTTAGACAAATCGCCTAACACGCTCCTCACTGGAGTTGGAGCATCGGCAGCCGTCTTGTCATTGGTCTACAAAGACACGTTGGTGGGTTTGGTTTCTGGAATACAGTTGATGGGAAATAAGATGCTTGCCGTGGGCGATTGGATCACGGTGCCGAAATGCAATGCCGATGGTATCGTTCGTGAGATCAGCCTCAACACGGTGAAGATTGAGAATTGGGACAAGACGACGGTTACCATTCCGCCCTCTACCCTCTTGAGCGACTCGTTTCAGAACTGGCGCACGATGCAGGAGGCAGGTCGCCGTCGGGTGAAACGTGCCATCAACATCGATATGAACAGCGTGCGTTTTTGTACTCCTGAGGAGATTGCAAGATATCGTAAAATAGAATTTCTGAAACCTTTCTTCGAGGCGTATGACAAGAGAATCGTGAAGAAGGAAGGCGAAGCCAAAGAACTGACAAATTTTGACCCAATTGCTGAGGGAGCGAAGGGCTATCAGGAGTCTATCAACAACTTGCAACTCTTCACTGCCTATTTGGAGCAGTATGTGAAGTCGTTGCCGATCTTCTGTGCCGAATGCGACCATTTTATCCGCCAGTTGGCTCCGAGCGAGAACGGTTTGCCGGTGGAGATCTATTTCTTCAGCAGCGAGATCCGTTGGGCTAAATATGAGAAGATTCAAGCAGACGTGTTGGCGTATGTTTTGGCAGCTGTCAATTATTTTGATTTGACGGTTTTGCAGCGTTGTTCAGGAAATGTAGACGAGAAAAAGAGTGGAATATGATAATGAAGAAATTACGGCAGATAGTTGCCTTACTGACGGTAGTTTTGATTTTCGTGGCAGTGGCAGTACAGCACGACCAGAAAGTTTTTGGCGTGGAGTTGAATGGATCGGAAGAAACAGCCACGCAGATAGCGCAGATTAGCAATGACACCCTCACGACGGAGGCAGACGGCACGATGGTGGTCAACACGACGCCGTTGGGCAAGGAGCAAAAAATCGTGGGTTACGCTGGTTTCGTTCCAGTGAAGATTTACGTCAAAGAGGGTGTGGTTCAGAAGGTTGAGGCTTTGGAGAACAATGAGACACCGAGCTTTTTCGACAATGCGCTGACCCTCATCGACAGTTGGAATGGCAAGACGGTGGACGAGGCTTTGGCACTGAAGGTGGATGCCGTCTCGGGAGCAACTTTCTCGTCTAATGCGATTAAGAAGAATGTGAAAGCAGGCTTGCAATACCTTCAGCCGACGATAGCCTCAACAGATGACGCAGAGGTGAGTTTTGGGGTGAAAGACATTGCAGCGTTGGTGGTTGTGCTGATTTCGGTGGTTGTGCCGTTGTTTGTGAAGAATCGCAAGGTTCGCATTGTGCAGTTGATTCTGAACGTTGTAGTGTTGGGCTTGTGGAGTGGCACTTTCCTCTCCTACTCGTTGATTGTCAACTATTTCGCAAATGGATTCCACTCGTTGGTGGCGATCATTCCGATTATCATGTTCATTGCCGCCTTTGTCTTTCCACTGTTTGGAAAGAACAATCACTACTGTATGCAGGTTTGTCCGTTTGGATCGGCGCAGGAGTTGATGGGCATTCCGTGCAAGAAGAAATGGATGTTGGGCAGCCAGACGTTGAAGGCGGTGGAGTGGTTTCGTAAGCTATTGTGGGCAGTATTGCTGTTGCTCTTGATCACGGGTGTTTATTCGGAGTGGATGAACTATGAGTTGTTCACAGCGTTTATTTTCCAGTCGGCTGCTGTCGGAGTGGAGATTGCGGCGGTGTTGTTCTTGCTTCTCTCCATTTTCGTGCCACGGCCCTATTGTCGCTTTGTCTGTCCGATGGGAATGATGACGAAGGTGGTTGGTGAGGCGTAACGGAGTGTGAATTTCAATTAAAAATCATTAAACTATTCAAAGTATATGAAAATATCGGTTCTATTAAATGTTGTATTGGCGTTAGCAGTTGTAATTTTATCTGTCAAGTTGGTGAAGAGTTCAAGTTGTGAAGCGTCTGAAGGGGAAGATGCAACTGTTGAGGCTCAGCAAGAGGTAGTGTCAAGCGACGCTCAAAATGCTGATTTCAAGGAGGTTGACTTCAGTTCTGATTTTGATGTGAATCCGTTCAATTTCTTCACAGGCGATGGTTTGTTGCTTTGTGCAGGCGATAGTGTAGCCAGCAATGCGATGACGATTGGTTGGGGAGGATTAGGAACGCTCTGGGGCAAGTCGGTTGCCACGGTATATGTGCGTGATGGAAGATACACCTACGGGTTTATGGAGAAGAGTAAGTACTTCACAATCATGACTTTCAGCGACAAAACAGTGCTTCACTATATGGGAACGAAGAGTGGACGAGATGGCGACAAAGCGGCTGCGTTAGGTCTTCACACTCTGTACACTGAGAATGGAACGCCTTATTATGCAGAGGCAGACATGGTGATGGAGTGTCGCACGATGTATGACCACCTCTACACCACGGCAGATTTCCGTGATGAAGTGCCTTTTGAGATGTACAAGAATGGAGCCGCTGACGGTGGAATCCACGCAGAGTATATCGGTGAGGTAGTAAAAGTGATTAAGAAATAGGTTCAGGTTTTCTTCTAAACCTAAAATGTAGATGAAACTATGGCAAGTGAGATTGTATTGATAAACATTCATGGTGATGATAGACCATGGGTAACTGCCTCTATCACAGAGATTTTGGGCAGATATGACGCTAAGATTTTGGATATTGGTCAGGCGGATATTCACCATACCCTCTCGTTAGGATTTTTGGTGCAGATAGACGACAATCAGAAGTCGGCTTCTATCTTCAAAGACATACTGTTCAAGTGTTATGAAATGGGTGTGCAAGTTCATTTCAAGCCCATCTCGCTCAAGGAGTATGACGATTGGGTAACGAGACAGGGCAAGGGCCGATATGTCGTAACGATGTTGGGTCATGTGATCACGGCGAAGCAGATGTCGTTGGTGGCAAAAGCGGTGGCAGAGCAGTCGATGAACATTGACTCCATCAAGCGTCTGACGGGTCGCCCATCGCTCAGCGACGACTATGAGCATGAGCGTTCGTGCGTGGAGTTCTCTGTGCGTGGCGACGACATTGACAAGGAGAAGATGAGTGCCAGGTTTATGGAGATTTCAGCCCAGGAGAGTGTAGATATCTCGTTCCAGAAGGATGACCTGTATCGTCGCAACCGCCGTTTGGTGTGCTTCGATATGGACTCGACGCTGATCAAGACGGAGGTGATAGACGAGTTGGCAGACCGTGCCGGCGTGGGCGAGGAGGTGCGCAAGATCACCGAGTCGGCTATGCGAGGCGAGATCGATTTCAAGGAGAGTTTCACACGCAGAGTGGCGTTGCTGAAGGGCTTGGACGAGTCGGTTATGCGCGAGATAGCCGAGAACTTGCCGATCATGGACGGAGCAGACCGACTGATGATGGTGTTGAAGAAATGCGGTTTCAAGATTGCCATTCTCTCGGGAGGATTCACCTATTTCGGCAAATACTTGCAGAACCGTTTTGGGGTGGATTATGTCTATGCCAACCAGTTGGAGATCAAAGATGGAAAGTTGACAGGTCGCTACGTCGGCGATATTGTCGATGGCAAACGCAAAGCAGAGTTGCTCAACCTCATCGCTCAGGTCGAGAAGATTGATTTGGAGCAGGTGATAGCCGTGGGTGATGGAGCCAACGACTTGCCAATGCTCAACCTCGCCGGATTAGGAATCGCCTTCCACGCTAAACCGAAGGTGAAAGCCAACGCTCAACAGTCTATCTCCACAATCGGTTTGGACGGCATACTCTACTTCTTAGGCTTTAGGGACGTGCATGTAGACGCACTGTAAAAGAGAGTAACAACAATTTTATTATATTTGTAAAAAGAAAAAAATTTAACGATATGAAATACCCAATCGGCATACAGACTTTTGAGCAAATCATCAGGGATGACTACACATATGTCGATAAGACAGATTTAGTTTACAAACTTGCAAAGGGAGGAAAAATCTACTTTCTGAGTCGCCCGCGCAGGTTTGGAAAGAGTCTTTTAATCTCTACTTTGGAGAGTTATTTTTTAGGCAAGAAAGAACTCTTCAAGGGATTGAAGATTGAAGAATTAGAGACGGAGTGGAAAGAATATCCTGTCTTTCATATTGATTTCAACAGTGATGATATCACAGATCCGAATATTCTGGATAAATCGATTAATTTCTATATCAATGGTTGGGAAAAGGAATATGGGATAGAACGAGATGAGAGTGTCGGACTTGGGCGGCGTTTCGCGCAGGTTTTGGAGGTCGCTCATGAGAAAACAGGCAGAGAGTGTGTGGTTCTTGTCGATGAGTATGACAAACCGCTGTTGGACGTTATGGACAGTGGTTTGATGACGGTTGTGAATGGCAATAAGATGACCGTAGAGGACAAAAACCGTGAGACTCTGAAGGCGTTCTATTCCACTTTCAAAACGGCAGACAAAGATTTGAAGTTTGTCTTTCTGACTGGAGTTACGAAGTTTTCGCAAATCAGTATTTTTAGTGGCTTCAATCAGCCAGAAGACATAAGTATGGATCGTGACTATGATACGATTTGTGGTATTACGGAGGAAGAGGTTGATGAGTATTTCTCTCAGTCGGTTGCTGAAATGGCTGAGGACATGGGTGTTCAACCATCTGACGTTCGAAGGTTGCTGAAGAAAACGTACGACGGTTACCATTTTAGTAAACGTATGCGTGAAGTCTACAATCCATTTAGTTTGCTGAACGCATTCAAGAAAAAGGATATTGACGACTATTGGTTCAAGACAGCGACGCCTACTTATTTAGTGCGTTTGCTTGAGCAGTGCCATGATGGTGTGGATGATTTTACAGGGAAATATTACTCAGCAAGTCTCTTCTATGAGTCCAAGGCAAATACGCTCTCTCTGTTGCCAATCATCTATCAGAGTGGTTACCTTGCCATTAAAGGTTATGATCCTGATGATAATACCTATCTGCTTGATTTCCCGAACAACGAGGTGAAACGAGGTTTTGTATCGCTTGTGGCAGGCAGTTATTTCAAGAAGGAGATAGAACTTGATAGTACAATCACCACCCTCAACAAATGCCTCCGCAGTGCCGATTTAGATAAGTTTCGGGATGTCCTCACGGCTTTCCTTGCCAGCATCCCCTACACTATGCGCGACCAAAAGGCTACGGAGAGACATTTCCACTACACGTTCTACCTCATCCTTCGGCTGATGTCCACCTACCTTGTCTACACTGAGAAATGTCAGTCGCAAGGCAGAGTAGACTGTGTCATCGAAGCGAAAGACAACATTTATATTTTCGAGTTCAAACTCGATGGCACTGCCACCGAAGCTCTACAGCAAATCAACGACAAAGGCTATGCTAAAGAGTATGCCACCGACAGTCGCCACCTCTACAAAGTAGGCTGTGTCTTCTCGTCGGAGACGGGAACTGTGGGGGACTGGAAGGTGGAGTGAGATTAGGTGATAAAAAGAACCCGCAAAGGTGATAAAAGAAGTGATAAAAGAAAGTTGAAAAGTGATAAAAGGAATGATAAAAGTGATAAAAGAAAAGTGTTGAATATCAATAAGATAAGATAGATATGGAAGAGAAAACGGACATAAGTGAAACAAATTTAGCACTACATTATTCTGATAATGTTTTTGAAAATCTTCTTAAGGATCATACAACGCTGCAGAATATCTATTGGGCAACCGATTCATATAAGGATTTGGGTGAAGGCTACAATTTTGGTGACCCCATTACTTCTGAAAGAATATCATATACCAATGAGGGTAAGCTCCGTCCTCGCTCGGTGAAGTCGAAAGAAGAAATCACGAAGCGTGTGAAAGACAAGGCAGAAGTCTTCACGCCCTCTTGGATTTGCAATGTGCAGAACAACCTGATTGATGAGGCTTGGTTTGGTAGGAAAAATGTGTTTAACACTGAAATTGAGGATGAAAATGGCAATCGCTCTTGGAATGCTAATCCCGATAAAATAGAGTTTCCTAATGGCGAAAATCGCAGTTGGAAGAACTATGTGGCAGAGGCTCGTTTGGAAGTTACTTGTGGCGAAGCCCCTTATTTGGTGAGCAGATATGACAGCGTTTCGGGTGAGAAAATAGAGGTTGAAAATCGTATTGGATTGATAGACAGAAAATTACGAATTGTGTCGGAGAATACTGACACTCCATCGCAGTGGTTGGCTTGGGCGAAAATCGCTCTTGCCTCTTCATACGGTTTTGAGTGGCAGGGAGATAACCTTCTCTTGGCAAGAGAAAATGTTTTTTGTACCTTTATTGATTTTTACGAGAGGAAATTCGGAGAAGATTTCCCGAAGCAACAAGAGGAAGACCTTCTTGAAGTGGCTCACATCATCTCCTGGAATCTTTGGCAAATGGACGGTTTGACCTGTGGATTGCCTGGATATAAGGTGAAGGAGGAAGATGAGAAGGCAGGTGGATATACGGGTAGCCTTTTTGATACCAATTCACAGTTCGAGCCTCGCGAAAGGCTTTGTCGTGTTAATGAATTTTTTGATAGTAAAAAAATTCTCGAGTTGGATGTGGAAGACATCAATTTTCTCGAGGAGAAAAATGATCAACAGTTTAAATCACTGTTGCATAACAAGCGATAGATTATGGATTTAGTTACCGCGCAGATTAATGTTATTTACATCCTCAGCAGAAAGGGTTTAGAGGGTCTGCTGAAAGTAGGAATGACCAGAATTGACGTTCCTTTGTTCGTCAGATATGCCCCTAATGCGCCTGAACTTATACAAAAGGTGAAAGAGCGTTACAGTGGTGACGCCGTAACGTTGGCGATCGATTTTGATATTCTGCATGCCGAGTTGGCGATCGATTCTGATGGATTGCACACGTTTACTGACAAAGAGGTGCATCACGTTTTGGAACTTAGTGGTTACAAGAATGCTCCTATCAATAACGGCATCGGCATCGCCCAAGAATGGTTTGAGGTGGATTTAGATCACGCCATCGCTGCTATTCAAGCCCTTAAAGAGGGAAGGGAGAAGATTGATGGCCCTGTAAAGGAAAAGCCGAAGTCGATAGAGATTCATTTCAGGGATGAGCAGAAGGCTGCCATTGCACAGACGCTCTCCCATTTCAAGATAGCCGACCGTATGCTCTGGAATGCCAAAATGCGTTTCGGAAAGACACTCTGCACTTTGCAGGTGATTCTAGATATGAATGTAGAGCGTGTTTTGATTCTCACTCACCGCCCAACGGTGCGCAGTGGCTGGTTCGAGGATTTCCGCCTGCTGAGCGGACACAAGAATCACGCTCATTTTCATTATGGCTCGAAAAACGGTAAAGACACCAACCAATGTGACGAGGGCGACTGTGTGGGCAAGGATTTTAAAACCCTAACGAAAGACCTTGAAACGGATAAAATGCATTTCATCTATTTTGCTTCAATCCAAGACCTTCGTGGAAAGGATTCCGAGCCGACGGAGGAGGAGGTTGAGGCTTTGGAGAAGGAATGGAAGAAAAGCAACAGGGATGTATTCAGCACTCAATGGGATCTCGTCATCATTGATGAGGCGCATGAGGGCACACAAACGCCACTCGGAAAGGCGGTTATCAATGAACTTCAAAGGGGCAATCAGCCGAAGATGCTCTACCTCTCGGGTACGCCGTTCAATATCTTAGACCAGTTCTCGAGCGAGGAGATTTATACCTGGGATTATGTCATGGAGCAGGATGCCAAAGAGCGTTGGCCTAAGGAGCATCCCGACGAGCGAAACCCTTACGAGGGTCTGGCTCAACTCAAAATCTTCGCCTACAACTTAGGCGAGGAGTTCGGTCGCCAACACCCCGAATATACCAGGAGTGATGAAGATTTCTTCAACTTCACAGAGTTCTTCCGTGTCTTCACGGGGAAAGAAGATGAGGATGGCATTGATATGCCTCAAACGGCAAAAGTGGGCGATTTCGTCCATGAAGATGACATCCTGGCATTTCTGGATTTGCTCTGCAAAGAGGATGAGAAGAACAACTACCCATTCTCAACCCCCACTTTCCGTGATGCGTTGCTCCACACGCTTTGGATGGTGCCGTCTGTGAAGTCTGCTAAACGTTTGGCTGAACTCATCAACGCGCATCGTCTGCACACCGAGTTCGGTCTTCAGGTGGTCAACGTGGCAGGGCAAGAAGACAAAATAGCCCCTACCGACGATGCCAATGCTCCTAAAAAGAAACAAGACCCTCTGCAACGTGTGAAGGGTGCTATCGCCGATTGCGACGGCTCTGACCCTCTGAAGAGAGGCACTATCACCCTCTCGTGTGGTCGCCTCACTACGGGTGTCTCGGTGCCTGAGTGGACTGGCGTGTTTATGCTGAGTGGTGGCGAGAAAACAAGTGCAGCAGGCTATATGCAGACCATCTTCCGTGGGCAAACGCCTTTCAAAAACGGAATGATCAAAAGTGAGTGCTATGCGTTCGATTTCGCACCAGACCGCACCATCACCGTGGTCGACGATTTCATCAAAATATCTTATCGGGCTTCGTCTAACGCCTCTCGCCAAAGCTTTAAAAATAGCAGTAGTGCCACCTATACGGAGACGTGCCTTAAATTCCTACCCATTATCGCTATCGATGGTGGCGAAGAGCGTCCTTACAATGCCAAACAGTTTATTCAGGATGTCAATCGTGCGTATGCCGACCACGTTATCCGTCAGGGTTTCAAAAGCCGTAAACTCTTCCAAAATCTTTTGGGCTTCACCGAGGATGACCATAACCTGCTCAATGAGATTGGCAATGTCATCGGGAATGGCGGATCGATTGCAGGAAACGGCTCTGTAGACATTTCGCACAACAACCTTACTGGCGAAAATGCCCCAACGCTGAAGTCGGGGAAGGGCAATGGTGGCAACAGTGGCAAGTCTGGCAAGAAACCGAAAAAGAAGAATGAAGATCAGATAAAGCACTCCGTGGCAGTGCTCGAACTCATCATGGTGCGCCTTCCGTTGCTGCTCTTCGGTGCGGTGGACGATGCCGAGAAACTCAGTCTCGACAACCTCACTGCCGACGAGTTTATCGACAAGGAGTCGTGGAACGAGTTCATGCCGCGTGGCTTCTCTAAAGAGTCGTTCCAGAAGATACAACACCTCTTGCGCTTGGATGTGCTGATTGCTGCCACCCAGAAATTGATTCAGGAGACGCGCAAGATCGATGAACTCCCCATCGAACAGCGTACTGCCGAAATGGCTCGCAAACTCACTGTCTTCCGCTTCCCCGACAAGGAGACTGTCCTCACACCGTGGCGTGTGGTCAACATGCACCTTGCCGACACCATCGGGGGCTACGACTTCTACGACGAAGCCCACCGCTGTGAACTCCCCTCTCCTCGCTTCGTGTCGCACGAGGGTGTGACGGACGATGTCTTTGGCACGCCCGACGCTAAAGTGTTGGAGATCAACTCCAAGAGTGGTGTCTACCCATTGTGGCTGGCATACACCTTCTGGCGCAGGCGCAAGGAGCAGACCTACGGGCAGGCGGAGACCACCCCCGAACAGGAGTGGCAACTCTGGGCAGACGTGTTGCGCGACAACCTCTTCGTGGTGTGCAAAACACGGATGGCTCAGAAAATCACCCGCCGTGTGTTGGCAGGCTATCGCGACACCGTCCCTACCAACCTCGCCACCATCGACGGTCTCGCCACCTTGCTCAAAGACCCTAAGCAACACGACGACATCGTCAAAAAAATCCTCAACCCTAAAACATATTCCAATATCCTCAAATCTAAAACTATGCTGAATTTCAACGCCGTCGTGGGTAACCCTCCTTACCAAATTATGGATGGTGGAGCA
>CAVJCT010000044.1:63892-105928 GCA_963648205.1 Flexilinea sp.
CGTCCCCCTCCAAGACTTCACCCCCGCGAGTGACATCAACTGGAGTGTAAGCATACCGGAGATAGACCAGCAGTTGTATAAGAAGTATGGACTGACGGACGAGGAGGTATCGTTTATAGAGAAGATGATCAAGGGGATGGAGTAAAAAGAAGAAAAAAACAGAAAGATATGCATACACTGAGAATCAAAAATGTGCGCTGTTACGAAGACAAGGAGATAGTGTTTCGCCGTGGGATCAATGTCCTTATAGGAGACAATGCCGCTGGTAAAACATCGTTGCTCCGCGCCTGCGCATTGGTGATGAACGCTTTCTTTGCAGGATATAGCGAGAAATATACGAGGTGGGAAAGTGCAAAAAACGAAGATTTCCGTTTTTGGTACGCGCCCAACGGCACAAAAGCATACGCACCCAAAATGGAGATTGAGTTTGATGCCTACGACACAGACTTCCTCCCTGTGAGAAAGAACGACGGAACGGAAATTCGACTTTCGGAAAATTCAACATTCAAGATTGAGAAGAACTCCAAGAAGAACTCCAATCCGCTGAAGTCGGGCATAAAACCATTGATAGACTATTGTAAAGCGTTAAAAGAGAACTCTCATTGGGTGGAAGGAGGCGAATTGACGCAAAAGAACGCCTTGCCATTATATGCAGTGTTCTCTACGGATGATATTCATTCGCAGTCCAGAAAGTTCGACAAGACGGGCTTTCGCGAGGAATACCAGATTCCTTCGTTTGGATATTTCAATTGCGATGACACACGCTCTTTGTTTGGGTTGTGGATCAAACGGTTGCTTGTGCTTCAGGAAACTGAGATGTACACAGAAATCAACAATGTGAGGTCTGCATTGCTCGACACGTTTGGCGAGAAGGGGTGCAACATCTTGCGAGACATTCGGTTGTTGGTCAACAAGAAGACAGTTGCGTTTGTGCAGGCAGATGGTCGCACGATAGATTACGATTGTTTGTCCGACGGATATTGCCGTCTGTTCAGCATTGTGATAGACATTGCTTTCCGTTGCGCCCTGCTCAACAAAGAAATGTTCGGTGACGAGGCATACAAGCACACGCATGGCACCGTCATCATTGATGAGATAGACGAACACTTGCATCCCGAACTTCAAGTGCGCATACTCAAGGCACTGCATGAGGCTTTCCCGAAGTTGCAACTCGTCGTCAGCACGCATGCGCCGCTCGTGATGTCGTCGGTAGAGAGCAATGCCGACAACGTGGTCTATAAATTAGAATTCAAGGACGGAGTCTATACCCACAAGGAACTCAACACATATGGGTTAGATGCCACCACCATAATGAACGTCTATATGGGCAATGCTGCTCGTGACTTGGAAATCGCCGACGGTATCAACAAGGTTTTCAGTCTGATAGATGCAGAAAACTATCAGTCGGCGAGAGAAGAACTCGACAAGTTAAAAGGAGAGTTAGCCAACGGCGACCCAGAATTGGCGCGGGCAGAAGCCATACTTTCATTTATGGAGGGATAGAAGATGATATTGATAAGAAAGAATGCTGAACCAAAGAGTTGGACTGAGTACAGGCAAACGCCCAATGTGTCGTATCAGTCGACAGAAGACCTTGTGAACTCCTTGTTGGAAGAGCAGGGCTATATTTGTGCCTATTGCATGAGGCGCATACCTTGCAGGGATCGTATCTATGAAAAGGATGGAGTCAACTATACACTGACAAAGGAAGACCACCGAGTAGAACACCTGCTGAGCAGGGAGAAACACAGCGATTTGCAATTGCAATATGCAAACATGGTGATTTGCTGTCCCGGACATATAGGTAGTGAAGACCATTGCGACAGGCTCAAAGGGAACAATGACATTTCGTTTAAGCCGACCGACTCTACGTTTATCAAAACCATCCAATATACGTCGAAGGGTCGGATTTCCTCCACCAATGAAAAAGCGGATAAAGAGATAAACGAACTGCTCAACCTGAATACGGAACTTTTGGTAAAAAATCGAGCCTCAGCCCTTGCACAAGCCATAGTAGAGATTAACAAACATTCAGAAGGAAAATGGACAAAAGCGTTAATCGAGAAGTTCATCGAGAAATATTGCTCTGCGCAAAAAGACGGGAAGAAGAAAGAATTTTGTGGCATTGTTGTCTATATGCTTCAAAAGAAACTCAGACAGTTTTAGCAGAAAAACATGTTGCTTAAAGCTAAAAGCGATAGATTTACAAGAAAATTGCAAAATTTACAAGAAAATCACATCTATCTTTTTGATTTATAGTTGATTAACTATATTTGAGATTTACAAGAAAACTGTGAATTTTACAAGAAGTTAGGTTTCCCTAAAATTTGACAGACATTGTCTAACAAATTCTGCACCAACTTGTTTCAGTTTTATATTTCACTCATTATCAATGATTTATAAATTGCCAACAAGCTGTTGGCGATTTGAGGGTGCTTCGTTTTATTGGGTCATTTATTGGGTCAATCGGGAAACAATTATAGCAGGAAAGCAGGGAAACCTAATTGGTCACCAACTTGGTGACGAATTATAATTGCCTGATAATAAGATAGATACAATCGTTTTTTATTTTCTCGATATATGTTCTATCTGCCTCGTCGACTTGGGACAGGACTTGGGACAAACTTGGGACAGACTTGGGACAAATCTTCGTTTAAGAACATTTGTTGGCAGGGTATGTCTATGAGAAAACTTGCGAGATAATCACACTAAATCGCACTAAAAAAGTGAGATTTAGTGTGATTATCTCACATATTTTGGGTTTCATCCGAAATTTACTGCAAATTTGCAGTAAATTTCGGATAGCATATTAAACCGATGTTCGTCAATTAATCTTATTCTAAAATGTTTTTGTTTTTTAGAAATTGGAACAATCCCATAAATACAAAGCCATTCTCATCAGTGTAGGTGGCAATGTCGTCACTGACAATTACTATCTTGCAGAAAGAGTTGTCAACCTTTTTGAGCGAAGTTATTTCTTGTTCACGCTTTTCATCGGTCGGAAGTGCGTAGGCAGACTGTATATAGTATTTGTCTATGCCGTTTGTTGCAATGAAGTCAATCTCGTACTGACTGTATATGCTTTCTCCGTTTTGCATTTTACGAGATTCCACAACTCCCACATCCACTAAATAGTCGCGAGTGCGCAATTCATTGTAGATTACGTTTTCCATGATATGGGGTAACTCCTGTTGGCGGAAGTTGAGTCGAGCGTTACGTAGCCCGACATCTACAACATAATATTTCTTCAGGCTCTCATAATATTTTCTGCCTTTCACATTATAACGTCGTGCGCCTTCAAAGAGAAATGCATTCTCGAGATACTGCATATATTGAGATATGGTTTCATCTCCGATAGTAACGTGTTGCACGCTTTGTAACGTGTTGCTTATTTTATGGGGGTTCGTCAGAGACCCTATTGAGGAGCATAGTTGGTCGACAAGACACTCTAATGCATTTCGATTTTTCACAGCATTACGTTCCACGACGTCGTCTATGTATGTTTTTTGCCAAAGATGTTGGAGGTAGCTTGCCTTTTGTTCTGGTGTGGAACGGTTTCGCAATGCAGGCATTCCTCCGTAGGTGTAGTACTCTTTCCATAGCTCATTGAAAGGCTCGGTGCGACCACTACAAAATTCTTTAAACGATAATGGATACACTCTAATTTCGTCTCCTCGACCTCGGAAAATGGTGTTTATATCAGTAGACAAAAATTTTGAATTGCTTCCAGTTATATAAACATCTACGTTGTCATGGGCATTTAGTCCGTTGACAATGCGTTCAAAACCCTCTACCATTTGTATTTCGTCGAGAAAGACGTAATAGTTTTCTTCCTCATTGGTAATCTTGGAATACAAGAATTTCTTGAGAATCAATGGGTTAGAGAGGTCTTGCCCTTCTACGTCTTCATCAATATCAAATGAAATGGATATTATATTTGATTCATTCACACCTTGACGAAGTAGATAGTCGCGATATATCTTTTTTAATAACCATGATTTGCCCGTACGACGCGAACCAGTGATAATTTTTATTTCACCGTTATCTCGTCTGTTTATCAGTTTTTGTAGATAGTTATCTCTGTTAATGTATGCTGCCATATTCTTCCATCCGAAATTTACTGCAAATTTACAGTAAATTTCGGATAGCGCACGGTGTTGATATTTTTCTTCTCGAAATAATTGCTTTTTCTCCTTTTTAGTGATACATTTGCGCCGATAAGATTATGTAAAACTTAATTTAAAATCTATGTCTGTTAACAAAGTCATTTTAGTTGGCAACGTGGGTAAAGACCCAGAAGTGAGGTACGTCGATAAGGATGTGCCAGTAGCAAATTTCACTTTGGCAACAAGTGAAAGAGGATTTAAACGTCAGGATGGTTCGGAAGTGGCAGAACGCACGGAATGGCACAATATCGTCGTATGGCGAGGTTTGGCTAAGGTCGTCGAGTCGTATGTTCGCAAGGGAACGCAAGTCTATGTCGAGGGCAAGTTGCGCACTCGCTCGTGGACAGACCAAAACAACATCACGCGCTACATCACCGAGGTGGTGGCAGACCAGTTGCAGTTGTTAGGCAAGAAGCCAGAGGGCGGTGTCGCTCCGTTGGCTGCTCCGCAAGAGTCGAACAGCAACAACGCTCCATTACCATCCGCTCCTCCAGTGGAAGAAACGGTGGACGATTTGCCTTTCTAAAAAGTGCAATCTTTTGTTTAAATAATTTGCTATATTTGCAAGGACGGAAAAATTCCGTCCTTGTCTGTTTAACAAAATTATTATCACTTGGATATCCCGTTATTAGACCGTGTGTGTCAATTTTTTAGTGCCAATAGCACTGAGAGTACTGAAATGTATGTGATCTTAGGCGTTCTTGCCATCTTCACAGTTATTTCTTTCATCTTTTTATCGTACATCGCCTTTTTCGAGGCAGAGTTTTTTTCACTGTCAGCCAGTGAGATGGCAGAGGTGAAAATATCCAGCGATCCGAAATTCAATCGGCTTAAATCGTTGTCTGAAGATCCTTTAAAAACATTGGGTAGCGTCATCGTGGCTCGTTATAGCACGATCGCCTTTTCGCTGGTCATCGGCGTTTTCATCATCAGCACGCTCTTAGAGCTGACGGGCATCGGCAGGGGCTTGATTTGCTTCATCTCGCTGATTGTCATGGTCAGTTTCCTTTTCATCTTCACGGAGTTCATTCCTGAAAAGATGGTGAAGAAGGAAAATCCGTTTACTATCTGCCGTGGGGCGACGATCGTGGCTGGCTTCGGTTGGGTCTTCCGTCCGTTTGTCAACAGGATGGTGCACTCGACGGGCATTGTGGAGCGTCGGTTGGAGTCGCGCACCCAGAGAAGTGCCGCTATCGAAGATATTTCAGACTCGCTCAACCTCAATGGCGCGGATACCGACGAGAAGGAGATGCTTCGCGGTATGTTGGAGTTTGGTAAGACGACGGTCGACGAGATCATGCAGCCTCGTGTCGACATTGTGGACATCGACTATGAAAGTGATTTTGAGACGGTGCTGAAAATCATTCGCGAATCAGAATATTCACGTTTGCCTGTCTACTGCGACTCTATCGACTATGTCAAGGGAATCCTCTACATCAAGGATTTCTTGCAATATACCGACCAAGGAAAGGAGTTCAAGTGGCAGGAGCATATCCGCGAGCCTTACTTTGTGCCTGAGCATAAGAAGATTGACGACCTCTTCAAGGAGTTTCAGAAGAAACACATCCACATGGCTATCGTCGTGGACGAGTTTGGTGGAACGGCAGGAATCGTTACGATGGAAGACATCATCGAGGTGATCGTTGGTGATATCTGCGACGAACACGACGAGGAGGAGACGCAGGTAACACAGTTGACCAACCAGTCGTATTTGTTGGATGGAAAATTGCTGTTGTCTGATTTCTATCGCATCGAAGATGTTGATAAAGAGATATTTGAGCCTATCGAAGGAGATGCCGACACGTTGGCAGGTTTGATCCTGGAACTCAAAGGTTACATTCCGGCGAAGGGCGAAACGATTGAAATCGAGAACTACCTTTTCGAGATTGTGTCGGCAGACAAACGTCGTATTCGTGAGGTGATTCTGACTATCAAAGAGGAAGAAAAGAAAAAGACAGAGGAGTAAATGATATGAAAGGTGTGAAAATGTTGAGTCGTTGGTTGATGGCTGTTGGAATGGCTGCCGTCGTTGCTGCATGTAGCGATAGCGTACCGAAACCGCGTGGTTATTTCCGTATCGAATTGCCCGAGAAGACATACACGACGTATAGCCACGAGCAGTTCCCTTGTCAGTTCGACTATGCCGAGAACGTGTCGAATGTGCAGTTGAGCGGTTCAAATCAAGACTCAGCATGGATCAACATCGTCTATCCCAACTACAAGGCCAAGATTTATTGCACCTATCGCACGTTGGATGGCAATTTCCAACAACTTTCGGAGGATTCTCGCAATCTGGTCTACAAGCCCCACACTGTGAAAGCCGACGCCATCACCGAGCAGGTTTACCTCAACGACGAGCATAAGGTTTACGGCGTTTTATATGAATTGAAAGGCAATACCGCATCCAATATTCAGTTTGTAATGTCGGATAGCACGAAGCATTTCTTGCGAGGTGCGCTCTATTTCAATGTTAATCCAAATAAAGACTCGCTCTCGCCTGTCGTCGATTATATTCGGGAAGACATCATTCGCCTTGTCGAATCATTAGAATGGAAATAAAAAATGAAAATGATGAAAAGTGCGATGATAAAGAAAATCGGGAGGGTGGCTCTCTTCGTTGTGGCGATAGCCGTGGTGTGCGTGGTTTCGGAGAAGTTTTTCTTCCGTTTAGACTTGACATCAGAGAAGAGATATACCCTATCTGACAATACCAAACGATTGTTGAAGAATTTAGACAAGGAGATTGAGGTAACCATTTATTTGGATGGCGACCTCAATTCGGGCTTTCTTCGTCTTCGGAAAGCCACGAAGGAGTTGTTGGACGAGTTTGATGCCTACGCAGGAAAGCGTGTGAAATACCAGTTCGTTAACCCATCGGAAGGCGCAACCAACGAAGAACGTCAGAAGAAATACGAGGAGTTGGAGAAGAAGGGCATGCGTGGCATTATGGTCTACGACAAGGATGCCGAGGGAGAGTCGCGCCAGAAGGTGGTCTATCCCTGGGCAGAAATCCACTATGGCGACAAAACCCGAACTGTGAATCTACTGAAAAATATACCTAACAAATCAGGAGAAGAGAATCTGAACATCTCCATTGAGTCGTTGGAATATGAGGTAACCGACGTTCTGCGTATCTTGACTACCACCAAAGTGCCTAAAGTGGCGTTCTTGGAGGGTCATGGCGAGTTCGACGAGCCGTTTGTCTACGATTTCACGCAAACCTTGAGTTACTATTACCAAGTAGACCGAGGCGTTCTCTCGGGAACGGTTGGCGAGTTGGATGGTTATGAGGCAGTGATCATTGCCGGTCCGACGGAGAAATTTTCAGAGAAAGACAAGTATGTGTTAGACCAATATATAATGAATGGCGGTCGGGTGATGTGGTTGATTGATGGTGCGAGGATTTCGTTGGATAGTCTCTCGACCGCATCGCAGACGATTGGCGTGGAGAACGATGTCAACCTATCCGACCAACTGTTCAAATACGGAGTGCGTGTCAATGCCGACTTGGTGCAGGACGTGCAGTGCGTTTTGATTCCCGTCAACACGGCGCGCATAGGCGACAGTCCGAAATACGAACCTATGTCGTGGTACTACTCTCCCCTCTTGCTGACGGTGCCTGTTCACCCTATCTCGAAGAATCTGGCACCTGTCAAGACGGAGTTCGTCAGTTCGCTCAATTTCGTGAACAACACCGACCAGATTCAGAAGACACCCCTGCTCGTTTCCTCTACGGGAACGCATGTGCAGACCATTCCTTCGATTGTCAGCATGGACGTTGTCAATGTGGAGCAGAACGGATATTACTTCAACCAGCATAATGTGATGGCAGGTGCGGTGTTGGAGGGTGTTTTCCCTTCCGTCTTCACCAACAGAATGGTGCCGCAGGGCGTGTTGGGCGCAACCGAGGCACGCAATGAGAGTAAACCCACGAAGATGGTGGTCGTTACCGATGGCGATGTCATTCGCAATGAAGTGCAAGGCAGTGGAGCGAAAGCCAACGTTTTGCCTTTAGGCTATGACCGGTATATGAATCAGAAATTCGGCAATAGTGATTTCTTGTTGAATGCAGTCAACTATCTCACCGATGATGACGGATGGTTGAATTTGCGAGCCAGAGAGGTGCAGTTGAGGCTACTCAACAAGCCAGCGGTGATCGGTCAGCGGCGCTTCTGGCAGACGGTGAACATCGTGTTGCCCTTAGCATTTGTAGGGCTTTTCGGACTGATTTTCACCTTTGTCAGAAAGCGAAAATACACGAAATAGGAAGGAAAGCGAGTTCCCGACATTGTTAATAACTTGTTAGAAATTCGTTTTATTTCGTTGAAAACACACATTGAGAAAGAGGCGATTCAGATGAATCGTTTCATTATCTTTGCAAGTAATGGGTGAAGAATCCCATTTAAAGAGAGATAATAAAATAAAAGTATATATATGAATTTTTCAGTATCAAGTGCCACTCTATTGACACATTTGCAGGCAATCAGTCGTGTGATTAATTCCAAGAACACGTTGCCTATTTTGGATAATTTCTTGTTTAATTTGCACGATGGCGTGTTGACGATTACCGCTGCGGATATGGAGACTACGATGACGACGAACGTAACGTTGAACAGTTCGGAAGGTTCGGGTCTTGTGGCTTTGTCTGCAAAGATTTTGATGGACACTTTGAAAGAGTTTTCTGATGAGCCGTTGAATTTCGACATTAACGACTCTAACTATATGATGAAAATCACTTCAGTAGCCAACAATGGTAAATATGAGTTCATCGGTCAGAATGCAGACGAGTTCCCTAAGATGCGCGACTTGGACGAAGGCAGTTCACGCATTGCCATCCCAGCCAATGTCTTGAACATGGGTATCACGGCGACAGCATTTGCAACGAGCGAGTCTGAAACACACCCTATCATGGGCGGTATCTACTTCGATATCACTACCGAGAACATCACCTTCGTGGCTACCGATGGTCGTAAGTTGGTTCGTATCAAGAGTACTGCAGCGAAGGGCGATTCAAACACTTCATTCGTGTTGCCAAAGAAGCCTATCGCACTCTTGAAGGCTATCCTTCCAAAAGAGGCTGGCGATGTTGAGGTAACATTTGATTCTAAGAATGTTTGCTTTAAAATGTCTGATTATCAGTTGGTTTGCCGTTTGATTGAGGGTAATTATCCAAATTACAACGCAGTGATTCCAACCAACAATCCGAAGAAGGCAGTGATCGAGAGAACGGCGTTGCTCAACGCACTTCGCCGTGTTGCTGTCTATGCAAGCCAGTCTACTAACCTTGTGAAAATCGACTTTGAGAACAACCAACTCACCTGCTCTGCACAAGATTTCGACTTCTCAATCTCAGCAGAGGAGAGTTTGAGTTGTAGTTACGAGGGCGAGCCAATCAAGATCGGTTTCAAGTGTTCTATCATGATTGATATGTTGAACAACTTGACCTCAGACAATGTCGCAATGGAGATGTCTGACCCAGCACGCGCAGGCTTGCTTTTGCCTTTGGAGCAGAGCGAGACAGAGGATGTTTTGATGCTCTTGATGCCAATGCAGTTGGCTGACTAAAAAGTATATTTAAGGACAGGTTGGAGGCTTGCTTTCGACTTGTCCTTTTCTCATTTTCAAGGACTTAAAGAGAGAAAAAGATGGAGTTGAATTTGAAGAAGCCAATCGTTTTTTTCGATTTGGAGACTACTGGACTTAATATCGTTACAGATAGAATCATTGAACTTTCGATGATCAAGGTGATGCCCAATGGAGATCAAGAGGTGAAAACCAGAAGGGTGAAGCCTGTAGATTTGGGTGGTGTTCAGATTCCGTTACCTCAGGAGGTGGTTGATTTGACGCACATCACCGATGACGATTTGAAGTTTCAGCCAACTTTCAAAGAGATTGCAAAGTCGTTGGCTAAATGGATAGAAGGCTGTGATTTAGGAGGTTATAACTCCAATCGTTTCGATGTTCCATTGTTGGCAGAGGAGTTTATCCGTGCAGGAGTGGACATTGATTTGCGCAAATGCAAATTCGTGGATGCTCAGGTCATCTTCAATAAGAAAGAGCAGAGAACACTTACCGCTGCCTACAAGTTCTATTGCGATAAAGACTTGGAAGGAGCACACGGAGCGCAGGCAGACATTATGGCAACCTACGAAGTTTTGAAGGCGCAACTCGATCGTTATCCTGATTTGAAGAATGACATTGACTTCTTGGCAGAATACTCGACCCATACGAATAATGTGGATTTCGCAGGCCGTTTTGTCTACAACGAGAAGAAAGAAGAGGTGGTCAATTTCGGAAAATACAAGGGCAGAAAATTGGCAGAAGTGTTGATGACCGACCCTGGCTATTACAACTGGATGATGCAGAGTGATTTCACCTTGGACACGAAGCGAATGCTCACTCAAGTAAAGATAAAATACAACATTCGCTAAGACGAAATTTATGCCAAATCCCTATTTTCAGTTTAAGCAATTCACTGTGTATCAGGATAATTGCGCAATGAAAGTAGGGACAGATGGCGTTCTTTTAGGGGCGTGGGCAAACGTCGAGGAGGCGCAACGTATTTTAGACATTGGGGCGGGTACGGGACTACTCTCATTGATGGTTGCTCAGCGTTCGAAAGCACAGATTTTAGGGATTGAGATTGACGAGGCGGCGGCTCAGCAGGCGATGGAAAATGTTGAGCGAAGCGATTGGGGAGAGAGGATTCAAATCAAGAATTTGTCGTTGCAGAATTTTGTCTTGCAGACCGATGATCGGTTTGATTTCATTCTCAGCAACCCACCCTATTTCAATGAATCGCTGAAGGCGGCGAGTAGTGAACGCACGATGGCGCGCCATACCGACACGCTCTCGTACGAAGTGCTGTTGAAGTCGGTTACCGCATTGCTGACAGAGGAGGGCCGTTTTGCCGTTGTTCTCCCCTACTCCGAGAAGGAGCGTTTCCTTTTGTTGGCAGCCTCGCAAGGTTTGTTTGCACAACAGATTGTTGAGATTTACCCAACTCCCCAATCAACGCCCAAGCGATTTTTGGCAGAGTTTTCAAAGCAGAAAACAGAATGTGAGCTCTCAAGGTTGGTTATCGAGAGTGCGGGTCGCCACCAATATTCCGAAGAGTATGTGGAGTTGACGAGGGAGTATTATTTGAAAATGTAACGTTTATATTACCCACTCCATCCAGCTTTCGGGGGTGATGATGGCTTTGTCTTTCACTGAGTAGGAAGTTTCGAAGATTTCTGGGAATTTGGCGTTGGCTCGTTTAGGATTCCATTTCATTTCGAAAAGGGTAAATTCACCATTGCACTCTTCTATATAGTCGATTTCTTGTTGTTTAGAGGTGCGCCAAAAGTAGCTGTTGACATACCTTCCTGCGTAGTGGTTTGCTTTCAAGCGTTCACTAATGAAGAAATTCTCCCATAAAGCGCCAACATCTTGTCTAAGAGATATTGGTGCGAAATTATTAAGAATCGCATTGCGAATACCATTGTCGTAGAAGTAAACCTTTTTGCTGAGTTTCAGTTCGGTTCTTAGGTTTCGGTTAAAACCATTCAATCGAAATATGACGTAACATTTTTCTAATAAATCAATGTATTTCTCTACGGTTTTGTTGTCTGTTCCGATTGTCTGCGCAAGTTCGTTGTACGAAACTTCGCTCGTAACTTGAAGTGCCAACGAGATGAGCAGTTTGTTTAACAAGGCAGGTTTCCGAATGCTCTCTAATGAGAGTAAATCCTTATAAAGATAACTCTCAGCAAGATTATGAAGAAGTTCGACGGCGTTGCCGTTACTTTTATACACGTCGGGATATGAGCCGTAGATAAGTCGGTTTTCAAAAGACTGTTTTACTGCCAATAAACCTTCTGATTTCAAAATCTCAGCGGTAGAAAGTGGAAATAGATGATACTCAAATTTTCTACCTGTAAGCGGTTCGTTTAATTTGTTTTGTAGGTCGAAAGAGGAAGAGCCAGTGGCTAACAATTGCACGTTGGGGAAATTATCTACAATGCGTTTTAGAATCATTCCAATGTCGTTCACCCTTTGAGCCTCGTCGATCAAGACAACTTGATTGTCTCCGATGAGTAGTTTCAGTTCTTGCATGTTTGTTTGTGAGAGTAGTTCTCTCACTTCAGGGTCATCACAATTCAGTTGCAAAGTCGGTTTGTTGAGTTTGTCCACGATCATTTTGAACAGTGTACTCTTTCCCACCTGCCTTGCTCCTATAAGGATGATCGCTTTCCCTGTGAACATCCTGCTTTCTATCACCTCTTGTAGTTGTCGTTGTATCATTTTTTATAGTATATCTGAACGACTACAAACTTAGCGATTTTTCCCCTAATCCCAAAATTACCCGGTATTTTTGGGATTACAATCCTAAAATTACCTGGTTATTTTGGGATTAGGGCTTTTATGGAGGATTTCACTCCTACCAGGTTTTGAAAGGTTTGGTTGCCAGATTGGCGTTGGTGTATCGTTTGTCTGCCGAGACTTCTTCGCCGATCCAGGAGGGTTTATCGAAGGGTTGGTCTTCACTTTTCAGTTCGATTTCGGCAACGACTAAGCCTTCATTATCGCCTAAGAACTCGTCGACCTCCCACACGTTGCCAGCGTAAGGAATCTTGTAGCGGTATTTCTCGACGGCGTTGGTTTTGGCGATGGTGAACAGTTTTTCGGCATCCTCCATCGGAATGTCATATTCAAACTCCATACGCGAGATGTTGTGGGCTTTGCTCTTGATCGTTAGTTTCGCCTTGTCGCCTTCGATGCGCACACGAACGGTGTTGTCGCCTTTCTCGTTGAGATAAGCCTGTTTGTAACGCACACCGACAGCATTTTCTTTCCAAGAACTATCTTTTAGAAGATATTTACGTTCAATTTCTATATTCATTTTTTCATCTTTAATAAACAACACGAAGTTAGGCATTTCGTCTTAATTTTAGTAAATTTGCCAACCAAACTAATTTGTATCTTAATAATATGGAGAATAACGAACAGCAGGAAGAGATGAACATCTTTCAAGTGATGAATCGAGTTGGACGAGCCATTGGAGGGTTCTTCAAGTCAATTTTTTCTTACATCGGTGAGTTTTGCCGCTTGATGTACAGATATAAAGTTGTCTTCCTCGTCTTGTTTGTATTTGCAGTAGGTAGTCTCGCGGTTTATCTGAGACGAGAGTCGAAAGCAGCATACGCACAAATGCACGTTGTAATCAACGATGGCAATATGTTCGTTTACGAGAATTTGATCAATCAACTCAATGGTTATTTGGTAACTAGTCAGGTGGATGGTTTGGCAAATGCGCTGGGCATTACCTCTGAGTTGGCATCTAAACTTCAGAGTTTCAGATACAAGCACGTCATTGACGAGAACAAAGATAGTATTGCTGATTGGGTTGATTATACGGATGCAGTCGGTTGTGGTGATTCAATCGTGATGAAGAACCAGTTTATTCTTCAGGTGAGAATGACTTCGCTCGACGATTGTGCAGAGGTGCAGAAGAGTTTGGTGTCTTATTTCTCGAAGAACGATTATTTAGCTTCTTTAAACATTGCTCGTTTGGCTTCGTTGGAAGAGCGTGAATGGATGTTCCACAATGCATTGCTCAATGTCGATAGTCTTCAGAAGGTGGATTTCTTCTGTAAAGATCCTCATTATAAGATGGAGTTTGCATCGAAAAATGAGGAAGACAAACCTTTGTTGACGACGAAACGTGAGATGTATTACGACCATTTGAAGAATCTTTTTGATATCAACGAGAAGATCGCAGTCGACCTTTCTGCCAACTTAGAGGTGGTTACGATTGTGTCTGATTTGCAGCCTTGCAGGGTCTATGGTCTCGCAGACTACTCATACGTTATGTTTGTGAAGTCACCTATGGGCAAAATGTTTATCGGAATAGTCGTTATTATTCTCGCCCTCGTTCTCTTCGATCGAAGAAAACGTATTTTGAAATATTTGAAGGAGGAAGAGTAAACCTCTTGAATCATATAATTAAGGTATAATAAAAGGGAATGTATCGTCTGATACGTTCCCTTTTATTTTTTTGTTGAGGCTACCCTACTCTTCTTTCCAATTCACCAAGTAGAGTTTTTGGGTGGCACGGGTGAAGGCGGTGTAGAGCCAACGCAGGTGTTCCTTTCCGAGCATCTCTTCGGTGATATAGCCTTGGTCGAGGAAGACGGTGCTCCACTGTCCACCCTGTGCTTTATGGCAGGTGATAGCGTATGCGAATTTGACTTGTAGAGAGTTCAACCAAGGGTCTTCGCGCATCTTTTTATAGCGTTCTCTTTTGTTTCCGATATCCATATAGTCCTCTTGCACAGCGTTATAGAGTCGGTCGCTCTCCTCTCGTGTCAGTGAGGGTGATTCACTGTGGAGGGTATCTAACAGTATGCGTGCTTCAAACTCCAAATCGTAGTCGGGAAACTCCAGAATGACGTCGGCGAAACGGAATCCGTACATCTCGTAGGTGTGGCGAATCCGTCGCAGGCGGGCAATATCACCGTTTGCCACGAAATCGAGTTTGCCCTCCGTCTGTTTCGACCAGAAATAATTGTTTTTCACCACCATCAGCAGGTCGCCCGACGAGAGTTCTTCTTCGCGGTAGAGTATTCGGTTGCGAATGCCATTATTGAAAATATTGGCTCTTTTATTGGAGCGAGAAACCACGATCACATCATCGTAGCCGCAACGGCTGTAGGCAGACGAGATCTCTTCAATGAGTTCCTCGCCCGACACTTTCTGCACGTCGGGGCAACTAAAATCGACTTTCGGGAAATCGCTGAATTGCTCCTCGGCGATGAGCTGGCGCAGGTGGGTGGCATTCTTCAAGATTCCCGATTCTTGAGTCTGACGAACGACATCGGTGAGTTCGAAGGTGATGGTTTGAAGATAGGATCCACGGTAGAAGTTGGGGTCGAGAGCAGGACTGATATCCTGACCGATGGGAGGCAACTGAGCGGAGTCGCCCACTAAGATGAGTCGACAGCCCTCTGTGCCGTAGACGAAACTGATGAGGTCGTCGAGCAGATGCCCTGAGCCGAACATACCCTCGTTGTAGTTGGTGATCATCGAAGCCTCGTCGACGATGAAGAGCGTGTGTTTGCTGAGGTTGACGTTGAGCGAGAAAGCACCATACTGCTCCCCTACCGTCTGTTGGCGATAGATCTTTTTGTGGATGGTGAAAGCAGGATGGTTTGAGTAGTTGGCAAGCACTTTGGCGGCACGACCTGTGGGCGCAAGCAACTGGACAGGCTGTTTGAGATCGTCCATGGCACGAATCAAAGCGCTGACAATCGAGGTTTTACCCGTACCCGCATATCCACGAAGAATAAAAATCGTGTCGTGCGAGAACTGGACAAAGTCTGCCAATTGCTGCAAAAGTTGCTCCTGTTGCGCCGTCGGCGTATGAGGAAAGTTCGATTTTATATTGTCGAGAAAAAAATTATTAATCATAATGCAAAAATAAAACGAAACTAAAAGCAATCGGTTAAAAGCTTTTTTCTATTTTTGTACAATCTAAGTGGAATAGCACTTTGTAGAACTTTAAATGTAGAGAAACAAAAAAAATAAAAATAAAGATATGAGAATCGCAGCTAAAGTCTTATTGGTGTTGACTTCTATCATGTTAGCCTATATGTGCTATAGAAGTATTTTGAACCCAATTGAGTTTGAGAAGGAAAAGTCAGTAAGAGACAAAGCCGTAATCGCAAGATTGGTAGACATTCGTAAAGCACAAATCGCTTACAAAGAGTCTAAGGGCGTTTACACAAGCAGTTTCGACACACTTTTGAACTTCGTTAAGAACGACCAAGTTATGAGAATCTCCAAGAAGGGTGAGTTGACTGACCAACAGTTGGAGAAAGGTATGACAGAAGAAATCGCTTTGAACTTGACAGAGGAAGAGGCTCCTAAGTATGGTATTGAAGACTACTACGCATTCAAGGAGAATTTCCGTCGTGATACTTCATACGTCAGCGTATTGGAGAGCGTGTTCGGTGCAGGATACAATGTTGACTCTCTCGCATACGTTCCTTACACAGCAGGTCAGAAGTTTGAAATGGAAACTGGTGAGAACACAACTAAGTCTGGTATCGTGATTCCTTTGTTCGAGGCACGCACAACCTACAAGACTTACTTGGACGGATTGAACAAGCAAGAGATCATCAACTTGACAAAGAAGGCTACTGCCCTTGGCAAGTACGAAGGTTTGAAGGTGGGTGATATCTACAATCCTAACAACAACGCTGGTAACTGGGAGTAAAATCTAATATATTATATGATAGAGATATCAGACACATCGTTTGATTTATCCCAAGCATTAACGTATACATTATCCATTCGGCTCATACCGAGTGGATTTTGTTTTTCTTTTTTCGATAGTGAGAAAAGATTGATTCGTTATGTTGAGATGGAGGCAGACAAAGCAAAGGACGCCGATTTCTTGCAGAAGCGTTATGCTGCCGTCTTCTACTTGGTCGACTCAAATCGCTACACGCTGTTGCCGGTCCCAGCCTTTCAGAAAGAGAATCAATCGCTCTTCTGGAACTTGAACTTTGGAAGGGTTGAGGCTGATGAGGAGTTGCACTATGACGAGGTGAGGCTGACAGGCATCGTCAACTTGTATGCGGTGAAGAAGACGGAGTGGGAGCAAGTCGCTGCGTTGTTCACGGAGCAGCAGGTGCGCTGTGTTCACCGTCAGAGCGTGCAGATGACGATTGCGGTGATGCGCAACAAACAAGCCAACCGCCGCCAACTCTTTGTCTACATGCGCGAGAAGGAGTTCGACGTTTTGTTGTTGGATATGGGTCAGGTGATTTTGGCAAATACCTTCACCTATCAGAATATGAACGACTTTTTGTATTTCACTTTGAATGTCTTCAATCAGTTGAGGATTGACCCATTCAATACGGAGGTGTGCATCAGTGGTTCGGAAAATGGGGTAGAGAAGGAGATGTTGTCGAAGTATATAGAAAAGGTGAGTGAGAACGATTTCTTGCAGAAGGAGATCCCTGCGGAGATGCAAAAGTTGAACGAGGTGAGTGAGATGATTAAGAAAGCATCGACGATGATCAATCTTCCCTTTTCAGTAAATTAGTTGCGAGGAAAACAATATGAGAATAGTAAGTGGAGAATTTAAGGGAAGGCATTTCTTCCCGCCGAAGAACTTAGCGGCTCGTCCGACGACAGACATTGCCAAGGAGGGGTTGTTCGACATCTTGTCTCACCGTCTCGACTTTGAGGACATCTCGGTGTATGATATGTTTGGAGGCACGGGCGGTATCAGCATTGAGTTTGCTTCGCGAGGTTGCGAGCATATAACGCTGACGGAGTTGAACAGTGTGAACTATGCGTTTATCCGCAAGGTGATAGACGAGTTGAAGGTGCGCACGATTCAGACCTATAAGACGGATGCTTTCCGCTTTGTGCAGAGTTGCAAAGCAAAATTTGATTTGGTTTTTGCCGATCCTCCGTATGAGTTGCCGAAACTGCCAGAGATTCCCGATTTGATTTTTGAGAAAGGACTCTTGAATGAGGGAGGCGTGTTGATTTTGGAACATCCGAAAGAGTTTGATTTCTCTCAACATCCCCATTTCTCGGAGCATCGTAAATACGGTCATGTCAATTTCACTTTCTTTGAATAAAAACTACTGAGATGGTGCAGACGTTGGAGTTAGAGAATATGCGGTTTTATGCTTTCCACGGTGTGATGCCGAACGAGCAGTTGGTGGGAGGCGAGTATAGTGTGTCGTTCAAGATTAGGTATGATTTTGACAAGGCGCAGGAGAGTGATGATATGAATGATGCGATAGATTATGGCAATATCTATGAGATTGTCAAGAAGGAGCTGATGCAGTCGAGCAAGTTGATTGAGCGGGTGGCACGACGAGTGCAAGATGCGGTTTTGTCAGCCTATCCACAGATTGAGAAGATGGAGACGAAGGTGAGCAAACATCGTCCGCCGATTGAGGGTGTTTTAGATTGTGCGTCGATCATCCTGCAATATAGCAAGGAGTAGGAGAGGGCGAAATTCAAAATGAGGTATAAAAAAGGTCTCGCATCGTGTGGGTGTGAGACCTTTCTTTATGTTGTACTGTGATTCCCGAAACTTACACGTTGAAACGGAAGTGCATGATGTCGCCGTCTTGTCCGACGTAGTCTTTACCTTCGATGGCGATTTTACCAGCTTCACGGCAAGCAGCCTCAGAACCGAGTGCGATGTAGTCGTCGTATTTGATGACTTCAGCGCGGATGAATCCCTTCTCGAAGTCGGTGTGGATGATACCAGCACATTGAGGGGCTTTCATACCGCGGTGGAAAGTCCAAGCGCGGGTTTCGTCAGAACCAGAAGTGAAGAAAGTCTGAAGGTCGAGCAGTTTGTAGGCAGCCTTGATGAGGCGAGCCACGCCAGACTCTTCCAAACCAGCAGCCTCGAGGAACTCTTTACGCTCTTCGTAGGTTTCGAGTTCGGCGATGTCGGCTTCGGTGGCAGCTGCGACGATCAGCATCTCTGCGCCTTCCTCTTTGATAGCCTCGGCAACGGCTTGCGTGTATTTGTTGCCAGACACTGCGCTACCCTCGTCGACATTGCAGACGTAGAGGACAGGTTTAGTGGTGAGGAGGAAGAGATCTTTAGCGAGCGGTTTCTCCTCTTTGGTGAGTTCCACTACACGAGCGGACTTTCCGTTGAGAAGAGCAGCTTGATATCTTTGGAGAATTTCCAACTGCGCCTTGGCTGTTTTGTCGCCACCCGTTTTAGCTTGTTTTTCAACCTTAGCGATACGACTCTCGATAGTCTCCAAGTCTTTCAACTGAAGTTCCATATCGATGATTTCCTTGTCGCGGACAGGGTTGACAGAGCCGTCGACGTGAGTTACGTTGTCGTCGTCGAAGCAGCGGAGGACGTGGATGATGGCGTCAGTCTCGCGGATGTTAGCGAGGAATTTGTTACCAAGACCTTCACCTTTGCTGGCGCCCTTGACGAGACCGGCGATATCAACGATTTCGACGGTAGTAGGGATGATACGAGCGGGGTGGTCGATCTCGGCGAGTTTGTTAAGACGCTCGTCGGGAACGGTAATCACGCCGACATTAGGCTCAATCGTACAGAAAGGGAAATTGGCTGCCTGTGCCTTAGCGTTGGAGAGGCAGTTGAAAAGGGTGGACTTGCCCACGTTTGGCAGTCCGACGATACCACATTGTAGTGCCATTTTATCTGTGTTTATTTATAATCAATGAAAAGCAGTTGCAAAGATAGCGTAAAAAAGTGAAACAAGAGTTAAAGAGGAGCGTATGGAGCGTTGAATGTTGAGAATGAAGACGTAAAAGAGGACTATGGAATGGAGCAGAAATTCTAAAAATCTTGGAAAAGTGTAAAAAAAGAGGTGATTTCACCTTGGAAAAGTGTAAAAAAATGGTCATTTTTGCCTTGGAAAAATGTAGGAAAAAGTGTTAAAGCAATGATAAAGAGGAAGATAGAGCATTGGTTAGACCAGTTTTTCAAAAATACGAAAAAGGCTTTGCTGATAACTGGAGCAAGGCAGATAGGGAAGACCTATTCGATAAGAGTTGTTGGGAAGCGGAATTTTGAAAATTTCGTAGAGATTAACTTTATCAATTCGCCGGATGCTGTAAATATCTTTAGAGGTGCGAAGGATGCAAAAGAGGTTTTGTTGAGACTCTCTTCGTATATTGATGTTCCTTTGGTAAAAGGGAAGACGCTGATATTTTTTGATGAGGTCCAAGTATATCCCGAGGTGGTTACGATGATAAAGTTTCTGGTGGATGAAGGAAGTTATCAATATGTGATGAGTGGCTCTTTGTTGGGAGTGGAGTTGAACAATTTACGGTCGGAGCCAGTAGGATATATGGATGTAAAAGAGATGTATCCACTTGATTTAGAGGAGTTTTTGAGTGCGATAGGGTTGGCATCGAATGTGGTAGAAACACTGCGAAGGAATTGGGAGGAACGTACGCCTGTGGATGAGTTTGTCCATAGTCGGTTGATGAATGCCTTTCGACTCTATTTGGTGGTTGGTGGTATGCCAGAGGCGGTGCAAAGTTATTTAGACACGAATAACCTGCAGAATGTGAATGCCATTCAACAGAGTATCTTGAAGGAGTATCAAAGAGATATTATGAAATATAAAACAGATGATAACAGTCAGAAGTTGTACATCGATGAGATATTTCAGTTGATACCGTCTGAATTGAATGCGAAAAATAAGCGGTTTATTTTAAAGAACCTGAATGAGAATGCCCGATATAGCACCTACGAAAATAGTTTTTTATGGTTGAGAGATGCGGGTGTGGCGTTGCCGACCTATAGCGTTGAGGAACCCAAAATCCCTTTGCTGTTGTCGAAGACGAGGAATCTGTTCAAACTATTTCAGAGTGATGTGGGATTGTTGACGAGTCAGTTTGCCAATGGCATACAGTTGCAGTTGTTGAGTGATGGAGAGTCGGTCAACTTTGGTTCTGTCTATGAGAATGTTGTAGCGCAAGAGTTGAAGGTGCACGGTTTTGACCTATACTATTATAATAGTAAAAAGTTTGGAGAGTTGGATTTTGTTGTGGAGTATGAAGGTCAGATATTGCCGATAGAGGTGAAGTCTGGAAAATATTATGAGCGACATAATGCGTTGAGCAATGTGATGTCATCTTCAGAATATCATATTCCAGAGGCACTCGTTTTATGTGGGGGAAATGTTGAGGTCAAAGAGAAGGTTGTTTATATGCCGATATATATGATGATGTTTTTAGAAAAGAAAGAGATAGGGAGCGTTGTCTATAAATTAGACTTGTCGGATTTGTAACTAAAACCTGCATAAAAAGCAAAAAACAGTCCTTCATATCCCCACAAATGGCTATAAGAAGGCAAAAAAATTACCAACAAATGGGGATTTCAAGTTTGAAAATGGGATTCTAAATTTGTAGCGTTAAAAGAAAGAAAAGTTACAAACCATAATAAACAAGAAAAGAAATGAGTAAAGTAGGAGTTTTCTTTGGCTCAAGTACAGGAGTTACTGAAGAGATCGCAGGAAAGATCGCCGATAAGTTGGGGGCTGACGTTCACAACGTGTCTGAGGCAGACAAAGCCATGGTTGAAGGGTATGATGCATTGGTGTTGGGAAGTTCAACCTGGGGAAGCGGTGATTTGCAAGACGATTGGTACGATGGTATTAAGGTTTTCAAAGAGGCAAACCTCAATGGTAAGAAGATCGCGCTTTTCGGATTAGGAGACAGCAGTTCATTCAGCGACACTTTCTGCGATGCGATTGGCTTGATTTACAAAGACCTTCAAGGCAAAGGAGCTGAGTTCGTTGGTGCGGTATCAACAGATGGGTACACATTCGATTCGTCAATATCAGTAGAAGGCGACAAGTTCGTAGGTTTAGCATTAGACGAGGTGAATGAGTCGTACAAGACAGACGAGCGAATCGATGCATGGGTAAGTTCGTTGAACTTATAGGAAACGGACTCGGACGTAAAAATCGAGATTAGCGACATAAAATATAATGTTTTTCTTCATTCTATGAAATTACGTCTTTTTTAGTTTACGATTATGAAAAAAATAGCATCGGTGCCTGGGGAATTCAAGGTCTTAGCGAACCACATCTATGAATTCAAGAAGGGGGTAAGGAATTTGGTTCTTTACACATTGGATGTAAAGTATGCCGAGATGGCATGTCAGCGGCTTGAGAGTCAGGAGATCCCGTATTTGAAGCAGGAGGTGAATGGGCAAAACGTGAACCTCTACTTTGGCGAGCCAGCGTGCTTGAACGTGATCAAGAGTTTCATCAATCGACCACTCAACCAATTGACTCCCGAGGAAGATTTCATATTAGGTGCATTGTTGGGATATGACATCTGCAAGCAGTGTACCCGGTTCTGCGAAAGAAAGCAAAGGTGCAACAAGGAAAACTCCCTTTCCGAGATTGCCTGAGGACGAAATGCTAATCATATTATGATCTACCTTGAAAGGCTCCCGTTTATTGGGGAGCCTTTTTTATTCAGACTTCCTTAAAATATTCAGAAATTTTTCTCAAATACTTTGCTTTTTTGTCAATGAATTATTGAGGATTTAAAGCTTTTTCTTCTTTAAAAATTTTACCTTTGCAGCATTAACTAAAAAACGAATAAACAATGAAGAAATTTTTGTTGGCATTGCTTTCTGCAATGATGACGTTGGGGTTTGTCGCATGTGATAAAGATGATGACAACTCAAGTGAGTCGAGCGATCAGAAGACTTATCTCGAGGTCAATGCGCAGGGAACGTACGTTGAGACTGTTTCTGTGTTGTTCAATGAACAATACAGAGATAAATGGAATGCTCTTTTGGCATCAGATATTGAATCAGATGAGAGCGATGTAGATGATGAAGAAGAGGATGGAGAAGAAGAGGGCGATTTGTTTGATGCTTTCAAAGCGACTATTTGTAGCAAAGTTTACGGAGAGGAAGCGATAGCGCTTGCGGATAGTGGACTGATGAGGGAATGTCCTTACTTCTTGCATGGTGTGTCTGAGTTTAAGATTGAGGGTAGTTATATTTCAGGATATGACGCTAACGGAACTCAGGTTTTCAGCAATCAATATGAGTATCAAGGTAAGGATCTTTACAATGCTGAGGAGGGCAAAACTGTTACTTGTTATATTTACAAGAGTAAAACTGTTAATAGCGGTGATTTCACCTACTTTGTAATCATGGATAGCGAAGAAATGGAAGCTGACGACGACGATTTTGGTGTTAAATCACTCTACTTCCGTTATGGTTCAGACCTTGTTGCTGATAATTTATTGTACTTCGATAGAGGAAAGTATGCTTATTGGTGTGCGAATGGCATTGAGAAGAGTATATCTGAGGATGACGTTAATAAAGCTATAGAGAAGCTCTATGAGGATTCGAAATCTGAGAATGATATTTTGGAAGGAAAAGCTAATGGAACGTATGTAGAAGCGAATGTTGTGCTCTTTAGCGATGAAGCCGAGAATATGTGGAAGTCTTTGATTTCGGGTATGGGTATGGATGATAGTGTATATGATCTTATCAAAGCCGAAATTGCCTCTGAAATCTATGGTCAGAAGGCAATAGAAATGATGGATTCAGAAGAGGAAATTCCAACCTGTTCTTTCTTCTTGAATGGTTTGTCTAAAATTGAGATTGAAGATAATCGTATCATTGGATATAATGCTAATGGTGTGGCGATTTTTGACAATGAGTATGAACTTCTGGGCCAGAAATCTCTCGTTGGATATGAGGATGAGGATAAAAAAGATACTCCATGTTACTTGTACCAGAGTGTGAATGAGGACAGTGGCATATTCACCTACTTCGCATTCGTGAATGATGAAGAAGGTGTGGATAACAAGTTGATTTCTTTCCGTTATGGTTCAGATGTTGACGATTTGTTGGACTTTACAACTGGTGAATACGCATACTGGTTGGCAGGTGGTATTAACGAGAACATAACCAATGATGAACTTTACAATTTGTTGGAGGGTATGATAAATAGCCTTGATATGGATGAAGATGATGACTCTGATGATAGTGATGAGTAGTAGAGAAGAGATATAATTCTATTTTCAACTAATATATGAAAGGCTTCCATTGTTTGGAAGCCTTTTTTTGTGTTGTCTGTTCATTTGCAAAAATTCTCCTACTCATTGCGTAAAATTCCCTATTCATACCCTTTTCTGCTTTCTATTTTTGCTTTGTGTATAACACGAAAATAGAAAACCATGAAAAGAACGCTTATATCCTTATTATTGTCGGCTTGTGCGTTGGGTAGTGCCAATGCTGCCGATGTGATTGCTTTCCCAGGTGCGCAAGGCTTCGGTAAGTACGCTACGGGTGGTCGTAGTGGTAAAGTCTACCATGTTACCAACCTTGACGATTCGGGTACGGGATCGTTTCGCGACGCTGTGAGTGCCTCGAATCGTATCGTGGTGTTTGACGTGAGTGGTTACATCAATCTGAAGACTGCCGTGCAGGTGAAGAGCAACATCACCATCGCTGGTCAGACTGCTCCGGGCGATGGTATCGGTATCGCCGGTGGTAAAGTCTCATGCGGTAGCCAGTCGAACATCATCATCCGCCACCTCCGCATGCGTCCGGGTTCAAACACGGCAAGTCAGAAGGACGATGGCCTCAACATGTTGAAGGCTGAAAACTGCATCATCGACCATTGCTCTGTGGAGTTTTCACCTTGGAACAACATCGGTGGTAGCGGTACAAACGCCGACAAGAGTACGGACATCACTTTCCAGTATTGCTTGATCGCCAACCCTATCTACCAACAGTTTGGCGCACACATTGAGAGCGTCAACAGCCAGTGGACATGGTATGCCAACTGTTTCGCCAACACACACAATCGTAACCCATTGGACAAGGTGAATGATGTGTTCGTCAACAATATTCTTTACAACTATCAAGCAGGATATACCACCCACACCAGTACGAAATTTAGTCACGACCTCATCAATAACTACTTTGTGGCTGGTCCAAGTTCGTCGACCGACAACACTTGGTTTCAGGTGGATGAGAACCAGAGTTTCTACACCTCTGGAAATATGAAAGATAGAAACAAAGATGGCGTTTTGAACGGTTCGTCAACGACACCAACTTGTTATAAATCGGGCAAGACGTTCACGACACTCTCTTCTCCTTGGAGCAGTATGACCAGCACCATTCCGACTATGACGGCGGCCACTGCCTATCGTGCGGTTTCCTCGTTGGCAGGTGTTCGTCCCGTAGATGAGATTGACGACCAAATCTGGTCTAACGTCTATTCTTTGGGAACAGAGGGAAAAATGTATAAAAGTCAGACGGAAACCGGACTGAGCAACGATGGTTTTGGTGTCATCAACAGTGGCACGAAAGAGACGGATACCGACAACGATGGTATGCCCGACTATTGGGAGTTGGCAAACGACTTGGACATCAACAAAGATGATGCAATGACCATAGGATCAGATGGTTACGCTAACATTGAGCGATATATCAACTGGTTGGGCGACCTTCACAAACGTACCTCAATGGGTACTGCCCTCACCATCGATTTGGAAGAATACACCGAGGGATGGAGCAAAGTTTCTCCTTCCTATAAAGTATCAAACGCAAAGAACGGAACTGTCTCTGTATCAGGCAGTAAAGTCACTTTCACGCCTACCGAGAATTTCTACGGAATGGCTCAATTCGATTTCACCGTTACAGGTAGCGATGGTACATCATTCACCACAACTGTCTATGTATTAGTTGAATACGGACAGAAAATCGTCTACGAGAATCCATCTTTACAAAAACAAGGAGGAGGAAGTTCTAACCAAACGATCTTCTCAAATGTGGCCCTCACCAATTTCAACTACTATTGGGAGAATGCACAAACTGTGGAGGTAACTTGGTCGCCTTCCGAGCCTGCGGGTATCACAACAACTACCGACAATTCTGCTCATAAAATCTATTTCGCAGGCACACCTACGGAATGTGGAAGTTGGAAATTCACCGTTTCAACAGTGGGGGCGACGACCACGGCAACGAAGAGTGGAAGCATCAACGTCGTTGCAAGTGCCTACCGCTTCAACACCACGGCAACAGGTATCTATTGGACGGCAACCGACGGATGGGACAAAGGTGCAGTGCCATTCGACTGCGACACCGCTTACATTGAGAGTGGCGAGGTGAATGTCTCATCAGATGTGCGGGCAACGACCATCGTGCAAAGCGGAGCAACATTCAGAATCCGCGACAATATGGCAGCGCGCGAAATTCAACTCAATGGTGGAACTTTGAAATCGTACACCAGCAATCCACAGTTCCGCTTGACAGTCAACGAGTTGAATGTTCTTCAAAACTCTGTTATCACCGCAGGTTCGCTCGACACTTCGGAGTTTAAGATAAGCGGAACGATCAAAGGAGAGGGCAACCTCACCAAGACGGCATTGGGAATCTTGACACTCAACGCCAACGCATCCGACTACTTTGGCGCATGGACAGTGGAGGGCGGAACTCTGAATGTTACCAACGGCAACGGCTTAGGCACAGGAGGCGTAACCTTGCAAAGTGGCACAAAGATGATCGTCGCAACTGCCAATACGACAGGCGCACTCTCAGTCGCTACCGGTGCAACGATGCAACTTGATGCCAATCTGACTGTTGCAACCGCAACATTTGGAGATCAAAAAATTTCCGAAGGAAAATATACAAGTAACGATTTTCCTGACTACATTAGTGGAAGCGCAACATTGACCGTACTCGAAGGTTCTACGGATGTTGTTGAGGCTATGACTGATGATGCGGTGTTCACACTCGCTCCTAATCCTACCGACGGAATCGCGGTTTTGACAATGAATGCAGAGAAATCTCAGAATGTGGAGATTGAGACGATGACACAGACGGGCGTTGTTCTGCGAAAATCAAACTACAATATTGCCGAGGGTGTTTCTGAAATTGAGATTGATTTGAGGGAATATCAAACTGGTGTTTACTTTGTTCGCTACAACGATGGCGAGACGGTGAAGGTATTCAAATTGATAAGAAAATAAAAAACATAGAGATATGAAACGAACGATACTTTGCTTGTTATTGGCGTGTTGCTGCTTCTGCATGCAGGCGGCGCGCAATATAGAGTGGCTCGACCGCGGATTGGTGGCTGTCAAGACATCGAGTGGTGTTTTCCTCAGTTGGCGTGTCCTCGGAACAGACCCTTCTGACATTGGTTTTAACCTCTATCGTGATGGTACGAAGGTCAACGCTTCGCCTATCACCACTTGCTCGAACTATACCGACGCAAGTGGCTCAACATCATCTACTTACACAGTGAAACCAGTGATAGATGGGGTTGAGAATGGCATTGGCGGAACTGCCAAAGTGTGGTCTTCGCAGTCGCTGACCATCAAATTGAACCGTCCGACTTCGAGCAACTGCACCTACTCGCCTAACGATTGTAGCGTGGGTGATGTGGATGGCGACGGACAGTGGGAAATCATCTTGAAATGGGATCCTTCTAACAGTCAGGACAACTCGAAAAGTGGAAAAACGGATAAGGTCTATTTAGACTGTTACGAGTTGGACGGCACGCAACGCTGGCGTATCGACCTCGGTTATAACATTCGTGCAGGTGCGCACTACACGCAGTTCTTGGTGGGCGACTATGACGGCGACGGCAAGGCGGAGGTGGTCTGCAAAACTGCTCCCGGCACGAAGGATGGAAAGGGAAACTATTTGAGCAAAGGTTCTGCATCTGGTGCCGACCACAGCCAGGTTTACCGCAACTCTAAAGGTTACGTCTTGACGGGTCCAGAGTACTTAACCATCTTCAACGGATTGACGGGAGAGGAAATCTCAACGGTGGATTTCAACCCAGGTCGTGGAACAGTGAAGGCGTGGGGTGATAGTTATGGAAACCGTTGCGACCGTTTCTTGGCAACAAACGCTTATTTAGGAAACAATAACAATCCGAGCATCGTCTATGTTCGTGGTTACTACACTCGTATGGCAGTAACCGCATGGGATTTCAACGGCTCAACCCTCTCACAACGTTGGTACTACAACGCTGCAACGAGCGGTAAAGAGGGCTACGGACAAGGAAACCACAACTTGGCTTGCGGTGATGTTGACAATGATGGCTATGATGAGATTATTCACGGTGCATGCGCTATCGACCACAACGGAAATTTCATGTACCGCACTGGCTTGGGTCACGGTGATGCGATGCACTTCGGCGATTTGAACCCAGATCGTGATGGTTTGGAGGTGTTCTGCGTGCATGAGGAGACTTCTGCTGCCTACGGATATGAGTATCACGATGCTCGCACAGGTGCAATCATCGGTGGTGCGAAGACAGGAACAGATAACGGTCGTGGTATCGCTGCTGATATCGACGCTTCTTCAAAAGGATATGAGGCATGGTCGGGTGGTAACGGAAACGTTATCAAGTGTGATGGCACGGAGGGTGGCACTCGCAACGGATTGTCGCAGAACTTCCGCCTCTACTGGGATGGTGATTTGCAAGATGAGTTGATGGATGGTGGTTACACGGAAGATTTAACCATCACCAAATGGATCTCTAATAATAAGGTAAACACGCTTTATACTTTGCCAGGAAAATCTTGCAATACGACTAAACGTACGCCGAACCTCTCTGCCGACATCTTGGGCGACTGGCGTGAGGAGGTCATTTCACACAATGGCGCAGATGAGATCTACATCACGACAACGGTCATCCCAACGAATTATAAAATGTATACGTTGATGCACGATCCAATCTACCGTAACGCTATCTCTTGGCAAAACACGGCTTATAACCAACCGCCTCACCTTGGCTTCTGGTTGGGTAGCGGTACATTCCCTACACCAGACATCAACCTTATTGGCGGAGATCAAGAGGTGGTTGTTCTTCCTCCAACTTTGACAAAGAATGGTGCTGGTAGTTCATCTCAAACAGTGGCAGTTGGCACAAACATCTCAGATTTCTCATTTGTGTGGGCTAATGCCTCAACAGTAAAAATCACTTGGTCTCCATTCGTGCCAGAAGGTCTTACGGTGAAGGTTGACGACGCCGACAAGCGCATCTCATTCACAGGAGCCTCAACGGTTAGTGGAAAATATACTTACACCATTACGACAGTCAGCGGATATGAGACAGAAGCTACCAAGACGGGTACGCTCACTTTCGGTGATGGCACTTATCCAAAAGCCACGCTTCAGAAATGTGGCGGAGGTGGTTCAAAGCAGTCTGTTCCGTTGGATTCGGTAATTTCTAATTTCTATTACAAATGGAACTATGCCGAGACGGTGAGTGTAACTTGGGAGCCAAGTACGCCAGAGGGTATCAATGTTGATATTGATAATGATAGCAAAGAGGTTTATTTCTCAGGTGGTGTAACCAACGCATCTGCTTGCGACCAAACCTTCACATTCACTGTTACAACGGTTGGAAATCCTTCTGGTTTGGATAGCACGAAATCGGGTAGAATCACCATCACCAAGACAAGCCACGTCTTCGAATGCTCAGCCACCAACGGCGACTGGGATGAAGGCACCTACTGGAACGACAACGCTGTTCCTACCGATTGCGACACAGCCTATTTGCGTACGGGTGAGGCAAACATCACCTCCGACGTTCGCGCATTGACATACGTTGAGACAAATGGAACTTTCCGAATCCGCGACAACGTGGCAGTTCGCGAGGTGCATTTTGTGGGTGGTCAGTTGAAATCTTACACCAGCAACCCAGAGTTCCGACTCACGGCTACGGCTCTCTATTTTGATAACGACACGAAGGTAACCGTCGGTTCTGTTGAGGCTTCCGTTTTCAAAATCAACGGAACAATCAAGGGTGAAGGCAATGTTACGAAATCGGGTGTCGGCACACTCTATCTCAACGCTTCGGCAAGCGATTTCACTGGTAAGTGGTTGCAGACGGAAGGCACATTACAAGTTGCCAAATCTGACGCTTTAGGAAAGACGGGTATCGAGGTGAGCAACGCTGCCAAGTTGCAGATCGATGCTGCCAACACCACTGGTTCATTGACCCTGGAGACAGGTGCAAGCGCAGTTTTGAATGCCGATCTCACTGTCAACTACGCAACCTTGGGCGATAAGAAATTGTTGGCAGGCACTTACACCGCTGCCGATTATCCCGACTTCCTTTCTGGAACGGCTAATCTGATTGTTACAGTAGGCGAATCATCTACCGCTACTCAAGATGTTGAGGCTGAGTCATCTGCGATCGTTCTCGCTCCAAATCCAGCCAGAACGTTTACAACCCTCTACTTCACAAGTGATAATTCTGGTGAATACAATCTTGAAATCTTGAGTTTGGCAGGTTCTGTTTTGAAGAGTGAAACACGCAATGCCAACGAAGGCAATAACGAGGTGCAAGTGGAGGTGTCCGACCTCTCTGCGGGTATCTATTTAGTTAAGGTATCGGTAGAAAATGAACTGAAAGTTTTGAAACTGATTATCGAATAAGACAATAAGAGTAAAATTTTGTATTTGATAGTGGAGGTCGACCGTGATGGTTGACCTCCATTTTTATTTCGTCTGTGATGTTATATCGTGTCGCATAGAGAAAACACAACCGCAATAGTCTTGACGGTAAATCTGGTGTTCGCGAGTGATGACGATCGAGCGTTCATACCCCTTCTTCCGTTTGAAATCCGAAGGAAGATGTTTTACATGATAGATTTCTGACAATGATTCGCCTATCTCATTGATTTTATCTGCATTCTTCTTTGGACTGATACTCAGCGTGGTCGTGAAAAAGTCGCAATCGAATTTCTGGGCGAGAAGGGCTGCACGTTCCATCCGCAATCGGTAGCATACGAAGCAACGTTCGCCCAATTCAGGTTCTTTCTCCAACCCCTTCACAGCCTCATAGAAGACGGACGGATGATATTCTCCCTCGATGATAGTGATAGGATATTTCGTGTGCATTTCGCTGACCAATCGTCGGAACTCCGAAAAACGATGGTCGTACTCTTCGCGAGGAGCAATGTTCGGATTGTAGAAAAAAGCAGTGATTTGAAAATAATCAGAAAGGTACTCCAAGGTGTAGCTACTGCAGGGACCGCAACAACAGTGAAGCAGCAATGTCGGTGGTTCATCCGCCCCCGAAAACGACTCAATCAGTCGGTCTAATTTCCGTTGATAGTTTATTCTGTTCATTCAAGACTGCAAATCTATTCCCTCATTATTAACGTTTAATGATAAAAAAGGGTGTGCAAAGTAACAAAAAAATTGTCAACCAGAGGGTATTATATAAGTTGATGTCAACCACATCAAAATAGTTGCATTTTAGTTAAATAATGTTAAATCTACCGCAAGAATACCGATTGAAATGCCACAAAAACACCGATTGAAATGCCACAAAAATACCGATTTTGTTTTGTATCTATCAAATAATGAGTAACTTAGCATTTTGAAAAAATGAAGGAAAAAAAAGGAGTCATCATGGAGTATTTTGCAAGGGTATCGATGAAATGTTGAAAGAAAGATTAGAGGCTTTTGGTGCTGTGTTGATAGAAGGGCCGAAATGAAATATTTATTTGTCTCTCTCCTAAAAAAAACTAATTTTGTGGGTGAAAACGAGTTCAGAACAATAAATAACGAAAGAAAATGAAAAGTAAATTTTTATCAGAGTTCAAAGAGTTCGCAGTTCGTGGTAACGTGATCGATATGGCAGTCGGTGTGATCATCGGTGGTGCTTTCGGAAAAATCGTTACTTCGTTGGTTTCTGACATCTTTATGCCTTTGATTTCATTGGCAACTGGCGGTATCGATTTCACTAACTGGTTCGTTCAGTTGGGTGGTCGCGATGTGCAAATCTACGATACTTTGGCAAAGGCTCAAGAGGCTGGTGTTGCTGTGTTGAGTTTCGGTAACTTCCTCCAAGTGTTGTTCGATTTCATCATCGTCGCTTTCTGTATCTTCTTGTTCATCAAGTTGATCAACTCTTTGAAGAAGAAGAAAGAGGAAGAACCTGCTGCTCCTGCTCCAGAACCTGCTCCTTCTAAAGAAGAACTCTTGTTGACCGAAATTCGCGATTTGTTAAAGAACAAATAAGAATGAGGTGAACATTTCATGATTGAATCTACAGACCGTCGCTCCTCGTGCCAATGAGGGGCTACGGTCTTTCTCTTTTCATATATTATAATAGAATACAAAATGGAAAAATTGACTTTAATAAAGGTTGGTGGTAAGATTGTTGAAGAACCAGATACGTTAGCTGCTCTCTTAGAGCGTTTCTCAAAAATAGAAGGCAACAAGGTGTTGGTGCATGGTGGTGGTCGTTCTGCCACAGCCTTGGCTACTCAGTTGGGCATCGAGAGCAAGATGGTGAATGGTCGCCGTATCACCGATGCGGATATGCTCCGTGTGGTTACGATGGTCTACGGTGGTTTAGTCAACAAGACAATTGTCGCTAAATTGCAAGCCCTGAATATCAACGCTTTAGGTCTCACCGGTGCTGATATGAACTATATGCAGTCGGATAAAAGACCAGTGAAGGAGGTCGACTATGGCTTTGTAGGCGATGTGAAGAAGGTGGATGCTGATTTGCTGGCTGACTTGATTAAAAAAGGTGTCGTTCCAGTTTTGGCTCCGCTCACTCACGATAAGAAGGGTAACTTGTTGAATACCAATGCCGACACAATCGCAGGTGAGGCTGCCAAAGCGTTAGCCAAACATTTCGATGTAACGTTGGTCTACTGTTTCGAGAAAAAGGGAGTCTTGATGGATGCCAACGACGATGACAGTGTCATTCCAGAGATCACCAAAAAGTTGTTCGTCAAGTATGTAGAGCAAGAGATCATCCAAGGTGGAATGATTCCAAAATTGGAGAATGCTTTTGCTGCCATCGATGCTGGCGTCAAAGAGGTGATCATCACCGAGGCAGGTCAATTGGGCTGCAATACGGGAACGGTGGTGAAATAACAGATGGGGGTTGTATGAATAAGACTTTTAACATCTACTGTGATGAAAGTACACATTTAATTCATGATAATCACCCTTATATGGTTTTGGGGTATGTTAGCGTAGCATACCCACAAATCCGATTAGCCAAGAGTGAGATATTGGCGATAAAAAAGAAATATGATTATACGGAGGAATTAAAGTGGACGAATGTACACGAGGCAACGTATAGGGTCTATTCTGAATTGATAGATTGGTTCTTTATGAACGATATTGAGTTTCGTGCTGTTGTGGTTGACAAATCTCAAATTGATGAGAGTAGAGTTGATTATACTTTTAATGATTTTTATTTCAGGATGTATTTTCAACTGTTACACACGAAAGTAGATTTCGAAAATACATATAATGTGTATTTAGATATAAAAGATACTTGTAGTTATGAGAAGCTTGCGAAGTTGAGACAAATTATGACATATAATTCTTCAATTGGAAGATTTCAGTTTATTCGTTCGCATGAAAGCGTCTTTATTCAGTTGGCAGATGTTTTGATGGGGGCTATTAACTATAATTTGCGAATTGAAAAAGGTGAAATAGAAGGGAAGGTCATTGCTAAAAGAAAACTAATTGATAAGATAAAAAAACATAGTAGTATATCTCTCAACACTACAACACCGTTATCTCGTAAAAAATTTAATCTTTTTTTCATATCCTTAAAATAGAATGGGTGGGCTTAACATTATAAAAAAATATCCTGATTTGTTAGATTTGATTGGGTTAAGTGAAGAAGAAAGAAAAAAGGATCTATTAAGTATCTTTAAAAGAGATATTGAGGACAATCCCGATTTTTCTTTCAGAGACAGACGAATTTATCCTATTAAGGCTCAAGGTGAGGCTGATATGGGACGACTGTTTAAACATTTGACATGTGAAGAAATTCAAGTTGAAGATGAGAATGGTGAAAAGTATCCGAAGCGAATTTTTGAGATGGAACGTTCTAAAAGGTTGCATTGGATTAAGCATCATATAAATGAGATTGTCCCAGAGAACCTTGATGTTTTCACGGTGGAAGATAAAGATGCTAAGAAACGCAAGGTAAGGAAAACTTACATTTATGATAGGGTAGAGGAATATGTAATTGTTCTGGAGCAACAAAGAAGCGATGCTTTTTATTTGTTGACTGCATATTATCTTAATAAGGAATATGGTAAAAAATCCATACAAAAGAAAATGTCAAGGCGAATTTCATCGCCATTGTGATGTCTAAAAAAACGCAAGACCCGTGTTGCATCAGAGGCAATCGGGTCTCGAAACTCCTTCTAATTATAGATGAGCATTGCAAATTTAAAAAGAAATATTAAGATGTGTAATATATTCAGTTTTTTTTCACGATGTTTAACTACTAATTTATTCTGAAAAATTTGCAGATAAGCGCGAAACGCATTAATTTCGCACTACTAAAAATTAGAGTTAGAGAACTTCAAGGTTCACTGATAATTGAAAGACTAATATAATACAGTAGACACGGCAAAAATGAGTGCGTATTGTTATGGATTACAGAATTTCAAATATTAACATTATTTCCTTGTTGCTCCTCTTGCGTTGCTTGAGGAAGTGAGGAATGTATGCTAAAAAGATAGAGACAAAGCCTTTCTCACTTCCTTCGTGAGAAAGGCTTTTTTTTCATATTTCTGTGTCCGCAGATATTAGTCTACAAGTCGAACAATGAATAACGAGTAATAACAAAAAAACATACTATAATGGCAGACAGATTATATATATTCGACACTACCCTGAGAGATGGTGAGCAGGTGCCTGGTTGTCAACTGAGCACCGTGGAAAAGTTAGAGGTTGCACGTGCATTGGAGGCTTTGGGCGTCGATGTGATTGAGGCTGGTTTCCCTATTTCAAGTCCGGGCGACTTCAACTCAGTGGTCGAAATCTCAAAGGTCGTTTCGAACCCTGTCGTTTGTGCGCTTACTCGTAGTGTCCAAAAGGATATCGACGTGGCGAGCGAAGCGTTGCAATATGCCAAACGTAAACGTATCCACACGGGTATCGGTACGTCCGACCAGCATATCCGCTACAAATTCAACTCCAACCGCGAGGACATCTTAGAGCGTGCTATCGCTGCAACGAAATACGCTAAGAAATATGTCGAGGATGTCGAGTTCTACTGCGAAGACGCTGGTCGTACCGACAACGAATACTTGGCTCGTGTGGTTGAGGCTGTCATCAAGGCTGGTGCTACGGTTGTCAATATCCCTGACACGACGGGTTATTGCCTCCCTCAAGAGTTTGCTGCTAAGATCCAATACTTGATGGAGCATGTCGATGGTGTGCATAAGGCTACTATCTCAACTCACTGCCACAACGATTTGGGTATGGCTACGGCTAATACTTTGGCAGGTGTCTTGGCAGGTGCTCGTCAGGTCGAGGTTACTATCAACGGTGTGGGTGAGCGTGCAGGTAACACTTCTTTGGAAGAGGTGGTGATGGCTCTCCGCTGCCACAAGGGTTTGAACATCGACACTGAAATCGATACGAAGCAGATCTATCATACAAGTCGCATCGTTTCCAACTTGATGAACATGCCTATTCAGATGAACAAGGCTATCGTCGGTCGAAACGCTTTCTCTCACTCGTCTGGAATCCACCAAGATGGGGTGTTGAAGAACCTTTGCACCTATGAGATCATGGATCCTAAGGATGTTGGAATCGACAACAACTTGATCGTTTTGACGGCTCGTAGTGGTCGTGCTGCTCTTCGCCACCGCCTCAACGTGATGGGCTACACTGTCAGCGATGAGAAGTTGGACGAGATATACAAGGAGTTCCTCGTTATGGCTGATAAGAAGAAGGAGATTCACGACGATGACATTCGTATCTTGATGGGTGCGAAGGAAGATGGCGGAAAGGCTATCGAAATCGACTATCTCCGTGTCAACGCTGGTAAGAACGTTGAGCATACCGCAGAGTTGGGTTTGATCGTTCACGGCGAGAAGAAATCGGCTACTGCTACAGGTAATGGTCCGGTTGACGCTACGATCAATGCTTTGAAGCAGATCTTGGGTAAGAAGATGACACTCAGCGAGTTCACTATCCAATCCATCAACAAGGGAAGCAACGACGTGGCAAAGATCCACATGCAGGTGGAGTGCGACGGTCATGTTTACTTCGGTTTCGGAGCCAGCACAGACATTGTCGAAGGTTCACTCCAAGCCTACGTTGATGCACTCAATAAGTTTATGTAAGATAAACGTAAAAAATAATTGTCCTAATATAATAAGAGTTTATACTGTATAATTTCTAACCAATATGAACACGTTATTCGATAAAATCTGGGATTCACATGTGGTTTCTCAAGTAGTCGACGGTCCTACGCAACTCTACATCGACCGCCTTTACTGTCATGAGGTTACTTCTCCACAGGCTTTCACGGGCATGCGCGAAAGAGGACTGAAATGTTTCCGTCCAAAGCAGATTTTCTGTATGCCAGACCACAACACGCCTACACATGATCAGGACAAGCCTATCGAGGACCCTGTATCAAGAAAGCAGGTTGACACATTGGCTAAAAATGCGGCAGACTTCGGTTTGACCCATTTCGGAATGTTGAACGACCATAATGGTGTGATTCACGTTGTTGGACCAGAAAGAGGTCTTTCATTGCCAGGAATGACGATCGTATGTGGTGACTCTCACACTTCAACTCACGGTGCTATGGGTGCTGTTGCATTCGGTATCGGTACTTCTGAGGTTGAGATGGTAATGGCAAGCCAGTGTATCCTCCAATCAAAGCCTAAGTCGATGAGAATCAACATCAACGGCGAGTTGAAGAAGGGTGTAACTGCAAAAGACGTCGCTCTCTACATCATGAGCAAGATGACAACTTCTGGAGCTACTGGTTATTTCGTAGAATATTCTGGTTCTGTTGTGAAGAACCTCTCAATGGAAGGTCGTTTGACCCTCAGTAACTTGACTATCGAGATGGGTGCTCGTGGAGGATTTATCGCTCCTGACGAGACAACCTTCGAGTACTTGAAAGGTCGTGAATATGCTCCTAAGGGTGCTGACTGGGATAAGGCAGTTGCTTTCTGGAGAACTTTAAAGAGTGGTGATGACGCAGTGTTCGACAAGGAGATTAACTTCGACGCAGCTGACATCGAGCCTATGGTTACCTACGGTACAAACCCAGGTATGGGTATGGGTATCTCTCAACGCATCCCTACTTTGGACACTATCGACGCAGCAGGTCAGATCTCTTTCAAGAAGAGTTTGGACTATATGGGATTCGCTCCCGGTGACAGCCTCTTAGGCAAGAAAGTTGACTATGTGTTCTGTGGTTCATGTACCAACGGACGTATCGAAGACTTCCGTGCATTCGCTTCTATCGTGAAGGGAAAGAAGAAGGCAGCCAACATCACTTGTTGGTTGGTACCAGGCTCTTGGATGGTCGACAAGCAGATCAGAGAAGAAGGTTTGGACAAGATCTTCGAGGAGGCAGGATTCCAACTCCGTCAGCCAGGATGCTCAGCATGTTTGGCTATGAACGACGATAAGATCCCAGCAGGCAAGTTGAGCGTCTCTACTTCAAACCGTAACTTCGAGGGTCGTCAAGGTCCAGGTGCGCGTACCGTATTGGCTAGCCCATTGGTAGCCGCTGCTGCAGCCATCACAGGTGTTATCACCGACCCACGCACATTGATTTAAGTCGAAAACCACAAAAGAGAAAAACGATGAAACAAAAATTTGATATAATCACGAGCAGTTGCATTCCTCTGCCATTAGAGAATGTCGACACTGACCAGATCATCCCAGCTCGTTTCTTGAAAGCAACTGATAAAGCAGGATTTGGTGATAACCTCTTCCGCGACTGGAGATATGACAAAGACGGAAACCCCATCAAGAGTTTCGTGTTGAACGACCCTACTTACAGTGGTTGCATCCTCGTAGCAGGAAAGAACTTCGGAAGTGGAAGTAGCCGTGAACACGCTGCTTGGGCTATCGCAGGATACGGTTTCCGTGTTGTAATCTCAAGTTTCTTTGCCGATATCCACAAGAACAACGAGTTGAACAACTTCGTGTTGCCAGTCGTTGTTTCAGAGCAGTTCCTCGCTGAACTCTTCGCCAGCATCAAGGCAAACCCTAAGATGGAGGTGAAGGTCGACTTGCCTAATCAGACAGTTACCAACTTGGCTACTGGCAAGAGCGAGAAATTCGAGATCAACGCCTACAAGAAGGAGTGCTTGATGAACGGTTACGACGACATCGACTACTTGTTGAGCAAGAAATCGTTGATCGAAGAGTACGAGAAGAAACATAAATAATAAGCAGAGAGGAGTCGCAATGGAGATAATGGACACAACCCTTCGTGATGGGGAACAGACCTCCGGTGTCTCTTTCGCTCCGCATGAAAAGCTTGGCATAGCCCAAATGTTATTGGAAACATTGGGTGTAGACCGGGTGGAGGTTGCCTCCGCCCGGGTTTCTGCGGGCGAGTTTGATGCGGTGAAGCGCATAGCCGACTGGGCGAAAGTGGCAGGCTATCTCGACCGTGTTGAGGTGTTGGCTTTTGTAGACAAAGGCACATCGCTCGACTGGATTGAGAAGGTGGGCTGTAAAGTGATGAACCTCCTTACGAAAGGGTCAAAGAAACATGTGGAGGGTCAGTTGCGCAAAACTACCGCACAGCACATCGCCGACGTGCGAGACGCTGTCTTGGAGGCGCACCAACATGGCATTGCCGTCAATCTTTATATGGAAGATTGGAGCAATGGTATGATTCACTCTCGCGATTATGTTTACGAATACCTTGATGCGATTGCCGATTTACCTGTTAAAAGGGTGATGCTGCCCGACACTTTGGGCATTCTGAATCCTCGCCAAACGTATGAGTTTTGCAAGGATATGGTAGATCGTTATCCGAACTATCATTTTGATTTTCACGCACATAACGACTACGACCTCGCTTTGGGCAACGTCTACATGGCAGCCGAAGCAGGTATTCAAGGTTTGCACACAACCGTGAATGGTTTGGGTGAGAGAGCAGGTAACGCTCCGTTGACAAGTGTCGTCGCCGTGTTGCACGACCAACTCAACATCAAGACCCACGTCAGAGAAGATAGAATCTATCAGATTAGCAAATTAGTCGAGACTTACTCCAGCGTTCGTATTCCGAACAACAAGCCGATTATTGGAGACAATGTCTTCACACAGTGTGCTGGAGTTCATGCCGACGGTGATTCCAAAGGCGACCTTTATGTCAACGCTCTTCTTCCAGAACGATTTGGAAGACAACGTGAGTACGCGCTCGGAAAAGTGTCTGGAAGGGCTAACATCCGCAAGAACATTGAGGAGTTGGGCATCGTGTTAGACGAGGAGTCGATGGATAAAGTGACGAAACGTATCATCGAATTGGGCGACAAGAAACAAATTGTTACTCAAGACGAGTTACCATATATCATATCGGATGTGTTGAAGCATCCTGTTGAAAAACAGAAGATTAGGATGATCAACTACTCCCTCTCGCTCACGCATGGCTTGCGACCAGTAGCCACGGTGAAGATCGAGGTGGATGGCGAGGTCTACCAGACGACTGCTCCAGGCGATGGCCAGTATGACGCATTCTCGAAGGCGTTGTGGAAGATCTACAAACAGTTGGACAAACCGACGCCAGAGTTGTTAGACTATGCGGTTATCATCCCGCCAGGAGGAAAGACGGATGCCCTCGTGCATACGACGATCACTTGGAAATTCAAAGAACGTGTCTTCAAGACACACGGATTGGATGCCGACCAGACTGAGGCAGCCATCCAAGCAACAGAGAAAATGTTAAACTTAATAGAAGAGAAATAATGAAACTAAATCTTGCAGTTTTACCAGGCGACGGTATCGGACCAGAAGTGGTTGGCGTTGCCCTTGATGTAGTAAAGGCTATCGCAAAGAAGTTCAACCATGAGTTGACATACGATACTGCTCTTGTTGGTGCGTGTGCAATCGACAAATTCGGAGATGCTTACCCAGATTCTACACACGAACTTTGTATGAAGTCTGACGCAGTGCTTTTCGGTGCTGTTGGTGACCCTCGCTACGATAACAACCCAACTTCAAAAGTGCGTCCTGAGCAAGGTTTGCTCGCTATGCGTAAGAAATTGGGACTCTACGCTAATCTTCGTCCAGTTGAGACTTACAAGTCACTCGTTAAGGCTTCTCCATTGAAAGAGGAGTTGGTTGACGGCGCAGATTTCCTTTGCGTTCGTGAGTTGACTGGTGGTATGTACTTCGGTGAGAAGGGACGTAAGGAGAACGGAACCGTTGCTTACGATACTTGTATCTACAGCCAAAAAGAGGTAGACCGTATCTTGAAACTCTCTTTCGAGTATGCTATGAGAAGAAGAAAACACTTGACTATCGTTGATAAGGCAAACGTGTTGGAGTCTTCAAGACTTTGGAGAGAGCGTGGACAAGAGATGGAGAAGAACTATCCAGAGGTAAAGACAGACTATATGTTTGTTGACAACGCTGCAATGCAGTTGGTTCGTTGCCCTAAGTTCTTCGACGTTATGGTAACCGAGAACACTTTCGGTGATATCTTGACTGACGAGGCAAGTGTGATCGCTGGTTCAATGGGACTTTTGGCTTCTGCATCAGTAGGAGAGCACACAAGTTTGTTCGAGCCAATCCACGGAAGTTACCCACAAGCAGCAGGTAAGGACATTGCCAACCCATTGGCAGCAGTTCTTTCAGCCGCTATGATGTTCGAGTATGCATTCAATGCAAAGGCAGAGGGCGCATTGATCCGTGAGGCAGTAGCTGCATCATTGAACGCTGCTGTTGTAACAGAGGATCTTGCCCTTGAAGGAGCAAAGAAATACAAGACGAGTGAAGTCGGCAAATGGTTGGTCGACTATATCTCAAATAAATAAAAACATTTGCAAAAGTTTCTAACTTATTAAACAGCGGGCGCATCGATGGGATATCTGGTGCGCCCTTTTTTGTATATTTGTAGAGAATAACGGAAAGAGATTTAGCATGGTAGACATCAATAAATATCCAGTAGGGGTTCAGTCGTTTAGAAAGATACGCGAGGCTGATGGAGTGTATGTTGATAAAACAGAGTATGTTTATCGGCTGGCACAACAGTTGGGTTCGTATTTCTTTTTAGGCCGACCAAGACGCTTTGGAAAGTCTCTTTTCGTGTCTACTTTGGAAGCCTATTTTGAAGGAGAAAAATCCCTTTTCAAAGGACTTGCTATTGAAAAATTGGAAAAGGATTGGACAAAATATCCTGTGATAAAATTCAATTTTGCAGATGGCAAACATAAAAGCAAAGAAGAGTTGGAGCGTTTTCTCAACTATCAGTTGGATGATCAGTTCGAGAAGTTTGGCATCAGTTCTACAAGAATTGGAGCGAACAACCGTTTAGTGGAGTTGATAAAGAAGGTCTACAAAAAAAATTCGCAAAAAGTTGTTGTTCTGATAGACGAGTATGATGCGCCCTTGTTGGATGTGGTTCATAATGAGGACGATTTGATGGATTTGCGGATGATTATGCGCAATTTCTATAGTCCGTTGAAGGGTTGTGAAGAATACCTTCGTTTTGTCTTCTTGACAGGAATCACGAAGTTTTCGCAGATGAGTATTTTCAGCGAGTTCAATAATATCTGCAACATCAGTTTGGATGATGAGTTCTCTGGAATTTGTGGCATTACAGAGACGGAATTGTTCGCCCAACTGAAGGAGCATGTGCAGTATTTTGCTGAACGACAAGGAATTACAGAGGAGGAAGCCGTCATTCAATTAAAGCAAAATTATGATGGTTATCATTTCACTTGGCCGTCGGAAGACATTTTCAATCCCTACAGTGTCATGAATGCCTTTTGGAAAGGGAAGATTGATGCTTATTGGTTTGATTCGGGGACACCGACCTACCTGATAGAGATGCTACGGAAATTCAAGGTGGCATCTTTTGGGATAGGAGGTATGAAGGCGACGGCAGAGGATTTTGACTGTCCCATGGAGCAGATGGAAAGTGCCACGGCGTTGCTCTATCAGAGTGGTTATATCACGATAAAAGGGAAAGATTCGATGGGTTTTTATCAGCTGGAGATTCCGAATAAAGAGGTTCGGATGGGGCTGATGAATTCTCTCATTCCATATTATATTGCGCCACAGGTTACGACGGCAAGGGTAAAGGGTGTTCTTTCCGAGATGGTAAATGCCCTGTCGAAAGGAGATATTAACCTGATGCTCAATACTTTAAAGCAGTTTTTGAATTCACTTCCATATTGCGACAATACAGACTATGAAGGACATTGGCAGCAAGTGTTGTATGTCATATTCACATTGATGGGGCAGTATGTTGACGTTGAGGTTCGCACGTCGACGGGACGAATAGACATGGTGATGTTAGCCTATAACAAGTTGTATATCATTGAGTTAAAGATGAATCAATCTGCCGAT
>CAVJCT010000045.1:0-18978 GCA_963648205.1 Flexilinea sp.
AGGGCGTTGGGGTGCAACTTGAGAATGGAGTCGGTGCGACGGCGGTGGGAGAGGATGAGGATCATAAAGTTGTGAAAATATTTTTTGTGATTATGAATTTTAGATTCTATTTGTTCTTTATGCATCGAAAGTTGTGGTCACAGGAGATTACATTGTTATCAGTTTTTATAGAACAATAAGTATCCCCATCTTTTGATAAACTTTTTTCGCTTAATAACGAACCGAGTTCTAAAATTGGAATAGAAGAATCATTGACCAATTCCTTTATTGCTGAATATTCAGGGCTACCTTGTATGCTTTCATTCTCATTCCGATTGTTACTTTGAACGAAACTCATAATTACAGCCATTAAGGCATCTTTTATGGGTATAGATGGTCGTTCTTTATTTTCTGTCTTCGTTAAAATTCTATATTCTTGCTCGTATTCCCAATAAGATGTTTTCTTGAAAAATAGTTCTTTATAATTTTTCTTGAAAAAAGATGCCGCTTTTTCTCCATCTTCCACAATGATTGTGCGAACAAAATATTTGTCATAGAAAATTTCTCCTTTCAGAAATGGCTTATCCTTAACTGTTCCTTCTATCTTCTTTTTGTCGAAGACAAGACAAACACCGGTTCCTTTATTGGCATAATGCGCCCACATTGGTGAATTAAGAAATCCTAATTTATTGGGTCTTTGATCAATAGAAAAACTAATTTGCCTATACTTATACCACTCTTCGTTAAACTCTTTTGGATCCACGCCCTTTGAGAAGAACAAAGGATTATAAAATTCATCAATATCATTCGCATCGTGTATCTTAGAAAATAAAAGTTTTCCCGAAGTTAGTATTTTACAAGCCGATTCAAAATTTGTGAAATGATATAATTTTTTGGTATTACAGAGTAATGGATTTATGAAATCTTTCATATCATCAAAAGTTTTTGTAACGAACTCATTATTTAAAATTTTATTAGAAAAGTTGTTAATCACTGGGGAAGAACCAAGCGAAAGCCCATGAAGTAGTCCCTGTCGTCGGGGTAGAACCTGTAACGGAACGACACACGGCAGTCCCAGGCATCGTTGACCCAACATCCACCACGGATCACACGGAGACTCCCGGATGATGGTCCAGTAGGGTTGTTCGCAGGTGTCAACGTGTAATCGCCATACCAGTCATTGCACCACTCCAAAACGTTTCCGCTCATATCGTAGATACCAAGTTCGTTAGGCTTCTTTGTGCCAACTGGATGGGGTTGACTTCCGCTGTTGCCGTCATACCATGCGACTTCGTCTATGTCGTTGCTTCCACTATATTTATAGCCCTTGCTCTTATTCCCTCCTCTTGCGGCGTACTCCCACTCCGCTTCTGTAGGAAGTCTAAAACTCTTTCCTGTGAGTCCGTTTAACTTTTTTATGAACTCTTGACAATCATTCCATGACACCCGCTCTACAGGGCGGTTGTCTCCTTTGAAATATGATGGGTTGTTCCCCATTACTGCCATCCACAACGCTTGTGTTACCTCAAATTTGCATATAGCGTAGTCGCTGAGGGTAACTTGATGAGTGGGATTCTCATCATCGTACGCATCATCTCCTTGTTCAGCCGTAGCACCCATCATGAATGTGCCACCCTCGACATAGACCATCTCAAAGGTAACGCCGTTCACTGTGAAAGAGAGATTCTTGGAAGTGTTGGATTTTTGATATTGCATGCAAATAAATTTTGAAAATGTTTCTTTCCAAAATTACAAAAAAAAGCATCATTTATTCTTCAGCCAAATGACGGAATAATTTAGTCATTTTTCAGCCAAATGGCGGAATGAAAATCAGCCAATTGGCGGAATGAAATTGGCGATTTTCAGCCAAATGGCGGAATGAAAATCAGCCAATTGACGGAATGAAATTTCGTAAATATTTTAAAATCAAGAAATTAATGTATATATTTGCGATATTATGAATGAGTACAGAAAAAGAGTTGCCGACGAGGTCTTGAAAGACAATCTGGAGGCTGCAGGTCTGGTGCTGATTGAAGGCACAAAGTGGTGTGGGAAAACCACAACCGCCGAGCAGCAGGCCGGGAGTATTGTGTATATGAACGACCCAGAACACGCCGAGTCATACCACGCTTTGGTGCAGAACGCTCCAAAAATTTTGTTGAGAGGCGACACTCCTCGTTTGGTTGACGAGTGGCAAGAAGCCCCCGAACTATGGGACACTGCTCGTTTTGAAGTCGACCATAGAGAGGTCAAAACAGGTCAGTTTATATTTACAGGTTCAACTGTGATACCAAGAGAAAAGTTGGAGAAAATAAAGCATTCAGGGACAGGACGTGCAGCGTGGGTAAGAATGCGAACAATGAGTCTTTGGGAGTCGGGAGAATCAAATGGACAATTAAGTTTGGGCAACTTGTTTCTTGGGAAAACCGAAGACGCTTATATAGCAAATGCGTTGGATATTGAACAATTAGCGTGGTTAATCTGCCGTGGAGGTTGGCCCGCCGCCCTCTACATGACGCATAACGGTGCATTGAGACAGTCGTTCAACTACATTGATGCCATCGTCAGCAAAGATATTTCGAATGTCGACGGAGTACGCCGAGACAGAGATTTCGCGATGCGTCTGCTCCGTAGTTACGCTCGATTTCAAGGTGCACAGGCTCCGCTATCTTCCGTTTACGACGATCTGAGATCCAACGCAGAGGGGACAATGACTGAGGAGACCATCTCATCCTACATCTCGGCATTGAAAAATTTGTTTGTGATAGAAGATTCGCCTGCATGGAATCCCAACTTGCGGTCGAAGACGGCAATCAGAACCTCCGACACACGATACTTCGTTGATCCTTCCATTGCCACGGCCGCAATGGGTGTCGGTCCAGAAGATTTGCTGTCCGATCTTAACACAATGGGATTGCTTTTTGAAACGTTGTGTGTGAGGGATCTTCGCGTCTATGCCGAAGCCATCGACGGAAAAGTCTACCACTACCGAGACAAGAACAACCTCGAGTGTGATGCGGTAATCCATCTCCGAAATGGCAAATACGGACTTGTGGAAATCAAATTGGGAGGCGAAAAACTGATAGAAGAAGGAGTCGCGACATTGACCGCTTTGGCTTCAAAAATTGATGTCAACAAAATGTCTTCTCCATCCTTTCTCATGGTTTTAACAGGTACAGGATCGTACGCTTACAAACGAAAAGATGGTGTTTGGGTTGCGCCGATTGGTTGTCTAAAACCATAACAAAATCAGGGCCACATCCCTTTTGCATTCCCCCTCAAATTCTCTATTTTTGTACAAACCCTTAAACGAAAACTCAAGTGGAAATTATAAATCTAAGCAAGCAAAATTCTGTCATCAATAGTTATTTGGCAGAGATGCGAGACCCTCTATATCAGAAGAACAGACTGCTTTTTCGTAACAATGTGAAGCGTGTGGGCGAATTCGAGGCATACGAAATCTCGAAGTCGTTCAACTACGAGCCGTGCGACGTAACCACACCGCTCGGAGTTGCAAAGATGCAGTTGCCCACCAACGAAATCGTCATCGGCACTATTCTCCGTGCCGGATTGCCTTTCCACGATGGTTTCCTCAACGTCTTCGACAAGGCCGACAACGCTTTCGTGAGTGCCTACCGCGAATATGTCAACGAGAGTCATACGGAGGTGGGCGTGCATGTGGAGTATCTCGCCACTTCAGAGATTGAGGGCAAGACGCTTATCCTCGCCGACCCTATGCTCGCCACAGGTTCTAGCATGGAACTGGCTTGGGAGGCTCTCAAAACGAAAGGCACGCCATCGCACATCCACGTCGCTTGCCTTATGGCTGCTCCCGAAGGTATTGAGCAAGTAAAAAAGACTTTTCCTAACGACATCACCACCATCTGGTGCGCCTGCATCGACGAAGGTCTCAACGCTCAGAAATACATCATCCCTGGCTTCGGCGACTGTGGAGACCTTTGTTTTGGGGAGAAAAAGTAAAGCAAAAATAAACGGTTTTTACATAGTTATAATCATTTATAATATTTATCAAACAGAACAATAATTTCTTATCAAAAGAACGCTCCACAATTCTTTTGACTCCGCTTTTCGAGACTTCACCCTATTTTTAGAGTCAGTTTTTTGATACTTTATGGCGTTTTTAGGGTCAGTTTTTTTCATCATTAGAAAAATTGACTACTTTTGCAGACATCCAAATTCATTGGCAAAGGAGGTAATTGATGAAGAACTACTACAACCGACTTATCGATAAGGCTCTGCTCGACTGGAAGAATGACCCCGACCACAAATCGCTCCTCATCCGTGGGGCAAGGCAGGTGGGAAAATCGTCTGCTGTGCGACATTTAGGCGAGTCTTTCGACTATTTTTTGGAAGTCAATTTGGAACGAGACAAGGAGACGAAAGCTCTCTTTGGCGACAATCTCGATGTGAAGAAGATTTGCACCGCATTGTCTGCCATATACAATGTGCCTGTCATTCCAGGAAAGACACTGCTCTTCATCGACGAGATTCAAGAGTCTGAACGTGCCATCTCCGCCCTTCGTTTCTTCTACGAGGATTATCCAGAATTGCACGTTGTAGCGGCAGGTTCATTGTTGGAGTTCGCGCTAAAGGAGTTGCCTTCTTTCGGAGTCGGAAGGATTCGTTCTCTTTTCATGTATCCTTTCTCTTTTGATGAGTTTTTGGAAGCAGACGGCAATTTGCAATTAGTGTCGTACAAGAATGAAATGGCAGACGCTGACAATCCATTACCAGCCCCTCTACATACGAAGTTGGTTGAGGCTCTTCGTTCCTATTTCCTTGTGGGAGGAATGCCCGAAGCCGTTCGCTCGTGGGTGGTCAATCACGATTTTCTGAAGTGTTCCCAAATTCACAATGATATTTTGGAGACATATCAAGACGATTTCAGCAAGTATAAAAGTCGTATTTCGCCTCTGATTCTGAACAACACGCTCAAGTCTATTGCGCTACAGGCAGGCTCAAAATTTGTCTATTCTCAAGTAGAGACTACCACTAACAGTGCCAGCGTGAAAGAGGCTCTACAATTGCTGACACTCGCCGGGCTTGCCATTCCAGTGGTTCATTCTGCTGCCAATGGAATTCCTTTGGGTGCGGATATCAATCCGAAATTTCAAAAGTTTCTTTTCTTGGATATCGGACTGATGCAAACGCTCTTAGGATTGGAGGCTAAAGACATTCTCCTCTCATCTGACAGCGATTTTGTCAACAAAGGTGGACTTTCAGAGATGTTTGTGGGGTTGGAGATGATAAAATATGGCTCTCCAACCGCTCGTCCTTACTGCTATTATTGGCAAAGAAACGGAAAGGATGGACAAGCCGAAGTGGATTATGTCGTTTCAAGAGGGAACAAAATCGTTCCTATTGAGGTGAAGGCTGGTGTCAAAGGTTCTATGCAAAGCATGTACTATTTCATCGAGCAGAAGGGGTGCGAATACGGCATCCGCACCAGCCTCGAACCTTTTTCTAAATACGAGAAGGTTCAGGTGATTCCACTCTACGCAATAAAAAAGATTATTTCGTAGCATTCCCTTTAGAACGGATACCCAATTCCAAAGTTAAATGCGCAATAACTCCAACTTGGGTAGCAGATCACCCAACGGTATTTGCCATCGTATATCGGGTTGTAGATCTGCATTCCGACATCAAAGCGAATCACCAAAAATTTGAGATTCGGGCGGATTCCCACACCCCACGAGAAGCCCATCTCCTTATAGAAGGTGGCAATGTTGAACTGTCCTCCGGCTTGCTCCTCATAGTCTCGAACTGTCCACACGTTTCCTGCATCTAAGAAGGCAGCCAAGTCTAAAATGCTGTTGGTCTGCTGTCGATATTCCAAATTGAGAATCACCTTCACATCTCCTGTTTGGGTGATGAAATTGCCGTAGTTTTCAGAGTCGAATTTTCCTGGTCCTAATGTTCGGGTACTCCAACCTCTCACGGTGTTCGCTCCTCCGGCATAGAACCGCTGCTCGTAGGGCAAAATGTCAGAATTGCCATAGGGAGCAGCAAAGCCTAATCCACAGTGCGCCACCAACTGCGATTTGGGTCCTAAGAAGAACGTTTTTGACACGTCGAACGTGGCTTTGACATACTGTGCGAAAGGTGTTCCCCAGATTTCGTACGCTCCATCGTCACTCTTCTTCACCGATGGAATGGCAGAGCAGATTGCATACGGAATTGTTCCAGCCACGTCTACACTGGCATGTATATTCCACCCTTTCTTTGTCGTCGATTTCGCTTTGTCGCTTGCATAGACAATCGAATACGACGTTCTGGTGATGAACTGGTCTTTGTAACTCTCCTTCAACAACACGTTGTCCACCTGATCCAGATATTTCTCAAACCACGAGGATGTCCACGGAGAAACGACATAGTTGATGTTGCAAAGGTCGAAAGTGTGGAACAGTCGTTTACGGTTTGAATACCATGTATATTTCCAGTCCAAACTCATAAATCGACGGTTGTACTCAGGCCTTTTACGCCAATTCATACTGAAGGTCAACACTGAACTTGCGCCCACCTGCTTTTTATATTTCTCAGGCAACGCAAAAAGCAAGATTCGAGGAATCGTGAGGGACGTTTCTCCTCCATATTCATAGTAATTATCTGAATTGATGATGTAATTCGACTTGCCACGAATATGTTCAAACGACCCATTCAGTTTGATGTTGAACACCTCCGAACCGTGGAAGAGGTTTTTCTGTTGAAAGCCAACGTATGCCGCCGCGCCCAAATCTCCTGCCGAGTTTGTGCCGTCCACACCACATTGGAAATGATACAGATTGGATGGTGTCAATGTGATTTCGGCATTCAACAAAAGCGAATCGCCAGGCTCTTCTTCTATCTCTACCGACACCTTCGACACCGCACCCAAATTGCTAAACGAACTGTACGTTTTATCAACGATTCGGGTATTGTAATACCGCCCCGTGCGAATGAAATTATTATCATGCAACACCGGCGGACGGATAAATCGTTCTTCACCATCTATAATCGTCGTATTGCCGAATCGCAATGTGTCTTGTTTCTCTGCATCTTTCTTTCGGAATGGGAATTTATTCTTCTCCGTTCCATTGTAGATAGTGATATTATTGAATTTGTACCGTCCCAACGCAGGGTCATTCTCCAAAGTTGCATTCTTCTCTAAAGTTCGATATTTGAGAGTTACATCGACTTGATTATTCCCCACGCTCGTGTCTGCCTCGAAATAGAAATTATTTTTGCTCAGTTTATAATAGCCCATATTCTGATAGGCAGAGGTCAGGTTGGTGGAAAGGTCATTGAACACAGAGGCATCGAAATCATCTCCCGATTTTATCTTCATAATTCGCTTCACGGAGCGTGTCGTCAACAGGGTTGCCATCTCCTGTGGCGCAATATCCACCTTAAACTCTCTAATCTTATAGAGTTCATTCGGACGAATACAATATTTCAAAGCAACTTTCTTATCGGCAGAGTCGACGCAATGGAAAGTCTCAGCATTGAGATACCCCAAGTTTTTCATCGCCTTGGTCAACTGTTTTTCAGTCTTTTCGGTCTGCATCTCACTGTAGATAACTGGCTCACTACCGATTTTTCGCAAAAACCGATTGATTTTTTTTGAGGTATCACGACCCGATAAAGAGTAGACATGCAGACCTAATTTGTTGATGAAAAGCGCGTCTGCATTCGGCTTCTGATTGAGGTATTCGGTAAGGTTCGACGAAGGCACTTTCTTGTCCTCTACCTTGATTTCCACCTTATCCAACAGATAGTCTCCATCCTCCACATATTTTGTGGTGGAACAAGATGCGAATAGTATCGTAGCAATAACTACAAATACGGCATTCGCACATCTTAACTTCCTATTTATGAGCCTCTTCGTCATCTTTCTTTACACCGTTGGACTTTTCTTCTGATGGTATTGCTGAAGATCCTTTTTGATTCGATTTCTTATTAGAATCAACCGTTTTTTCTTCTCTTATCTCTGGTTTTTCATCTTTACGAATGGCGGGGTCAGACTCCTTGCTCGACTTGAATTCTCCTTTGATATTGAACAGATTTTTCAACTGTTTCGACTCTCGCACAAATGAGAAACCGACACCTTGCGTATTGTTGGAGGTTCTGAAAATATCGTTATTGGTATGGTTGTAGGCTTTCAAGCGGAAGATTCCCGTCTTGCCCAACAGATACTCTGCATCAAAATCGCCCATAAAGCCTGAAGTGTTCGTCGTGGAATTTTGTTGCATTCCGAGATTAGTGCTGAGAAGCAGTTTGTCGTGTGCCAATTTAGTTGACACAGACACCCCAACCTCCATATCAGACAGGTCTTCCTTGGTTGAGTTGAGGTCGGTTCCAATCGTCACCTTATCACCCAACACATTGCCCAACACATTGTTGAGGGAAGATGAAAGGGATGAAGAGGCAAACGACATCATCGCATTACCGCCAGCCTCACCATACGGGTCGCTAAACATACCCAAACCAATCAGATAGGCAAACTCCATGATTTTGATATTATCCGTGTTGACGATACTTGCCACCTGCTGCTGCACCTCCTCATTCGCCTTAGGCAAAGCAACATCATAGCCTAAGCTCATATTATTCAAGTCGCCCGAAGCCGTCAGCACACAGTTGACTGGCACACGAGTGGAAGAGAGCGACGAGAAGGAAGAACTCAGAGTGGCAAGATCAGCAGTCAAACCGTAATTGACCGTGGCATTAAATTTCAGATTCATCGGATTGCCCGAAAAATCAACGTAACTACCCTCCTGAATGGAAAACTTCTTCGTCGGAATACCAGACAATTTCAACTTCACATATCCATCACTCACAGTGAAACGGTTGTAGAGCGAAATGTTATTGTCTTCATACACAATCTTGAGGTTTCCATTGCCTTTCACCATCGCTCCATCTGCCACGTTGACGTAGAAAGCGGCTTTATCCGTCAGTCCTAGATCCAAATTGGCATAAATCTTAAACGCCTCCTCGTTGTTCACCTGTGCAGTGTCTTCCTCCTGACTCAAATCGACATTGCTCGAGACATAGACGATATTATCGTAGGTACTGGCTTCCGTGGCACTTTCGGGCAAGTTGATGTTGACAATTGTATTATCGCTGTTACTAAACTCGCCCGTCAGATTGGCATGCTTCTCATCGCCAACCAACTTCAAAGCCTTGGCATTGGCGAAGAATTTTCCGTAGGCAATTTTATTTCTATCTTTTGGATTATTCAAAAGGGCGAAATCACGCATAAAAAGAATCATTTCATACTTAAAGGTCTGAAAATGATCGTGATAGATATCGCCATTGAAGAAAAGTTTATTGCCGAAATTATCCATCACCTTAAATCGTTTCGCATAGAAATGGTTTTTATCCATCTTGACACTATCCGAAATGCTATAGGTAACACCTGTATAGTTGATTTTCGCCTTGGCATCTAACAAATAGACATAACCGTTAATATCTGGCGAAGTCAAATCACCCTCAATCTTGATATCCGAACCGATATAGCCTTGTACACCACTCACATACTCGCTCGTGAACGGCACTGCCAACGCCAACGGAACGGAATCCAACACGGCTGTCATACGAATGTAATGGTCCGACGGTGCTACGATACCCTTGATGTCCATCAAGCGCAAACTGTCTTTCGTGAGTTGCATCTTCGCGCCCACTCCTTTCCGTTTGTTATCCCATATCGCACTCGCCACCAAATCGCCAAATTCATTGCCATCATAGTTGATGCTGTCCAAATGGAAACCTCGTGTGAAGAAACGAAAATCCTCACTCAAAATCGCCGTAGCACGCACTCGCCCATTCACCTGCAAATCAAGAGGTAAATCATTGATATACAGCAAAGAAAGCAGAGTCTGCAATTTCAATTTATCAAACTCTACATTGAGGGTATCTTTCAAACTTTCAGACACAACACCATTCACAGAGAGCAAGGGTTGCTCCGTGGTCGACAATCCAAAATTGTCTATCGTGATTCTCGTCGGAACACCTAACGGATATTCCACAACAGCCTTGTTATTGACAATTTCTTTCTCATTCAAGAAAATGGAACTTTTGTCAATGTTCAAACGAATCTTGAAATTGCCGTTTGAGGTGGGATGGAAAGAGATACAATTCCACAAGTCGCCACGCAAGAAGAGCGTATCTGGCATAGTTCCCATCTCCGTAACATTGTAAATGGAATCGTGCAAAGCAATGATATGCGTACCAATGACCGCCGAGAAATCCTGCTCCTTATTTGGTCGTATCGTCGTTGTTATTGCCCCGAAAATTCGCTCTGCCTCCGTCTTGAAATCAACCGACGAAGGGGCTACTGCAATCTGCGAGGTCTCAATCTGAGGGGTATGCACACTCAACGTCAAATGTTTATCTTTTTTGTTGCTCAACGAGCCATTCACCTTCAAAGAACCCAGCAGACTCAAATCCACTCCAAAATATTTCAAAATCGAATTGACTTCATCGGTATGCAAATCAAAAGTGATGTCTGTAGGATTGACAACAGAGGCAGTGTCATGGAAGACAGTTGGGAAATACTTACTCAGCACATCCTGCGCACAACCGTAGAGTTCTTCATACTTAAACTCTCCTTCTGCGGTAGCATCCAAAAACGAAGATTTTAAATCAATATTTTTCCGTTTTCCAGTCGAAGTTTGTGTGAATCTAACGTAATCAATGTGTAAATCAGCTGTGTCGCCATCCAACTGAATATCGTCCAACGAGATGTTTCCCCACCATTGATTATAGTCCATTCCGACACCATTGACAGTGAAAATTCCACTCGCTGTATTGAACGGTAGATTTTCTGCCAAATTCAATTTCGATGGATTTATATTATTGAGAACCAATCGGATATCTACATTCATACTATCCGTCATCAACTGCTGAACCGTACTTTCCAAGTCAAAACTACAATTCGGATCTTCAGTGCGAATAGAGGCTTTTACATCGCCACTCTTATCGTATTCGCAGTCAATATTGATAGGTCGATAGGGGTAATTGAACAAATTTGCTGTCAACACCTCACCTTTCAACGTTGCGGATGGATTTTCGGCAAGATTCCAGTCAATCGTGTTACTCAACTGCAAACGAAGATTCTTCGCAATATCCGAGCCAATGATCGGTTTCAAAGTGCTAACGTCAATGTCCCAGTTCGTTTCCGCCTTCAACTGATCCAAATCTGCCACGAAATTGATAATTCCAATCGATGAGATTTTTCCAATCGGAGTGGTTAAATCGAGCGATTCTTGAAAGTCAGGCAGCGTCCCTTCAGCAGCCACTCGCAAAAAGCAAGGCAAGAGAGAATCGACCACTGCTGGCAACGCAACATCGAAGAGGCGTTGCAAAGTTTTGGGTGCGCCTGATTCCAGCACGACACGCTCCAACTGTGCGAAAATATGCGTTTTCTGCCACTGACTATAGTCATCAATACTCAATCGTGGAGAATAAAGTTGCAGTGTCTGCGGATAGTTGATGTGAAGTTGCGAAACGCTTATCTGAGGCAGTGTTCCTTCTGCTTTTCCCGACAACGCAATAGGGTCTGAGAATCGTTTCAACATCGGTACAAAGCACTGAAAATCAGACGCTACAATCGATGCGCTATCAATAGTCGCAGCCAACGAAAGCGAGTCAATATTGAAATAAATGTCCGACCCCGACAGCCAGGTTTCATCCGCTTTTATAGTCAAAGACGGAGCAGATAAAGTCAGCGAGTCTAAATTGAAATGAATCGGTGCGTCAAAATATCGAAGTCTCAATCCGCTCTTCTCTTTGCACGACAACTCCTCGCAATCGGCATCCAAAGTCGACGGCAGATTCAAATTTAAATCGGAAGTGAAGTAGAGACTGTCTATGCGAATATGCGAGGCATTAAACAGCGCACTTGTGTCGGGTTCGCTATAGATATCGTAGGCGAAAGAGCCATTTTTCAGCAAAATCTGGTTAATGGCGAGATTAAACTTTGTCGGAGCCGAGGTAGTATCTTCTGGTTCGTCAGAGGCAAAGGCATCAATCAGAAATTGGAAGTTGAAATCGGCAGAATCGTTTGCCGCAGAAAGTTTTGCAGTAAAATCTTTTAAGGCTACTCGCTTGATATTCAGCGTGTTCTTCCAATAAATCTTTTTTAGGGAATAATCAACATTGAGCAAACCGATATAGGCAAGGGTGTCTTTGTTGAGGTCTTCTACATACAAATCTTTGATGTAGATTCCATTGAAAACGTCCAACTGAAGATGACCAATTTCAATCTTCGTTCCAGTCTTCTCCGTTACATAGTCGATTGCAAAGCCTGCGCACCATTTCTGGATGGCTGGAACATTGAGCAGAAGGAGGATGACGGTGTTGAGAATCAAGAGGAAGGCGATGACAGAAATCAACGCACCCAAGAGAGTCTTTTTGACCGTTTTCTTCATCTTCTTTTTTTCGCAAAGGTAGAAATTAGGTTAGGATAAAGCAGAAGAAGCCTTGACATTTAGTCCGTTAGATAACGAGAAATGTCTAAAATCGGTCGTCTTTCCGCTATTAGTATTCTGGAGTGAACTCGCCGTTAGAATCGTCTTCTGCAGGAGCGTTCTCAAGATCGTTGGCTGGAATATACTCTTGCTGAATCTTCTCTTCTTTACGTTGAGCAGCCGTCTTTCCGTTATGCTTTTTCTTTTCAACATAGTCTGTCCAATAAACTGGTACTTGCAACGCGATTTTAGCACCAAAATTGAGCATAGTGAGATCGGACGTGCCGAAGAACGAAACCGGACTGCTTGTCAACAAGAACGAAGGGAAATGAATCTCGGCATTGACATAGAACGGATCACGACCGATACGAAGTCCGTATGCAAAATCCAACGTCGAACTGAATTTTTCAGGGTCGCCCAAATTTTCATTGATGATGTCGATATAGCGTGCAGGCTCATCCTCGTGGGTGAAAGAAATCGTATTACGATTGGCAACCAACCAACAGAAAGAGAGGTCCAATTTGAAGTAAGGTCGCACGATATTGTCTGGTTTCACAAAGAGGATACGGAACTGCAACGGAATACCTAAGTAGTTGTTAGCCTGCTTGATACTGGTTACAGAGACATACTCACCTTTCTCTGCATCTGGATCAACATTCCACTCGTAGGAAGTTTCCCCCTCACGACCTAAAAACGCCGTGTAAGTGGTAAGTCGCAATCCTGTTGACAAACCGAACATTCCATTGCCGAACATATACTCGCCCAACACACCAATATGCCAAGGAATATAATAAGCGTGAACGCCATACTTTCCGAAACGAACATTTGCAGGTGGCTCAACATCCTTTGTAAGCACGTGCGCACCCACCTCGACACCAAAATTTATTGCTTCAACCTTGTTCTCATCAGCAGCAGAGGCTGAATTCACGAGGAACAACGCAGCGACTATCAGTGAAAATATTTTTTTCATACTTGAATCATTCTTAAAAGAAGGGCTTTCTCATCCCTAATATCGTAGTTTGCAAAAATAACTAAAATTTTCAAAGAAAAGGTTAAGAGAGTATAAAAGTTGGCTTCGGATTTCTTACAAATCAGGATAAAAAAAACAAAAAAAGAGACTCAAAGTAAAAAACTTCAAGTCTCTTTGTCGAGGTGAAGGGATTCGAACCCCCGACCCTTTGGTCCCAAACCAAATGCGCTAACCGGACTGCGCTACACCTCGTAAACCTTATATATTAAACTTGTCAAACCTTAAGAATCCTTTGATTCTTGCCTTGTCGAGGTGAAGGGATTCGAACCCCCGACCCTTTGGTCCCAAACCAAATGCGCTAACCGGACTGCGCTACACCTCGTAAACCTTATATATTAAACTTGTCAAACCTTAAGAATCCTTTGATTCTTGCCTTGTCGAGGTGAAGGGATTCGAACCCCCGACCCTTTGGTCCCAAACCAAATGCGCTAACCGGACTGCGCTACACCTCGATTACATTCTCGTTTTCCTCAAATGCGGTGCAAAGATAGAAGAGTTTTTTCTAACAACAAAGAAAAATTTGCGGTTTTTTCAGAAAAATTTAGCAAGCCTCAACGACTTTCACAGAGTGCTTTTCATCCACCAATTTTCTCAGAGTTTCCGTTTCGCCCACCAACCACACTAAATCGCCTTTATGGAAGACCGTCTGTGCATCAATGTTCATCACAGAAACGCCATCTCGCTCCAAACCGACAACCATCAACTTCCGACTTTCTCGCAAACCTGAATCCTTCAGTGCCTTATCGCAAAGCACAGAATCTTCCGTTATCTCTACTTGCTCGATCGAAATGCTACGATTATTGTCTTCTTCGGTAGAGACCTCCACCTTAACTTCCTCCTGAAATTTCTCTAACTGGTCATCCGTTCCAAGCACCAGCAGTTTGTCCATCGGGAAGAGCCGTTCACTACCGCCTGGAATGTTGAAGCGACGTGCGCCTCGCAATATAGAGACGATATGCACGCCCAATCTTCTACGATAATCCAACTCCTGTAGCGTTTTGCCCACGCACTTTGCCGAAGGCGAGATGACATAGTCCACCAAGTGAATATCATACGACGAGAGTTGCGTTGCCAGACCTTGTTTATAGCCCGACTCACGAATGGTCTGCAAACTCTTTTCATTTTCTCTTGAATTGAGATTATGCAAGAATTTACGTTCCATATTGATAGAAAACAATTTCAGACGCTTGGATGCCAACATCAAAAAGACCACCAAACAAGCCACCATCGTGGCAATGCCGACATAAACATTGAAAGTCTGCATCAGAATGAAGCCCACAAAAGCCAACGCGACAACAAAGCGCAAAGCAGTCAGCATGACGAGCAGAACCCGATTCAATCGGTTTTGAATCCACAAATGTTTGTACTCTATCGAGTGGTTTTTCTTCGCCACCATCGCACGCATCAACGGCGAAATGGCAATAATCGAAATGGCAGCCACAATCAACTGACCCCAGAATCCTGGCAAGTAGGAATAGACAAACGGTTTCAGATATTTCACACAGACGATGACGAACGCCAACGACATGATCGAGCAGATGGCTACAATCTTGATTATCTGAACAATAAGACTATACCAGACGTTCTCATTGTGCGTTGTTTTCCAATCCGACCTCGACTCCAAGCGTGTCAACCAACGTTCAGGCATCTTCTTGCAAATCAAGGAGTAAGCAGGTTCTGTCAGTCGCATAACGTAAGGCGTGAGGAAAATCGTGATGACGGACACTGCCACGATAACGGGATAGATGTACTCGTCAATAATGCCCAAATTGACGCCCAACAAGGCAATGATGAAAGCGAATTCGCCAATCTGAGTGAGGCAAAAGCCCGACTGCACTGCCACTCTCAACGATTGTCCAGACAGCAACAAGCCCATCGTCGCAAACGTAATTTGTCCCACTACCACGGTAAGCACCAGAATAAGAATCGGCACAGCATACTGAACGATGATATTGAAATCGACCATCATACCTACCGACACGAAAAATATCGCACCAAACAAATCTTTCAGAGGACGAACCAAAGCCTCAACTCGCTCAGCCTCAAGTGTTTCTGCCAACACAGAACCCATTACAAACGCACCCAACGCTGATGAAAAGCCCACCTTCATCGCAAAAAGCACCATACTAAAACAGAGTCCGAGGGAAAAGACCAAAAGCGTTTCATCATTCAACACCGATTTCGCCTTTTTCAGGATAATCGGAATGAGATAGATACCGCCCACCATCCAAACGACTAAGAAGAAGCAGAGTTTCAAGATGGCAAAAACCAAATCCGAACCCTCGAACGATTTTCCAACAAAAAGCGTAGAAATCAACACCATCAGAACGATTGCGATAAGGTCTTCAAAAATCAATATTCCAAAGACTATTTTCGTAAACTTCTGACTTCTCAACCCCATATCATCAAAAGCTTTGATAATAATTGCGGTAGAAGACATAGAGATCATACCTCCGAGCAGAACGCTATTCGTCATACCCCAGCCCATCGCCATACCGACGAAGAAGCCCAAGATAATCATAAACGTAACGATAACCAGAGCAGAGATCATCGCCGTTCGCCCCACATTAAGGAGTTTCTTGAAACTGAAATCCAGTCCTAAACTGAAGAGGAGGAACACCACACCGATATCAGCCCAAGTACCGATGTCGGATGTACCCGAAACGGTAGGCAAGAAAGTGATCTGCGAACCGACCAAGCAGCCAGCCACGATATAGCCCAAAACGACAGGTTGCTTGAGCCATTTGAAGATTATGGTAGTCAGACCAGCACTAATCAAAATAAGCGCCAAATCCGAAATTAGCGGAGGTATATTCATAACGAAATGTTTTGAAACAAGTCATCACAAAGTTAAAAAAATTGGAAAAGCGAAAATAATGTTTAGGAGAAATATTGGGAGAGAAGGAAAAAAGAATTTATATTTGCCATAAACTAACTTATACGATAAGTTAAGCACCATTTTTGGCGATAAACTATCGTAAAAGTTTATTTAACGATAAAGAAAAACGATGATAGATTACTACGAATACTCTATACCACAATTGGTCAATATGTTAGGGCGGAGGTTCAAGGACTATCGCATGCGCTCCGAGATGACGCAGAAAGAAGTTTCAGAGCAGTCGGGCATAGCGATTAACACCATCCACAAATTTGAGAATGGCAAAGCTGGCAACATTTCATTAGGCACATTTCTATTATTAATGAAGTCGATAGAATGCATAGACCAATTGGATGAGATACTGCCAGAATTACCCCCCTCCGCTTACTTGGTAAGGAGAGGGAAACAGGTTCAACGCATAAGACATAAAAAAAGTTGATCTGCTCGCCAACCGAAACGGCGAAGAACGTAAGATTGTCGTCATCAGAAATAAAATCCGAAAAAGTGTAACAGTGACACATAATTTTTGACTGCAAATACACGACAAGCAAGCAAACTCGTTCCGAAAATTCCAAAAAAGTGTGACTTTGTTACACCTTTTTAGATTTTTCGGCTTATACTATAACTCTAAAGAGTCTTTTTTCAGAAGGAAATCGTAAATGCTCATTGTCGTAATGCCGTTTTCATCTCGTAAAACGGGACTCTCTTCACCAATGATAATGATTTTCTTGAACGAATCGTCCACTTTGAGCAATGAGGCACGCTCCTGTTTGATCTTTTCCTCCGTTTCCATACGGTAGGCAGACTGAATATAATATCTGCGACTGCCCAAATTACAAACAAAGTCCACCTCAAGATTTGCTCGTTGACGCTTGCCCTCTTCATTTCTCTGCAACACTGGCACTACCCCCACATCAACATTATACCCCCGAATCCTCATCTCGTTATAAATCACATTCTCCATCAAATGCGTTTTCTCATACTGGCGGAAGTTGATACGAGCATTGCGCAACCCCAAATCCATGAAATAATATTTGAAGGGCGAATTGATATAACTTTTACCTTTTATATCATATCTTGTTGATTTTTCAATCAAGAAAGAATCACATAAATAATCAATATAATCTTTTATTCTATCATACGATATGACCGATTTCTTTTCGCTACGGAATGTGTTCGCCAATTTATTGGGATTCGTCAACGCGCCTATTCCAGAAGCCAAAATGTTGATAAGTTCCTCTAAATCATCATCTTGCTTTATCTTATAACGCTCCTTAATGTCTCGAATATAGGTTTCAGTGAACAATGATTTTAGCAGTTGTATTTTTTGCTCTTCCGTAGCGCAAAACAACACTTGAGGCAACCCTCCATAAAGCATATACTCGTTCAGTCCGGCTTGCTTAGAACCCTGATAGACAGACATATACTCAGAAAACGAGAGCGGGTACATCTTCACTTCAAAGCCTCGTCCACGAAATTCTGTGATAATATCTTTCGACAAAAATTTAGCATTACTGCCCGTCACATAGACATCAACGTTTTTCTTTCGCAAAAAACCATTCAGGACATCCTCAAAATGGTCGACCAATTGCACCTCATCCAATAGCAAATAATGAACGTTATCATCCTTCAGACGCTCCTCTACGTAAGTGTATAGATTGTTTGGATCACGCAATTTCAGATTGCTAAAGTCCTCTAAATCAACCTTTATGATATGGTCGGAAGGCACACCTTGCTGCATAAGATAAGACACAAACAGTTCGAAAAGCAGGTACGACTTTCCACATCGGCGCATACCCGTTACCACCTTGATCATACCATTCTCGCGAAGAGAAATCAATTCTGAAAGATAAGTATCTCGCTTTATTATTGCCATAATCGAAAAAAGTGTAACAGTGATACATAATTTTCGACTGCAAATATACAACAAGCAAGCAAACTCGTTCCGAAAATTCTAAAAAAGTGTGACTTTGTTACACCTTTTTAGAATTTAGCCACTTAACAATCCTTCCTACAATAAAATGTATTAAAACAAAAAACAAGACTAAAAAACCGACGACAGCGGTTACATAGAAAATATAAGGAGCGAAATAAGGGATAAATTCATAATCCTTTTCAGGGTTATAGCATGAATATGACAACCAAGTGAAAAGAAGGCAAAATGTATCAACAGACACAAAAATTTTGTATCCAATATCTTCAACAATCTTTTTTTTGATAATTTTAATTATTTCACAGGGAATATAATATAATAAAAAACACCCGAAAATTATCGGGACAACAAATAGCATTGTCATCATACTTTTTTCACCATGATATCCAATCTTCTGTATTACATTCCAGACACTATGCCAATGTATATAAATTTCATAAATAACAAAAAATGTCAAAGTGCATAATAACATAATGAGAATCACTCGTTTATAGTCTAACAAGAAAACTCTCAGCATTGGAATGATACGCTTTCGTCCGTACGTATAGTGGTAATGGAAGATCGCAAACTTTTTGCTTGTGAACACCCACACGAGGACAACTGCCGCCATATAAAGCAAAAGGATTATAAAGTGGCGTGGGGCTAAATTGGAGGATAACAAGGGGAGCATAGCGAGGGGATTAAATTGAATACA
>CAVJCT010000046.1:0-44058 GCA_963648205.1 Flexilinea sp.
CTTTTTTTGCAAGCATTCCTTATAATCTTCGCACTAAACAAACCTCAGAACGCTACTTCCACTGCGCATTCTATTTAATTATGCGTATGGTTTCAACATTCCACATCTACACCGAAAAATGCCAATCTCAAGGCCGAGTAGACTGCGTCATTGAAACTGAAAAGTTCATCTATATCTTCGAGTTTAAGTTAGATGGCACGGCAGAGGAAGCCCTTCAACAAATTGAAGAAAAAGGCTATGCTCGAGAGTATGCTTCGGACACTCGTAAACTCTACAAAATTGGTTGTAGTTTCTCTTCGGAAACGGGAACGATTGGGGAGTGGATGGTGAAATGAAATTTAGGGATGAAATATTGAATGAAACAATTAAACAAATGAAGAATTAAGAATGTCTTTTTTTCTTTGTAACTTGCACCATCGTTCATTTCGATATCGTTTAAACATTGTTATTACAGTTTCATGCTTACACCCAAATCATTACAGTCGTTGGCTGCTCATCAGGCTGCCTATCAGGCAAAGTTGAATCGGTTACCTTATTATCCTATCGTGCGACCTATCGTCGAGGAATTTCTAAAACAGATAATCTCGTACGGAGCGTTCTATATTCGTGTGAAAATTGATGATTTAGACGCTATCCTTCAGTCGAAACGTATTAAAAATATGATGGAGACGGGCAAGGGTGCAACTTTTGGGGGCAAAGAGACGCGTATGGCGGTGACGGAACATCTCTTTGGTTGTAATGCTAAAAAATTACTTCCGTCGGAGTTCCCTAAGTATGGCTTTTTGTCGCAACCTAATGCAGTTCGCGATCTGGTGGTGAACGCGGAAATGTGGATGCAATATGGCGATGTCTCAATCCAGTTGAAGAAGGATCGATTGATGCACCGAACGACGCTTTGTGTGGGTGATTCAGTGAATTTCGGACGAGACCAGACCTTGGTTCCCACTCGTGTGGACGATGTGAAAGCAACCTGTATCTGTGGATTGCCTCAGAGTGGAAAACTCGACATGCAGATGCCTGACCCATTGGTGTTCTATGGCATCTTTGCTAATTGGGTGATCAAGAAAAAATTGACTCTTGACAATTTCCCTTCAATAGACAATCTTGTCGAGGATATTCCTCCTGTATTTGAATTTTTCGAACTTCAATATCACGGTGAAATCGATATCACACAAGATGTGGAGCGAATTGACATTATTCCTTCGTCGGAAGAGGAGAAGAAGAAAATGTTGGATTATAAAGAGAAATTCGCAGCGATTGGTGTCCGTATGGAGGTGGATGAGTTTTGATAGAGGTTTTGTATAATTTACGCTAAAAAATAATAGATGATACGAATAAGTATTTCAGATGTCGGCTTGGATGCTATTATGAATCTTCCCAAAAAAGCGCAGAGTAAGGTTAGGTCATTGATTGATAAACTTAAAAATGGCGGTGCTTCGGCGGTGGGAGTTCATTTGGAGCAAATTTCCCAGTTTGGTGATAGGTTGCTCCGCACTGCTCGTGTGGACGACAACTATCGTGCTATAGTGGGTGTCGGTGAGGATATGTATGCCATACTTTTTGTTGGTACTCACGAGGAAGCATATACTTGGGGTGCACGTAAAAGGTTGGAATGGAACAAATTAACACAGACTCTTCAGATTATTACGGTAAAGGAGAGTACGGAGACGGTTATCGTGCCTTCAGATCCAAAGAATAAACCTTTCTTTGAGGGTGTTCCTGAAGAGAAATTACTCAAAATTGGTGTTCCTCAGGATTTCATATCTGAAGTGATGAGGATTGTTTCGGATGATGACCTCGATAAATTGAGCGAATATCTTCCCGACGATGCCTATGAGAATCTTTACTATGTGATGAATGGTGATAGCATTGACAATATCATCGCTCAGATAGAAGAGGGTATGGTGAAAGATGGTGGCGATAAGTATCTTAGTAATAACAACCGCCGTCATTTCGTCGAAATTACGGATGATGAGGAGTTGCGACGTATCTTAGATCAAGGTTTTGAAAAGTGGCAGATCTTCCTTCATCCTTCTCAGCGTCAGTTGGTTGAGACGGAATACAAGGGAACGATTAAGGTGAGCGGTGGCGCAGGTACGGGTAAGACGATTGCGGCTATCCACCGTCTGAAATTCTTGTGTGCGAAGCCTAATGCGAATGTCTTGTTCACCACTTTCACGACCACTTTGAGCAACAACCTCTTACCTCTCATCGAAAAGTTGGGTGTGCCTCTTCAACGCTATACGCTGAATAACATCGACAAGGTGTTGATTGCCGTTTCTGAAAAATATGGTGTGAAACCAGGCTTTAAGGTGATGGACTATTTCGGCACCGATGAGCCGCTTAAACTTTGGCATGAGGTCTTGGAGAATGAGAAGACTGAATTTGACGAACAATTCTTGCGCGACGAATATGTCAACGTCATCTTATACTATAATAATAAGGAAGAAAAGAAATATTTGATGCAACGTCGTATTGGTCGCTCGAAGGCTCTCACTCGCAAACAGCGTATAGAGGTGTGGCGTTTGGTCGAGAAATACGTTGCTCTTAAACAGGAGAAGAAACTGGCAGACCGTTTCGAGTTGTTCAACGAGACGACCGACTATCTGAAAGAGAATAACATTCACCCTTACACGAACGTGATAGCGGATGAGTTCCAAGATTTCTCGAATCCTGAATTAAGGTTCTTGCGTGCGTTAGTGGCAAAAGGGAAAAACGATCTTTTCTTGACAGGCGACCCAATTCAACGTATCTATACGGGACGAAAGTCTAATTTTGGAGTTGCAGGCATCAATGTCAAGGGTGTCAGAAGTGTGAAATTGAAAGTCAACTACCGCACTACGGAGCAGATTAAACGTGTTGCTGTCGGTGTGGTGAAAGGTATGGATTTCGACGATATGAGTGGTGGCGTGGAGACGATGGACGGCTATGTTTCTCTCATTCGTCAAGGTGTTGTTCCTCAATATAAAATGGTAGAGGATGCCAATGCAGAGGTTCGTCAGGTGACTGACTGGCTGAAAGAGTGCAACGAATCCGACATTCATTCGTCTGAGATTTGTGTGGCAGTTCCGACCAAAAACCTTCTGAAAGATCTGCAGACGCAACTCCACAGTAATGGTATCGATTATAAATTGATAAAAGGGGAGCAACGTCAGGGTAGCAATGACGGTGTCAGTTTGTGCACGTTCCATTCCTTGAAAGGTCTGGAATATAGGGTGATTATATTGATGGGTGTGAATGAGCGAAATCTTCCTTCTAAAGTGCCTGCCAATACGCATCCTGAATTAAAGACAGCTTTTGCGCAGAAGGAATATTTGTCTTCTAAACGTTCACTTCTCTATGTTGCTATCACCCGTGCCAGACAACTTGTCTTTATGGTAGGAAGTGGTGAAGCGTCTGGTTTAGTGAATGTTGCCTCTGAATCGACTGAAAAATAGGCTGTTCACCGAATGATTTTTGAGAATTTTGACCCCATTCTGTAAGAATGTTTCAATAAATGTTTCGCTTTCTTATTTAACTGAAAAAGCAACCTCATTGTCTCGGGAAATATTGTATATTTGTGGAGTAATAGAGATTCATAAATAAGCAAATTTTTCATTTCAAAATCTTTTAGTCTTTCGGCTAAATCACTTGAAACTATTTAGCCTGGGACGAGAATCAAAAATCAGATGGAGACAGTTTTTATCATCGTTGTGGCATTCTTACTTGTGTTGGCAATGTTTGACATGGTAGTGGGTGTGAGCAACGATGCAGTCAACTTTATGACTGCTAGTATCGGTTCGAAAGCAGGTTCTTTCAAGTTAGTGATCGGTGTGGCTGCAGTTGGTATCTTTGCCGGTGCAGCCTTAAGCAATGGAATGATCGATGTGGCCCGCCACGGTATCTTCAACCCGACGAACTTCTCGTTCTATGAGGTGATGGTCATCTTCCTGGCGGTGATGGTAACGGACATTCTACTGCTCGACCTATTCAACTCATTGGGTATGCCTACCTCAACAACCGTCAGTATGGTGTTCGAGTTGCTGGGTGGTGCGTTTGCCCTTTCACTCATTAAAATCATCAAAGGCGTTACGGGGGCGGACGGTGTTCCATTAGGATTGGGCGACTTACTGAACTCTGAAAAAGCCCTCTCCGTGATTGTGGCGATCTTCGTCAGTGTGGCGATAGCGTTCGTATTCGGAGTGGTTGTTCAGTGGCTCTCCCGACTGTTTTTCACCTTCTCCTATCATAAGAAGGGAAAACTGAAAATGGTTGTCTTCTCTGCTTGTTCGTTGACGTGCATCTGTTGGTTTTTATTAGTGAGCGGTCTGAAAGGCTCTTCACTGATGTCTCCAGAGATGCACGCTTTCATTAATGAGTACACTTGGTCGTTGATTGGGGCTCTTTTGTTAGGCTCTCTCGTTCTGATGTGGATTCTCTCTTGCTTGAAAGTGAACGTGCTGAAGTTCATCGTAATGGTGGGTACTTTCGCATTGGCGATGGCATTCGCAGGTAACGATTTGGTGAACTTTGTCGGTGTGCCTCTCACTGGTTTAGAGTCTTTTATTGACTATAAAGCGACTGGGGCGTCAGACCCTTACTCTTTTATGATGGTGTCGTTGGCGGAGAGTGTGCATACACCGCCGTTGTATCTGATTATCTCGGGAATCGTGATGGTGTTCGCTTTGGTTACCTCAAAGAAGGCGCAACACGTTGTTAAGACAAGTGTCGGATTGAGTAGCCAAGAGGAGGGCGACGAGTTGTTCGGTAGTTCTGCTATCGCTCGTGGTATCGTTCGTAATGTGTCGAAGATGAACGCTTTCTTCGTCAATCTTCTTCCAAAACCTATTCTGAATTGGATTAATAATCGTTTCAATACGAATGATGCAGAATTGGAGTCGGGCGCAGCGTTCGACTTGGTTCGTGCTTCTATCAACCTCGTTTTGTCAAGTTTGTTGGTCGCTTTGGGTACTTCCCTCAAATTGCCGTTATCTACCACTTACGTTACGTTCATGGTGGCAATGGGTAGTAGTTTGGCAGATAGAGCATGGAGTCGCGAGAGTGCTGTGTTCAGAATCACAGGTGTCGTTTCCGTTATCGGTGGATGGTTTGTAACGGCAGGTGCTGCTTTCATCGGTTGTTCGATATTCGCTACCATCATCTTCTTTGGTGGTTTCCCTGCAATGTTCATCGTAATTGCTGCCTCTATCATCATCTTGATTCACAATAACATAAAATTCGGTAAGAGAAAGAAAGAGGAAGAAGAAGATGTGCTTTTCAAGACACTTATTCGTTCAAAAGACAAGGTTGCCAATTGGACAATGCTCTGTCAACACGTCGGAGTTTATAACAGTCGCCAGTTGGCTTTCGTGTCACAGTGCTACGCCGACATCACTTCCGCTTTCTTCCAAGAGGAATATAAGAAATTGAAGAAATGTCGCTATCAGATTGATGAGCAACGCAAGGCTTTGAAACGTCAACGTCGCTTGGAAATCATCGGTTTGCGCCATGTCGAGACTATCACCGCAATCGAGCATAACACGTGGTACTTCCTTGCCAACAACTCTGTGGAGCAGATGCTTTACTGTTTGAAACGTATCGACGACCCTTGTATCGAACACGTCGGCAATAATTTCACCCCTATTCAAGGTGATTATGTAACTCACTTCATTCCGTTGAGAGACCAGTTGATCGAATACCTCACTCACGCTCAGAAAATGTTGGAAGACAACGATTTCAGTCAGGCTGATGCTATTCGTATCGAGTGTAAGGATTTGCAAAACACACTCTCTACCTATCGTAAACAGTTGATTGACGATATCCAGAAGAGTATGGTGAACATCGAGTCAATGACGGTTTACCTCAACATCGTGCAAGAGAGCCAGACGTTGATCAGTTCTATTCGTCACATGATCCGTGGAATGGTGAAGTTGCACGAGTAGTTGTAATTAATCTCAGAAGACAGGTCGTTTATGAAAGTAGTGATAATGGCAGGAGGCAAGGGTACGCGCATTGCCTCTGTGAGGAGTGACGTTCCCAAGCCGATGATTTGCATTGGTGGAAAGCCGATTTTGGAACACCAAATTGAGAATCTCAAGGCTTGTGGTTTGACCGACATCATTTTGGTGATTGGCTATCTCGGAGAAAAAATCAAAGAGTACTTTGGCGACGGTAGCAATTTCGGTGTCTCGATAAACTATTTCGTGGAAGACCATCCGTTGGGTACTGCTGGGGCATTGTTCAAAATGCCTCAACTGACGGAAGATTTCCTTCTCCTCTGTGGCGATGTCATCATTGATGTGGATTTCAACCGCTTTATCGACTTTCATAAACAACATAACGCATGGGCAAGTCTGGTGGCTCATCCAAATGGTCACCCCTACGACAGTTCACTATTGGTTACTGAGGTTGAGGCTCCAAAAACGCTGGGCGGTATGCCAGAAGATACACACCGCGTGGTTCGTTGGATGGCGAAAGAAGATGAACGCACATTCTACAAGAATCGTGTGAATGCTGGTATCGAACTGCTCTCTCCAGAACTGCTGAAGGAGACAATGAAGAATTTTGTGCCTCGTCATCCAGAAACTCCCGACAAGATAGACCTTGATCGTGATGTTCTAAAACCGAATATCAAAAGTGGTAAAATCTTTGCCTACGACACTCCCGAATACATCAAAGATATGGGTACGCCTGATCGTTTTTACGAGACGGAGAAAGACCTCGAGAGTGGAAAAGTGCATGCGAGAAATCTAAAAAACAAGCAAATGGCGATTTTCTTGGATCGTGACGGCACACTCAACCAAACCTCAGGATTCCTCACTTCGGCAGAACAATTTGAGTTGATTGACGGTGTCGCAGATGCTGTAAAACAAATCAATAAAAGTGGCTATTTGGCGATAGTGGTAACCAACCAGCCTGTAATCGCTCGTGGCGAGTGCTCTTTTGAAGATCTCCAACTCATCCACGATAAGATGGAAACGGATTTGGGCAAATCGGGTGCTTTCGTAGATGCCATCTATGTCTGTCCTCACCACACAGACAAGGGTTTTGCTGGCGAGCGACCAGAATACAAATGTCAGTGCGATTGTCGCAAACCTAAACCAGGACTCCTCTTGCAGGCTGCCAAGGATTTCAATATCGACCTTTCTCAATCTTATATGATTGGCGACAGTTCTCGTGATGTTGAGGCTGGCAACAACGCTGGTGTCAAACAAAGTTTCAAGGTGGAAGAGAATCAACCAGGAGCATTAAAAGCCGTTTTAGACCAGATTTTGTAAGTAATCATTTTGTTAATCATACTTTACAAAAATGTTTAGAATCATCGTTTTGTTAAGTATGATTAACAAATTTTCTTTCCTAAAAAGTTTCCAATCGCAGAAAATCTCGGAGATGTAGATGTTTGATTCCGTCAACATTCCCTCCGCTCGTCCACTCGTCCAAACTCACCACATATTTAGGATAGTTGTTGCGGATTGCCTTGAGGTTGCCAAATTCACGCTCTTGTGTAGCCTCGTCTGTCATTAGATAGGTGGATTGTACATATACGACGTTATCATCTTTTTTAGCAACAAAATCGACCTCTTTGCCCCCTGTTTGTTGATCAGTGTACACTTCATATTGCAGTTGTGAGAGATGCAGAAAAATGGCGTTCTCGATCAGTTTATGAATGTCCTTTGTGATTGAAAAACCGACATGGCAATTGCAGAGTCCCAAGTCCTCAAAGTAGAATTTATCACCAATTTCAAAAGTCTTTAGCCCGTTTACGTCAATTCGCCTCACTTTGTGGATGAGATATGCGTTTTGCAATGATTTCAGGTAATTGATGACCTGCAACGGCGAAATATTGACTCTTTGCGATTTCAGGTATTTGCTGATGTTATTGGCAGAGAAAAGATTGCCAACATTGTCGGATGTGTAGAGTGCCAAACTCTCTAAAAAATCAACATTTCGGATTCCTTCCCTTTTTACAACGTCTTTCAATAGAATGGTTGAATATACGTTGCGCAAATACTCAAAAATAATGTCTTGCTGTAGAGGTAAATTGCTTAGATAGGGTAGTCCGCCAAATGTAAGATAATGTCTCAGATTTTGATTATTATCTTCCAATTTATGAAAGAGCAAAAACTCGTCGTAGTTGAGGCTGAAAATGTGAAATTCAACGTATCTGCCTGAAAGATAGGTGGATAACTCGCTCGAAAGCATGGTCGCATTGCTTCCTGTTATGAAAATATCACACTGATCTTGCGCTTGTAAACTACGAAGTGTGTGTTCAAATCCTTGAATGTCTTGTACCTCGTCTATGAAAAGATAATTCTTTGTGCCTGACTTGATTTGCTCCGAAATGTATTTTGAGAGGTCTTCGTGATTCTGTATAAAAGAAAACTCCTCAAACTCTTTATTGATGTAGATTGTGTTACAATTAGGATTTGTATCCTCTATATGTTTTTGTATTTGCTTGAGAATGCAACTTTTTCCCACACGTCGTTGCCCAGTCAGCACTTTGATAATATTCTTATCAATGAAGGGGGTAATTCGCTTTGTGTATATCGGACGTTCTATCAATTGTATCATATCTGCCGAATTTTAATCATACTTAAAATTTTCGGCAAAGATATGTGTTTTGTTAATCATACCAAATAAAACGCACGTCATTTCTCGTTTTGTTAAGTATGATTAATAAGCTATCGGATGTCTTTTTGCGTAATCAGATTGTTCAAAAGGGCATACATAGTGAGTCCTGAGAGGGAACGTATGTTGGTTTTCTTGACAATGTTCTTCCTGTGCGAAATTACCGTGTGTGGGGATATGTTGAGGCGGTCGCCAATCTCCTTGTTCGTAAAACCTTTGACTACCAGGATGAGAATGTTCTTCTCGCGGTGTGTCAACTCTCCATTTTCGCCCGACAAATGCTCGTCGTCAGAGTCGGTCAGATTATGGATTTTTTTGATAATCTCGTTCGGATCATCGTCTAATCCGATAGATGAGTCGAACAGGTTTTCAAACTGTGAACTGACGTAGCACGAGTAGCATGCCATTATGGGCAGTGTGTTCTTCGAATCGCGCCATTCATGCACGTTTTTGGCTAATGTGAACTCGCTGAAAAATCGTGGGTCTACAATCACCAAGTCGGTGTCTTCCACGGAAAAACTAAATGGCTCTTCCGAGGTGTGAAAATTGTTTGTAACTATGAAATCGGTGTCCTCTTCTATGATGGATCGTAGTCCTTCGCCTAAAATCTGAGAACGCTCGAATATAACTATGTTCTTATGGGACATCTCAATTGCCTCCCTTTGCTTTTCTTACGAATGGAACGAGGATCTTTTCCTCAATCTTAGTATGCTTGTCTAAGTCGCGCGTCAACTGTGTAAGATCAAACCAAACGCCGATGCGCTCGTTAGTCATCAACGATGGTGGAAGATATTTTACGATGATATTCGTCATATCGCTGAGCTTGTCGAATATCGCTGTGTGTGAATCGGATATCTCCTTTATATCATATTCTTTCGTGCAATTCTCGTGATTATAAATCTGAGGGAAGAGTGTGCTTTCTTCGTTGTTGAAGTGTTTTGCCACCTCTTCTTTATAATCGGAAAAGAATTTCATCAGCGCGGGACCAATCTTGCCTCCTGCTGCATCGGCTATCTTCTCAACGTGCTTCCCGATATGGTTCAGACGGTGGTTCAGATAGTAGTCGTGCGATGAACGTAGATAGTTCACTAATATCTCCCCATCAATACTGTCTAAGTCTTCCTTGGTCGGCATGTAATGGTCGTATGTGTAGACGTTGCAAATCGTTAGAAACATCGAACTGGGTATGTTTCGCTCTTTGCACACCTCGTTGACCTTCTTCTCTCCAAAGCCTAAGTCCATGTTAAACCTCGGCAACATAAGAATCAACTGCGGATTCGCCTCTAACAACTCTTCTAATTTCTGGTTCTCTGTAAACATAACAGTTCTTTTCTGGCTTTTGTAACTTTATTTTTGTGTGTGGCTATTCGTTTCGTTCTGTTTGCTCGATTTTATTTCGCATCCTTCGCATCCTTCGCATCCTTCGCATCTTTCACATCCTTCGCAATTTTTGTTCTTTTTATTCTTCTCGCCGATGACACTTCCGCAACAAGACTTCCTTTTTGTGAAGAAAATCCGTTTGATGCTCCATGCCACAGCGGCTATGATGATGAGAACAACAATTATCGTTTGCAAATCTTCGCTCATAATATCTCGAACTTTTAACAACGAACGACCTTCAAATATAGGAAAATATTTTTAAAGAATCAGACTTCCAATTTGATAAACGAGGAAGGAGACAACCCATGCGACGCAGGTCGTGTATCCTACCTCGAAGAACGCCCACTTCCAACTTGACTCCTTGGCGATGGCTGTAATCGTGGCTATGCAAGGGTAGTAGAGCAACACGAAAATCATGAACGCAAAGGCTACCAATGGGGTGATTGGTGCGATAGGGTCGTTCGCCTTGGCTTTCAACGTGTTGCTTAGTTTTTCTGAATCTTCGTCTGCCTCGACATCAGCGTTGTACAACACTCCTAAGGATGAAACGACAATCTCTTTGGCTGCTGCTCCTGAAAGCAAACTGACTCCCATCTGCCAGTCGAATCCTAATGGTTGGAAGATAGGGTGGATGGCTCGTCCGATTTTTCCAATGTATGAGTTGGAACTCTGTTCGTACGCTTTTTCAACTTCCAATTGGGCTACCTGCGCTTCTTTCTCATCCTCGGATAAGGATGCCGTTTGCTCAACTTGTTCTATTTGCTGGTCGATGGCTTCTGTTTTCTCATTCGATTTAGGGAAATAACATAATGCCCAGATGATGATGGAGGCAACCAAAATCACCGTTCCCATCTTCTTGAGGTACTGCACCGCTTTCTCCCACATGTGGATGAGAATGTTTCGGGCGGTCGGAATACGATAAGGGGGCAACTCCATCACAAACGGACTGGAGTCGTTTTGAAATTTTTTTTTCTTTATAATCAATGCCGTCAGAATGGCTACAATGATTCCGATGAGGTATATCGACAACAGTATCAAGGCTTGATTCTTCTCAAAGAATGCCGACACGAAAAGCAAGTAAACGGGGAGTCTGGCCGAGCATGACATAAACGGAATCGCCAACATTGTGATGATTCGGTCTTTCGGATTCTCCAAGGTCCGGGTCGCCATGATGGCTGGCACTCCACATCCGAAGCCTGTCAGCAACGGAATGAAGGATTTTCCGTGCAAGCCGATTCTGTGCATCAGTTTGTCCATGATGAAGGCGGCTCTTGCCATATAGCCTGTGTCTTCCAACATTGAAATAAAGAAGAATAAAATCAAGATTTGTGGTAAAAAGACGATGACTCCTCCAACTCCTGCAATGATTCCGTCAACAATCAAGTCGGATAGTATGCCTTCTCCTAAAAAGTTTCGGCACAGCTCGCCCAACCAGGAGACTCCATTCTCAATCCATTCTTGTGGGTATGATCCCAAGGCGAAGGTCGCCTCAAACATAATAAGTAGGAAGAGAATCAGCACGGGGAATCCTAACCATTTGTTGGTCAACACCACGTCTACCGCATACGCCAACTGCTCGTTTTCTTTCTTTTCCTCCTTCAAGGTCTCTTTCAACGCTCCTCTGACAAATCCGTATTTGGCATTGGTGATAACGCTGACGGCATCCTCGTGGTACTCTTTTTCAATCTCTTTCCTGCAATTCTCAACCATCTCACGGATTTGAGAAATGTCGCCAATTGTCTTCTCTAATTGTTTATAGGTGACGGAATCGTTTTCTAACAGTTTGAGAATGACGTATCTGTAAGGGAAATCAACTGCCACGTCTTTGTGGTCGGTCAACAGCGGTTTAATTTTGGCAATCGCTCCTTCTAACTCTTTTCCGTAGTTGATATGGATATGTTTAGATACTTTGTCCTGCTCCTCGTAGACGGATATGATATGGTCGAGCACATGGTCGATTCCTTTTCCTGTGCGCGAATTGGTAGGTGCGCATGGAAATCCCAACATATTCTCCAACTGCGTTGCATCTAATTGACTACCAGATGTTTGCAGTTCGTCGTACATGTTGAGTGCCATCACCATACGAATGTTCATATCGATGAGTTGCGTGGTGAGGAAAAGGTTTCGCTCCAAATTGGAAGCGTCGACGATGTTGAGGATGACGTCGGGATGTTGCTCTGAAATGTACTCGCGCACATAGAGTTCCTCTGGCGAATATTCGGTGATGGAGTAGGTGCCTGGCAAATCCACCAAGTTGATGGTGTAGCCGTTGCGATAGAATGTTCCAACTTTGGAAGAAACGGTTACGCCACTGTAGTTGCCGACATGTTCACGCAATCCTGTGGCGTGGTTGAAGAAGGAGGTCTTTCCGCAATTCGGATTACCTACCAAAGCCACTGTGATGGTTTTGGTGCGCTGGGTGATTTTGCGCTGCACCTCTTCCGAAAATGTTCCGTTGAAATCTTCATATTCGTCAAGGGGTGTGCCTGTCTCGACCACCTCGATGTGACTTGCCTCTGTACGTCGCAGTGAGACGTGACTCCGCATTATCTTGTACTCAATCGGGTCTTGCAAGGGAGCGTTCTTCAAAACGGTAACTCGTTTCCCTTTGACAAAACCCATCTCCATCACGCGGTGTCGGAATCCACCGTGTCCGTTCACTTTCACAATCACACACTCCTGCTTCTCAGGAATGTCGGCCAAAGTTTTGCGCTTAATTTCCTCCATAATGCTCTGAAAAGCAAAAACACCCTATACGAAGTTTTTGCCTCGTATAGGGTGTCTCTGCTATAAAATGTACTTTACTTTTCAACTTGTTTATAACTCAATGCCACACCGAACAAAGAGTCCGAAAGCGGCTTTGTTTTCCTCTCCATCTTTATTGATTGGGAGGAGCGCTGGCTTAAGCACTAACTGCAAGTCTGGTTGAACATACAACATTCTCAAAGCACGGTATTTATACGTCAGCTCGAAAATCGTTTCATGTTTCTGACCTGTCGTGTACTTGTTCAGCAAGTTCGCTACACACGAGAATCCTAACATATCCTCGTATCGCTTTGCAAATATACTATGAAAAGTAACACCAGCATTAATCATTGTGTAAATATCATTCTTCTTTGCTTCGTGATAACTATCTTTCCATCTTGGCGCGAAGGCAACGACGGCGAACACTTTGGCAATTCCAACTTGCTTCTCTCCGTTGGCATAAATTCCGAAGCGTTGCGCACCCGTGCCGGCATCGTCTGCTCCTGTGTGATAGTCAACACCCAAGCGGTATTCACCTGCTGTCTCACTGCTATAGATTCCCTCAGCGGCTATCAAGTAACCATCCTGTTTCTTGAGTTTCCAGTCTTTAGGCAAGTTGTGTCCTTTCCCTGTGAACCCAACGCTACCGTCATAGACGCAGGCTTGCACTCTCCACTTGTCGTTGATGTTATAGCCGAGTTCCAATCCTAAACCTGTCATTGGGAAGGTCGGCGTTCCAACGTTCGAGTAGATGGTAGACATCACAATGGCTGTGTTGATGAACTCCACCGCCTCACCGTGTGTTGCAAAGTTCGTGTTGATATCCTGCAAACCAATGGTGAAGTCGAATTTATCGTTGAAACTCTGTCTGTACCACATCTCATACAAGTAAACGTGGTTTCCAGCATCCGCATTATCTACGAAGAAACGGTCTCCGAAAAGGTTCTCTGAAGGAGACTTTCCATGCGCCGCCTTGCCAGTCACACGAAGCAAACCGCCCTTGTACCAGTTGGCTTTCTCAGGGTCGAAGGTGAAGCCTAACGTTCCTGCGCCAACATACGCAACTCCTTGATCATAACCGCCTGCCATATTGGCAACGAAATCTCCCGTGTAAAGAAAATCGAAATCAAACGGCTTTTCTCCTCTTGCGATTGAATCACCCTGTGCGGCAACTCCCTGACTCATCAGAACCAACGCAACTGTGGCTACTGAAACTCTTCTCGCAAATCTTCCAAAAATTGTTGTAAACAAATGTTTCATGTTTGTAACTGTTTATTGTTATCGTTGTTGCAAATGTATATCTAAATTCTAATATAAGGTAGCAAAGTGTAAGTAAATTTTCTTAAAATATAATAAAATGATATTTTATTTCTTGAAACGATAAACTTTTGATAGGCTTTCTAATCGGTTGATGATTTTGTGGTGTCCTATTGACATAAAAAAGAAGAGGAATTCGAACGTTTCCATTCAAATTCCTCTTTTATATTATAATAAGGTATGACTGTTATGCAGTCTGCCTTGATTACTTCAATACTGCCAAAGCGTTCTTGATTCTCTTGAATGCTTCAGTGATGTTCTCGTCTGATGTTGCGTAAGACATACGGATGCAGTTTGGCGCACCGAATGCTTTTCCACCTACACAAGCAACGTGACCTTCCGTCAAGAGGTACATCGCCAAGTCTGCTGCTCCGTTGATAGTCTCACCCTTAGGGGTCTTCTTTCCGAAGTAGTAGTCGCACTCAGGGAACACGTAGAATGCTCCGTCTGGAACGTTCACTTTGAATCCATCGATATCCTTAGCCAACTTCACAACGAGGTTGCGACGACGCTCGAATGCTTGACGCATAGTCTCAACGCAAGCCTGATCGCCAGTGTAAGCAGCCTCGGCAGCCTTTTGAGTGATTGAAGAAGGACCAGAAGTGTACTGACCTTGCAATTTGTTGACAGCCTTAGCGATCCATTCAGGAGCGGCGATCCAACCCAAACGCCAACCAGTCATTGCGTATCCTTTAGATACTCCGTTTACGATAACAACACGGTCGCGGATATTCTCGAACTGAGCGATACTCTCGTGTTTTCCAACGTAGTTGATATGCTCGTAAATCTCGTCTGCCAAGATGATGACGTTAGGGTGCTTTGCCAAAACATCAGCCAATCCCTTCAACTCTTCTTTGCTGTAAACGCTACCAGTTGGGTTTGAAGGAGAACAGAGGATTAACATCTTTGTCTTAGGAGTGATGGCAGCCTCCAACTGTGCTGGAGTGATTTTAAACTGTTGGTCGATACCTGCGCTAACGATTACGTTAGTTCCCTCGGCCAATTTCACCATCTCAACGTAACTAACCCAGTAAGGTGCAGGAACGATTACTTCGTCTCCCTTGTTTACGAGGCAGAGGATTGTGTTGCAGACAGACTGTTTAGCACCGTTAGAGCAGACAATCTGTGCTGGAGTGAAATCCAAACCGTTTTCCTTCTTCAACTTTCCGCAGATGGCTTGGCGCAATGGCATATAGCCTGGCACTGGAGAGTAGAAAGAAAAATTGTCGTCAATCGCCTTCTTGGCTGCGGCTTTAATGTGCTCTGGTGTGGTGAAGTCTGGCTCACCAACGCTCAAATTGATTACATCAACGCCTTGCGCTTTCAACTCTTGACTCTTTTGTGACATTGCCAACGTCTCTGATGGAGACAATGCCGCTAAACGATCGGATACTTGATTCATTTCTCTTGTTTTTTATTCATTCTTAGGTCATAATGAAAATGTACGTCTTATCATTTTCATTTCCGATTTGCAAAGGTAGTGAAAAAAGTGATATAAACAAATTAAAAAATGAAAATGAGAGGTTTTTGTGTAGAAAAAGGTGAAAGTATGGTGAAAATGTGTTGTTTTGCTTTCTTTTTGAATAAAAAACAGTCGTTTGTGAGACAAAATGTAAGTATATCTGCTCTATCGTTCGTAGAGTTTGCCTTGAATCGTCCCTTTTTCTCTCATCCTTTTCTCTAATTTGGCAACAAATTCGAAGTTTTTGAGTCCCCAACCCTCCACCGCGAGGAGATTTTTGGGCGATTGCGAGATAAATCGTTCGATGACGAATTTCGGGTTGAGGCGTTCCACGAAATTGGTCAACAGTTCGATATACTCGTCGGCGGAGAAGAGGTGAAACCATTCTGGGTGCTGGGTGTATTGCAGTGCCATCTTCGTCCCCTTGATGAGTTGCAACTGATGTAGTTTGATGCAGGTGACGGGCAGTTCTGAAATTCTATCTGCATGCGAAAGTATCTCGTCAACGCTCTCTTGTGGCAATCCTAAAATCAAATGCACGCCTGTTGCGATGCCACGTTGGGCAGTTTCGCAAATTGCTTCTTGTGCCGTCGCAAACGAGTGTCCTCTATTAATAAGGAGTAATGTTTTGTCTAAAGTCGACTCCACACCATACTCAATCATGACGTATTTCGTACGGTTGAGGCTTTCGAGATAGTCGAGTAGGGGAGCATCGACGCAATCTGGACGAGTGCCGATGACGATTCCCTCAACTAAAGGATGTTGTAATGCCTCTTCGTAGCGTCTCTTCAGCGAATCCAAATCACCGTATGTGTTTGTATATGCCTGAAAATAAGCCAGATAACGTTGATCTGGATATTTCTTTCGGAAAAAATCTATTCCTTCGTTTATCTGTTGTGAAATAGTTTTTTCGGGCTGACAATACTCCGGATTGAAAGTTTGGTTATTGCAGTAGGTGCAACCACCTATCCCGACAGAGCCATCTCGGTTGGGGCAAGTGAACCCTGCGTTGATGGCGATTTTCTGCATACGGCAGGGGAAGATACCTTTTAAATAAGAGGAATAGTCGTTGTAGTGGGCTGGAGCGGACATTTTCAAAATATTTTCGTACACAGATTGTTCTCAAATGCGAGAATTTCTGTGCGGTATTCTACTTTTTGAGTTGATGAAACAAAGATAATTAGTTGTTAAATCTTTTTTAACATTTTCTTTCCTTTTTAATTTTTTTCCCCCTAACTTTGGAAAAAGTGGAAATGTGAAGCCAAGTTTATGTTTGAAGTTAGTTTCATTGACACACTTTTTGTGATTAGTATAGAAGATTGTTTACTTTTTTAATACACTGTTTGTATGTTGACGGCGGAGGATAAGAAAACTTTAGACCGTAAAGGTATTACGGAAGAGGTGTTTGAAGAGCAGTTGAAGCGATTCAAGGTCGGCTTCCCCTTTATGAAGGTGGTTCGACCAGCGGTGGTTTCTGACGGCATTATGAAGATAGACAGAGATAAAGATGTAAGCGCGTACCTGTCTGAATGGCAGGATTTCCTGTCTAAGGGACATACAATAGTGAAATTTGTTCCTGCTTCGGGAGCGGCAAGTCGAATGTTTAAAAGTTTGTTCGCCTTTTTGTCTTTGGGAAAGAACGTGATTGAAAAAGACTCTGAAAAGAGTTTCTTCGGAAATTTGGAAAAATTTGCTTTCTACAACGAACTGAATTTCCATTGTAAACGTAATGAGGGCTGGGATATTCCTCACCTTATGCAAGATGAGAAATATCTTTCAATCGTGGAGAACTTGTTGGAAAAGAAGGGTATGAACTACGGTTCTTTGCCTAAAGGATTGCTTTTGTTCCATAAGTATCCGAAGCGTGCGCGTACTCCTTTCGAGGAACATTTGGTGGAGGGTGCGCTCTATGCCAAGAATAATCGTGGCGAGGTGAATCTTCACTTTACGGTTTCTCCAGAACATATTGATCTGTTCAAGAATCTTTTCGCTTCTTGCGAAGAGGAGTACTCTTATCAGTTTGGCGCAAAATACAACGTCTCTTTCTCGGTTCAGAAAACATCGACAGATACGGTTGCCGTGGATATGGACAACAATCCATTCCGTGTGAATGGTGAAATTCTTTTCCGTCCAGGTGGTCACGGTGCTTTGATTGAGAATCTGAACGCGATAGATGCCGATGTGGTATTTATCAAGAATATTGATAATGTATCTCCGGACGCTTTGAAGCAACCAACCATCACCAACAAGATGTTGTTAGCAGGTGTTTTGGTGAAGGTTCAGAAGAAAGTTTTTGAATATCAAGCCTTGTTGGATTCTGACAAGATTTCGGATGACAATATCGAGAAGATGCTTTCCTACGCTGAGAAAGTGTTGTGTGTTGAGAATGTCGACAATAAGTTGACGACTTCCGAAGATAAAATTGCTTATCTGAAGAAAATATACAACCGTCCGCTTAGAGTGTGTGGTATGGTGAAGAATGAAGGTGAGCCTGGTGGCGGACCATATTTATGCCAAAACAGCAATGGAACGGTCTCTGCTCAGATTTTGGAAAGTTCTCAGTTTGATATGAACGACGAGGCACAGGTGGAGATTATGAAGAACTCCACGCACTTTAATCCAGTAGATTTAGTATGTGCTTTGAAGAATTATAAGGGAGTTAAATATAATTTGCTTAACTTTGTAGACTTTAACGCAGGTTTCATTTCTCAAAAGTCGAAAGATGGAAGAGACTTGAAGGCGTTGGAGCTTCCAGGATTGTGGAATGGAGCAATGTCCGACTGGAATACGGTGTTTGTTGAAGTGCCAATCGAAACTTTCACCCCAGTGAAGGTGGTAACCGATTTGCTTCGTCCTGAGCATCAATAGTTTAAAAATGTTCGCTCCTGTTCATAGTGGTGAGTGAGTTATATTAATATGTGTACTAAGAGAAAGAAAAGAATTTTTTCAATTAATAAGGAATGGGTGAAGATACTTCTAATCGTTTTAGGAGTATTTTCACTCTCTTCGTGTTCAACAAAGAAGATTGCCTACCTGCAAGGTACGTCGGGGAGCGAATTGAAAATCTCTGATACGGCACAAGCCAGTTTATACGATGCGAGAATCAAACCGAAAGATTTGCTGACAATCACAGTCAACACTTTCGATGGTGAGGTTTCTGTGCCTTTCAACCTTTTGTTCCCTGCTGGATATTATACAAATCACAACACTGCGTCGGAAAGTGCTTTGCAACGTTATTTGGTGGACAATGACGGAACCATCGATTTTCCTGTGTTAGGAAGATTGAACGTCGTTGGAAAGACAAAATCAGAGTTGGAGAATCTTTTGAAAGAGAAATTAAAACCTTATTTGAAAGAAGATCCCGTTGTGAATGTGAGAATGGTGAACTATAAAATTTCTGTTATGGGCGAGGTGAACCGACCAAGCACCTACACGGTGACCAACGAGAAGGTGAATGTGTTGGAGGCTTTGGCGATGGCAGGCGATTTGACCATCTACGGAAAGCGTGATAATGTGAAGTTAATTCGCGAGTCTGATTTGGGTGTGAGAGATATTTTCACATTAGACTTGACTGATCCAAATTTGATAAATTCGCCTTATTTCTATTTACAACAGAATGATGTGGTTTATGTAGAACCCAATCGGACGAAGAAGAGAAGTAGCCATTATAGTTCAATGACGGGGCAGATTCTTACGGGAGTTTCTGTGGCAGCGTCTGTGGCAAGTTTAGTAATCACAATTCTCAGAAAATAGTGAGGAGATAGAAAACGAACAAGAAAAAGAAAAATAGAATATGTTGCCTACCAAAGAAAAAAAACTGAATCGTGATACGTACGATGGCTATGCGCAGACGAAACTCTATTGGTTGTATGTCGTAGAGAATTGGAAGATATTAGCCGTTTGCTTTGCGGTTTGTATCCTTGGTGCGGTGTTATATATCGGTACGAGGATGCCTCAGTATCGTGTTACCTCATCGATAATGGTCAAGGATGAGCATAAGGGAGGTGATGTCTCTTCTGTGATTTCAGTTTTTGAGGATATCAATCCGCTACAGAATATAACGGTGGATAATGAGGTGGATGTGATTCGTTCCGTCTCTTTGCTGAAAGAGGTGATCAATCTCACACAAATCAATAAACAAATCGTCGGAAAGAAATTTTTGAGAAATGTCGATTTGTATGATTGTTCACCGATTGTTTTGTGCGATTCTCTCTTTGATTATAAGAATCAGGAACTCACCTATCTAATTGATATTGAGGTAGATGAAGAAAAAGGGTTTCATTTTGTTGGAAATGCCAATGATGAGATTTTAGTAGATACGTTCTTCCATCAGTTCCCGATAGATTTTGTTACACCTGACGGAGTGATTACGTTGTCGTGTGCTGATTCTGCTAAATTGGCTGAGTATTCGGAGTATGAGATTACGGTGCTTCCTGCTACGGTTTTAGCCTCAATCTATAAGAATGTTTATTTGGAAGTTTCACCGTCCAGTAAGACCTCTTCTATCTTGGTGTTGTCTTTGAAGACGACGAATAAGGAGAGAGGCATTTTGTTTTTGAATACTTTAATCTCTTGCTATAACCAGTCGGCTTTGAACGAGAAAAATGCGATTTCGAAAAGCACGGAGGATTTCATCAACCAGCGTATCGAAATGCTTTCAAAGGAGTTGGGTACGACCGAGAAGGATTTGGAGAAATACAAGAAGCGAGAAGGTTTGACGGATGTCAGTTCTAATGCGGAGGTCTACGTTACTCAAAATGCTGAGTATGAGCGTAAACGTGCGGAAAACGAAACGCAGTTGAATCTTGTGAAGTATCTGCGAGAATATCTTTCGGATGATGGAAGAAAGGGAACTGTTATTCCTTCGAATGTGGGATTGACGGATGCAGGATTGGTAACGTTGATAGACCAGTATAATGAGATTGTGATGTCGTTAAATCGTTTTAAGATGACAACGGCACAAGACAATCCTGTTGTGATGTTGAAAAACTCGCAGATGGAGTCGTTGTACACCAATGTGCGTTTGTTATTGGAGAATGTGGAGAAGGGATTGCTCATCACCCAGAAGGACTTGGATAAGCAGAATGAGAAGTTTAAAGGACTGATTTACAACATTCCAACGCAGGAGAGAATGTATGTTGAGATTGAACGTCAACGTACGATACAGCAGCAGTTGTTTGTTCTTTTGTTGCAGAAACGAGAGGAAAACGCTTTGGCGATGGCAGCGACGGTCAATAAGGCGAAAGTGGTGGAAGAGTGTGTTTCATCTGTAAAACCAGTTGCACCAAAGAAAAGTCTGGTGATGGTGGTCGCCCTGATGATAGCCTTCTTTGTTGCATTTGCAATTTTGGTGGTGAAGAGAATCAGAAAGAAGAGCGTATCTTCTATGAAAGAGTTTGAGATAGAAGAGGTTTCAGCATTCCCAGTCTTTGCTGTTGTGCCAGAGATGAATGGGGATAGTACGCTTTTGAATGAGTCGTTCCGAAGAATGAGGTCTAACTTGTTGACTGAGACGCAACAGGCGTTTGTCGTTGCCAGTCAGATGAAGGGTGATGGAAAAACATTCGTGGCATCTCGGTTGGCAAAATCGATTGCGTCGATGGGCAAGACGGTGGTGTTGATGGATTTCAAAAAAGAGCAGAAAAATTTCGATTCAGACTGTAGCAAATCTGATTTGTTGAATCAAATGGAGGTTGAGCAGACTGAAATGCAAAATATGTATCATCTTCAAGTCGAGTTAGGAGGTTCCGTGTCGTTAGATTTGTTATCTTCGCAAGAGTTTGAAGATTATCTTACGAGTTTGAAGCGTAAGTATGGATATATGGTGATCGATACGGAGGCGATGAGTGAGAGTTCAGATGCGTATGTTTTGAATCGAATTGCCGATCAGACGTTGTTTGTTTTCAGATTAGGACACACCGATAGAAATGTGTTCCGAGGTTTGGAAGACAGTTACGAGAATGAAGAATTAAAGAACTTGCTGTTGGTGGTCAATGCAAGCAAGTCCGAAATATAGAGTAAAAAGTAAAAATATATGAGCGATCAGCGTTACAATCTTCGTGGAGTGTCCGCCAGTAAGGAGGATGTTCATAATGCGATAAAGAACATAGATAAAGGAATTTATCCGAAGGCGTTTTGTAAGATCATCCCTGATATTTTAGGAGGAGATCCTGACTATTGCAACATCATGCATGCAGATGGAGCAGGAACAAAATCGTCGTTGGCATATCTTTATTGGAAGGAGACGGGCGACTTGTCTGTTTGGAAAGGTATTGCGCAAGATGCGTTGATAATGAACATTGACGATTTGCTGTGTGTAGGAGCGACCGACAATATTTTGGTTTCTTCAACAATCGGAAGAAACAAATTGTTGGTGCCAGGAGAGGTCATTTCTGCCATCATCAACGGTACGGATGAACTCTTAGCAGAGCTTCGAGGCATGGGTGTCGGTGTTTATGCAACGGGCGGTGAGACTGCCGATGTAGGAGATTTGGTTCGTACGATTATCGTGGATAGCACGGTAACTTGTCGTATGAAGCGTTCTGACGTGGTCAACAATGCCAATATCCAAGATGGAGATGTCATTGTCGGTTTGGCGTCATACGGTCAGGCAACCTACGAGAAGGAGTATAACGGAGGAATGGGAAGTAACGGTTTGACTTCGGCTCGTCATGATGTGTTCGCAAAATATTTAGCAAAAAAATATCCTGAGAGTTATGATGCTGCTGTGCCAGAGGAGTTGGTTTATTCAGGAAAATTGAAATTGACGGATGCGGTTGAGAATTGCCCTGTCAATGCAGGAAAAATGGTTCTTTCACCAACCAGAACGTATGCCCCTGTAGTCAAGAAGATTTTGGATGAGCTTCGACCAAAGGTACACGGTATGATTCATTGTTCAGGTGGCGCACAGACCAAGATTTTACATTTTATTGAGAATCTGAAGGTTACGAAGAATAATATGTTCCCAGTTCCACCTTTATTCAAGACTATCCAAGAACAGTCGGGTACAGATTGGGCTGAGATGTACAAGGTGTTCAATATGGGTCACCGTTTTGAGGTTTACTTGCCAAAAGAGTATGCTGATCAGGTGATTAAGATTTCCGAGTCGTTTGGCATTCCTGCACAGATTGTAGGATTCGTAGAGAAATCGGACAACACACAAGTCGTAATCGATAGCGAGTTCGGTCATTTCGAGTATTAATCGAGAGAGAAAATAAGGAAAGAAAGAGAGAATGGCAGAGATGTCATTCTCTTTTTTTGTGTTTTTCGTAAAAAAGTGTTTCTAACACGGTCTATACCCTAAATTTTTGTTAAATTTGTTCTAAAGTCGCAATTTGTAAATCAATATGCGTAAGATAGAAATGGTTGACCTTAGGGGTCAGTATCAAAATATAAAATCGGAGATAGACGCGGATATTCAGTCGGTGATTGATTCCGCAGCGTTTGTAAAGGGAGGCAAGGTAGTTGAATTTCAGAAGAAATTAGAAAACTATCTCGGCTTTCGCAATGTTATACCTGTGGGAAATGGGACTGATGCATTGATGGTCTCTTTGATGGCGTTAGATTTGAAGCCTGAAGATGAGGTCGTTGTGCCTGATTTCACGTTTATTGCAGCTGCCGAGGTGGTGTCGTTGCTCGGACTAAAATTAGTCTTGGCAGATGTTGACAAAGAAACTTTTTGTATGACAGGCGACACACTGAAAAAGGCTCTGTCACCTCGTACGAAAGCGGTTGTTCCCGTGCATTTGTTTGGTCAAAATGCTGATATGGAGTCGATTATGCAAATTGCAAAATCCAACAGACTCTATGTCGTGGAAGATGCGTGCCAGTCGATTGCTTCAAAATATCGTTTTTCTAACGGAGAAGAAAAGGTGTCGGGTGCAATAGGAAACATTGGATGCACCTCTTTTTTCCCTTCAAAAAACTTAGGTTGTTATGGAGACGGAGGAGCAGTCTTCACGAATGATGACGAGTTGGCAGAGAAAATACGATGTTTGGCAAATCACGGAATGAAGGTGAGATATCACAATGAGAAGGTGGGCATCAATTCACGATTGGACAGCATTCAGGCTGCGGTTTTAAGTGTGAAACTGAACCATTTCGATAGTTATTTGAAGTCTCGCGAAAAGGCTGCAAAATATTACTTGGAGCATTTGAAGGATGTTCAGCAGTTGATATTGCCAAAGAAAAGTGCTAATTCGGATCATACTTGGCATCAGTTTACGGTGCGTGTGAAAGATGGTCGACGAGATGCTTTGCAACAATATTTGAAAAGCAAAGAGATTCCGTCGATGATTTATTATCCGATACCGATTCATCAGCAGGAGGCTTATCGAATGGCAAGAATAGCCGATGGTGGACTGGCTAATTCGGAGCAGTTGTGTAAGGAGGTGCTTTCGTTGCCTATGCACACTGAGTTGGATGAAGAGCAGTTGGCATATATCGTAGAGAACATTAAAGAATTTTTCGGGAAATAGAAGATGGTGTAGGTAGAGATGGAGTATTTCGCACACGAAACGGTTGTTGTTGATACACCTTGTCAGATTGGAAAAGGAACGAAGGTGTGGCATTTCTCGCATATCATGGCGAACAGTCAGATCGGAGAGAATTGCAACATCGGTCAGAATGTGGTGATTTCGCCACAGGTGGTGATTGGCAACAACTGTAAGATTCAGAATAATGTGTCGGTCTATACGGGTGTGATTTGTGAGGATGATGTTTTTCTGGGTCCGTCGATGGTGTTCACGAATGTGATAAATCCGAGGGCGTTTGTCTGTCGAAAGTCAGAGTTTAAAACGACGATAGTCCGAAAAGGAGCGACGATTGGTGCTAATGCAACTGTTATCTGTGGATGTGAGATAGGAGCGTATGCGATGATTGGAGCTGGGGCGGTGGTAACGAAAGACGTGTTGCCTTACGCTTTGGTGGTTGGAAATCCAGCCAAGCAGATTGGTTGGGTGAGTGAATATGGAGAAAAATTACACTTTGATGCAGACGGTGTCGCAGTATGTGGAGCGACAGGAGAGAAGTATGAGAAGAGGGGAGAGATCGTTCGCAAAGTGTCAAAATAAGAAGAGATGAAAAAAATAAAATTTGCAGTAGTTGGTCAAGGTCATATAGGCAAGCGTCATGCGGAGATGATACGTCGAAATAGCGATGCTGAGTTGATTGCGGTTTGCGATGTGTTGCCGAAGGAGGAGACTGGCTGTGCGGAGATTGAAGTGCCGTATTTTCGGTCGATAGACGAACTGTTGTCGTCTGGATTGGATTTTGACGTGGTGAATATTTGCACGCCTAATTTCTATCATGCAGAGTATGCGATGAAAGTGTTGGGTAGCAAGCGACACGTTGTCTTGGAGAAACCAATTGCATTGACGAAGAAAGATGCAGAAAGTCTGATATTCAAGTCATTAGAGGTTTCTCGACATGTCTTTTGTGTGATGCAGAATAGATATTCTCCACCGTCTGTATGGCTGAAACAGGTCATTTCGGAGAACCTTTTGGGAAGCATTTATATGGTGCAACTGAGTTGTTTCTGGAATCGAGATGATCGGTATTATAAGAAAGGAAACTGGCATGGCGATGGCAAATTAGATGGAGGGACACTTTTCACGCAGTTCTCGCATTTCATTGACATCATGTACTGGTTGTTTGGCGATATCACCAATATCAGAGGAAATTTCCATGATTTCAATCATCAAACGATGACTGATTTTGAAGATAGTGGCGTCGTCTCTTTCGATTTCGTCAACGGAGGAATGGGAAATTTGTCATACTCAACCTCCGTATGGGACACTAATTTGGAGAGTAGCATCACGATCATTGGCGAGAAAGGAACGGTGAAGGTGGCAGGTCAGTATATGAATGAGGTGGCATATTGTCATATCAAAGATTACGAGATGCCTGAGTTAGCACCAAGCAATCCGCCAAATGATTACGGAGCCTATAAGGGTTCGGCGCAGAATCACCATTATGTGATTCAGAATGTGGTGGAGAAATTGAACAATCCGTCGGGTTGCATCTCAACCAACGTTTTGGAGGGAATGAAGGTGATTGATATCATTGAGCGGATCTATAAGGTGCGAGATGCTCAATGGAAGAAAATTGGTGGTAAAGAGTAGTTGAATAGTGCAATATTGTGAGCATACGATTTTTTTCGTATGCTCTTTTTTATGCCATTCGTCGGCGAAGCCAGAGCGCAAAAAACTTGTCATAGACGACGTAGGCATTGTCTTGATGGGTGATCAAGTCTTTGTCTAACAGTCCCTTTATGGCAGAATTGATGGAGCTGGGCGATTGAAGATGATATTTTTTTGTGAAAGCACCGCTGTTCACATTTTGAGCCTTCCCTTCAGTGGCGATGGCCAAAAACACATTTCTTTGCTTTTCAGGTATTTGTGCTACAATGTATGATGCAATCGTTGGAATATAAGAGAAACATCCCTACATTTGCAACCGAGATAAACAAAAAAACTATAACTAATTTCTAAAAGGAGGAAAAACATGGGAACATCAAAGTATGCAGGAACGCAGACTGAGAAGAATTTAGAGGCTGCATTTGCGGGCGAGTCGCAAGCGAGAAACAAGTACACCTACTTTGCGTCGGTGGCTAAGAAAGAGGGATATGAGCAAATCTCTTCTCTCTTCTTGAAGACGGCTGACAACGAGAAGGAGCATGCCAAAATGTGGTTCAAGGAGTTGAACGGTCTTGGCGATACAGCAGCAAACTTGGCAGCAGCAGCCGATGGCGAGAACTACGAGTGGACTGACATGTATGAGGAGTTCGCTAAGACAGCGGAGGCAGAGGGCTTCAAGGAGTTGGCTCGCAAGTTCCGTTTGGTGGGTGCTATCGAGAAGCATCACGAGGAGCGTTACAGAGCATTGATCAAGAATGTTGAGACTTCTAAAGTTTTTGAAAAGTCGGAAGTGAAAGTGTGGGAGTGTCGCAATTGCGGTCATATCGTTGTAGGCACAAAAGCACCAGATGTTTGTCCGACTTGCAACCATCCACAGTCTTATTTTGAGGTAAGCGAGGAGAATTATTAGAATCGTTTTTGCAAGAGTCTGAAGAACTTGCAATTATCAAGTGATGAAAAACTTCCTTTCAAAGGGAATCGTTGATAAGACGATTCCCTTTTTATGTGTAAATAGGTAATAAAATAGTATAATTACGTTACAATTTGCTTGATTTGATTTAATTTTGCGCAAGAAATAAAGTTATAAATAATGATATCATTTACAGTTTGCCTTTTAGCCTTGATCGCAGGCTATTTCCTGTATGGAAAATTTGTAGAACGTGTTTTTGAACCAGATCCCAATAGGGTCACACCTGCTATTAGCAAGCAAGATGGTGTGGATTTTCTCCCGTTGCCAACGTGGAAGATTTTCATGATTCAGTTCTTGAATATCGCTGGTTTAGGCCCAATTTTCGGAGCTATCATGGGAGCAAAGTTTGGTCCGGCCTCTTTCTTGTGGATTGTTTTCGGTTCGATTTTCGCAGGTGCAATGCACGATTATCTTTCGGGTATGCTTTCAATGCGAAATGATGGTGCGAGTCTCACGGAAATCATTGGTAAATATTTAGGTGAGAACACGAAGAAGGTGATGGTCGTCTTTACGATGATCTTGATGGTGCTTGTTGGAGCAGTCTTCGTTTCTGGTCCGGCAGGTTTGTTGGCGGATTTGACGCCATCGTATATGGATGCGTTGTTCTGGATTGTTGTGATTTTCTTATATTATGTATTGGCTACAATGTTGCCTATTGATAAGATTATCGGTAAGATATATCCAGTCTTTGCTCTTGCATTGATATTTATGGCTGTCGGAATTCTTGTGATGTTGTATGTGAAACATCCTGAGTTTCCTGAGTTGTTCGATGGTTTGTATAACAGACATCCTGATGGAAATGAGACGACTCCTATTTTCCCTATGATGTTCGTCAGCATTGCTTGTGGTGCGATTTCTGGTTTCCACGCAACGCAGTCTCCTTTGATGGCTCGTTGTTTGAAAAACGAGAAATTGGGTCGACCAGTATTCTATGGCGCGATGATTACCGAAGGTATTGTCGCTTTAATTTGGGCAGCCGCTGCTTCTTATTACTTCGCAGAGAACGGAAGTGGAGAGACAAATGCTTCAATCATCGTTAACAAAATCACGAAAGATTGGTTGGGTTATTTCGGTGGTGTCTTGGCGATCTTGGGTGTCATTTTTGCACCTATCACTTCTGGAGATACTGCTTTGCGTTCTGCTCGTTTGATTATGGCAGACTTCCTTCATATCGAACAAAAGAGTATCTCGAAGAGATTGATGATCAGTCTTCCAATCTTCGTTGTGACCTTGTTGCTTTTGGTTTATAGTTTGAGAGATGCAAACGGTTTCAATATGATTTGGCGTTATTTCGCTTGGTGTAATCAGGCGTTGTCAGTCTTCACTTTGTGGGCTATCACGGTTTACCTTTTCTTGAAAAAGAAAATTTTCATCATTTCGTTGATTCCAGCTTTGTTCATGACTGCCGTTTGTACGACCTACATTTTCATTGCACCAGAGTGTTTCGCTCTTTCTCATACGGTTTCATACACTATTGCTGCTGTGGTTACGTTGGCATCTTTAGGTGCTTTCTGCTTCTGGGCATATCAAAAGAGAAGAAATGATGTTTTGACTGCAAAGGATTGATTTAGATAGAACCCTATAAAAAGAAGGATGTGCCATTACGACACATCCTTTTTTATTATTAGCACTTTGTCCGTGTTTTTGTCTATTCTGATTCGATTGTCAGATCGATGACCAACTACCCATAGGATTTGCTCTTCATCGCCCTGCTGCATAGTCAGTAGCCAGATGTTTTTCTTCTCTACGTCTCGAACTTTTTGATCGATGAAAAAATCACTCAGTTTCTTTTTCCCTTTCATTCCGAATGGAATAAAATAGTCGCCTTCTTCCCAATGTCGCAATGTCAATGGAAATTTTACCTTTGAAAGGTCAGCGTAGAGAATATTTGCATTTTTTTCTATTTGAAGATCTTGATTGTCAACTATTTGAGTGTCAAGACGAATCGGAAAATGCTTAAATTCTTCGATTGAATTTATTTGATATTTCTCCAAATCATTTGTTTTTGTCGGAAGGATTGTGATTTTCTCTGCCGAAACAAAAAGGGTATGCTTTGTGTCTACGGAATTGAATTGTTTTCCTGAAATATGATTTTCAATAAGTGATTGAACGTCTGCAATATTGGCGTTCGAAAAGTGAAAGGAAGTGAGAATTTTATGAAGTAGAAAAGACTGGGCAGAACCATATTTTTTAAGTTCTTCGGTTTCTATTTCAAAGGAATCTCCGTTCTTCGATAATATTTTTTTAATGTCTTCTGCGATATGAAATTCAGTATAATCTTCAACGCTCTTGAGGTTGCTGATGGTTGTTAGCACTGAGTTTTTCCAGTTTGGAAAATAAGATTGAATGAATGGAATAATTTCATTTCTGAATTTATTTCGCTGATAGACAGACTCTTCATTGGTGGAGTCTTCTACATGCGACAGTGCGTTTTCCTTTAAATAATCTAAAATTTCATTTCGGGAGACTTTCAATAATGGCCGCCAAATCTTTCCGTTAATCTCTTTGATTCCTGCTAATCCTCGCAGCCCTGCACCTCTGGCAAGATTGATCATGAAGGTCTCAATGACATCGTCTGCATGGTGGGCGACTGCGATGTAATCTGCATTTTCTCTTAATCGCAACTGCTCAAACCACTGATAGCGCAACTCTCGGGCTGCCATTTCCGTTGATAAATTGCGTATTTGGGCAAAGGTCTCCGTGGCGAAATCAATCTTTCGTAAGGGAATATGTAGATTCTGACAAAAATCGTTTACAAAACGCTCATCTCGATTAGACTCTTCTCCTCTTAAATGGAAATTGCAATGTGCTGCAATGCATTGAAAACCAGCGGTATAAAGTAGGTGGAGCAGCGCTATTGAGTCTGCTCCACCACTTACAGCCACTATCAATTTTGATTGCTTTGATATGCTAAATTTTAGATTTTCTTGTGATAAATCCATTGGAAATCAATCGTTTATAACTTTGAAACTCTTTCTAATGTGATTTTTACAAGGTCTTCCATCGCTCCTTTATACTCGGTGTTCATGGTCTTGTCTACTCGACCTGCGATGATATTACAGATTGTTATCGCTTTGTGTCCCAACAACTTAGCAAGTCCGGCAACGGCAGAACTCTCCATCTCGAAGTTGGTGATTTTTTCTCCTTTATAGTCGAACGATTCAATCTTCTCATTCAGATTTGGAAAGGCTAACGGAATGCGTACATATCGTCCTTGTGGACCATAAAAGCCTGGTGCAGAGATGGTTACTCCCATCACAAATCCTTCTCCTAATTTCTGCACGAGTTCCTCATCAGCCGACACAACGTAGGGCGCTGCCAAACGATTGCCCCAACCAACATGCTGCTTGAAGGCTTGCTCGAAGTCGAGGTCAAACACACCCTCTGGTACATCGTAGTAGTTGAGTAGACCGTCAAATCCAATGGAACGGCGTGCAACGACAAACGAACCTACGGGGCAGAAGGGTTGCAATCCGCCTGATGTTCCCAAGCGGACGAGTGTCAGTTGTGTGAACTCGTCTTTCACCGTTCTCGTCTGAAAATCAACGTTTTTAAGTGCGTCCAATTCTGTTAGCACAATGTCGATATTGTCTGTTCCGATACCGTGAGAAACGCAAGAGATGCGTTTGCCATTCTTCGTTCCGGTAATGGTGTGAAACTCTCGGCTTTGCACTTCGCACTCTTTTGTGTCGAAATATTTTGCAACCATATTCACTCTGTCGGGGTCGCCCACCAAAATGACTGTGTCTGCCAATTGTTCTGGTCTTAAGTGAAGATGGAAGGCTGAACCATCGGCATTGATAATCAATTCGGATGGTGCTATTATTCTTTTTGTTGTATTCATGGTAGTAATTTTTTAAGTCATCGGACATTCCGTTCTTGTTCGTGTCCGTTCTTCCAAATATAAATAATGTTTGTGTAAAAGTGTGGTGATTGTTGGAAAATAAAAAGCGGAACATCTTGGTGATATTCCGCTTTGATATTTTGAGAAAAGTCCTTAATCGACGGTAACCTTAAAGATAACGCCGTTGTTGGCTTTCACGTTGATTTCTATTTGTGATGTTGGAGAGAGAATTTTTTTGCCTTTTGCTCCTGTGAACAGGTTGGTGTATTCAATCTCTTTTTCTGTAGGAATCTGCAAATAGTCGAATGCGTGCTGCGGTAAGTTGAGACCGACTTTCTTGTCGTTGTCTTCAAAATTGACAAGGACGAGTAGCATTTCTTTCTCGAATTTTCGAACGTAAGCGTACTGCTTATTGGTGTCGAAATTTGGATTGTTGAAGTTGGCATACTCCAAGTCGAAAAATTCACCCTCAGCAATCGCTTTCTCGTCTCTACAAATATTCAGCAACTGACTGTAGAAGGCTTGCAACTCTTTCTCTTCTTTGCTTAGTTTGCCTTTTAGGTATCTGTGAACAGACGGTATTGTCCAATAGTCGAAGATGGTCGTCCTTCCGTCTTGTCCGCTGAAACCTTCTTTATCGTCCGCTTTTTCTCCAAACTCTTGACCGTTATAGAGCATGACAGGTCCTTTGCTGATTGTCGAAGCGATAATCATTGCAGGGCGACCTTTCAATGCGTTTCCTGCAAAGAATGGGGATGCGATTCGTTGCTCGTCGTGGTTCTCAAGGAAGTTCAGCATGTGGTCTGAAACGCCATTGAGCGACTGCCAGCAGCAGGTGATGTTATGACAAGCATTTTCGTTGCGCATAATGCCACGCAGCGTGTCGTATAAGCCGACCTTGTCATACAAATAATCAAATTTACCGTCAAAGATAAAACGGTGGTATTCAGCAGGATTGTAGGTCTCTGCAATGAAGATGATTTCGGGGTAAGCCTCCTTTACTTGCGGTATTGCCCAAGCCCAAAATTCTACAGGCACCATCTCTGCCATATCACAACGGAACCCATCCACCTTCTTCTTGGCCCAGAAGAGAAGTATGTCTCTCATCTTAGTCCAAGTGTCAGGAATAGGGTAGAAGTCATTGCGGCGGTAATTGAAATAATCTACTCCATAGTTGAGTTTGACGGTTTCATACCAGTCATACATACCAGGAGCATTGGTGAAACAGTCGTTTCCCGTTGCCTTACAAGGATTTTCGATGTAAGGATTCTCAGCGTATTTGGATGTGTCAAAACGAGGAGAAAATTGTTGTCCTGGAAGGTAGTAGAAATTATTCTGATTAGAAAAAGCCACCTCCGTAACATCGTCTTCGCCTAAGTCTTTCACGTTTTTAGGCTTGCTGTCTGAATGATACTGACGGGCAACGTGGTTCGGAACGAAATCCATAATCACCTTCAACCCCGCACGATGGGTGCGTGTGATGAGGTTTTGATACTCTTTCATTCTGTCCTTAACCTCTTCCGCTAAATCAGGGTCAACATCGTAATAGTCTTTGATGGCGTAAGGTGAACCTGCCTTGCCTTTGACCACTACTGGATGGTCTTTCGCAATCCCATACGCAGAATAGTCGGTTTGGGTGGCATGCTCAATGACACCTGTAAACCAAACGTGTGTAAATCCTGATTGTTTAATCTCCTTTAATCGGTCTGCGGTAAAGTCGTTAAACTTACCGCAGCCGTTTTCCTGGAGAGTACCATTTTCAACAGGTTTTGCCTTTTGATTGCCAAACAATCTTGGAAGAACTTGGTAAATGATAATTTTCTCCATCATATTGATTTTTCAAATACAACCTTTTCGTTAAGCCAGTCGAGCAAAGACAGATTCTTGGTTTTCTCGTGGCGTGTAAACGAACATTAAAAATAACTTGTTCCGTCGAAACAGTGTGTGCAGACTTGCTCTTTTGGCAATCCGATTGATTTGATCAAATCTTCCATCGGACTGAATTTCAAAGAGGTCAACTTAAACTGATCGCGGATATCCTCTACGAGAGCCTCGTACTGCTTCGTTCCAGTGGTCTTGTAAAGGTCCAGGTTGATGTCATGACGACCCTCAAACTTTTGAATGACACGTCTGGAGATGTAGTCCAACTCGCTTCCTCGTGATGCAAAGTTTAAGAAATTACATGAATAAATCAAAGGTGGACATGAAATTCTTACGTGAACTTCTTTACATCCGTATGCGTAGAGGGCTCCGACATTGTCAGACAACTGCGTTCCACGTACGATTGAGTCATCGCAGAAGACTGCCTTTGATCCGTTCAACAATTGCTTGTTAGGAATCAATTTCATCTTTGCAACCAACTTTCTCATGTCTTGAGTTGCAGGGGTGAAACTTCTTGGCCATGTTGGAGTGTATTTCACGATACCTCTTTTATAAGGTATACCGCTACCATTTGAGTAACCGATGGCGAATCCGATACCAGAGTCTGGCACTGCACCTACAAAGTCGGCGTCGATTTTGCCCTTCTCTTGTTCTCCCATCAAGCAACCTGCACAGTGGCGCATTACGTCAACGTTGATGTTCTCGTAAGTCGTAACAGGGTAGCCGTAGTAGATCCACATGAAAGAGCAAACTTGCATCTTGTTGCCTGGCTTGCGAAGGGTCTCATAGCCATCAGCCGTGATGCGGACGATCTCGCCTGGACCAACGTTGTAGCATGGCTCATAGTCCAAGTTGTGGAAAGTACATGACTCGCAAGATACGGCATATCCTTCCTCATGTTTTGCGATGACCATTGGCAGACGACCCAGTTTGTCTCGAACGGCGATGATCTCGTTCTCCGTCAACAAAAGCATCGTGCAAGAACCCTTGATCTTTCTGAAGACATTCTCGATTCCTTCTACGAAAGAGTCGGCGTCAGAAATAAGCAACGCAATCAACTCTGTCTGGTTGATTTTTCCGGAACTCATTTCCGAGAAAGGCATCTTCTTGTCCAACATCTCCTGACCTAACTCCTCGATGTTGTTGATACAAGCGATGGTAGCGATAGCGAATCTTCCCAAGTGTGAATTGATGAGGATTGGCTGCGCATCAGTGTCACTGATCACTCCGATACCAGAATTTCCCTTGAACTTCGAGAGGTTTGGCTCAAACTTCGTTCTGAAATAAGAACTCTCCAAGTTGTGGATACTGCGGGTGAACCCGATTTCCTTGTCGTACATGGCCATTCCGCCACGTTTCGTTCCAAGATGTGAGTTGTAGTCAGTTCCGTAGAACAGATCCTGCAGACAACTGCTTTTCTTAATTGTACCAAAAAAACCACCCATGATGACTATAATTTACTGTTTTTATGTTATTGGTTCATGTAGTCTCTACAATTGACACTCTTCTTGCTTCCTTCTCTCCAACTCCATATAAATACGTCGCGTCGCAAATGCATCCAACGCTGCGTATCTCTTCTGCTCATTGTTTAGAAAGGACGCCTCCCAATTTGTCAATCTCATCTTCTTCGAAATCTTTTTCCGAAACAGATTGGCGTATATTCGCGACAATCCACAATCTCTGATGCCAAACTGCTTCGTATAAGACTGCAAATCGATGAAGTTTTTTGGCTCTATCGACAACTCCCTGCGAGTCGCTCTTTGCATCCCTCGAAAGTCGTCTTTTAAGGACAAGCCAATTTTCAATATGTTCTCATCCTCCAACACGGGCTTAAGGTATTCCCATATCTTCGGATCAACGGTTCTAAACAGAAAACACTCCGATGCCGTGCAGATTTGCACTAAACTGATCAGGTGTATCTCTCCTTTTTTATAAGATGGCCTCGTCTCCGTATCGAATCCAAGCACATCATTTTTGCCAATATCTAACAAATATGCCGAGGCTTTTTTCGCTTCCAACTCAGACTGCACCACAATGATTTTTCCATCATACCCTTCTGAAGGATATTGTGCCAACTCTTGCTTGGTTATCGTCTCCTTGATATTGGCAAGCGGATAACGAGCAACGAGATGGGTCTCCACTGTCTCTGTCGCCTCTGTATCTTCCATCTCGGTGGAGTCTATTTCTTGTGGTTTGTCTATTGAATTAGTCATTGAAAAAGTCTATTTCGACATTGTTACTCTCTTCCTCTATCTCATCATATCCTTCACCATACATTTTCTGGTCTTCTGCATATTCTACAAGGTCGCCAGAATGAAGCACGGTATGCATCGCTTTCAACGCATTCAATAACTTGCCTCCCCAAAATGAAGAGAAATTGTCCATACAGTCGAGCAACGCATCATTCATTATATTAAGGTCTGCCGATTGAAAATTAACGAGCATATCTTTCAAGTCTTGGTAAATATCTGCCAAGTCTTCCGAGATGAACGCCAAATATTCGTCGGAGTTCTGCCCATCTTCTTCAATGCGCACATCTAAATATTCGTCGTGTTCTGCTGTAAGGCGAGCAACGCCACTTCTGATAGCCTCGTAAGAAGCTTCCGTAACGAATTGCTGAAGGTCTGAAAAAGAAGAATCCTCCATTTTAGGCATTAAAGACGCCTTTAAATAGAGGAGGGACAAAATTTTTACAGATTTGTCAAAGAAAGATTTCGGAGCGTATCGCCTGCAACTTTCTATGAAAGCACAGTACTCAGCGGCGACAGTGATAAACTCTATCGTGTTTTTATCAAACACTGGGTGTTCAGGATACGCTTCTTTTTCTGCTGCAATGGATGTCATATCGCTTTCCTTATTTTGTTACGGCAAAGTTATAGAATAATTGTTGAAATATTCGTTCTGTTGTAAGTTATTTTTTACGTTCTGTAAACAAAAATTCACAAAAAGTTCCGTTTTCAAGAATTTTAGAAAGCGAAAGCCCCCATTATGGCACTTTTTGTTTTTCTTTTTGTCAGTGAAATGGAAAATTTTGTTTATGTCATTGTTGTTGGAAAAAAAAGTTGTAACTTTGCCCCGAGTTTTATATAACATAATGTCTAACGACTAATTTTTTTAAGTCTAAAAAAAACAAATGAGTGATTTAACAAAGAATGTTGCTCCTGTTGATGGATTCGACTGGGATGCATACGAGAAAGGTGACGTTGAGACAAACGTAAGCCACGAAGAATTAGAGAAGAAGTACTCTGACACGTTGAATGTTGTAAAAGACAAGGACGTTGTTTTGGGTAAGGTTATCTCTATGAACAAAAGAGAGGTTGTAGTAAACGTTGGCTACAAGTCAGACGGTATCGTTCCAATGAGCGAGTTCCGCTACAATCCAGACCTCAAAATCGGTGATGAGGTAGAGGTTTACATCGAGAGCCCTGAAGATAAGAAGGGTCAATTGGTTCTTTCACACAAGAAGGCTCGTGCTTCTAAGTCTTGGGAGCGTGTAAACGAGGCTTTGGAAAAGGACGAAATCATCAAGGGATTCATCAAGTGCAGAACAAAGGGTGGTATGATCGTCGACGTATTCGGCATCGAAGCATTCTTGCCAGGTTCTCAAATTGATGTTAAGCCTATTCGCGACTACGATTTGTTCGTAGGTAAGACTATGGAATTCAAGGTTGTTAAGATCAACCAAGAGTTCAAGAATGTCGTTGTTTCTCACAAGGCTCTTATCGAGGCTGAGTTGGAGCAACAGAAGAAAGACATCATTTCAAAACTCGAAAAAGGTCAAGTACTCGAGGGTACTGTCAAGAACATCACTTCTTACGGTGTGTTCATCGACTTGGGTGGCGTAGACGGTTTGATCCACATCACAGACTTGTCTTGGGGTCGCGTAACTCACCCAGAAGAGGTTGTAAAATTGGATCAGAAGTTGAACGTTGTTATTCTCGACTTCGACGACGAGAAGAAACGTATCGCTTTAGGTTTGAAGCAATTGACTCCTCATCCATGGGATGCTTTGGATCCTAACTTGAAGGTAGGTGACAAGGTTAAGGGTAAGGTTGTCGTTATGGCTGATTACGGTGCATTCGTTGAGATCGCTCCAGGCGTTGAAGGTTTGATTCACGTTTCTGAAATGTCTTGGTCTCAGCACTTGCGTAGCGCACAAGACTTCATGAAGGTTGGCGACGAGGTTGAGGCAGTCGTTTTGACTCTCGACCGCGAAGAGCGTAAGATGTCTTTGGGTATCAAACAACTCAAACCAGATCCATGGGCTAACATCGAAACTGAGTATGCAGTTGGTTCTCGCCACATGGCTAAGGTTCGCAACTTCACTAACTTCGGTGTGTTTGTTGAGATCGCTGAGGGCGTAGATGGTTTGATCCACATCTCTGACCTTTCTTGGACTAAGAAGATCAAACACCCATCAGAGTTCACTCAGATCGGCGCTGAGATCGAGGTTCAAGTATTGGAGATTGACAAGGAGAACCGTCGTTTGAGCTTAGGCCACAAACAATTGGAAGAGAATCCTTGGGATACATTCGAGACTATCTTCACTGTAGGTTCAATCCACGAGGGTACTATCGTAGAGATGATGGACAAGGGTGCAGTTATCGCTTTGCCTTACGGTGTTGAAGGATTCGCTACTCCAAAGCACTTGGTTAAAGAGGACAAAACTCAAGCTAAGGTTGACGAGAAGCTCCCATTCAAAGTTATCGAGTTCAACAAGGAAGCTAAGAGAATCATCTTGTCTCACAGCCGTATCTTCGAAGACGCTCAAAGAGGTGGCGAGGAAGATGCAGAGAAGAAAGTTCGCAAGAACAACAAGTCTGCTAAGAAGGCTGAACCAGCAATTCAAATCGAGAAGACTACTTTCGGTGACATCGAAGGATTGGCTTCTTTGAAGAAACAATTGTCTGAGGGAGAGAACAAGTAATTTGTGAAATTATAAACATCCCTGCCTTGAAGGCAGCTTTGAGGCAGGTTTGTTTAAGACATTATTACAATAATTAAAACTTTGTTTTTTTATTCTATGAAGAAGAATTTTTTAGTTCTGTTTATGGCCTTGGGTCTTGCTGCAGGAGTTAATGCACAGGAACAACAAGAGTCAGTTGCTACTGATGCTAACAACGAAGTAGCAAAGTCAGAGTCAATCAACCACTGGTCTCTCGCTGTTAAGGGTGGTGTTAACTACCTCCGTAACACAGACCAAAAGGTTAACTTCGAGGTTGGTGGAGAAGTTGAAAGAACTTTCAACCCACGTTGGGGATTGGGCTTGGAGTACATGTTCTTGAAGAACGACCACGATGCAAACAATGGTTTTGCTGACATGGAAGGTAATCACCAAGACATCAATGTATTCTTGTCATTCAACTTGTCTAACATCCTTGCTCCATACCGTTCTTGCACATGGTTCAACTGGTATGCTAAGACTGGTATCGGTGCTACTATCTACAAGTACCAATTTGATGGTAAAGATGAAGAGACAGGAGCAAAATTCTTAGGCGTAGCTTCAACTGATGTTGAGTTCAACGTTTGCAAGTATGTTGCTTTGTTCTTGGAGGGTCAATTCCGTATGAACCCTAACAAGGAGGCTAACGGATACTCTGGTTCTCGTAGCCTTCTTGGCGCTAACTTCGGTGTTCGTGTTCTCTTCGGTGGCGAGCGTAACATCCGCAACATCGCTTGGGGTGACTATATTCCTGGTGTAGAGATTCCTGATTTCGGTCCTATCTTCGACGCTCAAAAGAAGGAGATGGATGCTAAGGCTGCTGAGCAACAAAAGGCTATCGACGACCAAAACGACCAAATCAAGAAGTTGCAACAACAAATCAAGTTCACTCAAGACTCTTTGGATCGCCACATCAAGGCTACTAAACCAAAAGTTGCTTACAAGCCAACTGCAGAGGAGTCTCAAATCATCAAGACTGCTTTGTCTAACTTGGAGTTCGAGTCTGGTAACGCAGTTATCAAGAGCACTTCTTACACTTACTTGGATGGTCTCGCTGGTTTGTTAGCAAAACACCCAGAGTGGTCAGTTAAGTTGAATGGTCACACAGACAACAGCGGTAAGGCTGCTGCTAACCTCAAATTGTCTCAAGATCGTGCTAACGCAGTTAAGGATTACTTAGTATCTAAGGGTGCTGATGCTGCTAACATCGAGGCAGAAGGTTACGGTCAAACTAAGCCAATCGCATCTAACAACACTGCTGCTGGTAAGGCTAAGAACCGTCGTGTAGAGGTTGAGTTGTTCTCAAAATAATCTACAACTTTGGTAACAGAATTATTCTAAGTTATCATACAAAAGGGAGCGGAGGTTTTCTTCCGCTCCTTTTTTAATTTGTTTTCTTATGGCAGATATCTCACTTAAAATTTTAGGATCGGGGTCGGCTATCCCTGCTCATGGTAGGAGTCAGGCTTCTCACATTCTTTCAATGCATAATAAAAAATTTATGATTGATTGTGGCGAGGGAACGCAGGTGCAGATGAACAAATTTGGTGAAAGTGGTGCTCGCTTAAACCATATTTTTATCTCTCACCTTCACGGCGATCACTGTTTCGGACTATTAGGTTTGATATCGTCTATTGGTATGCGAATGGAGCGAGGCGACCTGTACATTCACTCTCATGCTGAATTGGAGTCGGTTCTACGTCCTGCACTCGATTTCTTTACGAAGGGGTTGGAGTTCAATGTCTATTTTGAACCCTTTAAGACCAATACTTCAGAGTGTATTTATGAAGACAAATCGATTGTAGTTACAACGATTCCTTTGGTGCATACGATGGCTTGCTCTGGATTTTTGTTTAAGGAGAAACCCAAAGAGCGACATCTGATTCGACAAAAAATTGATTTTTTCAATGTGCCAATCAAAGAATTGACTTCCATTAAACAAGGAGCGGATTTCATAACCTCGGATGGTGAGGTGATTCCGAATTCTGTTTTGACAAAAGAAGCGTCTCCGTCGTTTTCTTACGCATATTGTTCAGACACGGCTTATAGTGAGCGTATCATTCCCTATATAGAAAATGTTGATTTACTCTTTCATGAGTCGTCGTACTTAACAGAGCATAAGAGTAAAGCAAAAAAGAATTTGCATTCGACAGCGGCACAGGCTGCAACGATTGCTCAAAAGGCGAATGTGAAAAAATTAATATTGGGACATTTTTCGGCAAGATATAAAGATTTAACCCCGTTTTTAGAAGAAGCAAAGCCTATCTTTGCAAACACAGAGTTGACCAAAGATGGTGCTGTTTTTGATTATTAGATTAACACACAAATTGTTTGAATGAAAAAAAACATACTACTTTTTATTTGCATTTTACTTCAGTCTATCGAGTGTCTATTAGCTATAGACACTGAGATTGTCGGTGTCGTACGCGATTCATCGACGCGTGAAACGTTGCCCTACGTTTCTATTTATTTCAAAAACACGACCAAAGGAACGATTACGGATGTTTCAGGTCGATTCTCCATTGTGGCAAAAGAGCCAGGCCAGTTGGTCTTCTCGATGATGGGATATAAAGACCATCGGGTGAATGTGAAGGCCGATGGTGTTAAAAGAAATCTCAAAGTGAATTTGGCTCCGGATAATGTCGCATTGGGAGAGGTCGTTGTAACTTCAAAAAAGAGACAAAAATATCGTAGCAAAAATAATCCTGCCGTTGATTTGGTGAAAGAGATGATTGACAAAAGGGATGTCTATGACCCGAAACAGCATGATTATTGTTCGTATGATAAATATCAGAAAATAACGTATGCTTGGAATGAGTTTGAAGAAGGAAAACATAATGGATTGTCAAGAAAGTTCGGCTTTTTGTATGACCATATAGATACGTCTCGATATGGAAAAACAATATTGCCAGTAGGATTGAGAGAGGCTGCGTCATCAGTTTATTGCCAGAAAGATCCCTCTAAGCAAAGAGAGTTGGTTCGAGCGCAGAAAAGTGTGGGTATTGATGAGATTTTCCCTCAAGAGGGCGTCCGAAAGACCTTGGATGAGATATTTCAAGAGGTCGATTTGTTTCAAAATGATGTGGTTCTGTTGTCTAATCACTTTGTGAGTCCACTTTCCAATGTCGCCCCTTCGTTCTACAAGTATTTTATCATTGATACGTTGGTGGTTGATGGTGATTCTTGCGTCAATTTGGCATTTACTCCTCGAACGTCAGAAGCATTTGGCTTTACGGGAAGTCTCTATGTGGCACTTGATTCTACTCGTTTCGTCCATCATGCTCACTTCAACATTCCTAAGGACATCAACCTCAATTTCGTTGAGAGTTTGTATATGGAACAAGATTTTGAAAGGGCAAAGGATGGCACACGCTTGATTAAGAAGGATTATGTGTGTGTGGAGTTTTTTGTGCCAGCATTACCTCGTGTCTATGGGGAACGATTGAATTCATATAATAATTATGATTTTAAAAAGACGGATGATTTTGAGATTTTAGATGAAAGTGCGCCTATCATTGAGGCAAAAAATGCGAATAATCAAGATAATGCGGCGTGGGATACCCTTCGACATTCCCCTTTGTCGGCAGAGGAACAAAGGACAGATTCTTTGATGATGAAACTACATGATGTGAAACTGTTCAGGGCCGTGAAAAAAGGTTTAGAGGTTTGCATAAACAACTATATCCCTACGAAGAAAGTCGGAAGTCAGTTCGATTATGGTCCGTTTTTTTCAACAATTTCCAGCAATAGGTTGGAAGGATTCCGTGTGAGAGTGGGCGGTGAGACGACCACATTCTTCGATGAACATTTTTTCATCAACACCTACCTCGCCTTTGGTTGTAAAGACAAATTGCCTAAGGGAATGGGTTCGTTGGAGTACTCTTTCAACAAGAAAAAACTCTATCACGTTGAGTTTCCTGTCCATTCCATCAAAGCCTATGGAAAATATGATGTCGGCAAGGTGGGCGAGAGTTTCGTAGGTTATGATAATATTTTAGCCTCCCTTTTTAGTCGCACGGACGATCGCAATGCCATTTATCAACGAGAATTCGGACTGATTTACCAGAATGAGTTTTACAATGGCTTTTCGTATAATTTAGAATATGCTTATAAAACATATTATGCGACATGGTTGACGAAGTTCAAAAAGTATTCTTCGGCAGGAACATATTCAGAAATCGACAATTACTCGATGAGTACTTTGAAATTGTCATTGCGGTTTGCTCCGCATGAAAAGTTTTACCAGTCTCGACGGTTCCGTTATCAGTTGAATAAGGAGCATCCCGAATTTAATTTGTCGCATAATGCCTCTATCAAGGGTGTTTTAGGTTCGGCTTATACCTACAACCGAACGGAGGCGAGCTATTCGCAACGCTTTTGGATGTCCTATTTTGGATATGTCGATATCTTCCTCAAAGCAACAAAGGTGTGGAATGACGTGCCATACACATTGTTAGACGTGCCAGATGCAAGTTCTTCCTACACGATAAAGGAAAAAGCCTTTTCATTGTTGGATCCCGTCGAATTCCTTTGTAATCAATCACTTACATGGGATATTGCCTACTTCTTGGATGGCTTGATTTTGGATAGAATCCCAGTGATTCGGAAATTGCAGTTGCGAGAGTTCGTAACCTTTAAAGGAGTGTTTGGTAAACTCTCAGACAACTCTAATCCTCTGAAAGCCAGCGATAAAGAAGGTTTGTTTGTGTTGCCTACAACCTCATACGCATTTGAACAGAAACCCTATATGGAAGTTGGAGTTGGTATCGACAATATATTAAAACTGTTCAGGTTGAGTTATTCATGGCGTTTGACCTATAAAGACCATAAGGATGTACCCAAACATGGTTTAAGATTCGCTTTGCACATTGATTTCTAAGAAGAAAGATCATAGAGGAAGGAAATTTTTTTGAGAAAAGAATGAGAAGGTGAAATTTCTCGAGAAAAAATGCTCTTGAAATTTGGTGCATAAAAAAAACTGCGCTATCTTTGCCAACGTTTTAAAGAGATTGTCTTGTGGTGTAATGGTAGCACATCAGTTTCTGGCACTGCTTGTCCGGGTTCGAGTCCTGGCAAGACAACAAAGGTCTTTCTTAAGTAGAGAGACCTTTTTTTATGTGTGTAGGATTTGTAAGTGAGGAAAAGAAAACCTTACTTTGTAGAGATTTAAAAAAAATAATGCCTGATGAAAAAGAAAGAATATCCCAAAATAGAAGAAAATGACAACCAGTTGGCAGAGCCGATGAGTGCCTATAGTTTGTCGGATGCTACAGTATCTGAGGAAGAGATGGATGATGAGACTTTTGATAAAATTTTGTCCACTTTTCCTCTTATGTGGGCACCGTCTTCAGAAGAAGAGGCCATCGAAAGGATAAAATCCATAGAAGAAGAGTCGGAGCGGACAGGAAAGTATTATACTTGGGAAGAGATTTTAGCAGAAAGACAAAAACGACATCCATGGCTAAAGTGATATTAACGTCGTCTGCTCGTCGCAAGTATGATGAAATGATGGATTATGCGTATGCGAATTTTGGAGAAGAAACAGAAAAAGATCTTCAGATAGCGTTTAATAAACTGGTATTGCAATTGTCTTCATTTTCACAGTCGGCTTCGAAAGAACGCTTATTGTCAGGGTTTACAGAGCAGTATAGAAGTATAGTGTTTAGAAAGTTGTGGAGAATCGTTTATGTCTATGATAGTGTATCCGAAAAGGTGCTTATCGTTGATATTTGGGACAATAGATCGAATCCAGACGTTCTTTGGAAAAATTTCAAAGAGTGAATATGGAACTGTAGGCTTGATTTGTGTGTTTATTGTAAGATTCTACAAAGTCCATGCAAAAAGTTGCGATTGACTTGATTTCCCAAAATAAATCTTAGCAATATTGCAGAGAAACTATTTACTTTGCCATTGTAGAAAAGAAACTCTTACGGAAGTGATTAATATTAAAATGTAAAACAATATAAATTTTTAGTTATGCCATTATTCAGAGTAACATTGAAGCAATCAACCAACACGAATGGTGTGAGATTGGAGAGAGGAATGTCGGTCGACGTTGTAACAGATAGTTTTAGTAATCCTGTTAGCACGAACAACGGACAAGCAGTGCAAGATGCCTTCTACAGAGCGTATGGAATCGATATTCGTCGTTCGGGAGCATTAAATTGTGCGTTTCTTAATGTCGAGAGAATAGGATGAAAGGGACTATCGCTGAGTATGCTATGGGGGGAATGTTCCCCGAAAAGCAATTGCTGGATATTGTGAAGAGCCATGCGAAATGGGGTGCTATAGCAATAGCTATCCCATTTTTGCCTGTGGTTGATTCAATTCTTTACGCTATTGTTTTGTGGCACATGTATTCAAAATTAAGCCACACAGTGAACCAAAGTTTGCACATCGGATTGGGTGTTCTCGTCAATATCATCGTAACAATAGGTATTTGTTTCGTTGACGAAGCTTTGGATTGGCTGCCAGTTATTGGTTGGTTGATATCTGCCTTTGTCGTGTATATACAATTCTATTTTTCGGGAAAGGCGTACATTGAAGCTTTGAGAGCGTAAATTTTCTTAGAAAATCGCGAAAAAAAATCTCTTTGAAACTTGCAAGGTAAGAAAATAAGTTCTACTTTTGCAAAGTCTTAAAGAAAGAACGAGAGGTTCTAATAAATAATTGAAAATAAGACATTTAGTCATCTGATTCCAAAAAGTTTCAATGATGAATGACTCAGTAGCTCAGCTGGTAGAGCAACAGACTCTTAATCTGTGGGTCCAGGGT
>CAVJCT010000047.1:0-20192 GCA_963648205.1 Flexilinea sp.
AGGCTGTTATGGTCTTGCGTTTTTTGTTTCATTGGTTTTCCTCACCTCCCTATTTTGGTGTAATTTTGCACTGTTTCTGAGGACACTTGAAAAATATGGAAGAAAAGCATACTTCTCATCTTGATATGCTTAACGGTCCGATTGCCGTTAAACTGATTTGGTTTGCGTTGCCTGTCGCTGGTGCGGCTCTGTTGCAACAATTGTTGAACTCTGCGGATGTTGCCGTCGTGGGCAGATTTTCGAGCAATCTGGCTCTTGCTGCGGTGGGTGCGAATGCCTTCGTCATCAACTTGATGATTAATCTCTTTGTGGGTTTGTCGGTGGGTGCGAATGTGGTGATTGCTCGCTTGATTGGTGAGCAAGATGCTGAGGGTGTGTCGCATGCGGTGCATACTTCAGTGGCGATTTCGCTGATCAGTGGCGTGTTGCTCACGTTTGTCGGGTGGTTTGGAGCGGAGACGATTTTGTCGTGGCTTTCGACTCCTCAGGAGATTATGGACTTGGCAGTGTTGTATCTCAGAATCTATTTCTTGGGTATGCCGTTCATTATGCTGATGAACTTCTGCGCAGCGATTTTGCGTAGCAAGGGCGACACAAAGCGACCTCTGTTGGTGATGGTGGTGAGCGGTATCGTCAATGTCATATTGAACCTCTTTTTCGTGTTGCGTTGCGGTATGAGTGTGGAGGGCGTTGCCATTGCGACATTGATTTCTTCTGTAATTAGTTCGGTGTGGCTCTTAGTGTTGTTGATGAGGGAACACGGCATGATTCAAGTGCGTTTGCGTGAGGTGAAAGTCTACCGTGATTCATTGGCGAAGATTGCCGTTATCGGTGTGCCTGCTGGAATCCAGGGTATGCTCTTCAACTTCTCTAATGTGGTGATACAGGGCGGAATAAACACGTTGGGAGCGAATGCCATTGCCGCCAACACTGCCTCTCTCAACTATGACTATTTCTGCTATTTCATTGCGAATGCCTTTGCTCAGGCGGGTACTTCCTTCTTGAGTCAGAACTATGGAGCCAAGAATTATCACCGTTGTAAGAAGGTGATTCGAGATACGATTTTGTTGGGATTTATATTAACTTTTATACCAAGTATTTTAATTACTTTGTTGGCAGAACCTGCATGTATGGTTTTCTCGTCGGATGCTGAGGTGATTCGTCTGGCTGTCGAGCGTACGGTGGTGGTGATGTGCATCTATTCGGTGCATTCATTCAACGAGACGCTCTCGGGACTGCTCCGTGCGTTGGGCTATTCGTTCACACCGACGTTGATTTGCATTGTCTTTATTTGTGGCGTGCGACTTTTGTGGATCTACTTCGTGTTCCCTTCCAATCCGTCGCTCGGATTCTTATCGTGTTGTTACCCAATCAGTTGGGTGGTGAACGCTACCATCTTGGCAATCTCGTTCTTCTTCATTCAGCGGAGACTGTTAAATGTAAATCCTTTTAGTCTGAAGGTGGAGTAAGAACTCAGAACCTCAAGGCTAAAAGGATGGTATGGCGAGGATTCTATGGTTTAGAATCCGAAAGACTCTTTGATATAGTCCCAGTAGATTTTTGAGAAATAGTCGCCGTCTTTCTTCGTGTAGCGAATGTCGGTGAAGATTTGGGCGAGGGTCTCTTTCTGATTGATTTCGACAAATTTTTGGTTGACTGCCAATTCCTCTTTTGGAGTGAAGATGCGGTCGATGTCTGCCTCGGTGTAGTCTTTGTAGGTCTCGTTGTGGACGAAGCCTTCTACGGCGATGCGGTCGGACTGCTCTGGTGTCTCGTCGGGATAGCCCACGGTGATGGTGGTGATTGGAACGACGAATTTAGGCAAATTGAGCGTTTTGCTGATTTGTGGCGCATTGTAGGTGGTCGTGCCTAAGAAACACAAGCCTAAGCCTTCATCCTCTGCGAGCGTGGCAAAATTTTGTGCCAATAACACCGTGTCGATTGCGCCTGTCATGAACGATTGAAAATTGTCGTAGCCAGGCACTGCTTTTCGCAGCTCGCACCACTTGTTGAAGCGGTTATAGTCGGCACAGAAGGTCAACACAACAGGGGCGTTGGTAATCTGTGGCTGATTGAAGTGTGCAGGGGCTAACTCCGCCTTTTTTGCAACGTCTTTGGTAACGATGACGCTGTAGAGTTGCATGTTGCCTGTCGTTGAGGCTTTGGCTGCCGTCTCCAATAACTCATTGATAAGAGATAAAGGAACGTCGGTTTGTTTGTATTTGCGAATAGTACGACGATTCTTGATTGATGAAATCATATTTCTTGAAATTTGTTTATTCGTGTTTTGATTTATTTTAAGCCTTTCTCTAAGAAATTGGTAAATGCAGAAATATCTTCAGAGAAGGCATACGAGTGGTTGAGTGGTTTGCCCTCTTTGTCGATGATGACGTAGAAGGGTTGCGCATTAGCACCGAATTTGTGGCGTTGGAGGTAACTCCATTTTTCACCTACAGTTGTGAGGGTGAGCGTTTTACCATTCTCTTCGACGGTCATTGGCTCGGGCAGTGCCGTGCGGTCGTCGACGAAGAGGGAGACGAGGATATAGTCGTCTTTGATGAGCGTTTTGACTTGAGGGTCGTCCCAGACGGTGGCTTCCATCTTGCGACAGTTCACGCAGCCGTAGCCTGAGAAATCGACTAAGATGGGTTTGTTTGTCTTGCGGGCGTGTGCGATGGCTTCGTCGTAGTCGTTGAAGGTGGCTTCTGTCTCGCTGTAGAGATTGAAGTCTTGTGTCCACATAGGGGGAGCGAAGGCACTGATGGCTTTGAGCGGTGCGCCCCACAAGCCTGGTACGAGGTAGAGGGCGAAGGCGAAGGTTGCCAATGCACCAAAGAAGCGTGGCACGGTGATGTGTGGCATGTCTCCATCGCTCTCAAAGCGGATTTTGCCAAGAATATAGAGTCCTGCGAGGACGGCAATGACAATCCAAAGCACCAAGAAGACCTCTCTGTCTAAGATATGCCATCCGTAGGCGAGATCGGCTACGGAGAGGAATTTGAGGGAGAATGCCAACTCGAAGAAGCCCAATAGCACCTTTACGGTGTTCATCCAACTGCCTGAACGTGGTATCTTCTTCATCACGCTCGGGAAGAGGGCAAAGAGGGTGAATGGTCCAGCCAAAGCGATGGCGAAGCCCAACATACCCATAATTGGGGCGAGTATGTTGCCTTTGGTGGCGATATGCACCAGTAATGTGCCGATGATCGGACCTGTGCATGAGAAGGAGACGATGGCAAGGGTGAATGCCATCATCAAGATGCTGAGCAATCCTTTCGTGTGGTCTGCTTTCTCTTCGGTGGCAGTGCTCCATGAGGCAGGAAGCGAGAGATTGAACCCACCAAAGAAGGAGATGGCAAACGCTAACAGCAGTACGAAGAGGAAGAGGTTGAAAATGGCGTTGGTGGAGAGGGCGTTGAGTGCGTCCGCACCAAACAGCACGGTGAGCAATACACCCAAACCGACGTAGATTACGATGATGGAGAGACCGTAGAGGAGGGCAGAGGATTTTCCTTTCCCATCTTTCTGATGAAGGAAGAAACTCACTGTCATTGGAATGATTGGCCACACGCAGGGGGTGAGAATGGCGAGCAAACCGCCCAACAACCCCATTAGGAAGATGCTCCAGATATTGCCACTCTCGGCTTGTGCCTCCTCTCCGAATGCGTGTAGTTCGTCGATGACGGGAACCCAAGTGTCTGCCTCTGAGGCTGATGATGTTATTGCCGTTGTGGCTATTGTAGAGTCAGAATCACTGTTTTCGTTTTTGTCTGTGTTGACGGTAGGAAAAGAGAATGGTGTGGAGGCACTTCCTTTCTCTGTTGAAGCAGTGGCTGCATTTTCTGCTTGTTTCTCCTTTTCAAAATGAAAAGGTTCTTTAGTGGGTGGCAAGCAGTTGCTGTTGTCGCAAGCCATGTATTCAACATAACCTTCTAAGAGGTAGTCGTTGATGTCTTTAATTTTGAAGGTCTGTTGAAAGGATACGTTTTTCTCGAACCAACGGAGGTTCATCTGAAACATATCTTCAAACTTTTCGGTGGGTTTCTGTTGGCTTTGAACTGAGCCAACGGCAGTTAGATTTTCGCTTTTCTCGATAACAAATTGAGTGGAGACTGGGCCACCTTCGGGCAGGTTTTGGTCGTAGATGTGCCAACCATCGTCGATGGTGGCAGTGTAGGTAACGACAAGGTCGTTTTTGTTTTCATCGCAGGATATCTTCCATTTTACAGGCTCTACGATTTGGGCGCAGAGGGAGAAAGGAAGCAGGAGGAAAAATAAAAATGTGTTCTTCATAGCGAAACATGTTTTTATACTACATAACGTTTCACAAATATAGAAAATTGTGGCAATAAAAACAAAAGGGGAAAGCCCGAATGGACTTTCCCCAATGTATCAATCAATAAAAGTTTAGAGAAACTTATTTCTTGATGAATTGTTTAACAACAACGTTGTTGTTAGTGTAAACCTTAACGAGGTACATACCAGCAGTCAAGTTAGCAACTTGAACACTGTTAGTGTTTGCAGAAGCAACCACAGCACCAGCGAGGTTGAGAACTTCTACCTTCTCAGCGTCAACATTTACATTCAAAACATCCTCTGCAGGGTTAGGGTAAACAACTACGTTCTGAGCGTCTACCTTAGTATCCTCTGTTGCAGTACCAGTACCGATACCGAGTTCTTTGTATGTCTTTCCTGTGTATGCAGCAGCCTTGTAGAAGTGCATAGGACCAACGTTACCACCATCGATTCCGTTCTCACCATCGTTAGCTGTTGACCATGTGATTGTCAAGACATATTTACCTGCCTCTCTGACGAGCAAAGAAACATTGTCGTCTACGCTTCCGAACTCATCGTTTGGTTTCCACCATCCGTACAGGTTATTTTTGTCGTAGCCTTTACCTGGCAAATACCATGCATCTACACTTTCCTCTGTGCCTGAATTGTAGAGGGCGTTACCCAATGCAGTACCATCTGCCTTTTTGAGTGAGAATGATACAGGGTCGGTACCACCATTGTCTGCAACACCAAACTTGTAATATCCTGCCTCCTTAACATCAATTGAGTATGCCATCCACTCTCCTGGCTCGCGCCATCCAATGTTGTACTCATTCCATTCTGGAACTTCAACACCATAACCGTAATTACCTAATGTCAAACTTGTTCCTGCGATAGAAGTTACATCAACACATTGGTCGTTTCTGTAAGTACACCACTGTGCTCCTGCATAGCATTGATTCTCGTTGGATGATGCACAATCGGATGCTGTACATTTTGCTTGATCATCAGTTGTTGAGTTTTCATCATGGTATGCAACTCCTTCGCCTCCTTTATCAAAGTTTCCAACTGCAAAATATTCTCCAGAAGGAGTTGGAATAACTTGGTAGCCATTGAATGGGCCGTCGGTTGTGATAACGGTTTTACAATCTCCGTCACCACAAAGGTGTTCCTTGATATAGGTTCCAGAAGGAGCTGTTGTATAAGTGTTACATTCTTTCAAAGAAGAAGACTCTTCGTCTTTGTTACTCCAGTTCCAGAAACACCAGCTAAGTTTTGCATTACCATCGTTTGCACCATCGCAAACCTCCAAAAGTGAGTTTCCTAAAGAAGGACAAATATCGTCGTCGTATGCAAATTGTGCTCCCGATGCACCACCAGAGTAGTCTGAAACACCCCACTCAGAAACGAACATAGGAATCTTTCCTGCAGCACTCTTCAAGTTAGACAAGAAATTGTAGTGAGTACAAGAGTAGTAGTGGAATGCGTACAAGATTTGTTTTGAAACATCTGTATTATTAACCGTTTTGATTGGGTCAGCAGCAGCCTGACCAGGCAATTGGTCCCATTGAGGAGTACCACAGATGATCAAAGCGTCTGGATCGTTTGCCAGAATGTGAGGAATAACCGTGTTAGCGTATTTCTTGATTTGACTCCAACTAACCTGTCCTGGCTCGTTACAGATTTCATAGATAACGTGGTTGTAACCTTTCTCCTTGATGTATGCAGTCATCACGTCGAAGTAATTCTCTGCTCCAGTGCTAGAACCACTGATGGCAGAACCACCATTCAAGTAGTTGTTAGGATCTGCATTATTGCCATTCTCATTGGTAGGCAAAATGTGGTAGTCAACGATACAGTAGATACCTGCCTTGTAAGCATAATCAACGTACTCCTTCATCTTAGTGGCGTAAAAAGACGCACTCTTACCCCAACCGCCAGTTGCATACATTGCTAAACGAACGATGTTGGCTCCCCAACCCTTCATTACGTTAACAGCTTCTTGGCTCATACAACCACTTGCTTCTGAGTAGTTCAAACCGAAGGTTGACCAACCTTTCAACTGAATTGCGTTACCGTTTTGGTCAGACAACTGCAATCCATTCAATTTCAGAGTTCCGTACTTCGTAATGTAGTTAACATTGTCATAGTCGCCTGCATTCGCTGCGAAACAAGCGAACAACACTGACAAAAAGAATAAAATTTTCTTCATTGTACTTGAAAAATTTTGTTTTATAACTTGATTTTTAATCGTTCTTAGGCTATAGTAGCTCCCCATACAGAGTCAGGCTTCGTGTTTTTCTGGGTCTGGTTAGAGAACTATCTTCCTATTATACTTCATTCACATCGCGCAGCAAGGCAACAATTCCCTGTTCCGTTTGTGTATACGCACCACATCTTCACATTATGGTCGCAAATATAGGGGAGTGGGGGTGAATATGCAAATTTTTTTGAAAAATTGAGGGGAAAAAAGTTTAACTTTGTTTCAAAAATAAAGAGAAAAGCAAAATGAAGTACCCTATAGGAATACAAACGTTTGAGAAGATAATAAGCGAAGGCTATGTGTATGTGGATAAGACGGATATGGTGTATTCTCTTGCACATAACGGTAGCATTTATTTCCTGAGTCGTCCAAGACGATTTGGAAAGAGTCTTCTTCTGTCTACGTTAGAAAACTATTTTTTAGGGAAAAAAGAGTTGTTCAAAGGACTGTTCATAGAGCAATTGGAGAAAGAATGGAAAACATACCCTGTTTTTCATGTCGATTTCAATAGTGAAGATTATACAGAGTCTGATACCCTAAACAATGCCATCGATAGTTACTTATGTTCTTGGGAAAGTGAATACGGATTGACTCCATCTGCCAATCAAAGTTCGGGCAGACGATTTGCCAATATTTTAGGGGCGGCACATAAACAAACTGGAACTCGTTGTGTTGTTTTGGTGGATGAGTATGACAAACCGATTTTAGATGTTATGGACAGTGGTCTGTTTACTATGGTTGGAAATAACAAGGTGACGATTGAAGATAAGAATAGAGAAACTTTAAAAGCCTTTTATTCAACGTTTAAGTTGGCTGATAAAGACCTTCATTTTGTCTTTCTCACGGGAGTGACGAAGTTTTCTCAAGTGAGCATTTTCAGTGGTTTCAACCAACCCAACGACATAAGTATGGACGAGCGTTATGACACATTATGTGGAATGACGGATGAGGAGATTGACAGGTACTTTACGCAGACTGTGCTTGAACTATCTGAAAAGCGAAAATTGACTGTGTCGGAGGCTCGTTTGGCTTTGAAAAGACGGTTTGATGGATACCATTTCAGTAACCGATTGAAAGGAGTGTACAATCCCTTTAGTCTATTGAATACATTCAATAAATTGGCAATAGACGACTATTGGTTCAGCACAGGAACACCAACCTATCTGGTACGTTTACTCAACCATTTCGGTGAGAAATTGAATGATTTGACGGATAAACTTTATTATAAAAGTCAGTTTTATGAGTTTAATGCGGTAGGATCGCACTCATTGCCGATTATATACCAAAGTGGGTATTTGACAATAAAAATGTATGATCCTGAAAATGAGGTCTATACTTTGGATTTTCCGAATGAAGAGGTCGAGAGAGGATTTCTAACGTTGGTGGCAAGCAACTATTTCAAAGATGAAAATGAGTTGGCAAGTACAATAACATATTTGAATACGGCATTGAGAAACGCTGATTTAGAGGAGTTTAGGAAAGTGTTAACTGCGTTTCTCGCAAGCATTCCTTACGAGATGAGGAGAAAAAAGTTAGAACATGAAAAAGAACGTTATTTCCATTACACATTCTATTTGATTTTCCGTTTGATAAGTACTTATCTCGTTTATACGGAGAAACACCAGAGTCAGGGACGCGTGGATTGTATTGTGGAGACAAATCGTCAGATATACATCTTCGAGTTTAAGTTGGATGGATCTGCACAGGATGCTTTGAAGCAAATTAGCGAAAATGGGTATGCAAAAGAATACGCTTCTGATGCACGAAAGGTCTACAAGATAGGTTGCAGTTTTTCTTCAAAAACGGGAACTATTGAAGATTGGTCTGTGGAAGAGTAAAAGGTTCGCTTATATGCACCTTTGCTCGTCTGGCTAACGAAAAGGTTGCTAATGCTTACCAATCGAAAAGTTCCCTATGATTCCCAGTATCAACTAAAAGCAATATCAGTTCTTCCTCATTCTGTTTCCAAATTAAAAGCCAATCGGGGGTTATGTGGCATTCTAAACATCCATTGTAGTTTCCTTTTAGAGGGTGTGGCTTATATTCTTTGGGAAGCGTCCCATCGTTTGCTAATAGCGAGATAACTGTTTTAAATTTCTCAATATCGCAACCTCTCTTCATACATTTCTTGAAGGATTTCTTAAACAAGGTAGAATATTTTACTGTGTATTTCATTTTGTTAAACTATCCATAAGGACATCTAAGTCATTTGTTTCAAAGAGTTTTTCGGTTTCTGCTGCTTTTAATGCTAAGTCAAGATGATTTTCCTTTTTTGTGTTGGTTTGTTTGTTTAACAACCAACCAAATTTTTTAGCAAGAGTCTCCAAAAGGGCGACATCGCTATCTGGTATATCTAATTTATAGACAATTGTATTCATCGTTCTTCCGTTTTTGAACTTCTATTATCGCAAATGTATAACTTTTTGATAAATAGACAAATATTATTGGTTACTCCGCAATCAAATCGTCCACTATCATTCCGCAAACTTCGATGAGTTGCTTGGGGTCGATCTTGATTTGCAAGCCACGGACACCAGCACTGACATAGATGAAATCGTATTGAAGTGCTGTGTTATGAATGTGCGTAGGGTAGGGCTTCTTCATGCCTAATGGGGAGCAACCGCCACGGATGTAGCCTGTCAAACCCAATAGTTCTTTCATGGCAGTCATGGCGCAACTCTTGTTGCCTGAGGCTTTGGCGGCTTTCTTCAAGTCCACTTCCTCGGCTCCTGGAATGACGCAGACAAAAATGCCTGTCTTGTCTCCTCTCAACACTAATGTCTTGAATACCAATTCAATAGGCTCGTTGAGTTGTGCAGCCACATGCACCGCGCTGAGGTCGTTCTCGTCCACTATGTATGGAACAAGTTCGTAAGGAATCTTTTTGCTGTCTAACAAACGGGCAGCGTTGGTTTTCTGTATTTTATCTTTTGACATAACTTCTCTCTTTTGAAATTTTACTTTGTGACGGTTCTGAACACCTCTTCCATCGAACGTTCTTGTAAGCGCAAAGTGAGCAAAACGGCATTCTGGGCAACGCATGCGTGAAACACCTTTTCTCGAATGTCGTCTTCGGAAGAGAGCAAGAACGTATTGCCTGTGAGGTGGTTTACCGAGAGAACACCTTCTATGTCTTTCAAAAAGTCGGCATCAGTCGGTGAAAGAAACTCTACTAAGGTGGAAAGCGTATGGTTGCCGTTAGACGATACTACAAGGTCTTCCTTATCGTCGACAGCGATTTTACCCTTGTTGAGGATGATGACACGGTCGCAGATGGCAGAAACCTCCTGCATGATGTGGGTGGAGAGCATGACGGTCTTCTCCTGCCCCAACTCCTTGATCAAGTCGCGCACTCCAATGATTTGGTTCGGGTCTAAACCAGTGGTTGGCTCGTCCAAAATCAACACCTCAGGGTTCGGAATCAATGCTTGTGCCAAACCGACACGCTGACGATAACCCTTTGATAATGTGCCGATTCGCTTCCTGTATTCTCTCGTCAAACCTGTCTTCTCAATGATCTCGTCGACACGACTTTTCGACGCTTTGCCCAACTGATAAACACCTGCAATGAATATCAAATACTCTTTGACATACATATCTGGGTAGATGGGGTTATGCTCGGGCAGATAACCTATCTTTTTGTGCGTCTCTTGAGGGTGAGTAGCCACATCTAAGCCACAAACCTGTACGCTTCCGCTGTCGGGAGCCAGATAACCATTGATGATCTTCATCGTGGTGGATTTCCCAGCACCGTTGTTGCCGAGAAACGCCACAATTTCGCCTGTTCCGATAGAGAAACTGATATTGTCTAACACTTTTTGCGTGCCGAACGATTTAGATAGGTTTTGTACTTGAATCATGGTATTGCGTTCATTCGTGAGATGTGAATCTGATGAGTAACAGTTATTTCTTGCGACCGAAATCGGCTGGAATTTCGCCCCACGTCTCCGTTTGCCATTTGCGGATAGGGTTGTGGTAGTCGTTGGTTTTCAGCCAGTTCTCAGCACGTTCGATGAGGTTGTAGAGCTGCTCTGTCTTCTTGTTTCTCTCTAAGTTCGTCTTGCATTTTTTTTGTCTTATCCAAGAGATGGCATTGGCACTATCCGAGTAGATGGGCATCTCCAATCCTTTTTGCTTCAGCAAAGCCAAACCATGAACGATGGCAAGAAACTCTCCTATGTTGTTGGTTCCCAATGGGAAAGGACCAGCGTGGAAGATTTGAGAGTTGTCTTTCAGATAGATACCTCTGTATTCCATCACGCCAGGATTATGAGAGCAAGCGGCATCTACGGCAAGAGCCTCCGTCCCGAGTATCGGTTTCCCCACTGGAATGCTGTCCACACACTGCTTCAGTAAGTCGCTGAAAGACTGTGTTTTACCAGAAGAGATGTAGTTGGCATAGCCACTCACATACGCCTCTTCAGCCTTCTCGAGCGTGTTGAACGACTTGTATTTCGCATTTGGAAACTCGTCAATCTGAGACTTACATTCAGCCCAGTCGACGTAGATTCCTGGGGTTCGTCCCACCCAGACAACATAGAATTTTTGCTGTTTCTCTGCCATTCTCAATAATCTTGATTTAGTCTGTAACCTTTTCGAATGTCATACCGTCGAGCAGAGAGACATACGTTGGAATGGCTTTTCTGATTTCATCCAATTTGATGTACTCGTCGGCAGTGTGTGAGCGGGCGGATTCTCCAGGACCCAATTTGAGACTTGGAAAATGCATAAACGCTTGGTCGGACAAGGTTGGAGAGCCGAAAGTGGACATTCCCAATTCCAAACCTTTCTTCACGATAGGAAGGTCGGTCGAGATACCCGAAGAGGTGAGGCGGAACGAACGCGCCTTCAGTTCGGATTCCAATTCAACATCGAGGATGGAGAAGACCTCTTGGTTGGAGTAGCAGTCGTTGGTGCGCACATCGATGACGAAAGAGCATTCGTCGGGAATGACATTGTGCTGAGTGCCAGCATGCACCATCGTAACGGTCATCTTCACCGGACCCAAAGAAGGCGAAACCTTTGGCAACTGAGCTGTGCGAACCCATTCTATATCCTTGATTGCCTTATAGATAGCGTTGATACCCTCGTTGCGAGCAGCGTGACCCGATTTGCCTTTAGCCACACAGTCGACTACCATCAGACCTTTCTCGGCGATAGCCATCTGCATCCCCGTCGGTTCGCCCACAACGGCAAAATCGATAGGTGGAAGAGTGGTGAGAAGCAGTTCCATACCGTTCTTGCCAGAAACCTCCTCCTCGGCAGAAGCACCGAAAATCAGATTGTAGGGCTGTTCCTTTTCTGAAAGGATGAAGAAAGTGTGAAGTAAAGAGACAAGGGGAGCACCGGCGTCGTTGCTACCCAATCCGTAGAGCGTGTCGCCCTCTAAAGTCGGTTTGTGAGGGTCGCGTTGCCAACCGCTTACAGGGCGCACCGTGTCGATGTGTGAGTTGAGCAGAACTGTAGGTTTGTCCTTGTCGAACCCTTTCGCAACAATCCAGATATTGTTTTCCAAACGGTTCGTTTCGTAGCCTAATGACTCGATGTAGGTTTGTAGAAAATTGGCTACTGATTTCTCATCACGGCTGTATGAGGGGATGGCGATCATCTCCTGAAGTAAAGAAATTGCACTTTCTTGTGCCTGTTGGATATCCATGGATACTATCTTTTCAATCGATTCAGTTAATATGCAAAGATATGAACCTTTTCGTTAAGCCAAACGAGCAAAGACAAATTTAATTTCATGTCCATTTTTTTCATATATTTGCAACACCGTTAAGGTTTTATTTTTTAATGCAATTATATGGAAAGTAGACAAAATGAAAAAGACAAAGGATTTAAGTTTTACTTCAGTAAGAGCGCAATGTTTTTATATGCATTGCTATTTATTTGCTTGATGGCCGTCGCTTATTTGGCCTTTAACAATTATTTCTAAAAAAAGTAGAGGGCTTATGTTTTGTCTTATGCAAAATTTTCTATAGTTTTGCTGTTGTAATTTTAATTTGAAAGGAGGTTTCTTATGGGAAAGCCTATGGAACTTTTTATGGAGTGGTTCAATTCTGCTTCAAATGAAGAGATTCTTAATGCTTGGAACAAGTCCACAGCAAAGAGTAGTAAAGATGCAAAGAGCAGTCGTTCTTCGATTGTCGATGATGTCTGCAATCTTAAACTTTACGATTCTTCCAAAAATCGCGAGTTATCGCTCGTGAAACATATTGGATAACAATCGTTTTCTATCATACACCAACCCTTAGTTTTCAGGGTTGGCTCTTTTTTTCTATTTGTTTTTTTTTTCTATCTGTAAAATTTGGTCGATTATGATGATGATTAACATCTACCAAGCAGTTGCTAAAACAAAATACATACTTTCAAAACCAATTTTCAGTCCGAAGAGAATTAATAAAATTACTCCTCATCAGTAGCATTTTTGTCCTCACCACCCAAGAACTCGCCATTCTTAGAGAACTGCAACTCCACATTGTTTGGCTTGCTCATCTTCACACGGTAGCCATAGCTCTTCTTCTCAATGCGACGAATGCACTGCTTCTCGTGGTAGGTTTTCACGTACTTTTCAATGTTTGAAGGGAGTTGTTCCATCAAACTGGCAGGAATGCAATTTCGCTTGCTCACTCTCAATTCATACCACACTCCCTTTCTTGAAAAACTAATTTCTGTTTCATCTTCAAGGGTTACGTTGTAACTGCCGTCTACATCCTCAACAATGGCAGAAACACCCAATTTTGAGAAGTGATTGTTCAAGAACGATCTTGCGGCTGATGGCAAACGTTTTCCCTCGGGATCATCGCTAATCAACTCTCCCTCTTTCGTGAAACTCAATTCTATATCATTGGGTTTATGCAATTCAACACAATAGACAAAACTCTTTCTTCCAAGACGTTTCTTTTCTATCTTATGTACTTCTTCAATGAGGTTATTCTCTTCTATATAGGTCTTCATCGGCTGTGGAAGTGACGCCAGAAAAGTCATCGGCATAACGGTTTTTCGGAAATTTATATCCTCCCACTCTCCTTGATGATTGAACTCCACTTCCGTGCCATCGGTCATGATGACTTCATAGTCCATCATCGTCTTCGTCTCTGTGATTCCCCAGATTGTCTTATTTTCCAATTCGTTTTGAATGAAAGTATTGGCATCCTTGGGCAAATCAATTTTTTTCTTCGTTTGACCCGTTGTACAACTTGCTAAAAGGCTGACAATCAAAGCTAACACACCAATATATCTTATAGTCTTATTCTTTTGGTTCTTCATAACAAACAGTTTTTTATTGATGTGTCAAAGTTATATTTTTCAGTTTCAACAAGGAAGCCAGGAAAACAAATTTCAAGCAATTTCTTTTTTGTCGGTACAAATACCCTTTTAGTTTACTTTGTGTTCATTTACATGCGTAGACTTTCTCGAAATTATCTTCCACCTTTAGAACCTCTTTGGTTTTGATAAATCCTTTAGGGTAGGTAATCAACAGGGGAGTTTTGAAATAGGGGTGTAGAAAATAAGGATATTAAGCAAAAAAACACTAAATTTGTATCGGTTTTTTAGCCTTTATTTTCAGAGTTGATAAATAACGAAGTACGATAATGCGATATGGCAAAGAAATTCGCTGAATATTCAAAGTTTGACCTCTCAGAGATAAACAAAGAGGTGTTGAAACAATGGGATGAAAAGGATTTGTTTCATAAGAGTATAAGTATCCGCGAGGGTGCGCCTTCATTTGTCTTTTTTGAAGGACCACCTTCTGCCAACGGAATGCCGGGTATTCACCATGTGATGGCACGTTCAATCAAGGATATTTTCTGTCGTTACAAGACGATGAAGGGATTCCATGTGAAGCGTAAGGCAGGATGGGACACACACGGATTGCCAGTAGAGTTGGGCGTAGAGAAGGAACTTGGCATTACGAAGGAAGATATTGGCAAGAAAATCTCTGTAGACGACTACAACAATGCTTGTCGTAAGAACGTGATGAAGTACACGAAAGAGTGGACAGACCTCACGCATAAGATGGGTTACTGGGTTGATTTGGAGAATCCATACATCACCTACGACAACAAATATATCGAGACCCTTTGGTATCTTTTGAAGGAACTTTACAAGAAAGGATACCTATATAAAGGATATACGATTCAGCCTTATTCGCCAGCTGCGGGTACGGGATTGAGTTCGCACGAGTTGAATCAGCCAGGTTGCTACCGTGATGTGAAAGATACGACGGTAGTGGCACAGTTTAAGATGTTGGACCCTAAGCCTGAGATGGCACAGTTCGGAACTCCTTACTTCTTGGCTTGGACAACCACTCCTTGGACTCTCTCATCTAACACAGCGTTGTGTGTGGGTCCGAACATTGAATATGTGGCAGTTCAGTCTTTCAATCCATATAATGGTCAGCCAGCAACCTACGTTGTGGCAAAGGCATTGTTGAACGCGCATTTCAATCCAAAGGCTGCAGAGATCGCATTCGAGGATTACAAACCAGGTGACAAACTCGTTCCTTACAAGGTGATTGCCGAGTATAAGGGAACAGACTTGGTGGGCATGAAATATGAGCCACTTTTAGACTGGATCACACCAGAGAATGCAGATCAAGCGTTCCGTGTAATCCCTGGAGATTATGTTACGACAGAAGATGGTACGGGTATTGTGCATATCGCTCCAACCTTTGGTGCGGACGATGCCAAGGTGGCTAAGGCTGCAGGAATCCCACCATTGCAGTTGGTCGACAAATACGGAAACCTCCGTCCAACCGTCGATTTGACTGGAAAATTCTATTTGCTGTCAGATCTTGACCCTGAGTATGTCAAGACCCACATCAATGTAGATTCATATAAAACATACGAAGGTCGTTTTGTCAAGAATGCTTACGATCCTAACTTGACAGATAAAGATGAGACATTGGACATCTCTATCTGTATGGAGTTGAAATCGACAGGCAAGGCATTCAAGATTGAGAAGCACGTCCACAACTATCCACACTGTTGGAGAACGGATAAGCCAGTACTTTACTATCCTTTGGACAGCTGGTTTATCAAGTCGACTGCCGCAAGAGACAGAATGATTGAACTCAACAAGACGATTAACTGGAAGCCAGAAGCAACAGGTTCAGGACGTTTCGGAAAGTGGTTGGAGAATCTCAACGATTGGAACTTGTCTCGTTCACGTTATTGGGGAACACCGTTGCCAATTTGGAGAAATGAGGAAGGCACGGAAGAGAAGTGTATTGGTTCAATTGAGGAGTTGTTCGCCGAGATTGACAAGTCTATCAAGGCTGGTTTCATGAAGGAGAATCCTTGGAAGAATTTCAAGGTGGGCGACTATTCAAAGGAGAATTACGACCCTAAGAACATTGATTTGCACAGACCATACATTGACAGTGTGATTTTGGTGTCTGACAGTGGCAAGCCAATGAAGAGAGAGTCTGACTTGATCGATGTGTGGTTCGATTCTGGAGCGATGCCATTCGCACAGCAGCACTACCCATTCGAGAATAAAGATTTGATTGATAAGAACGAATATTACCCTGCAGACTTCATCGCAGAAGGAGTGGATCAGACCCGTGGATGGTTCTTCACACTTCACGCTATCTCTACAATGATCAAGAATAGCGTAGCGTTCAAGGCTGTTATTTCGAACGGATTGGTTTTGGATAAGAATGGAAACAAGATGTCTAAGCGTTTAGGCAATGCAGTTGATCCATTCGGAGCAATCGAGAAATACGGCTCAGACCCATTGCGTTGGTATATGATCACCAATGCGAGTCCGTGGGATAATTTGAAATTCGATACAGAAGGAATTGAGGAGGTGAAACGTAAGTTCTTCGGAACGTTGTATAACACCTATTCATTCTTTGCATTGTATGCCAATGTAGATAATTTCGACAATAGTCAACCACAGGTGCCAGTTGAGAAGCGTCCTGAGATTGACCGTTGGATCATCTCTTTGTTGAACACTTTGATTAAGGAAGTTGACGAGTGCTACAATGATTATGAGCCAACAAAGGCAGGTCGTGCTATTTCAACATTCGTAACCGACAACCTCAGCAACTGGTATGTTCGTTTGAACAGAAAACGTTTCTGGGGAGGAGATGGTGAGAGCAAGTTGGCAGCCTATCAGACGTTGTACACTTGCTTGGAGACTGTTGCCAGATTGATGGCGCCTATTGCTCCGTTCTATTCAGACAAGTTGTTCTTGGATTTGAATGGCGTTACGGGAAGTGATAAGAGCGAGTCTGTTCACGTCGCGAATTTCCCTGTTTACGATGCTTCGAAGGTCGATAAGCAGTTGGAGGAGCGCATGCAGTTGGCACAAGACATTTCGTCAATGACCCTCTCATTGCGTAAGAAAGAGAATATCAAGGTTCGTCAGCCACTCAAGCAGATCATGGTGCCAATCTTGGCAGAGCATGAGCAAGAGAATGTTGAGGCTGTGAAGAACTTGATTATGAGTGAGGTGAATGTCAAGGAGATTAACTTTGTCGACGATTCAACTGGAATCTTGGTGAAGAGAATCAAGCCAGACTTCAAGAAACTCGGTCCAAAGTGCGGTAAGAACATGAAGACGGTAGCAGCGCAGTTGCAGAGTCTTGAGCAAGATCAGATTGCCAAATTGGAGAAGGAAGGCAAGTATGAGATTGCGGTAGATGGCAATGTCGTTGTTGTTGAGAAGGGTGATGTTGAGATTCTCTCGGAGGATATTCCAGGATGGTTGGTAGCGAACAATGGCAGTATTACGATTGCGTTGGATGTTACAATCACTGAGGAGTTGAAGCGCGAAGGTGTTGCACGTGAGTTGGTAAATCGTGTGCAGAACATTCGTAAATCAAGCGGATTTGAGATCACCGATAAGATCAACATCGAGATTGAGAATAAGAAGGAGATTGTTGAGGCAGTCAACGATTTCAAGGACTATATCGCATCACAGGTGTTGGCAGTGAACATCAACGTTGTCGACACAGTGGCTAATGGCACGGAACTCGACTTTGATGACTTCAAGGTGAATGTTGCTGTAGCGAAGGCTTAATTGTAAAAGTACGCTTATTGCGGTTATTATAAGGGCGGTGTGGAAGATCCTACACCGCCTTTCATTTTGCCATCTTACAATAAAAGACGAGCAATAAAAGACGAGCCTTAGAAATGAATCCGAGGCTCGTCTCATTGGTTATAAAACGCTTATTCGTAGTACTCGATAGTGCGGGCAGACTCTTCCGTTTTGTTGTTGTCGGAGTTGTGAACCATGGCACTTGTCCAGTTGCCTTTTTCGTCGAAAGCAACGTAACTGTAGTGTTCCGTGATTTTGTATTCCTGACCTTCGCCGTAGCCAGTTGTGATTTTGTCAGTGACGAAGCCATCTTCGCCGTAGACACTCTTTTCAGAACATTTGTTCTCTAATCCGTTGACGTTCTCAATGAGCAGTCTGTTTTGGTCGTCGTAAACATACTCTCTTTTTACAGTTATTCCAAATTCTGCGAGTTTGAGATTGCGAGAATTGATACGACCCTTTTCGTCTCTGGTGATGTAAAAATCAGGGTCGGAAGAAGTGCCATCTGGATTGATTTTGTAATTGTCAATGCCAGTAACTTTCCCATTTTCATCGAATGTGATGACAGTTTGTTCTTGGTGATAGACAATCTTTTTCACCTTGCCCTTAATAATGTTGAAGAGCGTGTAATCGGTGATTACTTCGGCTTCTTTTGGAGTAGAAGCGGTAACCTCGTTGACAGTGCTGTCTACTACTTCAACGACGGCAGAGTCCACCTGAGAAGTCTCTACATTGCTGTTTGTGCCATTTGAACATGCAGAAAGCAGAACAATGGCTGGCAAAAATAATTTAATTGTGTAATTCATCTTTTTTTGAATTTTTGTGTCTATTAACTATTTCAGTTTTTACTTATTCTTGGCGAAGCTAATTTCTTTGAAAACCTTCTCGATAGAGCCATCCTCATTCTTTTTGTGAGTTAAGATTTTGAGAATGCCTGGTTTGCAGGAGATCTTCTCGACAATTTTTTCAGTTTCGCGAAGTTCCTCTTCGTAGAGGTCGATTGGCTCGACGAGGTAATCCCAGTTGCCATTGTCATTGAGTTTCAATACAGCGTAGTGGCTGATATGCTCGTTTATGCCATGGTAGAGGATACCCAATTCTTCTTTGCCATCTCCGTCTAAGTCGCCGAGGTTTCTTGCGTTGATGGTGTTGATATATTCAAAGAAGACACTCTTGCTGATGAGACAGTTCGTTTCGCTCTTGTACAATTTGACATTAGGCTTTCCACTGTAGATATAGAAGCAAGAAGAACTTGGATCGTTCACGTCGATTTTAGGATTGTACACCCAGATATGGTCGGAACAACCTTTGCCGTCGAAGTTTCCATCCACATCCTTGAGGAAACTACCATCACGGATGCCGAATTTGAAAGAGAGGTCTTGGTGAGAGAAATAAGAGGAGAAATTGTCGAAGAAGTCGTCAATCTTCCAAGTATTATTCTCTTTTTTGAACTTTAAAACAACGAAATAGGCGAAATTGTCGTCAACTTTCGAGTGAACTAAAGCGAAGAGGTCGCCATCGGCAGACTCGATAACACCCTTCACGCGAACCACTTCGTTTGAGTAGCCAACATTCAAAACCCTTTTGTAGCCAGGCTCGTTGTTGGCGATAGCTTTCTTCTGCTCGTATGCCTCTTTAGAGCGAAGAGCGTCTAAAAGGTCGTGAGAGATATGTTTGTCGATAGCAATCATATCGTCGTGGTTCTTTTGAATATCAGCGATAATCTTGGTGGCAGTTTCAGTGTTGGCAGCCGTTTCTGAATGCGCAGCGCAATCGAAATACTCAATATTTCTGTAGATAGGGTTGAAAGTGTAGGTTGCTTTCACGTCGCGGGGATCGTCGCCGATCACGTATGTTTTGTAGCAAGCCTTTTCGATGGCGAGCAACCAGTTGCCGTGTTCGTCGGCAGCAAGATATTCGTAGGTGAAGAGGCTTTCCCATTTAGACCCCTCGCCTTCGCCGTGAAGTACCATCTGAGTGACACGGTCGTTACCATCGTAGACATATTCGTAGACGGAGCGGCTGTCGATTCCGTGAGAAATCATTCTGATCAACTGACCGTCGTTGTTGTAGAAATATTCGTAGCCAGCCTTGGTGTAGGTGTTTGGTGTAGCCATCGTCTTCCAAGTGAAGGAACTGATCTTGTCGATCTGGTTACGAGTCAGTTCGAATTGTGTGTTTTGTGAAATGCCTTCTCTGTCGAACGTTGCAGTTTGAGGTTGTGTAACACTTTCGAGCAATCCGTCCTTGTAGAAGGTGGTGGTGGCAGTGTCGAAATCGACAGGGTAGCCATTCTCGTTGGTGAGGATGGTGATGGTTTGTACTTTTTTCACATTGCCTTGAACCTCAAAGAGGGAGCGGTCGTCTATTTCAATGGGACAATCGTTGTCAACGGAGGTAATGGTTGTGTCTTCTACGAAAGAGAAAGGCTCATTTTCAGTGCGTTTGTCGGAATTAGAACCGCATGCAGAAAGCAGGAGGGCAACAGCCACTGCAGAGGGAAACATTTTACTCATACTTGATTCATCAAATTATAGTTAATCATCCGGTTTACTTCTCACAAAGGTAACGATTAAAATTTCTATTTAAGAAATGTTTTTATTCG
>CAVJCT010000048.1:0-4786 GCA_963648205.1 Flexilinea sp.
ATAACCTTTCTCTCCAAAGAGCAAGAAGAGTAGAATAGAGCGGAGCGGAATGAGAACTGTAAAAGGAGAGCCGAGGGACGAAGGCTCGGAAAAACAGTTCTCAGTCTGCGGAGCGAAAAAAAAGAAAAGTAAAAATGCAAATAAAGATATTTCAGTTGCCAGTGGTGGCAACAGAGGAGGCGACAGAGGAACTCAACCGTTTTTTGCGGTCGCAGAAAATTGTGGATGTGAAAAAAGAACTTGCAACGATTGATGGCAATAGTTGTTGGACTTTTTGTGTGACGTATTTGGAATCGAACAGTGGCTCATCTGCTGATGTGGCAAAATTGAAAGGGAAAACTGACTATATGAAGGTGTTAGATCCTGCCACGTTCGAGATATTCTCTGTGTTCCGAAAGGTGAGGAAACAGATTGCAGAGAAGGAGGCAATCCCCGCATACGTTGTCTTTACAGACCAAGAATTGGCAGAGATGGCAAAACTGCCGGAACTTACTCTACAGTCGATAGCCTCTTTGCCGGGAATCGGTAAGGGTAAGACAGAAAAATATGGCAAGTTTTTCTGTGATGCTAAAGAAGAACTAAAAACAGAAACTGATGAAAAGACAGCACCATTTTAAGGAGCGTATACTCGATATCGACAATCTGTATTTGGCGTATTGTAAAGCGAAACGAGGCAAACAGCATAAGAAAAACGTGCAGGAATTTTCTGAAAACTTAGATCAAAACATTCGGAACATAAAGGAAACTTTGGAGTGCGGAAATCTATCTTTGGGCCATTATCATTATTTTACCATTCATGACCCCAAGGAGAGGCTTATCAGTGCGGCTCCGTTCGTAGAGCGAGTGATACACCATGCCATTATGAATGTGTGCCACGACACTTTCGATCGTACATTGATCGACACCACATACGCCACGAGGAGAGGAAAAGGCGTTTATGCCGCTTTGGATAAGGCAAAGTGTGGAATGCAACGCTATGCGTATAGTGTGAAATTGGATGTCCGCAAATATTATGACTCAATAAGCCATAGTGTGCTGAAAGCACGACTGCGAAGGATGTTCAAAGACGAATGGCTTCTTTCACTTTTCGACAATATTATCGACAGTTATGGCGAAGGAGGGAAGGGTTTGCCTATAGGCAATCTTACCAGCCAGTATTTCGCCAACCTTTATCTGTCTGATCTTGACCATAAAGCGAAAGAGCAGTGTAAAGTGCCGATTTACATAAGATATATGGATGATATTATGATGATGTCTGACGATAAAACGGCTTTGCAACAGTGTGTGAAAGAGATTACGCAATATGCAGATGAGAAGTTACAACTTACACTGAAACCGCCTGTCTACCGTAAGACAAAAGATGGTCAGAATTTTCTGGGGTACAAGGTGATGCCCCACTATATCCTACTCTCGGGACGAAGTAAACGGAGGTTTCGGTCAAAGATGTTGCTGTATCAGCGTCTTTATGACACGGAAAAATGGGATGAGCATAATCTGGCTCAGCATGTGCTGCCATTGGTGGCGTTTACGCAACATGCGGAGAGTGGCAAGTTCAGGGAGAGTGTGCTTCAATGCATATCGTGAACAAGAACTATCGGTATTCGTCGAACATCCGGAAGTAACCGTGTGAACCGTGGTGGTAGTTGGAACAACGATGCCAGGAACTGCCGTGTGTCGAACCGTAACAGGAACAACCCCGACAACAGGAACAACAACATAGGCTTTCGCTTGGTTCTTCCCCAGCTTATGACTGAAAGAAGGAGAGAAAGGTTATAAACAGACGAATATCGAGAAGCCCTGTAAAGGACTTCGAAACTGGCATGCTTTTTGGTGAAACTGGAGGCATGCAGCAACAACGAGCTTAGTAGCAGACTTCACTCTGTTGAGGTTTTGAAGAGTGTCGAAACGCTTGTTGTTGCGTAAAATATAGAGCATCATTTCATCACCGCAAATGAATAATCATCCAATGCAATTAGTCCGTTTTTGAACAGTTTCTGAATGTGTTTGGCAAGATTGTGCGCGTTGCCAACACAGTTGCAAAGTTTGGTTGTCACTTCTTGCTCGAACTTGATCTTCTTGCGGTTGAGTGCCATCTTCACATAGTTTTCATTTTTAGACTGCTGCTTCAAAACGTTGGTCAACTCTTGCTCAAATTCGCCTTTCTTGCTTATCTCGTACATCATCATAATGTAGTGAGACAAGGCATCGCTCGCAACAAAAACTATCGAATCTTTATCTGTTTGAAACACACCACTTTTGAATCCTTCTTTCTTGAGTTCGTCTTTGCAATTTATCAGATAGGGTGGTCGGTCAAAGTCGGACAATGCACCAAAACTATGTTCTAAAATATGGGTTCGAAGGTTGTAATGGAACGCCACACTATCACCAAAACTAACCCAACGGCATTCTTTATCAGACAATTTCCATACGGCTATCAACGTGGCAAACGAACCTTCGTCGTAGAATTTATCTAACGAAAGTCCGCCCAGCAACTTGGCATCTTCCTCGCATTGGGTGTAGTAGGGCTCCCAGATGCTCTCAATCCACTGGTCTAAGGCATCTGCGTCTGCAAATGGTGCGTCTGGAAGGTGGTCTAACAGATAGTGAGACCAACGTTCGGCAAACAATCCACCACCGCCGGCTCCATCTGAAACGGCGATGAGGTTGTTTTTGCAAATTACAGAGTCTTCGTTGATACAACCTGGCTCAAAAGTCCCTTTGGCTACGGAAACACATCCTGTTCTCATTGGTTCTGACTGATATTTGTTGGTGTACCGATATCCATCAATTTGATAAGCGTCGTGGCATCCGCATTGACTGCCATGGCAACGTGGCGACCTTGACGGTCATCGCCCAGATTGCGGTTGATGTCGGCATTGTATCTCGACGGCAAAAGACTCGACATGTCGAACAGTGTCTTTGCATATCCGTCTTCGTTCAACTCATCTTTCGACAATGGGCAAACCACCTCCTCGTCCGACTTGTTGGCAGAGAAGTGGATGTTGAAGAGGATGACGTTACCATCGTTTGTGAACATAGATTTCAATTCGTTGGCTTGCTGCAAAACCGATTCGGTCGTTGCTCCGTTGAATGCTCCGTCTGTGATGTTGATGATGGTTGGAGGGTAGCAATCTTTGTCTTGGTGTTCTTCCATCCAAGTGTCGAGCAATTTGCGAGCCTTGTTGAAGGCTTTATGCACATGCGTCCAGTTGCCGTCGTGGCGAGCCTCAACCCATTGCACCTTCTCCACCTCTTTCACCACAGAACCCTTTCGAGTGCGTTTCTCCTCTCTGACGATGATCTTCTTGAACGGATTGTCGCGAAGCTCCTCTGGCGAGACGAAATCTCGTCCCTCTAAATCGCCATTCCAACCACTGTAGGCATTCTCACCATAGCCAATCACGGCAATGTCGTAGTAGTGGCGCACTTCATTGCTCTTGATACAACGCAACACCAACTCGTTAATCTGCTGATTCACAATGCGTGCGGCAGCCTCTGACATCGTCATCTCTTCTCCAAAGAGGGTGGTCGTGCGGTCCATGCTCACAGAGTGGTCTATCAAGAAAATGAAAGCAGTAGGAGTGCTTCGGGTGATTTGTGCCGTGTATGGGTTCTTGCTTTGCAGAGCCAAAGGCTTGTTCGGAAGCGAAACACCGAAGTTGCTTATATTTGTGATGAACTCTAATGGAATGTGGTTCTTGATCAGAATTTCTGCCTGGAAAAATGCCTGTTCATCCTCATCCAAGTCGAAATAACGAGATTTGACAGTGTTGAAATGGATGTTCTGAAAATCATCTATGCTACCTCCTACGGCTGCATCCGTTCGGGTAGCGTTGACATCGGAATAGAGCGTTTCGTTCCACCAAATCACCTGAGGGTCAATCTCTAAGAGAACAGGGTTCGATATTCTCTGTTCACGCATTGCCACGAATTGCATCGGGTGTTCTTTCACGAAACTGACACGCACATAATGTTCCAGTCCGTCTTTCATATCGAGTTGGCGAGACAAGTCGCCACCGCCGGGCTTCGGAATGGAGATGCCTTTGTCCTCGCAATCTTTCCACGAGAAAAGTCCGCCATTGCTGATGATGGACTCTAAATTCTCTCGGTCGGTGAAATGGTATAACTTCTTGATGCCTTTTGCCTCAAGTAAATCTTTGAATTTCTGCCAATTATCTTTCAATTTCATAACCTTACAAATCAAATAATGTTAGTTGTTTGGGTTCTTTGGGTGTTTCTTTCTTGTCGCCATACGGATAAAGTCCCTCGATGTAAGCCTTCACGAGATAGGCATGTGAGAGCGGTTGTGTTTCGCTATCCACATCGCAACAAGTATTATAATCCAAAAGTACGATTGTTTTTTCAAAACTCAATGCTTTCAGTCGTTCAATGAGGTCTTTCGCCTTATGTTCCAACATCCAGCGATAGGTCGGAATGTAGATTTGCCGTTTTGCCTCCACATAACTGAGGATTTCGTTGCCATTCACGCCCTTCCGATGTCCCAACACTCTGCCATGCTTTCGCACTGTCCGTTTAATATTCTTCATAGTGTCGTTGGTGAATGCAGACACATCAACATCCTCATTCTCAAACACTTTCAGCCCTTGCCACACTGCCTCCACGCATGTTGCGACATACCCCTCGCTAAATGGCACAGGGATATCACCATGCGGATAAAATGGACTGAGGCGCACCCATTCATCCTCAGCCTGCGAGGTGATGTCGAGGATAAGGGCGTTGGGGTGCAACTTGAGAATGGAGTCGGTGCGACGGCGGTGGGAGAGGA
>CAVJCT010000049.1:0-41136 GCA_963648205.1 Flexilinea sp.
GTCACAATGATAAAAATAGGATTTTATTACGATATTTGCGTTACGAAATTTTCGCAACGCAAATTACACAACAGAAATAAAACAATATAAAATGGAACCCAACAACCCTTTCCTCATATCAGGTTATTACAGTCCAAAATACTTTTGCGACCGTCAAGAAGAGACCCAAACATTGCTCAACGCATTACAGAATGGCAGAAATCTTACATTAGTATCACCACGTCGTATGGGTAAAACCGGACTTATAAAGCACACATTTTATAACCTTCAAAACACCAATTCTGACATATTCGTATTTTACATAGACATATTTTCGACCCAATCACTTGCTGATTTCGTTCGTTTGTTCGCCACAACTGTTTTAGGAAAATTAGATACTATGCCTCAAAAAGCGATGGCGCGAATTACGAAATTCATCAAAAGTTGCCGACCAACTTTCACATTTGATGAAATCACAGGCATGCCTAAAGTGTCAATTGAACTGTCGCCTGCACAAGAAGAAGCGACATTGTCGGAGATTTTCGATTATCTTCAATCTTCTGAAAAAAGGTGCTACATCGCCATCGATGAGTTTCAGCAAATCACCGAATATCCAGAGAAAGGTGTTGAAGCATTGCTTCGTTCCCACATACAATTTCTTTCAAATGTGAATTTCATTTTTGCAGGTAGTAAACAACATTTGATGCAAGAAATGTTTCTTTCAGCCAAAAGGCCTTTCTATCAAAGCACACAGTTGCTTACCATCGACTCTATCAACATTCAACCCTATTACGAGTTTGCTCATTTGTTTTTTCTCAAGATAGGGAAAGAACTGCCCGAAAATGTTTTTTCTAAGGTTTACCACAGATTTGACGGCCATACATGGTACATTCAGTCTGTATTAAACCGACTATATGGGTACAACCAAGACGTAACAGACGAAACTGTTGAAGCCGCTATAACGGAGATTATTGACGAGTATTCTTACACCTACGAAAGTATGTACAACCTCTATCCTACTGGTTGTCAACGACTTTTGAAATCGATTGCTCAAGAAGAGCCTGTCAAAGAAATCTTAGCTGGCGACTTTATCACACGCCACCAACTGAAAGCAACCAGTAGCGTGAACAGTTCACTCAAGAAACTGATGGACAACGAGTTAGCCTATAAATCAACCAAGGGCTACATCGTCTACGACCGTTTTTTTAGTGAATGGTTGAGACGACAATGTTTCTAAGAGAACCGATTTCTTCTCTACTCCACCTTCAAACTGAATTTGCCACCTAAGTTGATGCTCACCTTCAAACCGTCCTTGGTAAGATGGATGGCATCAACATCCAAATCGTTGAGGAATCCGTTAAGGTAAACATTGTCAAGGAGTTCGCGATTGAAAAGTTCACTGCGACTCATCTCTTTCACCCACTCCAATTTGTCTTTTAGAGAGATTACCACATTCTCCTCAATCATCTTCTTCAAACCTTTCTTGTAGAAAAGATTGACCACCTTTGCCAATATGTTTTTGGTTTTTAGTTTATAATCCACTTCCGTGATACGAATAGAAGAGGTCTCCTTTTCATAATAAGGGACGCCACTGAGGTAGATGGCACCATTAATGAAACCATGAACATGCACACCGATGATCATCTTGTCCATCTGCCCATAGAAAGTCATACTGTCGACAGTGATTTGATGTTTGCCATCGCCAAAAGTCTCGCCCGTCATGATATTACCAGCAAGCGTATCAATAGTGGTGTATGGAATATCAGCCAGAACATTCAGTTTCACCTTTTCATCCGTACTGTTATACATTTTGAAAGGAGGCATAGAAAGTTCCTTTTGCTTTTCAGCAGGAATATGATCCATATAAACCTCTGCCAAGCATCGAATGCCGATGGTAGTACGAATTTGTCCCGCAGTACCTGCGATTGGAGTTGTGTACAAATTTTTAGGAGTGATTTTCAACCACACTTTATAATCCTCCGTTGAGACATCAATAGGGTCTTGCACAACCGACCAAATATCATGAATATATTGAGACAGCAGAACGTTTTTCTTTACAGTCTCATCAATCTTCTGCGTCAAAGTTTTTTTATTGGCTTTCAAGATTTGATTCACCAGCGTCGTAATTGGCACGTCCACGATCCCCAATTTCAAAACTGGTTTCTGAATCCATTCATATTCAACAAAATCAGTTTTCGTAACGAGATTCCAATCCTTAGTGAAGTTGATGGAAGTCTTTAATTTCAAATCAATAGAACCCTCAATCTCTTGGTCGGTATAAGTAAAGCCGAGACTAAAACGTTTTTTTATCCATAGTTTAATAGGAATAGCGTACGACAAGACATTTCCATCGTATGCTATTTTGAAATCCTTAGCCTTCCAAGCCTTGATCATCAAACTATCATCTTCAATATTATTATCCTCATAAATAAGGTCGCTGAAACGGTCGTTCAGTTTCTTTTCAAGAAGAGAAACATTGATCGTGATAGGAATATGTAAAGTTGAAGTTTTTGGAGTATAAACGATTTCTTCATACACCTCGTCAGGCTGTGTCTCTAAAGAGTCGGTCGGAATAGGAATTGTGTCGTTGAGGATTTCAGAACCATTGTTCGCATTCTGAGCGACCTCCACATCATCTATTTCTTCTTCTTGATCATGATGACGAGCAAAACTCAAAGATGGGATAAGAAACATAGCGAAAAATACGATAAAGTAAGAAAATTTGTTCATTGTTCTGCACATCAATAATTAAAACGCGCAAATTTACTGCTTTTACACCTGATTTCAACACCTTTTAGCAGAAAAAGCAAGTCATTAATTATCAGCGAATATATGCTTTACAACAGTAAATTTTGGCGTTTCAGTGGCAAGAATAGGATTTTCCCATTCGTTTTTGTATATGTGTTAACAAACATATAAATTTGCGTTGGGTTCTCCCCTATGAGTAGGAGAAGTATACACCTAAAACTTAGAGAATGGAAATATTAATGATTATCCTGTTCCTATTGGGCTATACCTGTATAGCGATGGAACACAGTATTAACGTGAATAAGGCTGCTTCCGCCCTTTTGTTATGCGCTTTGCTCTGGACGGTCTATATTCTAAATGTCAACCCCGAAATACTCGGGCTAAACCCTGCAACTCCGCACGAGGACCTCATTCGCCATGTGACTGGAGTTCAAATCATCGAACATTTAGGAGATGTGGCTTCAACACTCTTCTTCTTGATGGGCGCAATGACCATTGTCGAGTTGATTGATGTTCACGGAGGATTTTCAATCATTACAAATAAAATCACGACAAGAAAGAAGAAGGAACTTCTTTGGCTGATTGTCTTCATCACCTTCTTCATGTCAGCTATTTTGGACAACCTTACCACAACAATTGTTATGGTGATGCTTCTCAGAAAATTGGTGAGAGATCAGAAAGAACGTTGGATCTTTGCGTGCATCGTCATCATGGCAGCTAACGCAGGTGGTGCTTTCTCACCTATCGGTGACGTTACGACCATTATGCTTTGGGTAAGAGGCAATGTAACCACTGCAGGATTGATACCCAACTTGTTCATTCCAGCCGTGCTTTCAATTGTTGTGCCAACCCTCATCGCAAGTCGCTTTTTGAAAGGCGAATTGGCTCCTATCAGCGTATCAAATCAATCGAACGCTAATGCCACAGCCAACTTTATCACACCTAAGGAGCAAAAAATCATCTTCTATATGGGTATCGGTGCATTGGTTTTTGTTCCAGTCTTCAAGTCAATCACCCACCTACCTCCGTTCATTGGCGTTTTGTTGGGCTTGAGCATACTTTGGATATACACAGAATTGATGTATCATAAGAAGAGTCAAATTCCAGAGTCGTCGAAAGCAAGAATCACGAATGTGTTGAGCAGAATCGACTTAACCACGATCTTGTTCTTCTTGGGTATTTTGATGGCAGTAGCAGCATTGCAATGCGCAGGTATTCTCCACGACCTTTCAATCTTCTTGGAGGAGCATATCGGCAACGTGTTCGTAATTGATATTGTGATTGGTATTCTCTCTTCTATTGTCGACAATGTACCTTTGGTGGCAGGTTCAATGGGTATGTATCCTTTGGCAACCGCAGCACAGGTAGCAGCAGATCCATCATTGGCAGTATTCGCACAAGACGGTGTTTTCTGGATGTTCCTCGCCTACTGTGCTGGTGTAGGAGGTTCAATATTGATTATTGGTTCCGCAGCAGGCGTTGTAGTCATGGGCTTGGAGAAAGTGTCATTCGGATGGTATCTGAAGAGAATCTCAGGACTCGCCCTGATAGGCTATCTTGCAGGAGCTTTGTTCTTTGTAGTTCAAGAACTTTACCTTCGTCCTTTGCTTTAGGATATTGATTAGAAATTGAAAAATACATACAAGGAGTCGTGCATCTACAAGGTGCATGACTCTTTTTTCATACTATAAAAAACCAAAAGTCAGCCGTCCCAACAAATCATTTTATTAACAATTTATCAACCATTTGTTAACCATCTTTTAGTGGTTTGTTAAGAAAACCGCTTTAACATTTTTTGTTAAAACTTCCTAATTTCTTAGTTTTGCAAACGATTCACAAGGGTTTTATGTTGCACAACAACATTCCCAGATTTTATAGAAACTATTAGAGTTGACTGCAAAGATGAAAAACGTTATTAGAATTTTGTTCAATATTTCACTTCTTTTGTGCGTATGTACAGTCAACGCACAAGTGAACACGTTCAAGGCATACAAAGAAGCCAATGGTTTGATTACAAAGAATTCCAATGGTTTGTATGTCTGGAGTTCTTGGGCTCCGAGCCAAACCACAATCGTATTAGATTTGAACAAAAAGTTCATCACAGTAACCGACGAGTCTAAGAAGAAAGAGAATACGAAATTTGAAATCTTCGAGAAGCCACAGCAGTGGACAATGAAAAAAGATTATAAGTTCGTGAAATATGAATGCATGAACTCTCTCACATTACAAAAATTCTATGTGATGTTGAGCAGATATGACTCTGGAGCATTGAAAATCACAATTATGTCGCCCAGCGATGCCACACGTTATTTCGTGCGAGTTGACAATGGAGACGAAGATGACGACTTGACCTACGACGATGCAGAATAAATACATACTTCCGCTATTACTTCTTATTTTATTCCCAACATTCTCATCTGCCGAGAAGGTGATAAAATTACCCTACGGCGATATGGATAGTTGGTTCAGACGTGATTTGAAAGAGAGCCGTCTCATCGGTGGCGAAGTTCGCACGCTCTACGACATAGGCAAAGAAGGCCACAGCACAGAGGCTGCAGCCTGGAAACATGGCGATTCACCTTGGAAGACTTCCAGTATCTACGCCAATGTAGTCGGAGTTGTGAAGGGAAGCAACACCGTCTTTCCTGAGAAGAGAGGTAATGGTTACTGCGCTCGCTTGGAGACTATTTTAGAGGAGGTCTATGTATTCGGATTGATCCACGTTACCGCTTTAGCGACAGGTAGCATTCTTACGGGAGAGTTGATAGAGCCAATCCGAAATGTCAACTCGCCAATGTCGAAGTTGGTGCAAGGTATTCCGTTCACACACCGTATCAAAGCCGTTAAATTCGACTACAAAGCGAAAACAGGAGGAAAAAGAATCAAAGCCTCTGCCCTTAGCAAGAGCGATGTCGAAGGTCCGAACGCAGCCGAGGTAAGCGTATTTCTCCAAAAAAGGTGGGAGGATGCCGAAGGAAACATCAAGTGTAAACGTATCGCCACAGCCTACATCCGAATCACCCAATCAACAGACTGGGTGAATGGCTACCGACTCAACCTTCACTACGGAGACATTTCGAAAGAACCTTATTTCCACGATTATATGGGGTTGAATTATGAGGGTTACCCACTATATTCAAAAAATTCGAAAGGCGAAAATGTTCAGATAGATGAAGTTGGATGGGATGCCAGCGCAACCCCGACACACATCATCATCCGTTTTTCCGCAGGCTACGGTGGAGCATACGTCGGAGCAATTGGCGATTGCCTTTGGATAGACAATGTGGAACTGATAGAAGACTAATAACTTATTGAGACTCATCCGTTTGAGTCTCTTTTTTTATAAAAAATAATGGTAGTATTTCCTAACGCAAAATTGAACATCGGTCTGAATATCGTAGAGAAGCGACCAGACAACTATCACAATCTCGAAAGCATATTCGTTCCAATTCCATTCAAAGATATCTTAGAAATTGTCGAATCAAAATCAGGTGAAACGAGACTTCATCTTTCTGGTATTCAGATAGATGGAGACCCCAACAACAACCTCGTGATGAAGGCATTTCGGCAGTTACAAGGAGATTTCAACATTCCCAACGTAGACATTTATTTGGAGAAAATCATTCCTTTCGGAGCAGGCTTAGGAGGTGGCTCGGCAGACGCTGCTTTCACCTTAAAAGCATTGAACACACTTTTCGATTTAAAATTGTCAAATGAAAAACTTCGCCAATATGCTACAAAGTTAGGAGCAGATTGTTCTTTCTTTATCGAAAACAAAGCGACCTACGTTACAGGAATTGGAGAAATTCTCACTCCTATCGAATTAGATTTGAGTCCATATTACCTCGTCTTGGTGAAGCCCAACGATTACATATCAACCAAAGAAGCGTACGCACACATCACACCTCGAAAGACCGAAATCAGCGTCAACGAGACAATTCACTACCCTATCGAGCAATGGAAAGAATACATTGTAAATGATTTTGAAGCCAGTGTTTTTCCAAATCATCCAAACATTGCAAAAGTGAAGGAAAATCTCTACGAGAATGGTGCGTTATATGCCTCAATGACAGGGTCTGGTTCTTCAGTCTTCGGACTATTCGACAAGCAACCGACCGTTGAATATGAGAATACAGTATTCAAAGGAAAATTCTAATTAAAAACTAAAACATAAAACAATGAAGAAAAAAGGACTATTAGCCCTTCTTGTAATGCTTCTATCGACAAGCACCATATTGGCTGAATGGCGAGTGGGAGCAACAGTAGGTGCAGTTAACAATCGACTTAGTATTGATACGCAATACCAATACGATTGGCGTTATGACTCACGTTGGGGAGTACAAGCTGGAGTTTCAGGACAGTATAATTTCAGAGACTGGTTGGGAGTACGTGCGGATCTTGCCTTCCAACAGCGAGGTTACACCCAAAGAAGAACTGAAAAATTTGCCACTCCAAACAGTTACCATTACAGAGACAACTATTTAGTGCTTCCCGTAATGGCTTCATTCTCATTTGGAGGAGAGAAATTGCGTGGATTTTTGAATCTTGGTGTTTATGGTGGATATTGGCTCAACAGCCAGGTTCACGGAAAAGCTACAAACTTATCAATAGAAAGTACCCAAAATGACCCATACAAATTTGATGAGAGCATTGACCTTAGCGGAGTGCAATATCAACGGTGGGACTTTGGAGGTGTAGCAGGTGTAGGAATAGAGTACCGCATCAACGAACATTGGGCAACCCAAATAGAAGCACGCTACAACTATAGCATAATAAGCAAGAAAAAACAATATCAAGAGTTTAAAGACTATCAGTACAACAACCCAATTTCACTGACGGTTGGTGCGTACTATATCTTCTAAAAAACATTTGTCAACCAAATTTATACAATATGAGAACTAAATTATACATAGGAATTGTATTGGCAGCAACCTTCCTTTTTTCAAATTGTCGAAAAGAAAGCGATGAAATAAATTCTTCCGACTATTTAAAATTTGCAGAATCAAACGCCTCTACATACACAGAAATATGGGATATCCTTTGGAATGGATTTAATCAAAATTATGTGGGATGGGAAATAGAGTCTGTTGATTGGGACAAAGTCAATGAAACTTACCGTCCAAAACTTGAAGAGTTGGACGAGCAAGTGGAATCTGCAAACAAGAAAACTGCAAAAGGAATTGAAGCAGAAGCAGAAAAAATTTTCCATGCTGCCTTCGACACTCTACACGACGGACACGCCTACATCAGGTACTTAGATTATGCCAGACCCACTATAAATGGAGCAAGCAACTACAAAGCAATTAGTCCACAAGAAAAAAGAGCAAAAAATCGTATTGACTACGAAGATGAGCCAGCGTTGTCGATATTATATTACATTTCAGATAATCAAATAGAAAAAGACAGTATAAGAGTAGTCAATATGCAACTTATACTAAGTCGGTCACTCAGCGAATTGCTACCAGACCTGCGGGCAGAACAAACGAAAATAGAGCAATCCGAAAAGAGTTCTGACGAAGAGTACAAACAGCAATTAGATAATCTAATAAGCATAATAAAAGACCTTATAACAGAATATACTAAAAAGAATTATTATAATTATATCAATGCTTACACGAGTGGTTCATTTGATCTGGTAATGAAAAAGTATGAACTTCCCTACTATGAAAGCGAGGACGATCCTTCAACTATACTTTCATTCATTACAACGGACAATATTGCCTATATAAGAGCCAGCAGTTTTATGATGCCATGGGACATTGAAATCAATTCATCTGAGACATTTAAACAAAATGCAATACAACAATACGAGGACGTTTTAAGCCATTGGTACGAAATGATACAACAATTGCACAAGAGTCAAAAGTTGAAAGGTGTAATTATCGATATGCGTAACAACCATGGAGGAAGCACAGAGAATTTAAAGTATTTTGCGGGTACTCTCTTCGGCAATAAGGACTATGTCTACGGTAAATCGAAAACAAAAAATGGAATCGGAAGACTCGACTATGGAATTTCTGTTCCAGTTTATGTCAATCATTATAGCGACAATGCTGAAGAGATTAGCGAACCTATAGCCGTACTTACCAATGCACAGACTATTTCTTGTGCAGAGGTTACCACTGGTGCGATAAAACAACATACCAACGGATTTTCTGTCGGTATGCGAACATACGGAGCAGGTAATACTTTGCTTCCCGATGCCACAGACAACAGCGTGAACAACTATGGTGGTTCAATCGGTAGTGTAAATGGAGTTGCATACGGCTATTTACCATTCTGTCTGACATCTTACAATGGAATTGGTGTCATTGAGGGTGTTGGTATCTCACCAGATATAGAAGTTAGATATGATGATAATTTATATCAAACGACAGGTCGTGATAACCAATTAGAATCCGCCTTAGAAGCCATAAGAAACGGACGATAGAGAATAAGAGACAAACAATTAAGGCTTTCATTCTGATATGAATGAAAGCCTTTCTTTTTGGCAGATACTGAACATCTGCTATATAACTGCCATCTACTTTAGAACTGGAAGTAGATGAATTTCTGCAAATCTGCTGTGATAAATTGATAAATCACAAAGACGAATAATGCCACTGAAACAGCCATCACTGGCAATGGCATCTGAGCAAACCACAAACGATAACGACGTTTGAAATTCTCTGGAATCCAGTGAATAAGCATTCCCAAGATAATCAAAACAAACACATTTGCGTATGCCACTGTGATGTCAGGAATCAGAGAGCAGTCCCAAGTGCCACCAATCTGACCTACCATATTTTTAGCTGTGCTCCAAGCCTTTTCATTGGCTTCTGCAGGATCAAGGTTAGAACCTGCACGGAAGAAGAGTCGCGTCCAAGTGATGAAAACAAATGTTTGGAAAACCGCCCAACACATCTCTAATTTTGAAAGCGGAGATTGACCACCCAAGAGATTGTATATCAAGCGAACAAACGTTCCAATGAAAATGATACCTGCCCAAACAACGGCAATGTTCCACACTGGCGCAGGGAAGAGATAGGCAATCGCACCACACACAATAGTAATGAAGGCAATCACAGCGGTACGCATGTAAACATCCCAATCTTTCCAGAAACGGTAGACAATCATACCGATACCGTTCAAACCACCCCAGATCATAAAGTTCCAACTAGCACCGTGCCACAAACCTCCGAGCAACATCGTGTTCAGTCGGTTCATATTAGAAGTGAGGTTTTTCTTCTTATCAGGATAACGATAGCAGTTGAGCGTTACAATAGCTGCAATCGTCAACAAGATAATAGCCACCCAAACACTACCCGAAAGAATTGTACCAACCAAAGAAATAGTCAGAATACAAGCGTATGTACCAAAGGAAGCCGTACGATTTCCTCCCAACGGAATGTAGAGGTAATCTTGCAACCATTTTGACAATGAGATATGCCAACGTTTCCAGAAGCCTCCAGGATTGGTCGCTTTATAAGGCGAATTAAAGTTCTGTGGAAGGTAGAAGCCCATCAGCATTGCCACTCCAATTGCAATATCCGTGTATCCTGAAAAGTCGGCATACACCTGCAATGAATAACCGAAGAGTGCCACGAGATTTTCAAATCCCGTATACATCGTCGGGTTATCGAAAACACGATCCACGAAATTGACTGCAATATAATCACTCAAAATGATCTTCTTTGCCATACCATTCAGAATCCAGAACATTGCAATTCCGAATTGACGACGAGTCAAGAAATATTTTTTGTAGATCTGCGGAATAAACTCACTCGCTCTCACAATCGGTCCAGCCACCAAAGATGGGAAGAACGTAACGTAAAAACCAAAATCTAAAATATTAGAAACTGGCTTCACACGATTTCGGAACATATCCATCAAATAACTGATACACTGGAAGGTGTAGAACGAAATTCCAACCGGAAGCAAAATGCGATCAACTGAGAAAACGGGTTCGCCTGCCACCACGTTTCCAATCCACGCAAATGCATTGAAAACCTCCAAATGCAATCCGAAGAGGTTGTTCAACATATCCGCGAAGAAGTACGAATATTTGAAATAGCACAGTGTAACAAGGTTGACTATCAATCCGAACACCAACCACGATTTCTTTCCTTTGTCGGTCTCCGCTTCATAAATCTTCGCACCTGCGAAATAGTTGAAGAAGGTCGAGAAAACCAGAATCAAAGTAAACCATCCGCTCGTCTTATAATAGAAGAAAACACTGACAACGAACAGGAAAGCATTGCGCATCAGTACCTTGTTATGCAAGAAACTGAAGACTGCGAAGACCACCAAGAAGAAGATCCAAAAATAATGTTGCGTAAACAACAAAGGAGACTGTGGATCGAACGCAAACGTGTCTCCTAAAAAGTTTAGGAATGTATGAATCAAACTATTTTCCATCGTCAATATCTCTTTCTAAATAAGACTTCATCACTGCATTATAAAACGCAGTTCCGATCTTCTCATAACCTTTTTTTGTAAAATGAATTTTATCTTTTCGGGCTAACCCTAATTTTTCCCACTCTCTCATAGATTTCAGTCCGCCCATCCAGCCGAACAAGTCCCAATAACCGCCCTGGTGTTTCTCAGCCAAGACACGAAAAGCATGCTCGACCTTCAGTCCATTGAGATTGACATTGTATCGACGTCCATGCTTTCTAAACGAATCGTTGTTCGTCATAAATATGTAAAAGCAGGAAGGATTGACCTCTTCTATGATGGAAATCAATGAATCATAGCGTGTTATGAACGTATCTTCCGAAAAATTCACTGGCACAGCATCGTTGATACCAATTGCGAAGATGACCATATCCGGACGTATGAGAGTTAAGTCATTTTTGAAATCTTCACACGAGAGATAAGACGGTACAGCAGCACCATTCACACCAATGGAATGATAAACGATTCCTGGTTCATCATTTTCAGCAATGAATCCTCGCAGATGAAACTTATGAGGCACAGAATCTGTTTGAGCGATCCACAATGCGAAACTGTCTTGCGGTGTGTTAAACTCATACAAGAAACTCTTGTGCCCCTCCTCTTCAATTGGAAAGTGGAACGAATTATCCTCTTCACACAACAAAGGTACTGCCATCGAATCACCATAACCCAAAAGATGAAGTCGAGTGAAAGTCCACCGTTTATTCAAAGAATCAGTATTTAACTTTACCTGAATTCCCGCGGAATAGTCTTGCGTCGACACTGCGATACCCGTCATTCCCAGAACCGCTTCACGCTCTTTCTTCACATTTTTTGAGGCAGTCCACTCACCTTTCGATTTCACGCTGAAACTACTTGGATTGTTTGTCTTTGCCACCTTATAAGGGAAAAACAATCCACGAGCAGGACGAAACTCCTCATTCAACGAATCGAAATGGCAACGTATAGCATGCGAGATGCAGTCAGCCTGCACATGCGACCCACCAATGTGGAGGATGCTGATTTTACCCTCTCTGCAAAGCACCAGTGAATCCAACTTGTCGTAGAAGGCATCTCTCCTTTCAAAATGCACAGAATCAGGAAATTGAAGCGAAGAGAGAGAATCTACAATGAACGGATAGGATACTGTGTCTTTTGCCAAGATAGATCGAGCCACCGCACCACTCATTCCAACACAAAAAAACAAAAGTAAAAATAGTAGCCTTTTCATCTTTCTATTTTATTCCACTCCACTTTTCGTTTCTCTTCAAGAAATTGTAGTAATCGTATGTGTTCATGAACGATTGCAAAAAGACTTCGGCGATTTTATTTGCGCCTCTCTCTGTGAAGTGAACATAGTCTGAACCTGCCCACGCTGGCGAATGTTCCACCCATTTCAACATTGAGTTCTTTCCACCCATCACACCATACATATTCCAGAACATCGCACCATTCTCCGCAGCGACTTCACGCAATGCTTGAATGGTCTTCTCCAAATATGGATATGACTGTAATTCTCCATCTATCCTCGTTGCCATATCGGCTGGACCGATAAACAAAATTGCAGCGGAAGGATAAACACTCCTCAAATAAGCGATCTGACGAGAAATTGATTTCTTATAGAAATCCACCGCTTTATCATTCTTTATGTAAGGAGTAGCGTTTCCTCCAAACTCCAACATGATAAGACGAGTGTCCAAAGCCTTCATCGAACTGCTCAACAGATGAGTCGAAATCTTCGTAAAGAACGTACCAGAAGAACCACGCAAAGGAATGTTAGTAACAAAAACACCGCTTTTTGACCCCATCTCGATGGCATAAAGTTCGGCAGTACCAGAGACTTTCAAAGTAAACTTATTGATGTAGTCGTCCAACTGCCACGTAATATATGATATATCAGGGTCGGCTTCCGTTTTAGTGATGGTAGTGTCTTTACCTGAATATGAGAGAGTTACGGAGAAATTCTCACCCGTATTACCTACGAGAAGCGACACTTTAGAGAACTTACGCACATGCGAGAACGTCTGTTTCCAATTGCGAGCTGCCACCTTCACTTTTGTCGATCCACCTCGTAACATAGCCACCTGAGCCAAGACACCGTAATGGTCGCTCGACATTTTTTGTTTCATTGTTCCATCGGCAATATAACGAGGCAAACTATCAGAACAAGACTGCTCTACAGACAAAGATTGAATTGGCTGAATGACAGGTACCAATCCTGCGCCATAACCACCAAAACGAGTTTGCAAACCCTCTCTGATATAGCCAGTTATACGATCTTGCTCAATCTGAGAATCACCATAATGCAAAATATGAATGGCTTCTTTTCCTTTCGCACACTGATCTAAGGCATCAAACAAAGGATATAGAATTGAGACATCATTATTAGGACACTCGATGCGTGCCGTAGTCTCAAAAACAAGTTTCTGATAGGACTTTAACGAATCAACATACAATAACGAATCTGCATTGTTCGCCGCGATCAACGAATCTTGCTCTATCTTCAATTTTAACTCCTCTTCTGCACGAGCCAATTTCTCATCGGCAGACTCTGTATCTCTAACTTTCTTGGTCATAGCCTCCTCCAAAGAAGGGAAACGAAGCACCTTTCCAAACACTTCAACGCCATCCTTCGGGAAAAACAGGCAGATACCAACAACCAGCAATAGCACAGAACACAGAAATATCAACGTCTGATACGCTTTCATCACAATTTTCTTACTATTTTTTTTAAAATTTTTATTTACCTATGCGATTTTTTTACTTCACTACAAAAATACGAAATTAATATAGAGAAATTCAACTTCAATACGAATTTATCTTACACCGCTTTACGACTTGTAGAACACGAAGAAAACAGCCATCACCAAACAAACGAACGCTGCAACGTGATTCCAATGCAACGCTTCGCCTTTAAAAAGGAACGTCGTAATGATAGAAAACACTGTAATCGATACAACCTCTTGAATCACTTTGAGTTGCACCAAAGAAAATGGTCCACCTGTGATTCGAGACCCAATTCTGTTGGCTGGAATCATAAAACTATACTCAAACAAAGCGACACCCCAACTGCACAAAATTATCAAAGCCAAAGGCCAATCTGTTGAGATTTTCATCTCCTGTAATTTCAAATTACCATACCACGCAAATGTCATAAACACGTTGGAAACCAACAACATAAGCACAGTGGCAACCATTCTATATTCCATTTCTTTACTGTTTAAAATCGAACTGCAAATTTAGTTCTATTTTTTTGAAATTTATACAATTCTTCCTATTTCCGTTAAATTAAGTTAATCCGAAAAATATTTTTCAGTTATGTTTTGTAACATAAAATTTATCGTTATCTTTGCATTGTGTTTTTCATGGTATTAGATTTAAGGTTAGAGAGACTGGATGTCGAGATGACATCCTTCTTTGTTTTAAGAGTCTTGGTTTCGAGACTCTTGTTTTGTTTATAAGCACCAATACTCAACGTTTTATACCACCGACCTTCACTGCCATCTGCCATTAAAAGTTTGTTGATTTTCATTATTAGAAAAGACGAATACCATTATTCAAACAACTCAATATCAATTATTGACTGAGCCTGTTGCCCTTTCTACCTTTGTAACGCAATCGAGAAAATCAATTAGCATTTCTTTGATGATTGAACAGTACTTGATTGATAAAACTAAATGTCTAACTTAAAAATAAATTAATATGGAAATCTTAGAAATCAACAACATCACCACTTTCGTTGAGTTGTCTAACACGTATTCGTTCCTTGTCATCTGGGCATGCATCATCATCGTTCCGCTTATCTGTATGGGTCTCCACTCTTATGACAAGGTGAAAAAGATGACAGACGGCAAGCATCCTTTCCTCTCTTTCGACATCGACAGCGTTGACCTCTTCACTTACGAGGAGAAAGAGGGAATGAAGAAATTCGAAGATTAAACACCCGAACGTCATGGCAATCCAAGAACAGTCGATCAAGGAGGTTTGCGAGTTCATCTCCGAGTACGCTTCCACCTTATTGGCAGGGGGCGCATCTACGGAATTTGCGATGAACGTGACAGACCGACTCACTCGTACCTACAAGGTAACCTCCGAAACTTCAATCTTCCCGATGCACATTTACGTGTCAATATGGGACGATAAAAAGGAGAACACCTACTCCATCAACCAGAAAATTCCATCATTAGGATTGGATTTCGCACGCAACACTCGTCTCAACAAACTGAGTAAAAAAATTGAGCGTGAGAAATTATCGTTGGATGAAGCGAGGCAACTTTTCAAGGAAGTTTTAGCCACACCTCGTTTAAAGACTTGGCTCGTAACCGCTTTAGCCAGTGCAGCCAACGCTTCTTTCTGCTTCCTTTTCGGAGGAGATTGGATCTCCATGCTCATCGTTTTTGTCGCTACAGCCTACGGATTCGCATTAAAACATCTGCTCGTTAAACATACGAAAATGGATATTCGTTTCATAACCATCACCGCAGCGTGTCTTTCTGCCATCATCGCCAGCGCAGGCTACATTTTTCAGTTAGGGGGAACTCCAGACATTGCTTTGGCTACCAGCGTTTTATACCTTGTGCCAGGCATTCCTTACATCAACGCAATCAGTGATATGCTCTCTGGACATCATATCTGCGCCATCAGTCGCTTTTTCAATGCTGCCATTCTCACCGTCTGTCTCTCCATCGGATTGAGCATCGGACTCATCATCATGCATTTTCATTTCATGTAGAAAGAATATGGACACCTTTATAATTTTTTTAGAAGACGCATTGTTCGCCGCCATCGCTGCCATAGGATTCGGTAGTATCAGCAATATTCCATTGAAAGGATTTTCTGCCTCTGCCATTTTAGCGGCTGCGGGACATAATATCCGACTCTATTTAATGAACTATGAAATGTGGAATATCGTTCCTGCCAGTTTAATCGCAGGTTTGGGTATCGGGCTGCTTTCTATCCCCATCTCTGCCCTTTGGAAAATCCGTTCAGAGACACTATCCTCCCCTGCTCTGCTTCCGATGATTCCTGGAATGTATGCTTACCGCTCCGTTCAATCTTTGATTTTATGTTTTCAAAGTAATGAGATTCCAGACTTTGAGCATTACTTCGGACTTTTCAGCTACAATTTCATCACATGCGTTTTGGCAGTTACTTCATTAGTCATTGGCATTGTTTCACCTCGCATTCTTTTTCACAAAGGATAGGAATCAGAAATTGAAGAGATTTCTTTATATTTACACAATTCAAAATATAGTTTAAGATTTTATCATTAAAGATGGATATACGTCAACTAAAAGCATTTGTTAAAGCAGCTGAGACACTCAATTTTTCAGAGGCAGCCAAATTGGTATGCGTTACACAAAGCACATTTTCGCAGAGTATACGCCAATTGGAAGATGAGTTGAACATTCCGCTTTTCATTCGCAACACACACGAAGTCTCCCTCACCGAAGCAGGCGAAGAGTTGCTACCCTACGCTCGCGAAGTTTTGTTGCAGACAGAAAATTGCGTTCACCGAATTGAAGACCTAAAGGCTATGAAGACGGGCGAACTCAACATTGGCGTTACTCACTCTTTCAGCATTATGACTGCCGAAGCGGTATTAGACTTTGCTAAACAATACCCAGAGATCCGTCTCAATATCATTTATAAAACGATGGAAGAATTGATGGAGATGCTCAACAAACGCGAAGTGGATTTCGTACTCTCCTATCAATCAGAGACTAACAATTCAAATATCGAGTCGCACTTGCTATACGAAGACACTTTGGCTTTGATTGTCAAAGAAGGGCATCCTTTGCAAACAAAAAAGGAAGTCTGCATTTTAGACATCATTCAATACCCAATGATTCTTCCAGCGGTTGGATTTCAGGCTCGAAACACCTTCGATGCCGTTTGGGAGGCTGAAAACAAGCCCGAACTCAATATTCGCATGGAAATGAACCTCGTTACTCCGATCGTTAGATTGGTAGTACAAGGTCAATATATCACCGTGCTTTCAAAATCCGCCGCTGAAGATTATGAAGGAATACGCGCCATTCCATTCAGTTCACCTCACGCTAAAATGCGCGGTGCTTTTCATCTTTTGAAAAATAGTTATCACAAAATAGCGATTAAAGAGTTCATCCGCACACTTCGCGAGACTAACATACTCCGCAGACGGGTCGAGCGTTGGAACTAATATTTGTTTCGTATTTAGAATACACTAAATCTTTTTGGTAGCCACTTTCAGTTTCACCCAAATACATCTTGGAATCAAACGCCAGAAAGCAACCAGAATTCGATATTTCCAATCGATTATACGCACCGATTTTTTATGTTCTATAGCATAAACAATCTCTTTTGCCACCTGCGTAGCCTGTAATTGCATAGGGTAACTGTCTGTCAATAAATCAGTTGTAACAAAACCTGGACGAATATCCGTAAAATGGATATTGTATTTCTTCATATTCGCCAACTGTTGCAAACACTCCAAATACTGACTTTGATATCTCTTAGTCGATGAGTATGCCGGAGCAGCACCCATTCCCATTGTTCCTGCAATCGAACTGATAGCAGCGATATGACCGTTCAACTCCGAATGTTCAGCGAAATAATGGAACATAAACGTTACCATTCGAGTGAATCCAACGACATTGGTTTCTGTCGTCCGCATCTCATTATCTACCTCTAAATCAGGATTTTGATAACCAATTCCAGATGAATGGAAATAGAGATTGACGCCACCCAACTCATCAATCATTCCTTGCAAAATGGAGGTTGCATCAAGTTGAGTAATGTCAATTCTGCGAAAACACTTCACCTGAGGTAGTTCCTTGGCAATTTCAACCAAACGCTCCTCTCGTCGACCAGCCAAACCAAGAGTCCAACCCTTCGACGCTAAAACACGTGCAACCTCTAAGCCTATGCCAGAGGTCGCACCTACTATAATTGCTGTTTTTTCAACCATTAAATTACTACTTGTCGATATTCTCAATCATTGAAATCAACAACACCAAAGGGGCATTCCAGTTGAGTGCCACCTCATTTGTAGAATAACTACAAACATCATCTAAATAACAACGAGCGGGCGCAGCTGAAGGGTAATTCATTTTACCACAATCTGCCATTTCATTGTCGTTCGGACCACCTGCCAAATAGCCAGGAATAGGCTCATCAATACCATCTGCCATACAGCGACGATCATGCAAATGCATTGGATATTTCTTTCCAAAACCAGACACAAAAGAGTATTCTGTAGCATTTGCACCTAACAAATAGTCGAAATTGGCAAACATCGCCTCTTTGAAATTCTCATCCTTATACAGTTTATACGCCAATCCTAAGATTGCACCATTTGAAGCGACATCGCCATTGCCACCCCACGAGAAAACTTTCAAAGCAACTCGTCCTGGTGAGAATTTGAAAGAGTTATAAAGTGAGATCACTACACCTCTGAACTTCGCATCTATCTTGTTCACATCCACATATTTAGGCAATTCATCTTTATGTGCCATCAGAGTAATTAAACCCAATGTGTTAACATTACTCCATGTAGGCGTACCGAATTTTTGGAAGAAATCTAACTTGTCAAAATACTGCTTTTCTCCAGTGGTAATAAACATTTCAGTGGCTGCCCAAAACAACTCGTCTGTCAAATTGCCATCCCCATAACTTCCTGTAAAAACATCCTCAGGGTTGTTGAAATAAACTGTTGGATTAGCCATAGCCCACTGCCAAGCACGCTCTGCCGCTTTCAACATTTTTTTTGCATATTCAGGTTTTTCAGTTTTGAAAATCCTTGCACCCATTGCCATCTCTGCCACATAATCTAAAGCCGCCGCTGTCGATTTGGCCATCATAAAACGATCCATATCATCAGCATCTGGCATAATATAATCGCAAAAGACCAACGTGGTCAACTTATGATAGACACCGCCATCATTGGGATCTTGCATAGTAAACAGCCAGTCATACTCCCACTTCAACTCCTCTAAGAAATCGCACGAAAGACTTTTATCTTTCCTTGGAATATTCAACGAGAGTTTCTTGTAAAATTCAGGGTACAATTCGTATGATGTAATCAACTGGTGAAGGGTGATTCCTGCATTTACAACGTATTTTCCAAAATCACCTGCATCATACCAACCGCCTGGAGATGAGACAGTTGACATAGCTCGTCGTTGCTCGGATGCAGCCGTTTTATGAATATACACCAAAGTGTCTGGATGTCCAGCCTTTCTTGAGAAGTCCATTCCACGGAACACAGAATATGGTTTCTCAATCGGTGTAGAGGCTCTCCAATAATAGAAAGCACGCACCACACTCTTCATCAAATCAGAATAAAGGCTATCTCTATCTCCAATCGTGAAAGGATACGATTTTTCATCATTGACCTCTAAATAATAGGTTCCTTTTTGATTGAAATCGGAGAAATCGGCTGATTGAATCGTCTCTCGTGAATAGTTCCAAAAGGCACTTTTACCCAAGTTTCCTTTGTAAACCACATCATTGCTTTTGGCATCTTTCAGCTCAAAAAAAGGCGCATCGAGATTCGCCACGGTTGCCACTTTAGGCATTCCAACGGCATACCCCAACTGATTCACTCGCACAAACGACTCCGCAACAGCAACCTGCGCGACGATCAGCATAGAGATCAGAAAACCATAATTCTTCATAGGCATTTATCTTTAAGGATTATTACTTTATTTTATGAATGCTCTTTCTTCTCCTGTTTCTCCTGTTCCGCCTTTTTATCTGATTCTTCTTTTTGTTTTTTCAAATCTGCCAACAACGCAGTCTCTTCTTGTGCAAAGGTCTTCATGTCTTCGTCCTCACTCTCCATCAACTCTTTCAGCAATTTCTCAGCATCATCCCAAAGTGATGGTTTGCAGACCATTAGGCGCACCTTGCTTCGATAAAGGAAGTCACGATAATCATACAATTTCTCGTTCACATCATCATCGCCATCCTCGTCATCGTCGTTTGGAAGTCTGTCAAGTACCAACTCTAACTGGCGATCTATCGTCGACATCGCACGCCAATCGTCGGTAATCACCAAGCAATTGATATACTCCCTCGAACCATTGATAGAACCCATAACGTAAGTGAATTCCAAGTAATACAACGCCTTTGAATATATCTTCAATGACGCATACGCATAGCCCAACTTGAAATAGACCTCCATCGCCACGTTCATCTGCTTCTCGCCAAACTCACCTATATGCGAACGCCATACCTCCGTAACACACTCTAAGTGCTTGATAGCCTGCAAATAACTACCATTATGGAAATATTTCAGTCCCCAATAGATATCGTTAGAAACACTCCAACCAATAAAGTCAATCAACGAACGCTGCACGTCCGTCAACTCCTCTGCTTTCCCTGCATTGATTTTGTCGTTCGCATCTTCGATCATATAGCGAACCTCAGCGGAATTATTCGTCTCAGATTTATCTACAACATAAATCGCTTCGTAGCCCATCGCGGACTCACGCTCACGATATTTTTTCTCTACTGCCGATGGCACACTCACCACCAACTTATAATAGTCTGACACCTTCGACTCAGATTGCCAAACGAAATAGGCTGAATAGACTGAACCATCACTTTGCGTAATGCTCAAGAAATAATCACTGCCTCGTTTCTCTTCGTTTTTCGCTTTTTCCTCTTTCCTATTCCGACGAAGATAATCTGCAACATCGAACGTTCCATAATCATCTTTTGTCAAATTCAAAATAGACTGATGAACCCTCGTCATTGAAATCTCTTCGATAGCACTCTCTTCTACTATATAACTCGGAATAGTGAAAATATCTTTCGGTGTCAACTTGAAGTGTCGGAACTTTCCATCGCCCATCTCTGTCTGTTCGCCAACCATCATCTCATGCTCTAAGATAAGGTAGGCTGTTCGACGAGAACGCTCCGAGTCCTCAAATATATCTCTTTTCTTATTTTTATCGTATACCTCCTCTAAATTTTCATACTTTTCGTAAAAAATTCGACGATATTCAAACATAAAAGACAACAACTCCGTGAAAGTCTGTCTGTCTTTTTCAATCGAACCAACGAAGAAAATCGGACAAACGACGTCAGCAACATACTTATTTTCCTTCTCTTCAAAGATGAAAGATGCATTTGCCTCAGGCGACAAGTCGCGGTTCATATCATTGATCAGATATGATACGACTTGATAATAATCATTGTCCACCGACAGAATATCGGGCATTAGCACCCTCGCATTATAATTGCTCGTTTTTGGTGCAACAGCGACAAACACTTCTCCCTGATACTCAAAACGATACGCAGTAGCATCATCATTATCACCCACCTGCTCATACTGAATATTCAATTTCTTGAATAGGTCAGTAAATACCTTTGCGACTATCACAGGTTTTGTTCCAAATTCGTCTTTAAACAACTCTGCTATCTTGTCTATCATACTTTTCACGTTATTTTCAATTCGTCCGATTAGTCTAATTTCAACACCTCCAAGAAGGCTTTTTGTGGAACAGAAACGGTTCCAATCTGCTTCATTCTCTTCTTTCCTCGTTTCTGTTTTTCCAACAATTTACGTTTACGAGAAATATCACCTCCGTAACATTTTGCGGTTACATCTTTTCTCACCGCCTTGATTGTCTCTCGGGCAATGATTTTAGATCCGACCGCTGCTTGGATGGCAACGTCAAACTGTTGTCTTGGAATCAACTCCTTCAATTTCTCGCACATTCGTTTTCCAAGGGTATAGGCATTGTCGAAGTGCGTCAAAGTTGACAAGGCATCGACCGCCTCTCCATTCAACAACACATCCAACTTCACCAATTTCGACTCTCTCATTCCATTTGGATGGTAGTCGAACGAAGCGTATCCCTTCGAAATACTCTTCAATTTATCGTAGAAATCGAACACAATCTCTCCCAATGGCATATCGTAGATCAATTCCACTCTATTACCTGAAACGTAATCCTGACGCACCAACTCACCACGTTTGCCCAAGCACAACTGCATAATCGCACCAATATACTCGGCGGAAGTGATGACCGACGCACGAATATAAGGCTCTTCAATTCGCTCAATCAACGTCAAATCTGGCAATCCAGATGGGTTATGCACCTCAATCTTCTCGCCCTTCTTCGTGTAGACATCATACTCCACATTCGGAACGGTCGTGATCACATCCATATTGAACTCTCGGTCTAAACGTTCTTGGATAATCTCCATGTGCAACATTCCCAAGAATCCACATCTGAATCCGAATCCTAAAGCCAATGAAGATTCTGCCTGATAGGTCAATGAAGCATCGTTCAACTGCAACTTTTCGATGGATGCTCTCAAATCTTCAAAATCCTCTGTTTCAATAGGATATACTCCCGCGAAGACCATTGGTTTCACCTCCTCGAAACCTGCAATGGCTTCAGAACAAGGTCGGTCAACATGTGTGATGGTATCGCCCACCTTCACCTCTCGAGAGGTTTTGATTCCCGAAATGATATAACCCACATTTCCTGCTGAGAGTGATTTTTGTGGAGACATATCCAAACGCAGAATACCGATTTCATCTGCCAAATATTCCTTTTCCGTAGATACGAATTTCACGAAATCACCCGTGTTAATCGTACCGTTTACAATCTTAAAGTAAGCAATGATTCCACGGAATGGATTGAAGACAGAGTCGAAGATAAGGCACTGCAACGGTGCTTCTGGGTCACCAACAGGTGGTTTGATACGCTCAACAATCGCATTCAAGATATCGTATACTCCCTCACCCGTTTTTCCACTGGCACGAATCACATCCTCACGCTTGCAACCTAAAAGGTCGACGATTTGGTCTTCCACCTCATCGGGCATTGCTCCTGGCAAGTCGATTTTGTTCATAACAGGAATGATCTCGAGATCGTGTTCCAAAGCCATGTAAAGGTTTGAAATAGTCTGAGCCTGAACACCTTGAGCAGCATCGACAATCAGCAATGCACCCTCACAAGCCGCAATAGAACGAGACACCTCATACGAAAAATCGACGTGTCCCGGAGTGTCAATCAAATTAAGTATATATTTTTCTCCTTTGTACTCATAGTCCATCTGGATGGCGTGACTCTTAATGGTGATACCACGTTCACGCTCCAACTCCATATCATCCAAAACCTGCGCTTGCATGTCCTTGGCAGTCACCGTTTTAGTGTACTCCAATAATCTATCAGCCAAGGTACTTTTACCGTGATCAATGTGCGCTATAATACAAAAGTTACGAATATTTTTCATCCAAATACATTTTTATGCGAAGATAGCGAAAAAAGTTTTTTCTGACAATAGAAAAGGGAGACTGCCCACATAGCAATCTCCCTCTTTTTCTATTTTATTTTTTTAATAACGGAAAGCGACTCCTGCGGAGAACGATTGATTGCGATAGGCAATATCACCTTTCTCTTTCTTAGCATCGATGAAACCAAGTTCAGCGTTCACTTTCACCATAATATACTTCATGATGATGAAACGAAGACCTAAGTCTGCTCCGATATCAAAACGTTTGAGCAACTGCTTGTTCTCCCACTCTGTCTTATCAGGGTATTGAACGTTGCCACCGTCCTTGAAGACATCCATCTCAAATGTTTTTGCGCCATAAATACCGAGTTGGTCTTCACACGACATCGTATATTTACCGCCGACACCAATACCGATATAAGGACCGGCAGCAATCTGCATACCGAATTTCTTACCAAAAGGAATATTGAGCGAGAAATCCAAAGGAACTTCCACATACATAGCAGTTACATCATAATCAATCGGATTAGTGTAACCGTTCATATTCTTACGAGAATCTGTGAATCCTTTGCACTCGAACATCACGGAAGGAAGAAACGAAACAGATGAATAATAGATTGGAATATCAGCACCGAAACCTGCACGATAACCCAACTTATAGTCCGCACTCTTATAACTTGTCTTACTGTAGGCAACACCGGCCTCAAACCAATAATGTACACCGTTGAAGACACAGAACGGATCATACTTGAAATTCATCTGCGCATTTGCCACCATCGCTGACAACGCAACTATAACTGCGAATATAAACCTCTTCATGGTTCTTTCTTTTTCGTTTTTCTTTTCTTTCAAACTATTGCATATAGAAAACGCTACAATAGCATTGGCGAATTTAACGCTTTTTCGGCAATTATTAAGAAATTTTTAGAATTAAATGTTGCCACTACCTTCAAAATCTAATAGCCAACTTCCTCTAAATAGAGTCCACAGGCAGGAACCGACATTCCAGCAGCACAACGGTTCTTCTTCTCTATTGTTTCACAAAACTGCTCCACCGTCATCTTGCCTTTGCCCACTTCCAAAAGTGTACCGACCACAGCCCTCACCATATTCCGCAAGAAACGATTGGCTGTAATCGTGAAAATCAACATATCATCCGTGCGCTCCCACTTGGCGTAGGTAACGTCGCAATCGTTGGTTTTCACATCGGTATGCACCTTCGAGAAACTTGTAAAGTCTTTGTAATCCAACAACTTAGCCGCTGCCTCATTCATTTTTTCAACATCTAAATTGAAAAGGAAACGCACTGCTAAATCATTCAGAAAAGGGGATTTTTTTTTGGAAACATAATAACGGTAGGTACGGAATTTGGCACTGAAACGAGCGTGCATATCGTCTGCCACCTGAAACAAATCGTCCACTGCAATGTCGGGCGGTAGAAGACTATTCAGTTTTCGCACGATATTGGCCGTGTCGGGTATGGCATTGTTTAAATCAAAATGGGCGTACATACATCTTGCATGCACGCCAGCGTCGGTTCTTCCTGCTCCGACCAATTCAATAGGCTGTCTCAACAGTAAAGAAATCTTCTCCGTCAAAACAGACTGTACCGATATATCGTTGGGTTGCGACTGCCACCCGTGATAGTTCGTTCCTTTATATGCAAATTTCAAAAAATAGCGCATCCGAGCGTTCTTCTTTGCTTAGCATTTCACATTCAAGCTCTTGAGCACGTCGCGAATCTTCTCGTAGGTAACCGTACGAGTTGGCACCAAAGGCAAACGTAATTTGTTTTGGATGTAACCCATCAATGAAAGCATACACTTCGCACCAGCTGGATTTCCATCTACAAACAACAAATCAAACAAGTCCGTGAATTTATGGTGAATCTCTCGTGCCTGCTCATATTCGCCTTGCAAAGCCAAACGAACCATACGACCAAATTCCTTAGGGAAAGCATTTCCAATCACTGAAATGACACCGCTCGCACCCATAGTAATCAAAGGATAAGTGATACCGTCATCGCCAGAAATCACCATAAAGTCTTTTGGTTTTCTCTTGATGATGTCATTGATTTGGTCCATATTTCCACAAGCCTCTTTGATGGCAATCACATTTTCAAACTCGCGAGCGATTCTGATGGTCGTATCAGGCAACATGTTAACTCCCGTACGTCCAGGCACATTGTAAAGGATAACAGGAACAGGAGAGGCCTCCGAAATAGCCTTATAGTGCTGATACATACCCTCTTGCGATGGTTTATTGTAGTAAGGCACAACAGACAAGATAGCGTCGATACCCGTAAAATCGTCGTGTTGCAACGTGTGGACGATACCACGAGTATTATTTCCACCGCAACCTAAAACGATTGGTACTCTGCCATTTACCTTCTCCTGAACAAACTTCAAGACATCCTTTTTCTCCTCTTCCGAAAGGGTTGGCGTTTCCGCCGTCGTTCCCAACACCACGAGATAGTCAATCGAGTTCTGCAACTGATAGTCTAACAATCTACCTAATGCATCAAAGTCAATACTCTCGTCTTCTTTGAATGGAGTTAAAAGGGCTATGCCCAAACCAGTGAATTTATTCTGTGACATCTTTTTTCTTGAGTTTATCCAACTCGCAAAATTAAATATAAGTTGGTGGAATTATAACACTTCGAGGGTGATTTTTTTTATTTTTCCTTAATCGTTTTCAGATAATAAAGAATTTGGTCTAACAAGTCTATTCTGCGAACCTGACCACTTTCGCTGATTTCAAAATCATAGTGATAGTCCGATTTTTTCAGTCCGCATCGACAATGTGCAGTCGAAATGCCCAAAAGATATTTTATTGGGAAAATTTCTGTTTCAGTCAAGTCTATCACGATGTCCGACTCTTCCTTTAAGAAATTCTTAATGATCGTGTCATTGGGTTTTCCAAAAGCAGAAACAGACTGTTTGGTGAGAAACACGACCTTGTCGGAAGGAGCGATTTCTTGTTTTGTGTCAACAAAAATCCAAAGCGTGGTATTCTTGTCTGCCAACGTCTCTTTCACCCTTGTAATCTCCTTTAAATCAACATCTTGATAAGAGAGTAACACTGTGATATTATGGGCATTACTCCAATTGACAAATCGTTTTTCGCGTTGCCAAGACTTGCTTTCAACGCGTTTCTTAATCTGCCAGTTGATATATTTTCTCTTTAGACTTTCGAACATTTCTACGCCTCCTATTTATCGTATCATTTCTTCAAATTCATCTTCACTGATGATTTTAATGTTTAGTTTTTGGGCTTTCTCCAATTTAGCAGGTCCCATATTCTCGCCTGCCACTAAATAATTGGTTTTAGAGGAGATGGATGTTACATTTTTGCCACCATTTTGCTCAATCAAAGCCTTTAGTTCGTCGCGAGAATGATTTTTGAAAGTTCCACTGATAATAATGGAAAGTCCAGCCAATTTGGTTGTGCGAGACTCTAACAGACTCTCATCCAATGCGAATTGCAAGCCAGCCTTTTTCAGTCGATCAACGATATTTCGATTTTCTTCCTCAGAAAAATAGTCAATCACACTTTGCGCAATTCGCTCACCCACCTCATCGATGGTTTGCAAATCCATGAAAGTGGCTTTTTCAATATTCTCAATGTTTTTCATTGCATTGGCAATCTTCTTCGCCGTGGTTGCTCCCACATAGCGGATGCCTAACGCATAGAGAACACGGTCGAACGACACCGACTTCGAGGCTTCGATGCTGTCTATCACATTCTTAGCACTCGTAACGCCCCATCGGTCCAAACCAGACAAGTCGTTGGCTTTCAAATCGTAAAGGTCTGCAACATTGTTCACCATCTTCTTCTCGTACAAAAGACGAACATTCTCCTCGCCGATGTTGATGTCCATGGCCTTACGACTGACAAAATGCTCGATTCGCCCTTTAATCTGAGGCGGACAATGAGTGTCGTTCGGACAGTAATGCGCAGCCTCACCATCAACACGCACTAACGGTGTGCCGCATTCTGGACAAGTCGTGATGAAAGTTACTTTCGGACCAATATCTATTCCACGAGCCTCATAGTTCACGCCAACGATTTTCGGAATGATTTCACCACCCTTCTCGACGTACACCATATCTCCTTGGTAGAGGTCTAACGACTCGATGATATCCGCATTATGCAACGATGCACGTTTGACAATTGTACCTGAGAGTTGCACAGGATCCAGATTTGCCACTGGCGTGATTGCTCCCGTTCGTCCCACTTGGAACGTTACGGCACGCAATTTTGTACAAGCACGTTCCGCTTGAAATTTATAAGCGATAGCCCATCTTGGCGATTTTGCAGTATATCCTAAAAATTCTTGTTGAGCAATGGAATTGACCTTCAAAACGATACCGTCCGTTGCGACTGGCAAGTTTTTCCGTTCTGTGTCCCAATAATTGATGAACTCAAAAATCTCGTCTACCGACTTGCAGACCTTCATCGCATCAGAAATCTTGAATCCCCATTTCTTAGCGATTTGAAGATTCTCATAATGTGTATCGGCAGGCAATTCATCCCCTAAAAGATAATAGAGGTAGGAGTCTAAACGACGCTTTGCCACCTCCTTCGAGTTCTGCGTTTTCAGGGTTCCCGATGCTGCATTACGAGGGTTTGCAAAGATAGGCTCTTCGGCGGCGGCACGTTCTTCGTTGAGTTTGTCGAACACCTCCCAAGGCATCAAAATCTCCCCTCTGATCTCGAAAGAAGAAGGATAATCATTGCCTTGAAGGACCAACGGAATGGAACGAATCGTCTTCACATTTTCAGTAACATCATCGCCTTTCTCACCGTCGCCACGTGTTACTGCTTTTACCAATCTGCCCTGCTCATACCAAAGCGAAATGGACGTACCATCAAACTTTAACTCACAGACAATCTCGAAAGGTTCGCCATCCAAACCTTTTTCTACACGTTGATAGAAATCAGACACGTCCTCACGCGAGTACGTGTTGCCCAACGAAAGCATCGGGTAACGATGAGCTACTTGCTGAAACTCCTTCGAGATATCACTTCCGACACGTTGCGTAGGCGAATTGGGGTCGAACGCCTCAGGATGAGCCTTTTCCAAATTCTGCAATTCAGCCATCAACTGGTCGAACTCAAAATCTGAAATCGTCGGAGCGGACAACACATAATAATTATAGTTATGCTGATTCAACTCATCTCGAAGTTGCTTTATTCTCTGCAATTCATCCATCTGCAATTCGTCTTCAACTCTGTCTGTAAATATTTATTATTGAAGTAGATTTTCTCTTAAAAATTATTTTCTAAAAGATATCGTTCTGCATCTTTGGCAGCCTTGCAACCACTGGCTGCTGCGGTGATGGCTTGACGATAGATTGGGTCTGCCACATCACCAGCTGCAAAAACACCTGGAATATTGGTTTCTGTGGTCGTACCCTTCGTCTTGATATAGCCAGCCAAATCCAAATCCAAATAGTCGGCAAACAGTTGTGAATTAGGATGATGACCGATAGCCAAAAACATACCATCCACTGCCAATTTGTACTCCTCCTGGCTCTCCTCGCCTCTGTTTTTCACCATTGTAGCGGATTGCACGCCATCTTCGCCCTCCAAACCGATGACTTCATGTTTGAAAAGGACTTCAATTTTGTCGCACTCCAACACGCGTTTCTGCATCACAACAGACGCACGGAGCTTGTCCTTTCGAACTGCCAAATAAACCTTCTGGCACATACGAGCAAGATACAAGGCATCCTCGCAAGCAGTGTCGCCACCACCCACAACAACGACCGTCTTTTTACGATAGAAGAAACCATCGCAAGTGGCACAAGCAGAGACACCCATACCAGCAAATTTCTTCTCGTCGGACAAGCCCAAATACTTGGCAGATGCACCCGTTGAAATGATCACTGAGGAAGCCTCAATCATCTTCTCTCCATCGACGGTGATGATATTATGACCCGCAGCCAACTCCGCTTTTGTAACCAAACCAATGCGAAGGTCGGCGCCAAAACGAACTGCCTGCTCACGAATTTCGTCCATCATCTCTGGTCCAGAAATTCCTTGCGGATAGCCTGGGAAATTCTCCACCTCGGTAGTGGTAGTCAACTGACCACCTCTCAAAGGGCCTTCATAAAGGACAGGAGACAGATTTGCTCTTGCTGCATATATCGCTGCCGTATAACCCGCAGGACCAGAACCTATGATCAAACATCTAATTTTTTCCATTTTCAGTTTACTCTAATTGTGTAATGAATCATCTCAAATCGACCACCTCAAAACCTTGATACTTCTGTGCATCGAAAGTGAAAGAATCGTCTGAAATAGTCTTTGAGTATTCTATTTTCTTAATTTTGAAAGTAGTGTTGATGCCATCTTTACCTTTCAAAATCATTGTTTTAGGTTGCAAATTATCTTTTGTGATTAACAAGGTGATAATCGAATATTTGCTATCCAAATCGTTAGGATAAAGTTCGATTTTCTCAACAGCGACAGCATCCGATTTTTCGACACCTAAGTATCTCATTTTGAAATCTGTTTTGCAAGATTTCATCATCAAAATAGGATTCACCTCCTTCAACTCGTCTGCTTGTGGCTCGCTGATGGTTACCTCCTTCTCCTTCGTCATAACGACACTCTGTGTTTTTCCATCGAAATAGGTCTCGACACCTTGCAAAGAGAGTCTGAACTTCTCCGATTTCATCAAAAGCGTACCATCAAAAGCGTTCGACTTATTGTTGCGAGCATTATTTGTCTCCACCGAGAATGTGGCAGAAACGCCCTTTTTCGACTCAAACGTAGCGATGGCTTTGTTGAGCAACAACATTGCACGAGGGTCTACCGCAGCCTCCTCTTGCGCAAATCCGATTAGCGCAGAGAGCGACATTATCATCATAAAAAAATATTTCTTCATACTTATCTTATTTGAATTCAAATTTAGTCTACAACGAGATTTTTACAAAATTCTTTTGTATCACCTCTAAATTTTATGGAGTTTTTTTACAGGCTTTTCAGAATGGCATCCAACTGACCCATATCCTTCACCAACACCTCGCGAGGCTTGCTACCCCTTGCCGGTCCGACGATATTGGCAGCCTCCAACTGATCCATAATACGACCTGCACGATTGTAGCCAATCTCCCATTTACGTTGGACAAAAGAAGTTGATCCTTGACCCGAATTAACGACAAACTCGGCGACCTCTTCAAACAAAACATCTCGCTTTTTGAGGTCTACTACCTTATCTTCATCTCCCTCGTCCTTATATTCTGGCAATAAGAACGCTGTTGGTTCACCTTGCTGCTTCGAGATATAGTCTGTGATTCGCTCCACCTCTGGCGTGTCGACAAAAGCGCATTGCACACGCACCGTGTCGTTACCTGCGGAAACGAGCATATCACCACGACCAATCAACTGATCGGCGCCCATCGAATCCAAAATGACACGCGACTCCAAACCTGACGACACCTTGAAGGCGAAACGAGCAGGGAAATTAGCACGGATGACACCCGTAACGATATTGGCAGACGGACGTTGCGTAGCCAAAATCATGTGAATACCCACCGCACGAGCCTTCTGAGCAATTCTCGCGATTGGAGTCTCCACCTCCTTACCCACCGTCATAATCAAGTCGGCAAACTCATCAATGATAACCACAATGTATGGCATATAATGATGTCCCTTCAGTGGGTTCAACTGGCGATTCACGAATTTCTCGTTATACTCCTTAATCTGGCGAACATGAGCATCCTTCAACAACTCGTAACGGTTGTCCATCTCGATACAGAGAGAGTTGAGCGTCTGAACGACCTTCTTCACATCCGTGATGATAGCGTCCTCCTCATTCTCCATCTTAGCCAAAAAATGACGCTCGATAGGCGCATACATGCTAAACTCCACCATCTTCGGGTCGATCATCACAAATTTCAACTCGGATGGATGTTTCTTATATAACAACGAGGTGATAATGGCATTCAAACCAACAGACTTACCTTGACCTGTCGCACCAGCCACCAACACATGCGGCATCTTGCAAAGGTCTAACATAAACACCTCATTCGTAATCGTCTTTCCTAAAGCTATCGGCAAGTCGAACTTCGACTCTTGGAACTTCACGCTACCAATGATCTCAGCCATCGACACCGTTACAGGTTTTGCATTTGGCACTTCGATACCCACCGTTCCCTTGCCAGGAATTGGCGCAATAATACGAATTCCCTTGGCTGCAATCGCCAACGCAATATCATTTCCTAAACCTCGAATCTTCGCAATTTTCACACCGGGAGCCAACGTAATCTCATAGAGCGTTACCGTCGGACCAACCGTCGCTTTTATGGTCGATACTTCAACATCGAAACTATGAAGCACCTCCACGATTCTGTTCTTATTGCGAGTCTGCTCCTCCATATCAATACTTTCAGGAGCTTTGTATTCCTTCAAAAGGTCAATCGTCGGTTTCTTGTAGTTTTCCAAAGTCTTCGTTGGGTCATACAACTCCAGCTCCTCGTTTTCTACAACAACCTTCTCAACCTCTTTCTTCTCTATCGTAAAGTCAACGCCCCCCTCATTGCTCTGATACTCTATCGTGCCATTTCCTTTTTCTTCATTATTTTTAGAAAAATCATTGCCCGATTGGTTTTCGACACCATCTTCTTTTTGGGAAGCCTCAACATCATCCGCATTCTGACCATTTTCCAAAGAAAAATCAGAAGAAGTCAGAGGAGTGGCTTGTGGAACAGTCTCTGGCTCTGCTACATCAAACGGAATCTCGTCCGCTCCATTAGAACTGTTGCCAGACTCGTCTCCTTTATCATCACTGTCATCACCAGATTCCTCATTGCCATCAGAACCCTCGTCATCTCCTTGATTATCACCATCTTTACTATCATCCTGATTGTTCTCATCTTCCTTGTCTGAATCATTTTCAGAGGTTTCCTCTTCAGAATCATTTCCTTCTTCAGAATCATCGTCTCCTTCATTATCGTTCTCTTCAGCCTCAACCTTAGGTTTTGGAGAGAAAATTAATTTAGTCCAACCAGAGACCTTCTCGAAGAACCCATCAACAGCATAGCACAAGAACAAGAACAATGTGATGAAAAGCAACAAAACGATGCCGACCCACCCGATATTGGCTCTCAGCCATAGATTTATCTGATAACCATGTTCGCCACCTAAAAAGATGAAAGTGGAATCGTAGGCTTCAATGAAAGATCCCAAGAAAACGGATCCCCATATCAGAATAAAAGAGCAATTGATGAACAATTTTGCCATTTTGTCTTTGAAGACAGAAATGCCAATCAATCGCGCACCAATCACTGCAAGAAAAAAGACGTAGGCTAAAATAGGAATGCCGAACGTCCGATTTATCAAGAAATCAGACAGGATTGCACCACGCAAACCTGTCCAATTCTGTATGTTTTCAGCTAAATATTCATCAGTATAATCGCCTTGCAACAAACTCTGGTCTGCCGAGCCTGTGAAGATGAAGGAAACCAACGATAAAACGAGATAGAGAGAGAATAGAATGATGATTGCGCCCAAACCGTAACGGATGGGTTCGCCCACCAATTTGATCATCAACCTACGAAAAAGGCTCTTTTTCTCAGTGTTTTCACTCTCCTTTTTCTCATTGTTCTCTTCCTGTTTATTTTCCTTCTCCTCAGCCATTGTTAAAAAGCAATTTGTAAACTATGAACCCTAAAATTAACTATTCATCGTAGCCAAAAGTTCCTCGTTAGAACGAGTAGTCTCAATCTGACGTTTTACAAAGTCCATTGCCTCAGCCGTAGTCATATCAGACAAGTGCTGACGGAACAAAAGCATACGTTGTACAACCTCAGGCGACTGCAACAAGTCATCACGACGAGTACTTGAAGAGGTAACGTCGATAGCTGGGAAGATGCGCTTGTTAGCCAATGAGCGAGACAATTGCAACTCCATATTACCCGTACCCTTGAACTCCTCGAAGATCACATCGTCCATCTTAGAACCTGTGTCGGTCAAAGCGGTTGCGATGATAGTGAGGCTACCGCCATTCTCGATGTTACGAGCAGCACCGAAGAAACGTTTTGGCTTCTGCAATGCATTGGCGTCGACACCACCAGAAAGCACCTTTCCAGATGCAGGGGCTACCGTATTGTAGGCACGAGCCAAACGAGTGATAGAGTCCAAAAGGATGACAACATCATGTCCACACTCCACCATTCTCTTAGCCTTCTCCAACACCAAACCTGCGATCTTCACATGACGGTCAGCTGGCTCATCGAAGGTTGAAGAAATAACCTCAGCGTTAACACTTCTTGCCATATCCGTAACCTCCTCAGGACGCTCATCGATCAACAAGACAATCATGTAAACCTCAGGATGATTCTCTGCGATAGCATTAGCTATATCCTTGAGTAACATTGTCTTACCAGTCTTAGGCTGTGCAACGATCAATCCACGTTGACCTTTTCCGATTGGAGCGAACAAGTCGACTGCACGAACAGAAGTAGTGCAACTCTTCTTTGAACCTGCCAAATCGAATTTCTCGTTAGGGAACAATGGAGTCAAGTGGTCGAAAGGAACACGATCTCTGACCACGTCAGGCGTGCAACCGTTGATTAAATCAACATCAACCAACATAAAATATTTCTCGTTGTCCTTTGGTGGACGAATAGCACCCTCAACGACATCACCTGTCTTCAAACCAAAAAGTTTGATTTGGGCTTGAGATACAAAAATATCATCTGGTGAAGTGAGGTAGTTATAATCGGCAGAACGGAGGAATCCGTTGTTATCATTACCAATCTCAAGTACGCCGACACCTCTTACGATATCATCGAAATCGAATGAAGGGATAGTAGGGTCAGAAACGGTAACCTGAGCAACTGGTTGCTGAACCTGCTGCTGTTGCTGAGCCTGTTGTTGCTGTTGTTGCTGAGCCTGTTTCTTAGCCTTCTTCTTTGACTTTGAGCTAGACTTATCCTCTTCGTTGATTCTCTTCACATTTTCAAGAATCTCAGATGGTTCAGGAGTAGGAATACCCTTCTTCTTATTCAAGATCATACGAGCCATTGCAGCTGCGGCGTTACCAGACGACATAGCGTCGAATCCGCCGTGAGCACGATTTTGCTGTACTTCTTGAGGCTGAGGCTCACGTTTACGTTTTTGATAGTAAATAGGTTGACCACCAGCTGGCTGTCGAACAGCATCACTTGCCTCCCCATTGTACTTTTCCCCATCAGAAGAACCATTTCCTTGAACTGGCGCATCAGTCTCTTTCTTGTCCCAGAATCTACCAGTAGATACAGGCGATACATTTTTTTTGTCAGAATCCATATTATTGTAATCAATATTTCGTTGATTATCAGCTTGTTCAGAGAGCAAAACGGGTTCACGTACACTCGATACTTCTGTGTCTTTAAACACGTCTGGCAAAGGCATCCCCTGGTTTATCATTGATGATACCACACCAACAATCGTTGAAATCAAATCATCCTTTCGATACGAATCTGGACGCTTAATATCCAATTCTTTGGCGAGTTGCCTCAACTCTGCAAGATTTTTCGTCTTTAACTCACTTATTTTCATACATATAGTTGATTATACAATCAATCAAGATAGAATCGAAATCCTATTATTTTATCTTTCTAATATTTATTCGTGTGAATACTTAATTCAGAAAAACATCCAAAACAAATGAAACCCCAACTTCTCATGCAAAAAAACAAAATCACAACTTGAATTTTGGAGATTTACCTCATAGGGCTTTTTCAAAGGAAATAACCCATTTTTAGTAAGGACGCGCAAATATAGCGATATTTTTTTTCTTAGCCCCCTATTGCCAACAAAAAAATGACGAGAAAACGAAAATTTCTTTTGAAAACCTCGTAATCTCGCCCTTTTTCCTTCCAAAAACGCCTTTTGAGCGTGTGTTTCTGGTGATATTTTATTTTATCAAACGATGTGCATCTTCTGCAATCTGCTCTGGTGTAAGTCTGAATTTCTTCGTCAACTCTGCCGCATCGTAACGGTCTTCAAAGCCTTTTTCAATTCCTCTGACAATCACTTTCACATCACTATCAGCATAATAGCGAGCAATTTTCTCACCGAATCCTCCGTCAATCAAACCGTCCTCTAACGAAACAACCACTTGATGATCTTTCTTCAAATCTCCCAACAATTGCTTGTCTAAGCCTGTGAGATAGCGTGGATTGATAACCGTGGCTGTAACGCCGTATTTTTGCTTCATTTCTTCAGCAACTGATTCTGCCAAACTGTAGAAAGAGCCAACTCCTATCAAAGCCACTTTTGAACCCTTTGCTGTTACCTTGAAACGATTCAACTGACTATAGTTCTTATCCACCTGAGATGGGTCTTCGTGTTTCACCGTCAAAGGGACACGAATCGCAACGGGGTGTTCTCTTTGTTGCAAACTCCAATCCAACATAGCGAAATACTCTTCGGCAGTGGTTGGGGCTAAATAAACCATGTTCGGGATATTGGCGATCAGCGGAATGTCGTACCAGCAAGCATGTGTTACATCGTTCAATGAGTTCAGAGAGGCATCGAACACCAAAATCGTAGCAGGGTTACTATTGACGCAGAGGTCTTGCTGCAACTGGTCGTAGGTTCGTTGGATAAAGGTGCTATAAACACCCCAAACCGGACGACCACCTCGTTTAGCAACTCCAGAAGCCAATGCCACAGCGGTCTCCTCGGCAATTCCGACATCCACAAACTGCTTACCAGCCTTCTGACGACGACCTGCCGTAAATCCGAATACTGTTGGTGTTCCTGCCGTAATAGCCACCAATTCAGGATACTCTTTCATCTTCTCCAAAAGATGATCGGCAGTCATCGGAGCATAATCTTCCGAACCCTTGAAATTGATTTTGCACTCACCCGTCTCAATATCAAAAGGATAACCCCAATGCCAACGTTCTTTCTCCTGCTCAGCATATTTGTAACCCTTACCTTTCAAAGTGTTGATATGAACCACAACAGGATGGTCGACATTGTTCACCTTTTTGAAAGCCTCAATCAGCGATGCGACATCATTTCCTTTATCTACATAAAGATAATCGAAGCCCATTGCCTTGAAAAGATTCAGTTCTGCCTGACCTTTCGTTTCGCGGAGCAATTGCAAGTTTTTATACAAACCACCGTGATTCTCAGCGATAGACATTTGATTGTCATTTACAATAACAATGAAATTTGTGCCTAACTCCGAGCCTGCCACATTGAGTCCTTCCAAAGCCTCGCCTCCACTCAACGAGCCATCTCCAATCACTGCAATGACATTCTCTTTTCCGCCTAATAAATCACGACCTTTTGCCAAACCCAATGCCAGACTGACGGAGGTTGAAGTATGTCCAATTACAAAATGATCATGCGCACTTTCCGAAGGCTCACTATAACCAGAAACATCATCGTAGTGGGCTGCATCCATGAACGCCTCTTTTCGTCCCGTCAAAATCTTATGTGGGTAACTTTGGTGAGAAACGTCGAACACAATTTTATCTTGTGGGGAATTGAACACATAGTGCATTGCCACTGTTGCCTCAACCATACCCAAGTTCGGACCAATATGACCACCATGTTCACTCACCTTCTTCAAGAGATGATAACGAGTCTCATCTGCCAACACATTCAACTCTGCAAGAGAGAGTTTTTTTATGTCTTCCGGACCATTGATTTTATTCAAAACCGTTGTTTCCATATTATTCTGTCTTTCTTTTTTTTTCTTATTATGAAACAAAGATAACGTGAGCAAACAAAATAGAAAGTAGACAAATCACCGATTTTAAAAACAAAATTACCTTTTTAGTCTTCGGTGATGGGAAAGTAACAATTACAAAAAACGACTGAAAGAAAGATCTCTCAGTCGCCATATAGTTTCGAACATTAAAAATTCGCTTTACACCGCTTGGTATTTTGTAGAAACTACTCAGCCAATTCTCCAATCAAAGTGGCAGAAGTGGTAGAAACGACTTTCACCTTGATAAGGTCGCCCACCTTATAATTTCCCTTCGGAAAAACCATCATCTTATTTTGTTGCGTACGACCACAAAACTGCTCGTTCGAACGTTTCGAGCGACCTTCCACCAAAACCTCAAAAGTTTTGCCGATGTCATTCTTGTTAGAGATAGCCGAAAGTTCGTTTTGCAAAGCGATCATCTCGTTCAATCGTGCAATTTTCGTCTCTTCAGATATGTTGTCTGGCAGATGTTTAGAAGCATACGTTCCTGGACGCTCCGAGTATTTGAACATAAAGGCAGAATCGAAGCCCACCTCACGCATCAACGAGAGCGTCTCCTGATGGTCTTCTTCCGTCTCGTCATGGAAGCCACAGAACATATCCGTTGAAATTCCGCAATCTGGAATGATACGACGGATGGCAGCGATTCTATCCAAATACCACTCTCTTGTGTAGCGACGATTCATCAATTTCAAAATTTTGTTGCTACCCGACTGCACTGGCAAATGGATATGATTACAAATATTCGGATGAGAAGCAACAACCTCCAAAACCTCGTCTGCCATATCCTTCGGATGTGAAGTAGTGAAACGAACACGCATGTTAGGGAATTTCTCTGCCACCATACGAAGGAGATCCGCAAATGTAACGGGAGACATTCCCTCTTCCTTATATAAATAAGAGTTGACATTCTGACCGATCAGAATCACCTCTTTGTAACCACGATTCTGAAGATCCTCCACTTCACGAATAATACTGTCGACCTCTCGACTACGTTCACGACCACGAGTGTAAGGCACGATGCAATAAGAGCAGAAATTGTTGCAACCACGCATGATTGAGACGTAGCCAGAAATCAAATTTCCAGCAATACGAACAGGCACTACCTCTTTATAAGTCTCCGTAGTAGAAAGTTCGACATTGAGGGCAGGCAACCCTTGCTCAGCCAGAGAGACCAAGTTAGGAAGATCCAAATAAGAATCCGGACCCACCACCAAATCTGCCAATTTTTGAGAGATTAGTTCATCTTTCGTACGCTCAGCCATACAACCGAGCAGTCCCACAAGCAACGGTCTTTTCTTTTTCATGTTTTGAAAGAACTGCAGACGCGACAAGATTTTCTGCTCCGCATTGTCACGGATAGAACAAGTGTTAAGGAACACTGCATCAGCCTCGTCCAACACCTCAGTCACGTCATAGTCAATCGTCTGCATCACAGCAGCCACCACTTCGCTATCAGCCACGTTCATCTGACAGCCGTATGTCTCCAGAAAAAGTTTTTTTGCCATTGCTTTCTTTGTAGTTCAAGAACTTTTTTGTCTCAATGAGAAAAATGCTTAAAAGATTAAGCGTCGCAAAGATAAGGTTTTTTCACACAATAAACTTATCTTTGCACAAAATAGCCCCATGGCGAAGTTCAAAAAAGATGGACGAAAAGAAAAACATGGTTCTTAGAACCGAGGGATTAGTGAAGATTTATGGCAGTCGAACGGTTGCCAACAACGTCTCTATCAACGTAACGCAAGGAGAGATCGTTGGTTTGTTAGGTCCGAATGGAGCCGGCAAGACTACCACTTTCTATATGACGACGGGTCAGGTCGTTCCCAATGCTGGACATATCTTCTTAGACAACGAGGATATAACCAAAGAACCTATTTACATGCGTGCGCAAAAAGGCATCGGTTATTTGGCGCAGGAGGCCTCCGTTTTCCGCAAAATGACTGTTGAAGACAATATCGCCGCCGTCCTTGAAATGACAAAATTTCCCAAAGATTACCAAAAACAAAAGTTAGAGAGTCTGATTTCGGAGTTCAACTTAGGGCATGTTCGCCACAACTTAGGCGACCGTCTATCAGGAGGAGAACGAAGAAGAACGGAGATTGCCAGATGTCTCGCCATTGAGCCGAAGTTCATCATGCTCGACGAACCTTTTGCGGGAGTTGACCCCATTGCGGTGCAAGACATTCAAGACATTGTGTGGAAGTTGAAAGAGCGCAACATTGGAATCTTGATCACCGACCACAACGTAGACGAGACATTGTCTATCACCGACCGTGCTTACCTGCTGTTTGAAGGAAGAATCCTCTTCCAAGGTACCTCCGAACAGTTGGCAGCCAACCCAATCGTACGAGAAAAATACTTAGGACGCGATTTCGAATTGAAGAAAAGGAAGAAGAGCATCTAACATAATAAATTGATTCACAAGTATTTAAGAATACATTTTAAAAAATTAAAATTTTTCTTCCAAAACGCTTGTGAGATTCAAAAATAGGACGTACCTTTGCACCGCAATCGAAAAACAAAAAGGTTGTTTAAGAGAAGACAACAAAGGTTGCAAATAAGTAGTTGCCCAGATGGCGGAATCGGTAGACGCGCTGGTCTCAAACACCAGTGGATTCACTTCCATCCCGGTTCGACCCCGGGTCTGGGTACAAGAAACGGCTGATAATTCAATGATTATCAGCCGTTTTTATTTTATTGGGTAGTCAAAGGGTAGCCCAAAGCAACGACACACATATTGCAGCTATATATGAAGAAAGATTTTACAATATTCTGCGGTGTTTTTACCGCAGTTTCACAAAGCATTTGCGGTAAATACACAGCAGAATTTCCATAATCTGCTATTTTTTTACCGCAAAATCTTCAAAAATTTGCGGTACTTTCACAGCAAAATCGTACATTTGCAGAAAACAAAAAGCAAATGGAGCGACTAAAGCAAATATCCGACGCACTAATCAAGCGGACAGACACCCAATTCTTGCGGTATATGTACGACCGCATACCTTGGGATAACCACATGACTGCCATCGTGGGTCCTCGTGGTGTGGGCAAAACCACCATGCTACTACAATATGCCAAACTGAACCTCAACCCGAGCGAGACAATCTATGTGAGCGCGGAGTCTGTCATCTTCGCCTCCAACTCGCTCTACGACCTTGCCACGAAATTCACGCTGTTGGGCGGAAAACACCTTCTCATCGACGAGATACACAAATATGAGAACTGGGCGCAAGAGTTGAAGATGGTCTACGACAATCTGCCAGATCTCCACATCATCTTCACAGGCTCTTCCATCTTAGACATATACAAAGGTGCGGCAGACCTAAGCCGAAGGGTACTGCTCTTCAACATGCAGGGACTATCCTTCCGTGAGTACCTCAACATGGAGCATGGGGCAGACATACCCGTCTATACGCTGCAACAAATCCTCAACCACGAAGTGCGGTTGCCCGACAGCATCGAGCATCCCCTCGTGCCATTCGCCGAATATCTCCGCCACGGCTACTACCCTTTCTCGCACGACCCTGGTTACGAATTGCGCCTCAACCAAATCGTCAGCATGACCTTGGAGACGGACATTCCGCAATACGCCAACTACACCGTCGCCGTGTCGCGCAAACTGAAAGATTTGATGCAGGTGATTGCCGACAGTGTGCCGTTCAAACCCAACCTCTCCACCCTGGCGACCGTCATCAAGGCAGACCGAAACAAACTGCCCGACTATCTCGAACTGATGGACCGTGCAGGACTCATCGCACAACTCCGCGAACATACGCAAGGCATCCGCCGATTGGGCAAAGTGGAGAAGATCTATTTGGACAATACGAACCTCGCCAACGCTCTCGCCTCTACCAATCCCGACATTGGCAACCTTCGCGAAACCTTCTTCCTCAACCAAACCAGAGTGAACCACACGGTGAGCAACTCGCCCATCTCCGACTTCCTAATCGAAGGAAAAACATTTGAGATTGGAGGACGGAAGAAAGGACAAAAGCAAATCGAATCCGCCGACGAGGGCTACATTGTCAAAGACG
>CAVJCT010000050.1:0-25213 GCA_963648205.1 Flexilinea sp.
GCAAGACCATAACAGCCTTGCGTTTTTTATCATAACATTATCGAAGTGAAATCACACCTTGTCTAAAGCCTCACAGATGGCTTCTTTGTCCATATTCTTTCCGATGAAGACAATCTTGACCATCTTGTCGCCATACTTCTCATCCCAGTCTTTTTGCAACTCAGGGCTTTGGCGGAGCATTGCCTCACGCTCTTCTTTAGGAGCGGTTACAATCCACTGACCAGCCTCTTGAAGCGTCTTCTGCGTACCTGCCTGCTCGAAGAGGAAGGACATATCCTCGTTGTCCTTGAAGTAGGTGATACCCTTTGCACGGATGATCGACTTTGGCCATTGTTGGTAAACGAAATGGTCGAATGCGTTCAGGCTCATTGGTTTACGACGGTAGTAAACGAATGTGCCGATACCATACTCTTCAACCTCGCCCTCGCCTTCATGGTCGTGGTGGTGGTGATGGTGGTGGTGTCCATGCTCGTCATGGTCATCGTCGTCGTCATCATCGTCATCGTGGTGATGATGTTCGTGATCATGCTCATCATCATCGTCGTCGTCATGGTGATGGTGGTGCTCGTGTTCGTGATTGGAATCATCATCAATTTCATCTCTGCGTTCAGCGTCCTTCTCGATTTCGCCAATCCAACCTGCCGAAACAGAGATTTTATCCATATCGAAGCGGTGGCAATCAATGATTTTATCCAAGTCGACCTTTGCATAGTCTGTCTCGATAATCTCGGCGTGTGGTTGCAATCTCTTCACCACTGCCTTCACAGCGTTGAGTTCGTCTGCGCTCACCTCGCTCACCTTGTTCAAGATGATTACGTCGCAGAACTCAATCTGTTGAATCACCAAGTTAGCGATATCCTCTTCGTCCACCTCCTTAGTCAAGTCAGAACCGTTAGAGAACTCCTTCGAGATTCTCAAAGCGTCGACCACCGTTGCGACACAGTCCAAACGGCAGATGTCAGGCAAATGATACTTGCGAGCCATGTCGGAGATTGAAACGATGGTATTTGCGATAGGGTAAGGCTCACAAATTCCGCTCGCCTCAATCACGATGTAGTCGAACTTGTTCGTCTCCGTAATATCTGTGATTTGCTTGATCAAATCTGTTTTCAAAGTACAACAAATACAACCATTCTGGAGCGCAACCAAACTTTCGTCTTTCTGCGTTACCACTCCACCCTTCTGAATCAAAGAGGCGTCAATATTCACCTCACCAATATCATTCACAATAACCGCAATCTTCAAACCCTTCTTATTCAAAAGAATGTGGTTCACCAAGGTAGTCTTTCCGCTACCCAAATAACCCGTCAACAGGGTAATAGGTACTACTTGTTTTGCCATAGTTTTATAATTTCAAAAATTGTCTCTTCTATAAGATAAGAAAAGCACCAACGAAGTTACAACATTTGCGGTTAAATTTACAATCACCGCACCGTTAATCTGCCATTTTGAGATAATTATTACAGACAAAATCGTCGTTACTAATACTCCGACGACAGACTTTAACACCAAAATGCGCAACTGCCCCATCGCCGAAAAATAGTGTCCGATAATGTCTGCCACACTGCCCACTAAAATTCCTGGAGATAGGAACAACAGCAACATTTTAACCGACTCAAACTCTGGTCCGAACACCCAAACATACAACTGTGAAGGGAACAAATTCACAATCACCAATATGCCCAACGTTACGAAGAAACAGAGTTTCAGCACCTGATTCGTTTCCTTCCGCGCCTCCTTTTTATCCGTGTTCTGCTCCAACAAACGAGAATATTGCACCATCGAAATGCTTCGTCCAACCACAAACATCGCCTCGGACAATGAAACACAAATCGAAAAGACACCCACACTCGCATTTCCAGCGTAATAGGCTAAGAAATAGTAACTTAACCTCGTATTGAAGAACTGCAGGAATTCGCTCAACTGTGTCTGCAAGCCAAATTTCAGAGATTGAAGAAACTCATCTTTTGTAAATTTCTCCCATTGATTCTTGCTTTTTTCTTTAATGAAACTATAGAGTGTCAAACTCGTTGTAGAAAGAGCATATCCTATAAAATAAGCCCTAACACTATTGTCTATTGTCCAGTAAATCAGCAACATAAGTATCAAGGCAAGGACAGGTTGCAAAACAGTCAAAGCATTGTACAAACCGATACGCTGGTCGCCTATGTAAACGGAATTGTAAAATGTGTAAATTCCTAATACAAAGGAGATTACGAAGAATAGAAGGGAGAGATTTTCTTGTTCAAACAGATGAAAAAGAATAGCCCCACCCAACGACAAAACAGAAACCCACAGCAACGCCATCAAGAAGAGGCGATGTTTCTTCACCTTGTTCAGATAGTAGGAAACACTACTGCCTGTAAACACATTGGAGACAATCGCCAGCAGACCGATATCTGCCATGAACATAGCGACGCTACCCCGCCCTTCTGCGCCCCACAAACGAGCCGTCAGCACAACAACGAGGAAGTTGGAGAGAAGGATCGCACTCTTTCCCAACACCGTCATCACTATGTTTTTCTTCAAATCAAATGCCATGATGAATGAATTTCACGAACGACTCTTCAATGCTTTCCCAGTTATATTTCTCTTCTGCCCACCGCAAGGCATTCTGGCAATGTTTTTGGTATAGTTCGTCGTCATCGATATAACGAAGAACTGCCTCAACCGTCTTTTCAATCTCCGTCGGCATCAACAAGACTCCCATTTCATCAATTTCAGGGACACCCTTGCGAATGGCTTTCAAATCAGAATAAATCATTGGTCGCCCCACTGCCATGTAATAGAACATTTTGATTGGCAAGCAATGGGTATTTTCAATGTCATCATCTCGCAAATCGAAGAATAAATCATTAGCCCCCACCGTCTCGCAAAACATTTCAAAAGGCATCCACCCTTGAAAGAATACATTCAAATTGGAGGGCAAATTTTCCAGATTCTCCATCTTCATTGAAGAAACGACATTCAACTGAAATTTCGTGTTGGGACGATTTTCTGCCACTTTCCTCGCCACCTCCAGCACTCTAAAAAAGCCTTTTTCCTCTGTCAGATTTCCAGAATAATAGAAGGCACAAGATTCCTTCAAAGATGTTTTTGAAGCATATTTTTTGACATTTTTATTTGTGGCGTAGTAGGTCAGCAACAGTTTTTTCTTCCAAGGGAACAAAATCTTGCATGGTAACGCTTTGTAATACTCACCCAACAGAAACGCATCCGAAAGGAACGACGCTTTGAGGTGCAGAAAAGTCAAGGCGAAGAAACGCACGCTACGCATCAACGCACCATAATTCCGCAGGTTTTTCTTCGAAGGATACCACTCGGTTATGTCGTAAAGCACTTTTGTTTCCTTACCAGTTGACTGCGCTATCGCCTTCTTCGCACTTCGAGCCGTCAACACCGAAACAGGTGTGTCACAGATGATTACGTCAGGTTGCGTTTGCTCCAACTGAGTCTGCAGCCATTGGCAACGCTCCGTTCGACTTTTATCTTGCATCAGATAGGTAGAAAAAACATGCACAGTATCACCCACCGCACGCAAAGCCTGCGCCTCCTGAGAAGCGACACGCTCATCGTCTGCCTTATGAACCATCAGTGAAAATGCAACTACCATATCTTCTTCAAAAAATTCCAAATGTCAATTCAATGCGCAAATATAACAGGTTGAGTACAAAGAAAAAAGGGAATGTCCTCCCGAACACTCCCATTCTTTTGACTAATCTAATTTTTTACTTTGAGATAGCACCTGCAGGACATGCATCTGCGCAAGTTCCACACTCAGTACAAGCTGAAGGATCGATCTTATAGATATCACCCTCTGAAATTGCGCCAACTGGACACTCGCCTGCGCAAGTTCCACATGCTACACAATCTTCTCCAATTACATAAGCCATAATAAACAAGTTTTAAAGTTACTCTGCAAAGATATAACTGGTTTTGATTTTACGTCAATTATCAGTCTGTTTTTTTTCGACTTTTTTTCATTTCTCTCGCAACTTGATTTTACGCGCTTATTTTCATAGCCTCAACCGCCATCAAGACATCAAACGCCTCGTCCACCGTCTGCACTTCGGAGAAGATGATCGAACGCTTGCCTGCATTGTCGCGCAACTTGCAACGCTCCACATGGGTTTGGAAATATTCGAGAATTTTACCGAACGCATCGGTCTGGAAGTAAGGCGATTTCTCATCACTCACGAAATAGCCCACCATGCGACCTTGCTTCAAAGTCAATTTTTCGAAGCCCAATTTCTGCGCAATCCAACGCACACGAACGAGGGTCAACAGATTTTGCGTCTGCTCGGGCAACGCACCAAAACGGTCGCGCATCTTCGCCTCGAATTTCTGCAACTCCGTCTCATCTTTGACATTATCCAACTCGCGATAGAGACTCATTCTCTCTGAAATATTCTCTACATAGTCCGATGGGAAAGTCAACTCCATATCGGTCTCCACCTGACAATCCAAAACGACAGGCAAAGAAGCAGGAACTGGTGTTTTTTCGTCTTCCTTATATAACTCAGAGAACTCGTCGATTTTCAACTCTGCAACGGCTTCATTCAGCACCTTCTGGTAGGTTTCGTAGCCCAAATCGGCAATGAAACCACTTTGCTCCGCACCGAGAAGGTTTCCTGCGCCACGGATATCCAAATCCTGCATAGCAATATTGAATCCGCTACCCAACTCCGAAAAACTCTCAATGGCCTGCAAACGACGACGAGCATCCTGCGTGAGGGTCGACAATGGTGGAGCGAGCAGATAACAGAAGGCACGTCGGTTGCTTCGACCCACACGACCACGCAACTGGTGCAAATCGCTCAATCCGAAATTCTGCGCATTGTTCACAATAATCGTGTTGCAATTCGGCATATCGATACCCGACTCGATGATTGTCGTTGCCAACAACACGTCATATTCATAATCGATGAAATCTAAGATGATTTTCTCCAAATCCTCGCCCTTCATCTGTCCGTGGCCAATCGCCACACGAGCGTCAGGCACCAAACGATTGATGAGAGCAGCCACCTCAGGAAGATTCTGCACTCTATTATTAATAAAGAATACTTGTCCGTTTCGATCCATCTCATAACGAATGGCATCCCGAATAACATCCTCATTGAAAGTGTGCAGTTCCGTCTGCACAGGGTAACGATTGGCAGGAGGCGTGCTAATCACTGAAAGATCACGCGCCCCCATCAAAGAGAACTGCAACGTACGCGGAATCGGAGTCGCCGTCATCGTCAACGTGTCGACATTGACCTTCATCTGTTTGATTTTTTCCTTCACCGAAACACCAAATTTCTGTTCCTCATCAATAATCAGCAATCCTAAGTCTTTAAATTTCACCTCTTTACCTAAGATTTTCTGCGTGCCAATCATAATGTTGATTTCACCGTCCAACAGTTCCTTCTCAATCCGTTTCACATCTTTTTGAGAACGAGAACGATTCAGATATTCCACCTTACAAGGAAAATCCTTCAAGCGTTCGGAGAAGGTTTTATAGTGTTGCAATGCCAATACTGTCGTTGGCACCAAGACTGCCACTTGCTTGTTATCGCACGCCGCCTTGAAAGCCGCACGAATGGCAATTTCCGTCTTTCCGAATCCCACATCACCACAAACAAGACGATCCATCGGCAAATCACGCTCCATATCCGCCTTCACCTCACGAGTCGTCTTCAACTGGTCTGGCGTGTCCTCATAGATAAACGAAGCTTCCAACTCCGACTGCAAGAAAGTGTCTGGCGAGAACGCATAGCCCTTCTCTTCCCGACGCTTGGCATAGAGTGCAATGAGGTCGCGCGCAATATCCTTGACCTTCTTCTTGGTCCGCTCTTTCAGCGTCTGCCAAGCCCCCGTACCCAACTTGCTGATGGTTGGGGTCTCGCCCTCTTTTCCTCTATATCTTGATATTTTATGTAATGAATGAATGCTGACAAGCAACAAATCATCATTCTTATAGAGCAACTTAATGACCTCCTGTTTCTTGCCGTTGGCATCCACCTGAATCAAACCACCGAATCGTCCCACACCATAATCAACATGCACGACATAATCGCCCACTTTGAAACTGTTCAGATCCTTCAGTGTCAAAGCAGCCTGACCATCGCGCGCCCTATCCGAACGCAACGAATATTTATGGTAACGATTGAAAACCTGATGATCCGTGTAACAACAAAGTCGCTCCGTATCTAAAACGAAGCCCTCGTGAAACGTTTTTAATATAGGTGTAAAAGAGATTTTCAGTCCTTTATCCTCAAAAATGGATTCCAAACGGTCGATTTGATGCTTGTTATCGCTCAACAAACACACTTCGTAGCCATTTTCGATTTTCTGTTTGAAATCACTCGCTATCAAGTCGAAATTCTTAGAAAAGACAGGTTGCGGGTGTGTCAAGAACTCAACTTTTGTCGCTTTTGAAGATGAAGACAAGCCATTATGACCGCCAAACTCGATTCTTCTAAAATCGAGCGACTGTTTCAAGAAATCAGCCATTGGCAAGACAGCATCCTCCGCATTTTTATCCTTCGCACGCACCTCTTCCCCACCGATAATATCTGCGGTATACGAGAAATCGAAGAACGAAAGGAAGGCGGTCGGAGGCAAAAAATTCAAAATTGAATCCGTCACCTCCTTTTTATCATGAATATCAGGAACAATCGTTATACTTTGTTTATCCTCGACGGAAAGTTGCGTTTCCACATTGAAAGTACGAATAGACTCCACATCATCTCCGAAAAAATCTAAGCGGTAAGGGTATTCACAAGAGTAGGAAAAAATATCGATGATACTACCACGAACCGAAAACTGACCAGGCTCATACACGAAATCGACACGGTTGAAGCCCTGTTCAAACAACGACTGAGAAAGTTTGATTGTGTCGATTGTATCGCCCACGGAAATAGGGATTGTCTTATCACGCAGCACCTCCGTCTTCACCACCAATTCCGTCAACGCCTCAGGATGCGTAACCACCACATAATCAGCGTCTTTATGACCTAATCGGTCCAACACCTCCGTACGAAGCACCTCATTGGCAGCATCCAATTGTTTCTCCCCATATTTCGCAGACCCTTTGTAGGAGACAGGATAGAACAAAACCTTTTCGTTGCCCAACAGTTGCGTCATATCATAATAAAAGTAAGCAGCAGACTCCGCATCATTCAGCACGATGAGCCACTGCCCACGATAATCTCTGAAAAGCATTGAAAATAGCAAGGCACGGAAAGAACCCTCCATTCCTTTCAGCAGAAGGTTTTTCTCCTTTTTATTCTCTATCCATTTCTTCACCGAAATCACCTGATTATCAGACTCAATTCGGTCCATTAAATCGATTATTTCCAACTCTAAGATTTTTTAACAAAGATATTTGCAAATATAAGGAATAAAAGTCCAAACCATTTTCTAAATTTGCAAATACGGCACTTTAAAAAGTGATTCGAACTCAAATTCAAGAAGCAATTTTTGAAAATGAGGATGAAAAATCGCAAAAAAACCTATGACACAACGAAATAGGAAGCGTAGAGAGTCGTTATATAAATAGTAATTAATCCGCCAAAAATTCAAAGGCAATGGAAAACAACGATGGTGTAGTAATCATACCGACCTACAACGAAAAAGAGAACATAGAGAATATCTGTAGAGCAGTCTTTTCGTTGCCCAAGCAGTTTCATATCTTAGTGATCGACGATGGGTCACCAGACGGCACAGGGGAAATCGTAAAAGGACTTCAGAGTGAATTTTCAGAGCGTCTTCACCTCATTGAGCGTTCGGGGAAGCAAGGTTTAGGCACAGCCTATATCACAGGTTTTAAATGGGCAATAGAGCGCAAGTACGACTACATTTTTGAGATGGATGCCGACTTTTCGCACAATCCCAACGACTTGTTGAAACTTCACAAAGCCTGTTCGGAAGAGGGGGCTGATCTCGCCATCGGATCACGCTACACAAGCGGTGTCAACGTAGTAAACTGGCCAATGGGACGAGTTTTAATGTCTTATTTTGCCTCTATCTACGTAAGGATTGTTACCGGAATGAAGATTGCCGACACCACCGCAGGTTTCGTATGTTACCGTCGCGAAGTGTTGGAAACCATCGAGTTAGACAAAGTGAAATTCGTAGGATACGCATTCCAAATAGAGATGAAATTCACAGCCTACATGTGTGGATTCACCATCAAAGAAGTTCCTATCATCTTCGTAAACAGAGTTTTAGGAGTTTCGAAGATGAACAGCGGAATATTCGGAGAGGCAGTATTCGGCGTAATCAGGCTCAAATTAAACAGTCTATTCAGAAAATATCCGAAGAAAAATAAAGGGGAAAAATAGCGAGAAAAAACACCACGCATTTATTTGTTAATAATTCTTTTCGCTATATTTACTATCATAAAATTTATTGTAAACAGACTTCCACGCGAAGTATTAAATAGTCATACGTCATGAAAAACATACTTATCCACAAGGTGAAGATCATCAACGAGGGAAACTCATTCAAGGGTTCCGTGTTGATTGAGGGGGAGAAAATCTCTAAAATCTTCAGAGACGACGTTCCAGAGAGCGTACTAAAGAATGCAGAGGTGATAGATGGAGACGGCAAATGGTTGTTGCCAGGAGTGATTGACACGCATGTTCACTTCCGTGAGCCAGGACTCACGCAGAAGGCCGATATGGAGACGGAGTCAAGAGCAGCCGTTGCAGGAGGTGTTACCAGTATCATGGATATGCCTAACACACTGCCACAAACCACAACGATGGCAGAGATTGACAACAAGATTGCCATCGCAGAGAAGAAATGTACGACCAACTACTCATTCTATCTCGGTGCAACCAACGACAATATCAATGAGATAATGAACGTAGACAAGAGCAAAGTCTGCGGAATCAAGGTTTTCGTAGGTTCGTCTACTGGCAATATGAAAGTGAACGACCCAGCCATCTTGTCTCAGATTTTTGAGAAGTCGCCAATCCTCGTTGCCACACACAACGAAGACGAGGCAACCATCCAAGCCAATTTGGAGAAGGTAAAAGCAGAATTCGGAGAGAACCCAATTCCTATTTCATATCACGAGATCATCCGCAACTCTGACGCTTGCTACAAAGCAACAGCGCAGGTGATTGATTTGGCAAAGAAATACGGCACACGCTTGCACGTGCTTCACCTCACCACAGCCAAAGAGTTGGCATTGTTCAACAACAAGCCGTTGGCAGAGAAGAAGATCACAGCAGAGACTTGCGTTGGCTATCTCTGGTTTGACGATAGAGACTACGAGAGATTGGGCGCAAAGATCAAATGCAACCCTTCTATCAAAAAGCAGAAGAGCCGCGAAAACCTTTTGAAAGCAGTGGAGATGGGCATCATCGACACCGTTGCAACCGACCACGCACCGCACCTCTTGAGCGAGAAGGAAGGCGACGTACTCCACGCAGTTTCAGGATTTCCAAGCATACAAAACTCACTTCAGATGATGTTGGAGTTGGCGAAAAAAGGAAACTTCACGAGAGAGCAAGTGGTTGAGAAGATGTGTCACAACCCGGCCAAGGTTTTCAATATTGAAAAGAGAGGTTTCATCAGAAAAGGATACTTTGCCGATTTGGTATTAGTAGAGCCAGACAGCCCAGTAACCGTTACGAAAGAGTCATTGCAGTACAAATGCGGTTGGTCTCCAGTTGAAGGGGAAACATTTAACTACAAAATATGCAAAACATTCGTCAACGGAAACGTAGTGTACGATGAGGGCAAGTTTGATACCGAAAAGAAAGGCAAATTGCTCACATTCGCGCGCTAAAGCGGTTAAAAAGTGTTAAAAAGCATACGGATATTTTCTAATGTCTGAATTTTGTTTGACATTTGGAAAGTGAAAATTATTAGTCTATTAAATGTGTTTTATAGTCTAATAAAATGTTTGAAATGTTGGTGGGCTTCATACATTTGCAACGAATCGTAAACGAGGTAGAAGATGAAAGTAAATTTCAAAATTGGCCTACTTGCAAGTGTATTTGCAGCAATGGGAACGCAGGCATCTGCGGAGGAAACGTGGAATCTTCAAAAGTGCATGGATTATGCAATGGAGAAGAGTATCGACATGCAGAAAGGAGCGGTAACGATCTTAGAAGGGCAAGTTGATACGAAGTTGGCGAAGGCACAATGGCAGCCAAGTTTAAACTTTTCCACATCACACACATTGAGCAACAGTCCGTGGCCAGAAGAAGGTTTAGACAAAACCTCTTACAATGGCAATTATAATTTAAATGCCTCATGGACAGTCTTCAACGGATTCAAACGGAAATACAACATCAAGAAGCAGTTGTTGCAAGAGCGCATAGACTCAGTTGATGTTGAAGAGACAGAAGAAAACGTTAAAGTTTTGGTCGTAACGTACTACATTCAAGTGTTATACGCTGTGGAGAATCTGAAAACGAAGCAAAGTTCGTTAGAAGTTGCCGAAGCAGAATACGACCGAAGCAAGAACCTCTACGAAGCTGGTTCAATCTCAAAAAGTGATTTCGCTCAGATTGAAGCGCAATACGCCAAAGAGAAATATCAGTTAGTAGTTGCAGAAAACGATTTGACAGAGGCCAAATTGAATTTGAAATTATTACTTAGACTCGACGATGCGGACATGGATGTCTACACACCAGAGATTTCAGAGGAGGCTGTTTTGGTGGCCTTGCCAACGAAGGTGGAAGCATACAATGTCGCACTGCAAACGAGACCAGATGTTCGAGCAGCAGAGTTGGAAGAGACAATGTCTGACTTGAACATAAAAGTGGCAAAATCAGGCTACTACCCAAGCATCAGTTTGCAAGCGAGCGTTGGAACAGGACATAACTCGGCAGCAGACCTTTCGACCGGCGAACAGATGAAACAAAATTTCGGTGAGAGTGTTGGAGTAACATTAAGTTATTCAATCTTAGACAACCGAAATAGAAAGTCGGAGAAAGAGAAAGCCAAGTTAGAGAAAACGATGAGTTCACTCAGTTTAGAGAAAGTCAAGGATGACTTAAAGAAACTCATCGAGACCTCGCACAACGACGCAGTTGCAGCACAGCAAAGTTATGTAGCAGCCAAGGCTAATGAAGAGGCGATGAATACAAGTTACGAGTTGACAAGCGAGAAATACACATTAGGTGCTAAAACACCTTTTGAGATGCTCAGCGAAAAGAACTCACTCTTGACAGCGCAGCAGGAGACAATCCAAGCCAAGTACACCGCGCTTCTGAATATTCAGCTTTTGAATATTTACCAAGGTCTCGCAGTTGTCATAGAATAATTGAATTCCCGTTTTCTTTTCATAAAAGAATAGAAACTTTTTCATAATAGTGTTTGTTTTCATTTTTTAGAACGGAAACGTTCGGCGCACTGCAAAGTTGTGAAACTTTGCAGTGCGTTTCCTTTTATGGGGGGGACAACAAAAACATTCGGGGAGTTTTCTAAACGACAGATGAGTCTCTCCCCTATAACGAAAAAGGGCTGAGGATAAACCCCAACCCTTATTTTCAACTCCCATTATGGAGATTATATCTTGTACGATTACTGACCTAATTTCTCCAAGAAAGCGTCCTTGTAGTTTTTGCCAATAGAGAGACGTTGACCGTTGATCAACACCATATTGCCCTCGACAGCCTCGATATTCGCGATAGAGACGATATAAGACTTATGAACGCGGATGAACTGATCGGAAGGCAACTCCTCCTCCAACTTCTTCAGCGAGTAGTAAGCGGTGATACGTTTCTTGTCTTTCATGTGGAAAGTAACATACTCACTTTGACCCTCGATGTAGATGAGGCTAGCGTAGTCGATACGATACAGTTTGTAGTCGGCTTTCACCATGAAGTAATCCTTTTCAGGTTTTGAGGCCTCGCCAGCAGGTCCGGCAGAAGAGACGTTTCTCTTCATGCTCATACGCTCCGACACCTTGTTGATGGCTTGAACGAAGCGAGGGAAAGGAATTGGTTTGAGAAGATAGTCGACAGCCTCCAACTCATAACTTTCCAAAGCATACTCTTTGTAAGCCGTGGTGAAGATAATCAACGGTTTGTTTTGCAGAGACTTGAAGAAGTCCAATCCAGAGAGATCGGGCATCTGAATGTCAGACAAGATCAAATCGACATTCTCCTTCTGCAAAAGTTCCATTGCACGCATAGCATCCTCGCAGACGCCCACCAATTCGAGGTTAGACATCTTAGAAACGTACTCAGACAAAAGTTTGCGAGCCGGAAATTCGTCATCAATTATCACGACTCTTATCATATCGTTTTCCATAACCAAACTATTTTTTCAGTTTAATTTTTTGTTCAAAAAACAAGACCTAACAGACTATATCAGCCGTCAAATCTATATATAAAGTAAGTTTATAAATTGCAGAATCCTCATCTATATTCAACGAATAGTTATTTAAATACAACAAATCCAAACGCTTTTTAACGTTCTCAATACCAATGCCTCTTTTCGTCTTATCCTCCTTCTTCGTTTTACGGATGGAGTTTTCGATATAGAACACGATTTTGTCATTATCAGCGTCTAATTTGATGTGAATGAAAGCGTCCTTCTCCTGTTGACTGATACCGCTGTATTTGAAGGCATTCTCGACGAAGGGCTGAAGCAACATTGGGGCGATGTAAATCTGCTCGCTCTTCAGATTTTTCTCAAAAGTAACATTGATATCCTCCTCATAACTATAACGTTGAAACTCAATGTAGTTTTCCAAATAGACCACCTCGCCAGAGAGCAAGATACGATTTTCCTTTGATTCGTAAGTTACATATCTCAACATTTCGGAAAGAGACAAAACACAATCCGCAGCATGTTTATCCCCCGTGTAAATCATTGAATATATGTTATTTAAGGCATTAAAAAGGAAATGCGGATTAATCTGAGAACGAAGGAAATTCAGTTCCATCTGCATTTTCTCCTGAAGAAGATGCGTTCTTTGTGTTTCAATCTCCTCTGCCCTTTTTCGGTAGAAAGTCATCAGAGAAAAGACGAAAGCACCGACGTAGAGGATGAAAGCCTTCCAAGCAGAAGAAAGAGAAAGACGCTCCTGCTCCATTCTGTTATGCTCTTCAAAAAACGATTTCGTTTCGGAGGGCAGTTCAATATCCAAAAGAGATTTTTCATCCTGGTGTTTCATTCCCGTTCGGTCGATGTAAGAGAAAGTAACCTCATCCAAAACGACAGAAGAGACACGAGCAAAGAGAGCGATAAAAACGATGGAGACCAACAGAAAAACGGCGAACCATTTATATAAACGAGGAATAAGCAACTTTTTGCTCACCACCACGACTACCATCATCCCCAACGTCAAAACAGAAGAGATAATGACGGAAAGGATCAGGTCGAACGAGGCGTTGCTGATGGTCAACAAAACGAATATTGCCATCCAAAAAAGGATGGAAATGGTGTTATCTTTTAGTTTGCAAATAAAATTTCTAATCCAAGTCATTCAGATTTCTTTTAGTGTTTAGCAACAAATATATTTTTTTGCAAGCGTATGCCAAAGAAAAATGATACATTTGCGCACAAAAGCCGATTATAAAGTATGAAAGAACGTATAAAACAACTTTTAGATGAAGTTAAAAGTTTGCAAGTTGCCACGAAAGAGGACTTGGAGACTGTCAGAATAAAATATCTAAGTAAGAAAGGTGAGATTTCAGCGTTGTTCAACGATTTCAAGACTGTATCGAACGAGCAGAAGAAAGAGGTTGGACAACTTTTGAACGAGTTGAAGAACACTGCCCAAGAGAGAATCAACGACTTGAAGGCATCGCTCGAGAAGAAAGCCGAGGAGGAGAACAAGTTAGACTTGACTCGTACGCCAGACCCAATCGAGTTGGGTACACGTCATCCACTCTCAATCGTGAAGAATGAGATTGCAGACATTTTCGGTCGCATTGGATTCACCGTAGCCGAAGGTCCAGAGGTAGAAGACGACTGGCATGTGTTCTCAGCGTTGAACTTTCCACCAGAGCACCCTGCACGCGACATGCAAGACACGTTCTTCATCACCAGAGATCCAGACGTTTTGCTTCGTACCCACACCTCATCAGTGCAATCGCGTGTGATGACTTCACAAAAGCCACCAATCCGCGTGCTTTGTCCAGGACGAGTTTATAGAAACGAGGCCATCTCTTATCGTGCGCACTGTTTCTTCCACCAAGTAGAAGGACTCTATATCGACAAGAACGTATCGTTTGCCGACTTGAAGCAAGCGTTGTTATATTTTGCAAAAGAGATGTTTGGCGAAGGCACGAAGATCAGACTTCGTCCGTCTTATTTCCCATTCACGGAGCCATCAGCCGAGATGGATATCTCATGTAACCTTTGTGGCGGAGAAGGATGTGGATTCTGCAAGTACACTGGTTGGGTAGAAATCTTAGGATGTGGAATGGTAGACCCTAACGTGTTGGAGAGTTGTGGAATCGACAGCAAGGAGTACACTGGATATGCCTTTGGAATGGGAGTTGAACGTATCACGAACTTGAAATACCAAGTAAAAGACTTGCGTATGTTCTCGGAGAACGACATTCGTTTCCTTGACCAATTCAAGTCGGCATACTAAAAACCATCACACTGAAAATCGAAGAAACATATTAATTACTAATACCAAGGAACAAGTATGGCAAAAGAGATTGTAGGAAGTGAACATAACTCTCTGGCTTACGGAACGAAAGTGACAGGAGACGTATACGCGGAGAGTGATTTTCGTCTTGACGGCACTATAGAGGGAACGGTAGAATGCAAAGGAATGATGATTATCGGAACGAAGGGTGTTATGAATGGAACGTTGACCTGCGCCAATGCGGTGGTCATGGGCTATGTGAAAGGCACACTGCACGTTAGCGATACATTGACTTTGAAATCCACAGCAAGGATAGAAGGAGACATTGACACGAAAGTACTTTCTATCGAACCACAAGCCGTTTTCTCAGGAACTTGCGACATGAGCAAGGCTGGAGAGAAGCAACCAGAAAAGAAGTAGTGTTCACTTAGAAGAATTAGAGAGGCACTGCGAGACAATTGCGGTGCCTTCCTTTTTTATTAGAACTACGATAAAGACATTTTTACAAAAACCAATAAAACAAATATTATATGAAGTTTAGCAATTCAACAAAAATTACATTTTTTCTTTCACTTTGCCTTATCCTCTGTGTTGGATGTCGCACAAAGAGAGAGTACCCTGTAAAAGAGGGAGTAGCATATAAAGTGATAAAAGTCTTAGATGGCGATACCTACGATATTTTGTTGCCCGACACAACGCAAGCACGCATAAGGATGTTGGGAATTGATGCACCAGAGAAAGGTCAGGATTTCTCGAAGAAATCCACCCAATATCTCAAATCGTTGATTGCAGGGCAATATGTAACATTGACCGATATCGATATGGAACAGTATGGACGATATTTAGCGTTCACACACTTAGCCGACGGACGAGAGGCTGGCGAAGAGATGTTGAAAGCAGGATACGCATGGCATTTCAAGAAATATAATCAAGATAAGAAATTAGCAGCCTTGGAAGACAGTGCAAAAGCCAATCAAGTAGGATTGTGGGCAGACAAGCACCCAGTAGAGCCATGGATTTGGAGATGTATGCAAAAGAAAGGCTATAAATTTGTGGAAACCAAACAGTTGAAAATAGAGGGCAAACTACCCGACTTGAAAGCTGCACAGGAAATGCCGAAAAAAGAGAAAACAGCAGAATGAAATACTTGATTGTATCAGACATACATGGGTCGATAAAGTCGCTCGAGATAGTGCTGAAGCATTATCAGGAGATGCACTGCGACCAGCTGCTATTGTTGGGAGATATACTCAATTATGGTCCGCGGAATGGGTTGCCAGAAGGGTTAGACCCACAAGCAGTAGCCCAGCGATTGAATGCGATGAGCGACCAGGTCATGGCGGTGAGGGGCAATTGCGACTCGGAGGTAGACCAGATGTTGTTAGACTTCCCTATCCTATCCGATTACATGTTGTTGTGCGACAACGGCAAGAAACTGTTCCTGACACACGGACATTTATACAACGAGCAACAGATGCCCAAAGGACACTTTGACGCTGTTGTGTATGGGCATACCCATCTTTGGAAATTAGAGAAACAAGGCGACACAGTGATATGCAACACGGGGTCGCCCACATTCCCCAAAGGAGGCAATGTAGGAACATTCTGTGTGATGGAAGATGGAGAGATGAGGATTTTGGATTTGGAGGGGAAGGAGATGAAGAGGATGAAGTTATAGGCCAAACGTTTCATATCACAAAAAATAAAAAGGTGTACCACCACAAGTAGTACACCTTTCGTTTTATGTTATCAAAGCATTTTACGCTTCACCTTTCTTCCTTCTATAAACCTCATACCCTACGGTGGCGATCAATGTCAGACCTAAGATGGCGAGACAAGCGAGGGAGAGTCTATTACCCTTCTCTACACTTTCAGGATCGAAAGAGAGGCGGATGGAATGGTCGCCTGCGGTGAGGTTGAGTGCACGGAGCATGTAGTTGACTCTGAAGATTGGAGCCTCAACACCATCGATAGTGGCATGCCAACCATACGGATAGTAGATTTCGGAGAAGACCACCGTCTTGTCCGTCGATAAATGAGCAGTGTAGTCGATGTAATGAGGAGTGTATTTCGTCAACTCAATGGTAGCAGTGCTATCGTGTGGCGTTACCGCATTAGCAACGTATTTCTCGTATGCTTTGTCCAACACAGCAGTGGTGTGCAAGTTGATAGTGCGTAGAGCGTCAGACTCCTCATTGGCATTATCCACCACTTTGAGAGTATCAACAAACCAAGCGTTGCCCATCGTGTAAGGATTCTCGACAGGAATTTGGTCGCCCGTTTGAAGTGGAACAATGGCATATTTCATGTTCAACATATTCAAAACTGGGAAGAGACTGTCTGCATTCACCTTCGCAGTAGTGAACGCATTCGACTCGGCGATTGAGCGGAGCAACGGACTCATTTCAGGAGCGATATGCTCGTCGATCAAATCTTGATAGCGTCGAAGTTTAGCTGCACTGTAACCACCGATAGACTTGAGATAGTAACTTGTACGAGCCTCATTGAAAGTGTTCGTTGCAAGGTTCAACACACGAAAGTGCGTCGTGTCTTGCAAGATTTCCTTCTCGTAAGGCAACATATCAAAAGCCTTGTCGAAGTTTTTCTTTGCAACAAATTGATCGTCGTTGCAGAAACGTTTGTCGACCGTCCACATATCAGCAATAATCAAACCTGCCAAACCTAAACCGTACCAAACAACTGCATTTTCCTGTTTCTTCTCATAAATCTGACGTGCGAAGAGGTAAGTCAACGCCGCACCCAAAAGAACGAAGATCAAAGAACGCCAAGCATCCGACTTGATCATCGCCGTACGCTGGTCTAAGATGGCATTGTAGATTTCATTTGGAATATTGGCACTCCAAGAAGCATCGTAAGAAGAAGCAACATCAATTGCACCACTAAAAAGCGCAACGATTAAACAGATTCCTGCTGTAATACCAGTAGAAATAAGTATATTTTTCTTCAAAACTGAATAATCAATGTTTTTTTCAGAGATTTCTTTCAAAGCAAGGAAACCTAACAATGGAATGGTAATCTCTGCAACAATCAAGATACTCTCGACAGCGCGGAATTTGTTGTAAGAAGGGAAATAGTTGAAGAAGAGTTCCGTCAACCACATCATGTTGTGACCCCAAGCCAAGAAGACAGAGAAGAGAGTGGCAACGAGGAGAGCCCACTTGTACGGACCTTTCACCAAGAAAAGTGCTAAGACGAAGAGGAAAATCACGATAGCACCCGCGTAAACTGGTCCAGAGGTGAATGCCTTCTCACCACGGTAAGTTGGTGCTTGCTGGCAGAACTGCTTAGCAGCCTTCTTCTGGACACCCAGCTTAGTCATCGTCTTGTAGAGGTCGGATTTTTCACCGACATTGTAGCCACTTGCCGCACCCTCGAAATTCGGAATGAGAAGCGTCATCGTCTCATCGATTCCGTAACTCCAAGCCGTAGCGTAGTCGAGATCAAGACCTTTCGTTTTATTCGTTTCATCAGTAGCCTTTTGAAGGTCGGAATGACCACCACGCATGGTCTGTTCCGCATACTCAAGGTTAGTGAACATATTTTCACTTCCCATTCCCAGTCCGACAAGGAACGAGCCTGCAAAGACCGCTGTTGCAATACCGAAGTGCTTCCAAGCCTTCTCCTTCCAAGCCTTGTAGAGTTCGGCAACGGCAAGAACGCCAATGAGCATACATATATAATATGACATCTGAGGGTGACGGTAGAAACCGAGGAAGGTGAAGAACATCACCATCAGTGCGCCCCATCCATATTTTTTGAGATAGATTAGCAAGAATCCTACGATTACGAGTGTCATCCAAGTGATGGAGTAACATTTTCCATGGTGCTGAGCCGCTATAATCACGAAGAAATAACTGGAGAGAGAAATTGCGAACGCGCCAGCGACACTAATCCATTTGTCCACCTTGAAGGCACGGAGCAAAAGGAAGAACGCCAACAGATAATAGAAGAAGAGAACCGCCGTGTTTCGCAAGCCCCAAGTACCCAATCGATAAAGAGGATAAAGGACTTTAGACACTGTGATACCCGTAATGCCTCCTCCACCGATTTGGTAGTTTGGCATACCAGAGAACATACTACCCGTCCAATAAGAGTAATCGCCCGACTCATTGTGATAGTTAACACCTTCCATTGCAGCGGCTTTACCATTCACATTATCGCCTGCATAGATGACCTCACCTTTCAAGGCAGGCGCGAAATAGATGGCAGCGGCCAAGACAAACAGTGCGAAAATCGCCACATACGGCAAGATTTTCTTGAAATCTATTTTTTTCATTTATGTTATAAAATATTGTTATTCAAAGAAAAACTCTTATTAAGAAAGTACAAATTTATCATTTTTTGATGAAAAAAAGACCCCCATCTCAGCGACGGAGGTCTTTCCTTTATAAAAAACAAAATTTTCTTTGAAGATTCTTATTCTTTGAAAATCATTTATTTCGCAATCATAAAACGAACTCCCTTGTTGATGTAGACACGGAGCGGTTTGAGTTGGCTCTTGTCGTACAATCTACCCCAACAGTCGAAGATCGGGCCATCCAATTCATCTGCATTATCCAACATAATCAGTTGATTATCAGTTGAACTATCGTATGAAACAGAGATATAGTAGAGATTACCAGAATTTGACTTAGTCAAAGTATGTGTGCCTGCTGCTACGTTCTTGATTGTCAAGACATTACCAAAGATGGAAGCGTCGCTCAACTTCGTGTTAGCAGTGCCATCCAATTTGATACTTGGCGTGTTTGTACTTCCGAAGACCAAAGTGATGGTTGCCGTCTCGGTAGTTGTAAATGAAATTGAAGTGGCAGACTCCATCTTCAAACCATCCTCGTAGGTAGTGTCGTTGACAACCGCTTTGTCCTTACCGATTGCGTAGTTATCGCTCGCAAAAGTGAAGAAAGTAGGGTTAGAAGGAGTTCCACCCGTGAAGTAGCAGGTCATTCCAGATACGACAACAGGGTCGGTTGGATCTGGAGTGTCAGGGTCAGTTGGGTCGGTTGGATCAGTAGGATCTGGTGTAGGGTCAACCTCAGTGTCGCCCTTGCTTGCCGTATCTGCCACCTCACCGTAGAAGCCCACCAAAGTAGACTTGTAGTTTGTAACCAATGCTTTCAAATCATCGTCCACAGCGTATTTCTCATCATCGCCATCTTTGAAAGTCCACGAGATATCGCCATGATCCAAACGGCCTGCACCATACGCACCAGTAACGACAGAAACGACATCCTCGGCAGCATCTACATTTGCATTCTTCACCTCAGCACGTTTAATATCGAAGTTGCTGTAGTAGTTTGCACCCTCGTATGAGGTAATGCTACTTGAAATCTCAGCAGACGGATCATCCACAACGATTGCATCGAAATCTTTACTTGAATCGATTCCACGCACCGTCGCAGCCTCTTCCTTACCTGCCGTATAAATAGTAGAAGCATTGTAAGGAATGAAGTAGTAAGTACCCGTCATCACGTTACCGTAAGACTTGATTGTACCACCATCCTCTTTTGAGAAAGTAGCGTTGTCTGTATTTCTCGTGTTAGACGTAGCATAAAGGTCTGAACCCTGCATAGAGGTGAGCATAGGGTATTTGCAATTGCGGAAGTAATTGTTTTGCATGTAAACAGAACTTCCGAGCGTACTACCTGCGCCATATTTAGCATTTCCATCGTAATAGTTGTTATAAACGTGTGCGTTGTAATAACGGCAACGAGGATGACGGCTATCGGAGTGATCATACCAGTTGTGGTGGTAGGTGATATAATAAGCGTTATCCTCGTAACTCTTGATGCCCTCACTCAAACCGAGAAGGTTACATTTTCCATTATCCACGAAATGGTTGTAAGAGAAAGTAATCCAGTTGGATTTTTTACAATCGAGTGCGCCATCGCCCTTCACTTGGTCGGCATCCGAACCTGCATTTCCGTAGAACATATCGTTATGGTGAACCCACACATAGTAGTTTCCTTGTTGCAAACCGATGTTATCGCCCTCATCACTATCACAGTTGATGAAACCTAAATTACGCACTTCAACGTAACCAGCATTTTTAAGACGAACACCCCAACCATTGGCTGTCGCATCAAAACCCACACCTTCGATGGTCATTGGAGTAGTCAAACTTTCAGCACTCTTAACACCCAAGTCGACCATGATGTCTCCTTTAAAATTGCTGTCCGAACCAATCGAACCGCTATTCGTTACATTTCCAACGATACGAATGTCGAAAGGACGAGTTTCGTAACCTTTCTTGATAGCAGTAAGGATAGCGACGATACCCGTGCAGGAGGTTGTAGCACCTTTACTGCTCGTGGTGATCTCCATTGAGATTTTGTCCTTGTTGCTCTCCGTGATGTAGAGAACAACTGCGCCACTCTTCAAAGTTCCATCTGCTTGATAAGCACCTGGCGTGGTTTTACCCGAGAAAGCAAAACCGCTACGGTCATGGACACTAACCGTCAATGAAGAAGTCTCGACTGCTGAAGCAGAAACCTCGCTACCATTAGAAGTAGGTACAACCTTGAGTTGATAGTCGCCTGCAGCCAATCCCAATACGTCCGCACGCCCCGTAGAGCCGTAGTTGCGCACCAACGCATCATCGATCTTCTCGTAAGAACCCGATGCAGACTTACAATAGACATTGTAGGCATCATACTGCGAATCGTTCGTCCATTCAACATAAGCCGATTCGAGCCAACCACCTGATTTTGAGATGCTTACTACAGCATCTACATTTGCAACACCGCACAAAAATGCAAGTGATGCAAAGAACAATTTTTTCCTTGACAACATTGTAAAAATGGTTTTAGTAATATGATATATGAAAAAATTCCGATTTAAGGTTAATCGTTTTTCGTCTCTAATAATCTTAAGGCTAAAATATCAAGGGCAAATATACCGAAATATTTCTTTTTTAACTAATTTTACTCAAAAAAGAAACGACATGAATACAGGAAAAGAAAAGTGCAGAATTTTGACGTATAGGTCAACATTTTGCGTTTTTCTGAGTGGGTTGCTCATCACGTCATATCGCATGGCGAGGGTGTAGTTCACGCCTTTGCTGCATTCGCCACTGGCTTGTGTTAGCCGGCTGAACGCATCGTAACTATATGAGTGACTGTAAGTTCCGCCCAACTCGCCACTTGGGTTGGCTCGGTTGGTGATGCCAAGGATATTGTCAATTTTGTCGTACGAATAGGCGGCGTCGAGGATGTTGCCTTGCGAGGATTGAACGGAGAGATTCGTCAATCTTTGGCGAAGTGGGTCGTAGGTGTAGCGTGATTCCGTGCCAAATCCTGTACCAATCGCACCGAACGCCCATAATGACGATAATCGTTATAACAAGGCACAACAATCTTCGAATTAAAGAAAAATTCGTAAGCATAGTATGAATTATATGCAGTAGAACTCCAATAACACCCACATAAACCATCATTTTGATAGACTTTGCCATTACGATATCCTCCGCATGGTAAAGCTACAACACCCAACTTTTCAAGTTGCTCAAATTGCTTCGCCGTATACACATTTTTTGAATATATGTTTTCTGAAATGCCTAATATATTACCTTTTGTCAAATCATAACAATCGCTTAATTGCACCATATTGATACCTTGAGGGACTTTAAATTCTTCAGGAATCAGCATAAAACATAAATAGGTTTTGTCTTTCTCTTTTACACTTCCCATTGTCCATTTATTGTTTTGTAACAAATATTTCCATTCATCTGACGTTAGCGTTCTCCAAATTCCTGGTTCACCACCTCCATTAGATATGGAATTATACACTCCCCAATCTGAATTTGAATAACTCAAATTCAAATTATGAAACGATTTTGATCCTGGAGAATAACCAGACGGCAAATTCCATGAAGACCAAGGACGAAAAGCCTTTGCCCCACTATTCCATCCACTCGTTCCCCATCCAAATAAGTCTATCCAACCATTGTAATTGGATGAAATATTTTGATTCTCTTCGGCTATATATTCATACTGTTTTTCTGCAAATCGCCAACATCCTTGTCCATTTTCCATCTTAGTAAGATGAGTTTTACCATTTTCCGCATTATACTGTAGGTTTCCAATGGAAAAATAGACTCTCTTCGTATCTGATATTTTATACGATGCGGCAACTATTGCGCCCTCCCTTTTATATTTTTTCTCACTTTTTTTGTTGCTATTATTGTCTACAGTTGAACTATTCATACCAATTGTTATAGTATCTTCAGATTCTAGATCTTTAACAAGTCTAACAGACTGCCCCTTATATAGTTCATTGCTCTCTATCGACGAAACAAAATCTGGACCAAAACTAAATCCAAATGATAAATATTCTGAGTCTGTGTCCGATGACCAATAATAGCCTATCTGTATTCTTCCAACTCTTTTTCCATAACGATATCCTCCACAAGGTAACGCCACAACGCCCTCTCTTTCAAGTTTGTTAAATTGTTCCTTTGTAAACACGTTATATGAATAAATATTTTTATATAATTCTTTTGTTGAATGATTTCTTAAATATAAAAATTCTGAAATATTATTAACATAGCCTTCTGATAAGTCAAAACTATCACTTATAATCTTTAACTCTCTGCCTTCGGAACACTCAAAGTTCTCTGGTATTAATAAAAAGCATAGTTTTTCTTCTATTACACCTAACGTCCATTGATTGTTTCTAAAAAGATAGTTCCATTCATTTGATGTTAGCGTTCTCCATATTCCAGGTTCATCACCTCCATTTGATATGGCATTATATATACCCCAATCCGAATTTTCGTATTCATTTCTTAAATCATTTGAAACTCCACTCGAATGGTAATCTTCATAATTCTCTGATATCGACCATGGTTGGTAAGCATTTGCTCCGCTGTTCCATCCGCTTGTAGCCCATCCAAAAAGATCTATCCAACCATTGTATGTAGAATCAATTTTTGAATTGTCTCTATTCTGATAATGACAAATGCCATTTTTCTTAGACTTTTCACAGATTTTCTCACTATCCTCGTATTCAAAAAATTGAGATGCACCATCACCAAAACTATCAAACTGATTTTCTGCAAATCGCCAGGTTCCCCTCCCAGTACCAGTCTTCGTAGCATGACTCTTACCATCTCCTGCGTTGTATTGAAGATTGCCTTGAGAAAAATAAATTCTTTTATTTTCTGACACCTTATATGATGCTGCTATAAGCGCACCATCCTTTATGTATTCACTTCTATCTATTTTATTGTTTAATTCTTCTCTTTCTTTTTTGATTTTATTACTACTACATCCATTTAAAACTAATATTATTAACAATAAACAATAGAACTTTACACACCTCATAACTATTCCTATAATAATTAGTAAAAAGACAAACAATTAATCGTTAGAGCAAGGGTAGCGATAAAATCAAGGATGCCCTGATAATCTCTTATAAATTCTCATTATAAACCAAACAGTAATTATAATCAATAAAAAATAGATTTGATTATTAAAAAACCACCGGGCATACCAATTTTTAATCCAAGATTTACAATCTTTTTGATATTTAATTTCAAGCATATCTAAAACTTCAGTCTCAAACAAACGACATGCAAAATAGTCATGCACCGTATATCCATCACAAAAGAATTTAGATACAAAGCCTTTTTTCTCATTGTAATACGACACTCCTGATAAATACAAAGTTGATGTCTTATTTCCATTATCATGTACATAGAAAGTTCCAGACAATTGCTTTTTATCATTATCAAAAAAAGTTTGAAATGCATTATTTGTATAATTCAAATTCCACCTTAAATCCGAGCGTTCCTTTTCACTATAAGATAAGTAATTTTCTGCAACCAAATTATAACACCTATCACACAAACTTACACTATCCATTTCAAATAAGTAGCGAACTTCTCCGAATGGATCTTTTTTTGTTTCTATAAACCATAAAAGATTAGAAAGAACAAAAATGATAATTAAAATTGACCTTATTATTTTCATTGGGTGTTACTTAGTATGTACTCCGTTTGAGCCTTTAAAGGTGATATGAACAAAAATACAATGCCAGTTAATTTAGACATGATATACTTTCTCATTGAACCTTGAGACTTTGTTTGGAAACTTTTTGATATTAAGTCAATATCTTCGTTTAAAACCCTATAATTCAATACAGCATCCATAGCACCTGCTGCTACTTTCCTGTCATAACCCTTATCATGCAAAAATGCGGCATAATCTAAGTCATCAATAGGGGGAACAGCATACGAGTACTTCTCTTCTATACATGGATTATTTGGACCTAAATAAATACCATACCAATTACCATTAGTTTCAATATTTTTCTCAGGAGAAATCCCGATATGCAACTCCCCATCATTTGAAAATTCCCCTTTAATCATTTCCCCATTTTTACAATACGTTCCATCCGATTGAAAAGAGAAAAAATCGCCATTAGAAGATCTATATGTCCCCTCTGTCCCTAAATATATTATATCATATTTCTCCCTATGTTCACCTTTATAATACTGCTCTATAACATCTTTTTGAGATTGAACACTTCTATCATAACAGATAAATTTTTCACCTTCATACTCTGCAGTAATCCAATCCCTTCCATCCATATCCACAAACCGCACGGGATTTCCTGCACAATACGAGTAAGGACTAA
>CAVJCT010000051.1:0-63758 GCA_963648205.1 Flexilinea sp.
AAGAAAGGACAAAAGCAAATCGAATCCGCCGACGAGGGCTACATTGTCAAAGACGACATCGAAACAGGCTTCGGCAACGTCGTTCCTCTTTGGATGTTTGGAATGCAATATTAGAGCCTTTTTTGCGTTCATTTTTATGTACCATTCTAAAAGGTTTGTTATAACGGAGAAAGATTATAAATTTGTATTTCATAATAAGAAATATGGTCGACTATATGGATCGTTTTGTGATTAAAAACCTGAAACACTGTTTTTTATCGTGTTTTTTCATTCTCGCTTGCACCTCTTTCTGTGGTCTTTCACTCAATTCGTGCAAAGATGATTTCACATCCGATGCGTCCTATCGTCTCTCCTATTCTGTCGACACACTCCGTTTCGACACCATCTTCTCGGAGGTGCTAACCCCCACTCAGACAATCAAAATTTATAATCACTCGGGAAAGGATATCCAGATAGAGTCGTGCCAACTGCGCAACGAATATGACTGTTTTCAAATCAACCTCAACGGCAGAAGTGGCACTAATTTCAGCCGTATCAACATCGAGGATGGCGACAGTCTTTTCCTCTTCGTGCAGTCTTATATTCCAGAAGGGGGCAAAGAGACTCCTCTCTATGTTGACGGTATCATCTCCTTCTCCTACAATGGCAACAACGATCAAGTCGTACTCTCTGCCTTTGGTCAGGATGTTCATAAGATAAGGAATAAATCCATTTCAGCCGATACTGTTTGGACAAACGACAAGCCCTACCTCATCTACGGCACGCTCACTGTAGACTCTGCCACCACTTTGACTATCCAAGAGGGTGCAAGGCTCTATTTCCACAACGATGCCACCATGCTCGTCGACGGAACACTCGTCTGCAACGGCTCTCTCTCCGCCCCCATCACCTTCCGAGGCGACCGTACCGACAACATTACACAAAGCACCTCCTACGACCAGTTGAGCAACCAATGGGGCGGTATCGAACTGTCGGGTAGCAGCACAGGCAACGTCATCAACCATACACTCATCAAAAATGGAAATTTCGGCATCCAAGTTGACTCTGCCGATGTCAACGCAGAGACGATCCGTCTCGTCATCGCCAACTCGCAAATCCACAACGTAGACCAAAGCGGACTGAAAACGCATTGCGCCACCGTCTACGCCTACAATTCCCTCTTCACCTGCGCCGGAAACGGCTGTGTCGTTCTTCAAGGGGGCAAATACATTTTCAACCACTGCACCATCGCCAACTACACGAGGGGCGCAGGACTCTACGCCTACGGTGTAGTCTTGGCAAACTCTCAACTCTACAACGACAAGATAGAAAGTCTGCAATCTGCCTTCAACAACTGCATCGTCTACGGGTCGAGCGTCAACGAACTCTATTTCAAATACGACGAATTGGACGAGACCTTCAAAATAGCCTTCCGCCACTGTCTGCTCCGCTGCAAGACACTCCCCGAAGAGTTGGCTAACGACCTCTATTTCACCTCGCCAATCTGGAACGAATGGCCGGACTTCAGCAAGGTGAACGTGAGCGAACGACTCTACGATTTCCACATCGACTCTCTTTCGCCTTGCAAATACAAGGGATTGCCTGCCGTGCTTACGCAATATCCTGAATGTCAGTTGGATAAGGACGAAAAAACGAGAGTTTCCGACTCTCTGCCCGATATCGGAGCCTTCCAATGGCAACCCAGTGTAATTGCCACTGAATCAACAGAAGAAAATTGACAAAATTTTATAAAATATTAAATAATGAATAAATTCTACTTGTTTTGCTTGGGACTTCTACTACTGAGTTCGCAAGCGTTCGCAGATAAGACAGTCCGCATCGTGAGTTACAACCTCGAAAACCTCTTCGACTGCGAGAACGATCCCAACACCGACGACGATTCGTTCACTCCCGAAGGCGACCATCACTGGACTTACGGCAAATACTGGACTAAGGTGAACAACCTCTCGAGAGCCATCACCGCAGCAGGCGAATGGGAAACACCCATCCTCATCGGCTTATGCGAGGTGGAAAATGCCAAGGTGGTTGACGATCTGCTTCACAAAACGCAGTTGAAAAACGCAAAATACCAATTCGTGCATAAAGACTCGCCCGACCGTCGTGGTGTCGATGTGGCTCTCGCCTATCTGCCCGACGAATTTCGTCTTCTCAAAGCGGATTTTATCCCTGTGAACATCATTGACGGAAAACCTACGCGCGACATTCTGTACGCCACAGGAGAACTCTCCAACGGCGACACGCTCCACATCTTCGTCAACCACTGGCCCTCACGCTATGGAGGCGAGATGGAGTCACGCCCCAACCGTATGTTGGCAGCACAGACGTTACGAGAACAGACCGACAGTTTGTTCACAATCGGCAATCCGAAGATCATTATCATGGGAGATTTCAACGATTACCCCGATGATGAAAGTCTAATTTACGGATTATGTGCGGTTTCCCCCTCAAAAATTTCTATATTTGACGAACCTTTTGACCAACTCTACAATCTGAGTTATCCGATTCACGAGGAGGGCAAAAAAGGCAGTCATAAATTCGGTGGAGAATGGGGAATGCTCGACCAACTGATCGTCTCGGCTACCCTCTTAGACGAGAACGCATCCACTTTCACAAGTCCGCAAGGAATGACAATCTGCGAGGCTCCGTTCTTGTTCAAAGAGAGTGCGACTGGCCCTTCTCCGAAGCGTTCCTTCTTAGGGAATTTCTTCGCTTACGGCTTTAGCGACCACCTCCCAGTCTACATCGATATTTACCTAACTGATAAGTAACGCCACAATTTCTAATACAAAACATGTCAAAAAAATTCAACTATACCCCACTTCTGCACATCATCATTTGGTTGCTCTATATCCTCTCCCCTCTGATTTTCTTCCATGGAAACGGAGAGGCTGACATCGTCCACTACTCACGCCATTTCATCATGGCTCTTTCGCTCATGCTCGTCTTCTACCTCAACTATTTCTACTTCGTTAGACGATTCTTGTTAAAGAGCCTCCTGAGAGAGTTTTTCGGCATCAACGCCATCGTAATTCTGCTATGTTGCATCGTGAATTTCACCTTTCACAAATTCACGGAACCCAAATTAGAGACTGCCCGTGTCGAACGAGTAATTCGCAGTCAGAAAGAGATTGACGAACAACTGAAGGAGGGTCACACTCCCCAAGAAGTGGTGCAGATGCGGATAGAACGTTTCCGAGGCAAGAAAATGGTGGTGTGGGACTCACTTCTGCGCATTTTAGCCTGCATCTGCGTGATCGGTACGGCAGTAGCCCTCAAATCCATCCAAAATCTATATGTGGCAGAAGAGAAACGAAAAGAAGAGAAACGAGCCAAAGTTGAGGCTGAACTCAAAAATCTGAAGAGCCAACTCAATCCTCATTTCCTCTTCAACACGCTCAACAACATCTACGCTTTGATTGCCATCAGTCAAGAGAAATCGCAAGCCGCCGTCATCGACCTCAGCAAAATGTTGCGCTATATTTTATACGAAGCAGACGCAGAAGAGGTGGAAATATCGAAAGAAATCAATTTTGTAGAGAATTACATTAAATTAATGAAACTTCGATTAAGCGATAAAGTCGAAGTGGTTACACATTTTGACATAACTCAAAACGAAACTTTGCATATTGCTCCGTTACTTTTTATTACATTTGTAGAAAATGCTTTCAAGCATGGTATTTCGGTGCATGAACACTCTTTTGTGCATTTCTCCATCGTTGAGACAAGCCCTTACACAATCGAATGTGTTTTGGAGAACAGTTGTTTCCCGAAGGATGGGAAGACAGACAAAAGTGGTTCAGGCATTGGTTTAGAGAATCTGAAAAGACGATTGGAACTAATTTATCCTAACCGTTTTCAATTCTCATATGGCACTGAAGATCGGGTTTATAAATCAAAATTAATTCTCGATTGCAGTCCAAAGTGTTAAGAAATAATTTTTGAATACGAAAAATATATTACTGTGATGAACGAAAATAAGATAACAGTTGCCGTGGTCGACGATGAGCCATTGGCATTAGGACTTTTGGAGAGTTACGTCAACCGCACTCCTTTCTTGGAGTTGGTCGGCAAGTATGACAGCGCATTGGAGGCTATGCAAGTGATTCCAACGAAGATGCCTCAGTTGATCTTCGTAGACATCCAGATGCCGAACCTCAACGGTCTGGAGTTCTCTAAATTGGTGATGAACAAGACGAAAGTGATTTTCACCACCGCCTTCCAGCAATACGCTGTCGATGGCTACAAGGTCAACGCTTTAGACTACCTCCTGAAGCCTATCTCTTACGCCGACTTCGTTTTGGCTGCCCAGAAAGCCTACGACTGGTATAACGACCAAGCGAACACCGCTAATTTGGCAACTCAGAAAGCCAACGACGCAAACAAAGACAGCATCTTCATCAAGTCTGATTATAAGTTGCTTCAAATCGAAATGGAAAAAATCGTCTATATCGAAGGTTTGAAGGATTATGTTAAGATTTTTGTTGAGGATCAATCATATCCTATTCTTTCATTGATGAATATGAAAACATTAGAGGCTATGTTGCCATCCGACCGTTTCGCTCGCGTCCACCGCTCATTCATCGTGCAACCTAAGAAGATCAAGGTCATCGAACGCAACAGAATCGTCTTCGGTAAAGAGTATATTCCAATCTCTGAAACCTACAAGGAGTCGTTCCAAGAGTTCCTCAACCAACACGCCATCTTCTTAACTGTTCAAAGAAATGCCGATTAAGAACATACAACTTGTCGTCACTCCTAAACAGGCTGCCGTCGACGCTGAGTTGAGAGCAGAGATTAGCAAGAAAATCAATGTAAAAGTCTCTGCAATAGACTCTTATCAGATCATAAAAAAATCGACAGACGCCCGCAAAAGGAATGAGATAAAGGTTAATCTGACACTCAACGTATACACCAACGGAACGAAACCTGAACCTATCGAGTATCCGTTCCACTATCAAGACGTGAGCAATGCCACCCCCGTGCTGATTGTAGGTGCGGGTCCAGCTGGTTTGTTCGCTGCTCTTCGCTTGATTGAATTGGGAATGAAACCCATCATCATCGAACGTGGCAAAAAGGTGGAAGACCGTAAGAAAGACATCGCCCTACTCGACCGCAACCAAGGTCTGAACGTAGAGTCGAACTACTGCTTCGGAGAAGGAGGCGCAGGCACTTTCTCCGACGGTAAACTGTTCTCACGCTCCAAGAAGAAGGGCGACTACAGCAAGATTCTGCTCCGCTTTCATCAACACGGCGCACAAGACGCAATCCTCTACGAGGCACACCCACATATCGGAACAGACAAACTGCCGTCCGTCATCAAAAACATGCGTGCGACGATTGAGCAATATGGCGGCGAAATTCATTTTGAGACAAAACTCCAAAAACTGCTCATCGAGGATAAGCAGATAAAAGGTCTACAAACCACTGATGGTCAGACTTTTAAAGCAGACAATGTCATCCTTGCCACAGGACATTCAGCAAGAGATGTCTACCAACTATTGTCCGACCAAGGTGTCGCCCTCGAAAGCAAAGGATTCGCTATGGGTGTGCGTGTTGAACACTCCCAAATGCTGATTGACCAAATACAATATCACAGCAAAGAAGGACGTGGCGACTACCTGCCAAGCGCAGCCTATAACCTTGTTACTCAAGTAGATGGCCGTGGTGTCTACTCTTTCTGTATGTGTCCAGGAGGATTCATCGTGCCTGCCTCGACCAATGCGAAAGAGTGCGTCGTCAATGGTATGTCGCCTTCCAATCGTAACTCTAAATTTGCCAACTCTGGCATCGTTGTAGAGATTCGCCCTGAAGATTTCACAGAAGGGGAACTCTCACAATATAAAAAATACGGTGTTCTCGCAGGACTCAAATTTCAAGAAGACTACGAACGCCTCTCCTACGAGAATGGCGACGGAGACAAAGCCATCGCACCCGCACAACGTCTGAAAGATTTCGTTCATAACACAATGTCTGAAGATTTGCCAAAGACATCCTATTTTCCAGGTGTCAAATCATCTGCCATTCACGAGTGGATGCCTCCTTTCATCTGCAAACGCCTTCAGGCCGGATTCAAATATTTTGACACGAAGATGCACGGATTCCTGACTAACAATGCCATCATCATCGGTGTGGAGTCAAGAACCTCGTCCCCTCTTCGCATACCAAGAGACCCCGAAACACTCGAGCATATCGAAATCAAAGGTCTCTACCCTTGTGGCGAAGGAGCAGGCTACGCAGGCGGTATCACCTCATCGGCTGTCGACGGTGAACGTTGCGCTGAACTTATCGCCAATAAGCAACATTAAAATCAAGGAAACAAATGAATAATAATTTTGATTACACACAATATCAGCATTTCTTCTTTGTAGGAATTGGAGGTACGGGCATGAGTGCCATCGCTCAATATCTCAAAGGATTAGGGAAAACAGTGTCCGGAAGCGACCGTCTTTTCAAGCCTGGACAAAAAATGTTGATTCAGGAGCAGTTTGAGAAGATGGGCATTCAGTGTTTCAACCAAGATGCCTCTGGCGTTACCTCCGACGTGGATGTTTTGGTGATTTCCACGGCTATCGAGGAGACCAACGTCGAACTACAGAAAGCGAAGAGTCTAAACATTCCCGTTGTGAAACGTTCGGAATTGCTCGCCTCCATCTCGCGCACCAAACGCACCATTGCCGTTGGTGGAACATCAGGAAAGTCGACCACCACTGCCATGATTTTCCATATTTTGGAAGAGAACGGCATTTCACCCTCATTGATGAGTGGTGCAGGCTTGACCTCTCTGCAAGAGAAAGGATTGCCAGGAAACGCCTGGGTGGGCAAGAGCGATTGGTTGGTCATCGAAGCAGACGAGTCTGACGGATCAATCGTCAACTACACCTCCGAGATTGCCCTCTTGCTCAACATGGACCGCGACCATAAGGAATATGCTGAATTGGCGGAACTGTTCAAAACCTTCCGTTCGCACACGACAGGCAGATTCATTGCCAACCAGTCGCACCCTAAGAGCGCGGAGTTGTCAGTCAACCGTCAATACGACTTTGGAGTGGAGACAGACTGCGGTTATAACGGGACAGACTTTGTTCAAGACGGATTTTCGATTTCTTTCAAATGTAACAATATAGCAGCAAAAATACCGGTCATTGGTCGCCATAACATGGAGAATGCGTTGGCAGCCATTGCTGCGAGCAATGCCGTCGGCGTATCGATAGGAGATGCGATCAAAGCGTTGTCGAACTACCGAGGCATCTACCGACGCACCCAGTTGGTTGGTGTGAAAAACGGCATCACCGTGATAGATGACTTTGCGCATAACCCAGCCGAGGTAGTCTGTGCGGTGAAGGCCTGTCAGACGGTTGGCAAGCGAGTCTTCGCCTGGTTCCAGCCCCACGGTTTCGGTCCGCTGAAATTCATGCACAAGGAGTTGGAACGAGATGTCATTGCTGCACTTCGTCCACAAGACCTCTTCCTCCTCTCCGATGTCTACTACGCAGGAGGCACAGTTACCAAGGAAGTAACCACTGCCGACGTAGTTGCCGAAATCAAAAAGCACAGCACTCAAGTGGCCTATTTTGCCAACCGTGCCGATATGCTCCCCTATCTCAAAGCCAACACCCAAGAGGGAGACGTCATCTTGGTGATGGGCGCACGCGACACCACACTGTCAGCATTTGCAGGGGAGATATTGGAGAATTTGTAAGATGGGAAACACTGCCGGTTATTGGACTTTCATAGAGACCTATCATCCGAACTATTATTCGGATGATAGAGTTTTGCAGTGTGATATTTTATTAAGATACCTCAACAGAGAAGAAGTCTCAGATGAAGATTTAGAATGGATAAAAGAATCATTCAAATCAAACAAGGAAATTTTAGGGGAAATGGTTCGTTTAGAAACCGATTTATTTAGGGAAGCATTAGAGGCGTACTATAAAGGAACTCTAAAATAATTTCATTTTTTCTTCTTATTTCAAAATTTCACTATCTTTGCCTTTGTGAAAAAGGATTTATTGTCAAACACTAAATAAACAAAACGTTATGAAGTTATTTTATTCTGTGATCTTTGCAATCACAATTCTTTCGATGACGTCATGTTATCCAAAGAGAGCGTTCTACATAGTTGAGTTGCAAACTGTCGAGAGTCCGACGAACGCCAAACAACTATTCGGACAAACCAAAGTAGTCAATTTTTCAAACGTTGGAGACAACAAAAACGTCTTCGAGGATGGGTTTATCAACATTTCTTGGAATGTAAAGTCTGAAACTTTAGACTTTGAGTTGATCAACAAGTCAAACCACACAATGAAAATCAACTGGGACGATGTCAGTTACGTTGATTACAATGGTGAGGTAAAGAGGGTCATTCACGCCAACACGAAGTATATTGACAAAGAAAACGCTCAAGTCTCTTTGTCGATACCTAAAGGAGCAAAGTTGTCTGACTTGTTTTTTCCATCAGAAAACGCTGAATTTGTCCGATATAGAAGTAAATACCAAAGTTATGACTATTGGAGAAAAAGAACATTGATTCCAAGTGTATATAAGAAGAAAAAGGAACGTGAAGAAAAGGCTCCAATGTACACTGGAAAGACAATGTCCGTTCTTTTGCCAATCATGATTGAAGGTGTTCAAAACGACTACTACTTCACTTTCAGAATCGGCGATTGGCGGTCAAGAGAGTAAACGTAGAAAATAATCATCCTCATCACCCTATAAGTGGTGAGGATTCTTTTATTTTATAATTCCAAAGTCTTTTAGCAACCTCCTATTCACTGTCGGACTTTCTTTTACTGTTTCAATGATAAGTCTCAACGTTTCTTCATCTGAGATTGTTCCTCTGTAAGTTGAAATACTAAAATTCGCGCAAACACGAACAAGTTCTTCTGCCGTTTCTCCCAGCAGATCTCCAAATTTTGTCATAACAAAGCAGTTTCTACCTCCATATTTTCTTTTATATATTCTATCATATCGTCGGATGCCATTCCATCCTTTGCCATTTCCAAAACAGTCATCACCTTTCGTCCTTGCGCACTATACGCACGCTTCCACGCTTCTCCATGCGATTTGTTACGCAATACTCGATATGGAAGATTCATATTGTCAGCAATCGACTGATCTATCGACTCTCTATCTGCCTTGGAAAGATACTCTGCATCCGCCTCTCTTTTGGCTTCAAGCATATAATAGGCATCATCAGTTCCCTTTGATACACTATCGCTAAGCATACCCTGCAACTCCTTGTCGCAATGTATATCCCCTTTGATACAATCATATAAGACAGACGGTACTGGGCCATCTGGCAACGCACAAAACTCATCTGAAACCAAAGGCAGCCCATATCTCGCCAAATTCGCACATTGCGCAAAATAGATGATTTTGAAAACATGATAATAGTCCAAACCACCCGTCTTGTTCAATATGTACAACACTACCTCCGTTAATTTTTGCTTCTCAAAACTTGTCATCTTAAAATCTATATTTGTTTGCGAAGATAATACTTGTTCCTCACAAAATTAAATTTCATCTGAAGATTCATTCCCTTCAAATCAAAAAGGCTCGCAAAAACACTGCGAGCCTTTCTTTCAGAAGTTCCTATCGGAATATATATGAGATTTGTCAAGGTGTCATTTCTCTCCTACTCAGTCATGTCTACTGCATAGTAAACGACTTTGCCATTTGGCAAGATTCCTGAGATGAAAAGGGCTTTCTCCTCACTGTCTTTGAGTTGCTTAATAGCCTTCTCAACATCGGCGGTTGTCGATACATTGTTATTGTTGACACGAAGAATGATGCATCCCTTAGGGATTCCTGCTTGATGGAACTTTCCACCTTTCGTTACCTCTTTCACCTGCAATCCGTAATTGATGCCTAACGAACGTTTAGCAGAGTCTGAAAGTGGCACTAACTGCGCACCCAACACCTTCGGATCGTAACTCTTCACAACATCAGTATCGCCTTGCAAATTTTTGAGCGTTACGGTGAGTTCCTTCTCACTCTTGTTTCGATCTATCGTAATCTTCACCTTATCTCCTGGACGGAATCGGCTGATCTTCTCTTGCAATTCTGCCACCGTCTTCACTTTCTGTCCATCTACCTTGGTGATGATATCGCCCACCTGAACACCTGCTTCCTTGGCTGCACTCTTGTCGCCTACAGCGGCTACATACGCTCCTTCCATCGTGTCAAGGTTCTTTGACTTGGCAAAATCCGCATCAATATCGTTAATCTGAATGCCTAACAACGCACGTTGCACAACACCAAATTCCTTCAAATCTGCCACCACCTTACTCATAATCGAAGTCGGAATGGCAAAGGAATAGCCCGAGTAAGAGCCTGTCTGAGAAGCAATGGCAGCGTTGATACCCACCAACTCTCCTTGCGTGTTGACGAGGGCTCCTCCACTATTGCCTGGATTAACAGCGGCATCCGTCTGGATGAATGACTCAATTTTCATATCTCCAGAGATGATATTAATATTTCTGGCTTTCGCGCTGACGATACCTGCCGTAACTGTAGAGGTAAGATTGAAGGGATTACCAACGGCTAAAACCCATTCGCCCACCTTCAAATCGTCTGAATTACCTACTGGAATCGTAGGAAGGTCGTCTGCATCTACCTTCAACAAGGCAAGGTCGGTGGTTGGGTCTGTTCCGACAATCTCTGCCTTGAACTGACGCTTGTCATTCAGCACGACACTCACCTGATTGCTACCCTCCACGACGTGGTTATTCGTAACGATATAGCCATCTTTTGTGAGGATGACTCCCGAACCAGAAGCCTGCTTGGTCTGCGGTTGCTGCTGAGAATATTGTTCTCCAAAGAAATACTCGAGGAATGGGTCGCTCATGCGTGTCTGTTGCACCTCGTATGTGGTCATGACGTGAACGACGGCGTTGACAGACTGGTCGGCTGCGTAGGTGAAGTCGACTGGCTGACTATTATGCGAATAGGAAGAATACTGCGCTGGCGTTTGTGAAGCCTCTTTAATGATGACCTCCGTGTTTTTTCCATAACGATTGACGTAGAAGCAGGAGACGCCCGCCCCCACCACTGCTGCGGCTATGACCAGACCGATAATTTTCATGCTTTTCATACTGTCTAACAATTAAAGGTTCATGTTTATTTATTCAACGCAAAATTGTCAGTTTATGTGTGTTCTGCAAGCATGTAAATGGCTTTTTTAGAAAGATTTAACTATTAGACAGGGAATTTAACAATTCGTAAGATTCCCATCAAAATCAGGCATAATTGCACATAAAAAAGGAGAGTCCAGCGCAATCACCGAACTCTCCCCTATATCTAATCTCCTACTTTCGGAGACCAATCAAAATGTATTTCTACATTAATTATGATTTCAGAATTGTCTTATTATTGAGCAATCTTCTTCATGACAATTTCAAATGCAGCGTCCAATCCGTTGACATTCTTTCCTCCTGCTTGTGCGAAGAATGGTTGTCCACCGCCGCCACCTTGAATCTCCTTGGCAGCCTCGCGAACAATCTGTGTTGCGTTCAAGCCTTTTGCTACAATTGAGTCTGAGAAAGCGACAGTCAACGAAGGTTTGCCCTCCCACTCTGTAGCAGAAACGAACACCATTGCCTCATCTTTCAACTCATTTCTCAAACGGAAAGCGATGGACTTGATAACATCCGCAGGTGCAGGTCTTCTGGTCGTGATAATACGCACACCATCCTTCACCTCCGAACCGCTAATCAACTTCTCAACAGTTCTCTCCAACTTCTCAGCCATGAATGCCTCAACGTCTTTCTTCATTGAAGCGTTCTCTTCAATCAATTTCTTGATGGCTGCCACAATGTTTGGCGTGTTGTTGAAGAAGGTACGCATATCACGAACCAAGTCTTGTTGCTCGTTCATCATCTCCTCAACCTTCACACCTGTGATAGCCTCGATACGACGAACGCCAGCAGCAACTGAACTTTCAGACAATACACGAATCATTCCAATCTCGCCAGTTGACTTAACGTGCGTACCACCACACAACTCCATTGACGGACCGAACTTGATCATACGAACTGTCTCACCGTATTTCTCACCAAACAAAGCAATCGCACCTTTGTCTCTTGCCTCTTGGATAGATATATCACGAAACTCCTCCAAAGGAATGTTCTGGCGAACCATTGCGTTAGCAAGCTGCTCCACCTTTCTGATTTCCTCATCGGTAACCTTCTGGAAATGAGAGAAGTCGAAACGAAGGGCATCTGGAGACACAAACGAACCTTTCTGCTCAACGTGAGTACCCAAAACCTGACGAAGGGCATAGTCGAGCAAGTGGGTTGCAGTGTGATTGCAAGCAATACGTTGGCGTCTCTCCTTATCAATAACTGCGTGGAATGCGAGTGTTACATCCTCTGGCATTGCCTGCATCAAGTGAACCGTCAAATTGTTCTCCTTCTTGGTGTCCAACACCTCGTATTTCTTACCATCAGCCTCGATGAAACCCGTGTCGCCCAACTGACCACCCATCTCTGCGTAGAATGGAGTCTCATCGAACACTACTTGGAAGAACTCTTTATTCTTTTGTTTGATTTTTCTATAACGAAGAATATTTACATCAGCCTCAAGGAAGTCGTAACCGATAAACTTAGACTCACCTTCGTGCAATGTAACCCAGTCGCCCGTCTCAACAGAAGCGGCGTTACGAGCGCGTTCTTTTTGCTTCTGCATCTCAACGTTGAACTCAGCCTCATTGACAGTCATTCCGTTTTCACGGAGAATCAACTCGGTCAAGTCGAGAGGGAATCCGTAAGTATCATATAAGGTAAATCCGTCGACGCCTGAGATTTCAGTCTTACCTGCAGCCTTCGTGTCGGCCATCACCTTATCCAAAAGGCGAATACCCAACTCCAAAGTACGCAAGAATGCCTCTTCCTCTTCCTTCATCACCTTCACAACCAAGTTTTGTTGTGCAATCAATTCAGGATAAGCGTCGCCCATCGTCTCAATCAAAACAGGGACTAACTTATACATGAAAGCGGCACGTTGACCTAAGAAGGTGTAGCCGTAACGAACTGCACGACGAAGAATACGACGGATAACGTAACCAGCCTTAGCGTTAGAAGGCAGCTGACCGTCGGTGATTGAGAAAGCGATTGTACGAACGTGGTCGGCGATCACACGCATGGCAATGTCTGTTTCACGTTTCTTACCATATTCTACATTAGCGATTTTTCCAATCTCCTTAATAATAGGTTGGAAAACGTCCGTATCGTAGTTTGATTTCTTTCCTTGGAGAGCCATACAAAGACGCTCAAATCCCATACCTGTATCAACATGCTTTGCAGGGAGTGGCTCGAGCGAACCATCAGCCTTACGGTTGAACTGCATGAACACGTTGTTCCAGATTTCAATCACCTGAGGATTATCTTTGTTGACCAACTCAACTCCTGGCACTTTCGCACGCTCATCGTCGTCGCGAAGGTCGATATGGATTTCTGAGCAAGGACCACAAGGACCAGTCTCGCCCATCTCCCAGAAATTATCGTGCTTGTTTCCATTGATGATACGATCTTTAGGCAAGAATTGAGCCCAAATCTCGGCAGCCTCGTCATCGCGTTCAAGGTTGTCTTCCTTGCTACCCTCGAAAACAGTAGCGTACAAACGGTTAGGATCGATTTTGAGGACATCCACCAAATACTCCCAAGCCCAAGAGATAGCCTCTTTCTTGAAGTAATCGCCGAATGACCAGTTACCCAACATCTCGAACATGGTGTGGTGATAGGTGTCCAAACCTACCTCTTCCAAATCGTTGTGTTTTCCACTCACACGAAGGCACTTCTGCGAATCCGCGACACGTGGATACTTACGTGGTTGGTTACCCAAGAATATGTCCTTGAACTGGTTCATACCAGCGTTCGTGAACATCAATGTAGGGTCGTTTTTTACGACCATCGGCGCAGAAGGGACAATCGTATGCCCTTTTGAAGCGAAGAAATCGGTAAACGATTTGCGAATTTCCTTAGCTGTTAACATGTTAATACAAATTATTCAGACCGCAAAATTAACATTTTTCCCAAAAAGTTCCATAAAAAATCGCTATCTTTGCGAAGCAAAAGAAAACGAAATGTCTACTCTTATAAATCTTATTTCGTAATGTCTAAAGCAAAATTTCAATTCAACCCCAAAACGCTTTCCTACGAAAGGGTTGATAATACGATAAAACACATATTCTCAAACTTTTTAGTTCACTTGATAAGCGGAGTTCTCGTGGGTTTGGCTTTCTTTGTGGTTTTCGCCCTCTTTATCCACTCTCCTCGTGAGAAGGAACTCAAGAGCCGCAACGCCGAAATCGAGGCGCAACTTCAGTTGGTCAACACACAATTGGATGAGATTCAAGAGATTTTGAACGATATCGAACAACGAGACAACCAACTCTACCGCGTAGTCGTACAGGCTGACCCTATCGCCAACAACATCCGACGAGCCTCTCGTTCACAAGGTAAATACACTGAAATCAGGGAAAAGACGAACTCAGAAATTGCCGCCACTACCGCAGCACTGATTGATGATGTTCGTCGTCGCCTCTATATCCAGTCCCTCTCATTCGACGAGGTTACAAATCTTGTCAAGAACAAAGAGGATATGTTGCTCTGCATCCCTGGTATTCAGCCAGTTAAGAATCAAGACCTCCGCAGAATGGCGTCTGGTTTCGGTATGCGTATCGACCCTGTCTACAAGACACCTAAGTTTCACGCAGGAATGGACTTCTCTGGCGAGGTTGGCACTGAGATCTATGCAACAGGTAAGGGTACAATCGAGTTCAGAGGATGGATGCAGGGCTATGGAAACGCCGTCATCATCAACCACGGCTATGGTTACAAAACACTCTACGGACACTTGAACGGATTCGTCAAGAAACAAGGTGTGGGAACAAAAGTGAACCGTGGCGACGTCATCGCCTACATGGGTAACACGGGTAAGTCAACCGGTCCACACCTCCACTACGAAGTGCATTACCGCGACAAAGTTATGGACCCTCGAAACTTCTACTACATAGATCTTCCTCCAGAGGAATATGACGAGATGATCAAAATCACCTCCAACAATGGAAATGTGTACGACTAATCATCGAGCCTCCCATCGTACTTATATATATGTGAAAGTATCTGTCATACATCTAAATGTATATGAGATTTCTTACCGAAATTCCATTTAAGAAAGAATTAGATATCAATCATCACCACGGAATCCTGCTCTTGGGATCTTGCTTCACCGAGAATATCGGTCGACGATTGGAAGCATGCCATTTCCGTGTGTCTTGCAACCCTTTGGGTATCTTATTCAATCCCGTTTCGATACAACAGACCATCGAACGAATTTTGGAAGACCGAAAGGTAACGGAGGAAGAGGTGTTCGTAACCGACGGGGTGTGGAACTCTTTCGATTTTCACAGCCAATTTGCAAAGTGTTCACTTTCTGAATATCTCTCGAACATCAACCAACAAATTGAGTTGGCGCACCAGTTCATAAAAAATACAGATTTCGTATTCATCACCTTAGGTACAGCCTGGGTGTATGAAGAGAATGAAAGCCATCATATCGTTGCCAACTGCCACAAAGTGCCAGCCAACCGTTTCACCCGAAAACGCATCTCAGAATCGGAATGTACCGAAAGGCTGAAAACGATTGTCAATCAATTGAAAGCGGTGAATGAAAAGATGAACATCATCTTCACAGTGAGTCCGATTCGCCATTGGAAAGACGGTGCGCACGGCAATCAACTGAGCAAGTCGATTCTGCTACTTTCCGTCGACAACGTATGCAGAGAAATGCAGAATTGCCACTATTTTCCATCCTACGAACTGATGATGGACGAACTGCGCGACTACCGTTTCTACGCAGACGATATGCTCCACCCCAGCGAGCAAGCCCAAGCGTACATCTGGGAAAAATTCGGCGACACCTATTTCAGTGAGGAGACCCAACAGATTAACAAAGAGGTGCTTAGCCTCGAACAGGCGCTCCACCACCGCCCAATCAATCCCGACAGCGAGAGTTTTAAACGATTTCAAGAAGAAACCCAAAAGAAGAAACAGATTCTTGTGCAGAAATATCCATTTTTGCATTTTTAATCTAATCTGATAAAAATAAAGAAAAAGCAATGTCCGCACCATATCAAGGCAAAAAAGTACTATTTCACACGTTAGGTTGCAAACTCAATTTCGCCGAGAGTTCATCCATCGAGAAGCAACTCTTAGAAGAGGGCTTTTTGAAGGTAGGAAAAGACGAGATTCCCGACGTCTGCATTATCAACACCTGCTCGGTAACCGAGGTGGCAGACCGCAAAGACCGACAAGCCATCAAGCAAATTATCACCAAATATCCTGAGGCTTTTATTGTCGTCATCGGTTGCTATGCCCAACTGAAACCTGATATGATCGAGAACATCGAAGGAGTCGATCTGATCCTGGGTATGCAGAACAAATTCGACATCTCGATGCACTTGCACGACCTTCAGAAAACAGGCGAGACACAAATCGTACACACGCAGAGAAGCAGTATCGACAAATTCTTTCCATCATGCACCCGAGGCGACAGAACACGTTTCTGGCTCAAAGTGCAAGATGGTTGCGATAATTTCTGCACCTACTGCACCGTCCCTATCGCACGAGGCAAGAGTCGCAACGACACCGTCGAGAACACGGTCGCACAAGCCCAAATGGCAGTTGAAGCAGGAGCCAAAGAGATTGTCATCTCGGGTGTCAACATTGGTGATTTTGGCAAATCGACGGGCGAAAATTTCTTTCAGCTCATACAAGGATTGGACAAAATTGACGGCGAATTTCGCTATCGCATCTCCTCTATCGAGCCAGACTTGCTGACAGACGAGATCATCCAGTTCACATCAGAGTCGAAACATTTCGTACCCCATTTTCACATTCCGCTACAATCAGGATGCGACGAGGTGTTGGCACTCATGCATCGACACTATCAGACGCAGTTGTTCGCCGATAAGATTGCAGCCATCAAGAAAGTGATGCCTGAGACCTTCATCGGTATCGATGTCATTGTCGGCACGAATGGTGAGACGGAGGAATATTTTGAAAAGACGAAAAACTTCTTGCAAGGATTAGACTTCGCACAGTTGCATGTTTTCAGTTATTCCGAACGTCCCAACACGCAAGCCCTCCGCATAGGTCAGAAAGTAACACCCGCAGAAAAGAAGCGTAGAAGTGAGATTCTGCACGCCCTGTCAGAAGAGAAGCGACTCACCTTCTATCAGTCGCAAATTGGCAAAACGAAGAAAGTGTTATGGGAAGGAAAGAAGAATGGAGGCATGATGCACGGTTTCACGGAGAACTATGTTTTAGTTGAGACACCCTACGATGCCAAGAAGGTCAATACCATAGAAGAGATAGTGCTGGGCGGCTTCAACGAAGACAAAAGCGCGTTGAAAAGCAACAGATAAATATGTTTTTTAGCATTATTTAAGAGATTTTGTTTTCAATGAAATAAGAAATTGCGAAACATATCGTATATTTGCAAAAAATTAAAAACTTTAAAAATTAATGGATATGTTACAACATTCAGTAGGAGACAACGCCGGTAAGATTTGGCGTCTTTTAAATGAGAAAGGCGAGTTAACATTCGCCCAGATCAAGAAGGAACTGAAAGGCAAAAACGAAGAGCTTTACATGTCAATTGGTTGGTTGCTTCGCGAGAACGTTATCAGTTGCCGTGAGGAAGACGACAAGTTATACTACAGTTCAAAATAACCTTGCGTTTTTTGACGGTGTAAGAACAGAGGGGAGTTCTGAGGAGCTCCCCTTTTCGTTTGTGCGATAATCAGTAGTGCCAACTGAACAAATTGCACTCCATAGTTTTCTTCAACTTTCATTTTCCTTTCCTTCCGACTCACTTGTAGTTCTTTTGTCATATACAACAAAACGCTTGCATTTCTGCTGTTTTCTTGCTATTTCCATTTCGCTATTCTCCCCAATCAGCCAACAAAATATTAATTTTGTCTTGAGATAAGAACATTATCACAAGTAAGAATAATTAAACCATAATAAACGAAAAGATGATTGGATCAGGATTTCTTGCGAATAAATTGTATCGTAGTGTTTTTTCGGCAGAAGAAATGCCTTTGTGTGAGATTGTTAGAAAACATGCGATGATAGCCTCTATTGCAATGGCTATCGGTGGATATGCGGAGGGAGTACATGCATACGTTGACAAACTATTTTCTTCTGTCACCTCCCTTTGTATAGGAGCTGCATTGACCGACAGCAGTTACACTTCTGAGATTAATGATGCTTTTGAAAACTATATGACAGCGTGGATGATTTCTGGAGTCGTGTCTATCATCGCAAAGATTATATTCATAGTTTGCCTATTCAGGATGTACATCAAACTGAGCAAAGCCTGTGAAGTAAAAATGTCGTGGGTGAAAGCAATCCTCGTCAATGTGTTAGTAACAATAGTAATTTGGTTTCTTGTTGCCAAATTCGCAACAATCGCAGGAATCCTTTCCTTCTTAGGAGCTGGCTTCTTAGTCTACACTCAGTTCTACCTCTCCGGTCGCTCCTATATCTTTATGGTAAGAAATTCGAAGAAGGACGCACCAGTAGTGCAAGAGTAGTTGGTATTGAAGAATCTATAAAATGAGAAAGGAAGGCAACGGAGAGTGCCTTCCTTTTTTGATATTCTTTTAGCGTCTAATTGCATAAATATCACACAAACGAAAAGTTTTGGATAATCTCTTCTACATATTCTTTAAGGAAGAAAAAATAAATACAGATTAGAGCAATTAGGATAATCGTAAATATTTTATTCTTTACCATCCACACAAATACTATTGAAAGAATCCAAAACGGTATAAGAATTATGAAAAAGGGCAAGTCTAAAATGAAGTAAATGGCAAACTCTATGCTTGATGCAAATTCACTCGTAGAGTCGCTTTTTGAATTTAATCTATCAAATGCATTCTTTTGAAGATTGTAAAACGAATTGTGAATGCTCTCAATCATTCCAATAGGTATGAGTATTACTAACGCCAGTAACACTATTATTTGAGAGACAGAACCGACAATCTTTTCAATAAAGTTGTTTCCATCAAAACTAACTAAACTATTCCATGTCTTAGTTACTTCAGGTACAAATCTGTTACTTGTATCCTTATAGTTTGAATAGGCCATAATATAAATGGGTTAAATGTTATGAAATTCTTTTAGTCGTATAATACAACATCTGTTTAGTCATTTCAACTATATTTATTGTCGCATTACATTTGACAAATCTAAAAAAAAAAACACTTAACAAAATTTGACGCAACAAATTTCAGATTTTGGTGAATTTTTCTTGCGGTGTGTTCTATCTACTTGATTTTCTGTAGTCTATATATTCCTTCTATGCCCTATTTTGTGTCGGTTTTCTTTCCATGCCTTACTCGTTTCGGTTTCCTCTTCTCAATCTTCTCCAATAGGAAGGGAGAGATGGGCATTTCAGGAAGCACCTCTTGGATTTGGTCTAAGACACCGACGGTTCTCAACAGTCCGAGAAAGTTGGACATGGTGATGTTGTAGGACTTGCCATTCTCGAAGTTACGCAACGTTACGAGACCGACACCGGCTCTGTCAGCCGCCTCTTGTTGTGTGAGACCGCAAGTCAACCGATAGGTCTTGTACCGCTTGCCCAACACCCGAATAATCTCGGAATTGGACATTCCTCTAATGCTCTTGTTCGTATCCATACGGCAAAGGTAGCATTAAAGAATGAATAGACAAAAGATTGTCAGTTAAAGTATGAAACTATGGATAAGTGACAATTTATTGGCGGGTTGCACAAAACCACTGTCCTTGTAAAATCATCGTTGTTTCAATGCATTAATGCGTTCTTTTAGGAGTTTCTGTGGTAATCTACTATTAGACTCAAGTAACTTTCTCAATGCATTTGTCATTTCTTCTTCGGGTAAAATGCCTTTTTGTGTGAGCATATCCGTCAGGTATAGGATGCCTGAGACTTCAACATTTTCAAGCAATGCCTTGTCTTTCAGTTTTTTGTCGCCTGTCAGCAATCGACATTTGTTATCAATTGCATAAACCATAACAGAAATATCCTCTACAGATAGGTTGCACGCTCCTTGATACTCTGCAACTTTTTCAAATACTACACCAATTTGTTTTTCCGAGAGTGAATGAACTTTCAGTGTTTCCTCATCGATAATGTGTTGAATTGCAACGAATTGTTCTTCATTTTCTATCTCATTTATAATGAGGTCGAGTGTTCGAAAATCAATGCCTAATTTTTTGCAATAAGGTAGCAATCCTGCATTGTAAAGGTCTATCAAAATGTTTGTGTCGTTTACTACAATCTCCATTCTACATCAAATTAAGAGTGTCTCTAATTTCATTAATCCCTTTGTTTAACAATGAGGCTGCTTTTGAATAGGTGATTAGTTCGCTTGCAAGCGCACGGTAGACCAACCGTTCGAATCGGCAAGTCCACTCCATCGGATAGATGCTTTTCTCAACAGACTCTTTGAATGAAGGAATGGCATTTTTTTTCTTATAGTAAGCTACAAAACGATTTTCAGTGATAATATTGAGTTGTGCGGCCTTTACCATTAGTGCATCGACAGAAATTCCATATTCTCGTTGGATGTCTTGCAGTTCAACAAGAGATATATCATGTCGGTTTTCGCCGATCAGATTTTTGAATTTTTCGGAAGGTATCAACACCTCGTTGGCGAACACATTGCACATTTTCTCCTCATCAATGCCTTCGGCGCAATGCATCAGTAAGTGTCCCAATTCGTGAAAAATGGTAAGACGCTTACGCTCTGAACACATATTTTTATTAACTACGATGATGGGCAAATCTCCCGCTTTATTACAAGTGCCAGAGAAAGAGTCTTGGTGTTCAACTTCAATTATCTTAACCCCAACGGATTCCAATAAATCGACTGCTGAAACGATGGCATCCAACCCAATGTTGACATCTTTTCTGAAACGTAAAGCCAACAATTTAGCATCACTCTCTCCCTCTACCATCACATTGCCGTAATCCAAATCGAACTTAGAGGAGATTCCGAGTATGGTTTCTATCTCGAGGTATTTCTCTATTTCAGAACATACAACATATTTAATTGATTCCACCGCTTTGCTGCCAAGGCTACACTTTTTGCGGAATTCAAATTTAGAAGGATCTATTTGAATGGTGAACGGTCTGAAAAAAAAATCTAATTTCATCCCCAACGCTTTCGATAGCACAATTAATACATCACTCGACGGCAACATCAACCCTTTTTCATATTTAGCAATTGCAGTTGGTGATACTTTTCCATCCACCAACTTACACAACTCCCTTTGCGAAATACAACGTATCTTTCTGGCATTCACCAATCTTTGTGCGAAAGTAGCATTCATATTCAAAATTATTAGGTGTGCAAATATAGTTAAATTTTAATAATTTGCACACCTAATATTCACAAAAAAAGGCGACCCTCTCAGAGAGCCGCCCTATCTTCACGATTACTCGTTAATTACTTTGCACCTTGCTCCAATGCCAAAGTCTTGGTTGGCTGGTCGCATACGTCTGATGGTCCCCAGTATTGGATTGGACCTGGGTAAACGTATGAAGTCTCGATAGCCCAAGTAGCACGGTTGTCAGCCAATTTCTTGAATGGCGCACCGTCCAACTCAACCAATGCCTTGCGGATAACTGGTTTCTGCTTTCCGTTACGTTGCTCCATGTTCATCATCATTGTGATAGGAACACCAGCTGCGATCCATTGATCTGATGGCTTAGTTGTGTTCTTGATCAATGACATGTAACCTGTCTTGCCTGATGCGATCAAGTTAGCAGCGTTGTAACCCAATGAGTAGCAATAGTCTGCGTCGAAGTTTGAAGGAGCAGCACAACGTCCTTCGTATCCGAAGAAGTGGCCGAGTCCTGAGAACTTACCAACGTATTTGCCTTCTGCCTTCATCTTAGCCAACTTAGTGCGTACCATCTCGATAAGCAACTTCTCAGTCTCAATCAAAGAAACTTGTACGTTTCCGTGAGGGTCACGCTCCAAAGTCAACTGCTTAGCGATTGCCTCTGGAAGGCTCTCGTAAACTGCCTTGCTGTTAGCAGACAACTTAGCAACTGCCTTCTTAACGTCAGACTCAGCAGCCAAGAGGTCATTCAACTCCTTGATCAACACCTTCATCTCTGGGATGAACTCGATCAATCCTTCAGGAATCAAAACGACACCGAAGTTGTTACCCTTAGCAGCACGAGCGGCAACTGTCTCAGCGATGTTGTCGACGATGTTAGCCAAAGTCATCTTCTTAGCCTCTACCTCCTCTGATACGATACAGATGTTTGGTTGAGTCTGCAAGCCACACTCCAAAGCGATGTGAGATGCTGAACGACCCATCAACTTGATGAAGTGCCAGTATTTCTTTGCAGAGTTAGCATCACGCATGATGTTACCGATAACCTCAGAGTAAACCTTACAAGCTGTGTCGAATCCGAAAGAAGTCTCGATTTGGTCGTTCTTCAAGTCGCCATCGATAGTCTTAGGGCAACCGATTACTTGAATGCCAGTCTTCTTCTGCAAGTAGTACTCAGCCAAAACACAAGCGTTAGTGTTTGAATCGTCACCACCGATGATAACGAGAGCCTTGATACCCAATTTGTTGCAGATTTCGATACCGCTGTCGAACTGAGACTCTTCCTCAAGTTTAGTACGACCAGAACCGATGATGTCGAAACCACCTGTATTACGATAGTCGTCGATGATGTCAGCAGTCAATTCGATGTATTTGTGATCGATCAATCCGCTAGGACCACCTAAGAAACCGTACAATTTAGCGTCTTTGTTGAGGGCTTTCAAACCGTCGAAAAGACCAGAGATAACATTGTGACCACCAGGAGCTTGACCACCTGAAAGGATAACACCAACGTTGAATGAAGGTGCAGCCAATTTCTTGTCAGAAGCCTCGAAAGTTACGATTGGAAGACCGTAAGTGTTAGGGAACAACTTCTTGATTTCATCCTGGTTTGCAACAGACACGGTTGCTTTACCTTCTTTGAGCTCAACACCACCCTTGAATGCCTTAGGCAATTTTGGTTGGTATTTTGCTCTTTCAATTTGCAATGCACTTTTTGCCATTGTCTTATTAATTTATAGTTATAAGAATAAAATTCCGAATCGAACTCTTCAAAAAATGTTTCACAAATTTCTGAAAAAGTTATCAGAAAAACAAGAGAGTGTTAACTTTGCGAAAAAGAAAATATTAGAATAATGAAAAACAGAAAATTATTTATTAGTGGGCTTGCGCTCTGTTTGTCGGCCGCGTCATGCTCAAATGGTGGTGATAGTTCAAATGCTATCGAGTCGAGCGTTCCATACGCTGATGTTTGTAGTTTGTTTAGATTACCTTCGGGTACAGAGTCTATCTTTTGTATAGATAAGGTAAATGGAAATTCTTTTGACAGCAATATATGTCATTCTATTTATGCGGATGAAGGTAGTGATGTGGATTTGAGCGGATGGGCTTTGGATGCTGTGAAGAGGGATTCTTATTCAGCTGTTTATGCTATTGTTGGTGAAAATGTTTTCAAGGGGAATATTAATGCAGAGCGTCCTGATGTTCAAGCACTTTATGGTACACCCAATGCGTTAGTTGGTTTCTCAATCACTATTCCTGCGGCTGCACTTAATGACATTTCTACTTTTGAATTGGTTTTTGTGGGAGCAGATTTTTCTTACAGTAGTGTACCTTTGACATTCACGATTTCTTCGAAGAATGGTCTTTCACAGAAGAGTGCCCAAAAGTTATTTAGTTTGCCAATGAAGAAAACCGTTCGTACAGACTGGTTCGGAGGTTTTATAATTGATGCTAATAATGGTGCAGAGTATGTGTTTGGTCAGCCAATCAAACTGAACGCAGATGGGGGCATTATGGTTTCAGGATGTGCATTTGACATAGACGATCTTGAACCTATTTCTATGATTTACGCGGTTGTAGGAGATAAGGTTTATCCATTCCTTCCATTTGGTGATCGTGCGGATGTTCGTGCTGTGTTTGGTATGACTAAAGTTGCAGATTTGGCATTCACTATCAATCTGCCAGCCGACGCTATCAAAGACCAATCGTCCATTAGTTTCATAATGGTTTCTGCCGATGGTTCACATCGCTATGCTTCTCGTCAATACGCTATTGCCAAATAAATATTGCAGTTGACCTTATCATATAAGATATAAGGTATAGATACATTTTAAAGTCTCAAAGTCTTCTAAGATGCTGAAACAGAAGACTTTGAGACTTACTTTTTGCTTCAATGCGTTCTAAATCTGCTTAGCAGATATGTTTTACGGCAGAAAATTTCACCATTTCTGAGAATTTTTCTTGAAAAACACTTGCACAACTATGTTTTTCAACATATCTTTGCAACACAATTAAAGAACAGAAGTCTAACAACTAAAAACTAATAACGATGGTTTGTTTAAACATGCTCATCATGGCAATCCTCAAGAAGTATGCTCCTAAGTTCTAATTAAAAGGACGTTTATTTTCTGATGTAAAAAGTATTTTTTGAGATCCCATTTCGCATTCGATGTTCGTAGTCGAATGCTTTTGTTTTATATAGGAGTTTGTGTTTTATAGGTGCCTTAATTACACAATAATTTTTTAGAAAAAAAGCAAAGTGTTTGATAAACAACAAGTTACAAGCAAAACTGTCTTCCAGCAAAAAATAGTTTATTTTTCGTCCCGAAAATTTGCAGATGAGAGAAACTTGTGTTACCTTTGCACTCGCAAACGAAAACAAGGATTTGCCCAGATGGCGGAATCGGTAGACGCGCTGGTCTCAAACACCAGTGGATTCACTTCCATCCCGGTTCGACCCCGGGTCTGGGTACAAGAAACGGCTGATAATTCATTGATTATCAGCCGTTTTTATTTTTGAGTAGTCAAAGGGTAGAATCAAACTCGTCAGTTACGACTGACGAGTTTGGAGCAGTTCCCTATCCTTCTCATGTTAACGAATTCCCCTTTTCGTTAACACGTTCTCTCTCTCATGTTAACGAAAGTGGCATTTCGTTAACACGTTATTATTGTTACGATAATTATTGTTGTACAAGCGTGAATTAGGATATGCTTCGTTTCTCTAAGTGAGTTTCTTCTATTCCACAACCATTTGTCATTTATAAAAATTTCATAATAGTGTTTGTTTTCATTTGTGAGTAAAAACAAAAGTCGAACTAACCAAAATAAAAAGCATAGTGTTTGTCCATCTTGTGAAGATGTTTTTTTTCGCTGTTTGTTTTCCATAATCGTTTAAACTTCTTCATAATAGGATGCTGTTTTCAAAAATCTCTTTTTTTTTAAATTCTATTATTCTGTTATGTTCTGCACTGTTTGTTTTCCTATTTATGTTCTGCACTGTCTGTTTTCAATGTTTATGCTCTAACTGACTGTTTGTTTCCCTGTTTTTCAAAATATGGGTCTGTTGGTTTATTATTTTATGCCTGTGTAAACGTCTAACAAAATTGCTTTCTTTTCATAATGTAAAACCTCTGTTTTACTTTTCCTGTTTGTTTACAAGTACAAAGATAGGCTCACACTGCGAACTCTATGTTCGTAAAATTTCACAAAAGTTTCAATGGGTTATTTTTGAGGTTGACGAAGGGCGGCATACGTTTTCGCCATCTCTCGAGCATGACGCTCAATCTCATCCTGAATGGACTGCGGAGACAAAACAATTAGACTCTCACCACAAGAAGAGAGTTCGCGGATTAATTCATAGTTGTATTTGCAATCGATTGAGAAGAAAGAACCTTGGGCATCTTTCAAGGAAGGATACTGCTCTCGAAGTGTTGCATCTTCCTGTTTGAGTTGTCGTTGCGATTCGTGCAAAGGTTTCGTTCGCACATAGCACGACTGCAACGTGTCCGCCCAGAACACAATATGTTCAACAGGCTTGTCATCACCAAAATTAGTCACACCAACAATATCTTCAAAATAGGCTTCCTTGTCGCCTGTATATTCTGCATACTCGTAGGAAGGCAAAAGAGTCAACTCTTTGATTCGATCCAAGGCGAAACAGACAAGTCCTGTCTTTCCGTATGGAACGCCAAAAACGAACCACCTTCGATTGTGTTCTTTCAAGAAAATCGGCGAAATTTGATAAGTTCTGATATTACCTATATCAACGAATTTCTCATATTTCATCTCGACGACCACCTTGTGCGAAATGGCAGTGAACACCTCTCCAATGCGATTAGTATTCATTAGGGGGTTCTTATCAATCAGGACGATTTTCTCAGGATATGATTCGCCTAAATCTTTCCGCATATCCTCCAGTGCCTCAAATTCTGGTAGTCCGTCAAACTGTCCAATCATCGTGAGCAACTGCGACATGAGATATTTTTCATCGTCGGTCAGTTCCTTCTTGAAAATGGAAAATGATGGATTGGGATAACGCAAACAACGTTTTTTGAAAAACTTTCCTGCAATATTTCTGGCACTGACAGAGATTCGTTCTATCGGCGCAATCGTCTCCTCAAGATAGGCAATGTCCTTCTCCACACAACGACGTGTAACGGAAGGAATTTCCATTTCTGCAAGTCGCCTGTTCATCTCCACCGTAAGGTCGTTGAGCGAATATTGGTGATGTCTGTCGCTCAACAGTTCATCCAATATGCGGTAACGAGTGAAGGCGTTTTTGTTGTTAGGCATCGTGCAGAGACACTATTTGCAGACTTTCAGACCTTGCAAAGCAGAGGCACTGCTCGGCTGAATCAACAAGGCTTGACGGAACAACTGGCGTGCTTTTTCAATATTTTTGAGGTAATAGTTATTCCACGCCGAAAGGATCACAATATCGTAGTCGAACGGATAATTGGCTTCTATCTTATCGAAATAAGGTGCGGCTTTTTCGTACTCGCCCACGTTATAGAACATCAAACCACGGTAGTAGTTGGCTTTACTGTTATTGGGATCCAACTTCAAAATCGCATCATACTGAGAGGCAACACGTTTCCACTCTTTCAGTTTGGCAGCAGGTAAAACATAGCCAAAACGAGCCTCAATCGAATTGGGGCGCAACTGAATACTCTTGGCATATCGCAACATCGACGTTTTATATTCGCCCATATTATAGTAGAGCCAACCTAAACGAAGATTGACAGCGTAGGAATCCTCTTTGAGTGCCAACAAAGCGTCCACTCCATGCGAGTAGTCTTTCGACGACTCATACTCATAACTTTTTCGGAAAGCCTCCGCTCTTTTCTGCGCAGGAATCATCCCTTGCGAGAACGTGGCAAGAGACTGCAACACCAGAAGAGAAACGACCAAAATCCGCAAAAGATTCCGTTCCTTTCCTTTTCTATTACCCTTTAAATATTTACTACCGTTTAAAAATTCCATTTTATGCCCATTGATAAAAGATGATCCGAGACATCATCTTGAACTTCATAAAAATCATTGTCACTCACATTGACTGTCGTGCTAACTCGCCGTGTCATCCTGTAAGTTAAATTAAACCTCAACTTTTCGGAAACCACAAAATAAGCAGATAACGACGCTCTATACTTTGTGTTTTCGGGGGACAAAGATATAAAATTTGCATCAAAATCCTCATATCCTTTCTGATTACCTATCAAAAAAGATGCTTCCAACCATAAAAATCGTGCGGTTTTCACTCCGATAATCTCTTCTATGACTGGAAAATTCTCTAATTTGTTTGAATTTGTACGAATAAAGGCATTAGACGAAGTAGAATTGTCCTGCCTCAACAAAGCCGCCACCTTCGTTTTCAAATAAAAATCTAAATTGCCCATTGGCATCCACAGAAATGACAATCCGAACTGCGCAATGTTGTAATTCCAATAATGCAGATAGGAGGTTCGGAAGGAGAAGTCAAACTGCTTGTAAGTCTTCCGAAGAGACAATCCAACTAAATAGTAGGACTTCGTAATCTCCTCCACCTCAGCGGTGTATTTCGATTGTGGATTTACCTCATTGCTTCCATCCGAATCGAAATCGCTCCAATCTTCGTTTCGGTATTCAGAAGACTCTTTTTTCAGAAACCAATCCTCCACTTCTTCCGAAACGTCTATATCTACGGCGGTCGTATCGAGGACGTAGTGCGGCAAGGTTCTGTTCATCATAATAAATCGTCCGAAGGCTGAAATCGTGAAGTTTTTAGGCAGAGAGAAAGAAGATTCCAAACCATATTCCCAGCGACGATTCTTCACGTTGACAGCGAACTGTCGTTGCATGGTCTCTACCCTTTCATCGTACATCCACTCATCCACTTCCGCAGACTCGTCAACAGACAAAACATCGAAATAGGAAGTGTATGGCGAGTTTTGAAACTCTACCGTATGCTTGAAACGGCAAATTGAACCAACATCGTGCGAGAACGCTCCTCTCGCCTCCCAATATTCGCCTGCATCGTAGTAATTAGAAGAGGAACATTGCTCCTCCTTGTGTGTTTTGTTTGCCTCGTGCGACCATGCACCTTCCACCAGCAAAGTCTTCGGTGTGTGATACTGTCTCACAGGACTTTTACGGTTGAGCCATTGAGAAACATCGTAAAAGAGTTTCGTGCTTTGCGCATCATAAGGATTCTCAGCGTAGATTTTTGAAAGCGACTCGTACGCCTTGGCATAATTTCGCATTTCAACCCACGACTGCGCTATCCAAAATTCCTGTTGCATGGCATTCTCAGCAGAATCCATCAGTGTAACATCATCTAACAGAAATTCAGTAGTGTCATCTATCACAAAATCAGAAGAATCTGGCTCTTCCGTTTGAGAATAACCGAAGAAACTGACCAATATGAATGCAGACAAAAGGAGCAGCCTCAGCAGTTTTTTTGCCAATATATTTTTTGCTATATGGAAACCGACCGACCTCATATCTACTTGACATTCAGATGAATACTCCATTTCCGACTTTCATTTTTCTTCTTCTCAGAAACCTCAATTTCTTGAATTGAGCCATTCTCGCTAATAGTCTTAAAATCAGCAGATTGCGTGACGTATTTGAAAGTCAGTTTTCGGCAATGTGACCTGAGACTATTTTCGTCTCCCGTTGCCGTGAATTTATAATCCATAAAAGTGAAATAAGGAGCAAGGAAATCTTGTAGCAAGCCCACCAATCCGAACGGTTTCAGTGTGAGTGGCAATGCCTCTTCAACTTCATATCTTTCAGACAAGAAAAGAACACGATAGTTAGAGAGGAAGAAATAGAACAAGTTCGACTTTTGCGTGCCGACGTAGCGTTGAAAACAGAAATCGCCTTCTCGAAGCGAGAACCAAGCCTTGGCCTTCGTCTCCCAGCAATAAAGCAGTGTGTAACCATACTCCGTGCATACCTGCCACGTCTCCGTACCGTAAATATCCGATGTAGCCGACATACACATTCCGACACGGAAATTATAGTTCTGCGCCACCTGATCCGAGCGCACAAAGTTCTTCACCACCTCATTTTCGGCAGGTATTCCCACTAAATATGGATAATTAGAAATTTCACCCTGTCGCAAGTAATTCGACAAAGGATAAGAGAACGTTGGCGCACCAATATATGCCTCCGTCTGAAATTGAAAATGAAGATGCGGATAAGGCGACAATCCTGAATTGCCACACAAACCCAACATATCGCCCATACGAACCGTATCGCCCACCTTACAACGAACAGAATCTTTCTGCAAATGGGCAACGATAGAAAACAAATCATCGGTATGCTTCAAGACCACATAATTTCCCCAATTATGAATCCGATTTTCAGAGCCTATCTCATTGTCTTCCACATCATTACAAACAGCGACCACCTCACCATTACCCACTGCAACGACTGGCTTTCCAAAGCAATAATAATCCTTGACACTCAAGCCATCGCCTTTGTATTGCTTGCCATCATACTCGATATTGAAATCCAAAGCATGTTGCCAAAGTCCTTTGTGGGTGTACGCTCCTTCATAGCCTTGCGACACTTTCCACTCTCCCATGAAAGGAAGACTAAATGGAAGATAATTGAGATAGTCGAAACGCTTGACATTCACCAAGTTATAATAGACATTCTCTTCAGGTGTAGCCTCAACAAAGAAAGAGAAATAAGGTGGATTTTTAGAAGAAGTTCTGTTCTTCAACATAAAAAGGAAGAGCAGACAAACCACACAGAACGCCAACGAATAGGTCGGCAACATAAAGTAAGATAGTAGTCGATGGGAAGAATAGACCACCAAAAACTGAGGGGGAACTAAAAGTAGAATCCACAAAAGGGTTGCCTTCGAAGATACGAGATAGCAACCGCCCACAGCCATTGCCGTGAAGATGAAATTGAATCCAAAATAAACAAATGGAACGTGGAAAATCTCGAAATCAAACGCCTCATACACGAAATAGGCAAACAAAAAGCCGATTAGCGATATTGTGGCAGAGATACGAGAGAAAAAAAGCAGTGAAATGGCTAATAATAAGCCAGTTAAGTAGTTTGCTTGGAAGAAAATATATCCTAAACTGGTAAAAAAGAGAAGCAGCGGTCGTGGCACATTCTGCCAAAACGAGAGGTTGGAAATTTGTTCCACCCAGGGTAGCGGACTATTCTGCATCTGCAAGAAATCGAATCCTGCCTCACAAGCCTCGAACTGTTGGAAAACCAACAAAACAAGCCACAGACACAGCAAGAATGGCGTGCAGAGAGATGGCAGTCCATATTTTTGAAAGATTGTCTCCAACGAAACGGTCAGCAACAAGACGACCACAGAAACGGCGAAAACCAATGAAATCAACGTCGCATTGTAAGGAAACAACGCTCCTAAAGCATTGCCCACCAAGACGGCATTAAATCCGTAGAGTCCGATTTCCGTCTTATACCGATTGAGTTCCAACGAGATAGCAAAAGCGTTGACCAGCATACAGCAGAACAAACCGCATAGTCCTTGCGAGGGGTAAAGCATCGTCAGGCACAACAAAAACACACCCAACCAACTGCTACGCGAGAAGAAAATCGCCGCATAACTATTGGCAATGCTTCGAAGGAAAAAAACAATCTCCTCCGCCAGTCCCTCTTTTTCTATCTTCGTATCAACCACCATCCGTTTCTACTCCTCTTCTAACCGTACAACATCGTCAAAAGTCTCAGACTTGCGCAGAACCGAGACATGCTTATCGCAATTCACCATCACCACTGCCGGACGATAGGCAATGAACTGCATCCACTGCGTTACATTATACGCCCCGACGTAATGAATCAACAACAACCGACCTCGACTGAGCGGAGGCAAGGCTACTCGCTCTCGAATCACATCGATATTCATACACAACGGTCCTGTGAGATATGCCTCCTCGACATAGTGAGAACTCTCACCGACGACAGAAACCTTATGATTATACCAATAGGAGGTGAAAAGAAGATTGACACCTGCATCAATCACCACATTGGTCATTCCATCGGGTAAACGCTTGGAAGTCAGCACAGTAGTAGCCAAATAGCCGGCATCGTCGATGAGCGCGCGACCCGTCTCCAACACCAACATCGGACGGTGGGCAAACTCGCCTTTCAGCAAAACTGCTGTGATTGCCTCCGCATAATCGTCAAACGAAGGGGCTAAATCTTCGCCATTCACATACGAACCTTTCAAAGAATTTCGCGAAGCAAATCCTCCTCCTAAGTCAATGTATTTCAGCGGATTATTATGTTCTTTTTCTAATCTGACTGCCAAAGTAGTCATCTTCTCTGCCGCCTTTGCGTAGGCTTCCGTGGAGAGAACAAACGTACCAATATGGCAGTGAATACCCTCTACAGAGACATGCTTATTTGCCAAAACCTGAAGGATGGCATTCCAAGCCTCACCATTTTCATAGTTGAAACCGAAACGATTCCAATGAGGGTAAACGCCAGCATCCAAATTAATACGGACACCCACTCGAGCCACCTTCTTTTCTGTTTCGGCAATCTCTGCCAAACGATAAAACTCTTGCAGATTATCAATGTGTATCAATGAGTTACGACTGATAGCCAACTTCAAATCATCATCACTTTTCGACGGACCATTGAAGATGATATGCGCTGGATCACATCCATTTCGCAAGGCTTTCTGATATTCAAAACCTGAAACGACCTCTGCCCAACTACCCTCTTCATGAAAGATTTTGCAAATCTTCGTCAAGTAGTTCGTCTTATACGACCAAGCAAAGGTTACCGACGGATAACGAGTCTTAAAGGCACGTTGCGCATTTCGAATGTTGTTTCGCACCTGCTCTTCTGAAAAGATGAACAACGGCGAGCCATACTGTGTCACCAAACTCTCGATAGCAACTCCGTCGATATCCGTCTTCACAGACACAGCGGAGGCGTTACCCGACTTTCCCGGCATCGTCGGAATGATGGGAGAAGCCAATGGTCGCTCATACCGTTTCCGTCTATCTGCTTGATTATCAGTATTTTTTTCTATATTATTTTCTGTTTGAATCATCTGCATCACTCCTTTCTGCCTTCTTTTCTCCTTTTACAGAGAAAGATCCATATTCATCATGGTCGACAATCATATCCCACGAATAGCGAACAAACATCTTGCCGACTTCGTAAGCATTATACGACTCAACCTGCTCATTCATAGCCATTTTGACAACTTGTTTTGGAATATTCTGACCAACTGCCGTCGCCAAATAAACCCAAGCAGGGAATCGTGGATTTACTTCGATCAAGTAAAATGCGCCATCCTCCCCTTTCATCAACTCCAACTCAAACGGACCATGCCACAACGTTGCCTTCACGAAATCAGCAGCAAACCGTTGCAGAGCCTCATCCTCGACAGTGATACCCGACCAGGCCTTGCCTTTCTCCGTAACGAACATCTTGCGCATCGCCACCATTGAAATCAGATTTCCTCGTCCATCGCCATTGCCCACCACATTGAACTCAGTGCCTGCGACAAACTGTTGCACAATCACAGGGTAACCCCATTTCATCGCCAAGTGATTAAAGTAAGACTCCACCTGCGCATAATTTTGTGCCACATACGCCTCGTAATAGCGACCTTTCACCACAACAGGATATTGAAAATCTGAAGGGAACTTCGATATGTGATTCTGATATTCTTGAAAAGAATGACAAGCCAGATAGCGAGGAACATTGATTTTCATACTCTCAGCCATCAAACTCAACTTGTCTTTCTGGCGCAACTCAAACTGCTCATTGGTAGGCAAAACCATACGAATGCCGATGGATCGAAGTCGGTCAGAGAGTTGAATGAACGGGAACAATTCCGCATCCAAATTGGGAATCAAGACATCAATATGCTCCAACTGCAGAATATACGAAAGACGGTTGAACATCGTCTCTTCACCCTCATGGGGATAGGGCAACAAATAGGAAGCGTCGACGATATCGTTCATGTAAGCACCTGGCTCCAACGAACCATAGCACAAGCCCACAATGCGAATGTTTGAAGAGTAAGCCTCTCGCAAACTACGCACCACAGGAACGCCCGGACCAGGATTGTCCACTGCGTTCATGCCAGTTACCGCTATCGTCAGTTTTTCCATCTCTTTCATATCCAACGCCTCTTTTCTATCAACTTACTGATTTTCAACAGTTTTCTACCTATTCTTATTTTTCTATTATCTCTTTTTGTTTGAGATAAAAAAGGAAATCGGACAAGTCGGAATATACAATTGAACGATCATCAATCTGATAATTTTCCATGATATAGTCTGCCAAACGATCCACACCACACTCCTCTTTCTCGAGTAGCCTCAACAAATCGACCGCGAGAGGATTCACCGTGAAACTCTCCCCCGTTTTCCGATTGAAGACATATCCTTCATCGCTGACAACACCACTTTTTGCTAATCTCATAACTTCCCTGTTCTTAGAAAAACAAATCCCTTAACAAAGATAAAATCCAAATGTTAAGGGAAATACTAATTCCACGAAAGAGGGGGATATTTAAACGACTAACGTACTATAATTTTTTTCTGTTCTTATATTCCGTTGGGGTAACTCCATATTTTTGTTTGAAACAGCGACTGAAATAGCGCGAATCCGACATTCCAATGACATATGTAATTTGCGTCATCGAGAGTTTTCCTTCATCTATCAGTTTTGCGGCATGCGCCAAGCGAGTCTCTCGAATAAACTCCGTCGGCGTCATACCAACAAGAGCCTTCACCTTCGACAATAAATGCCAATGACTGATTTTGAGCATCGCCTCCACATCCTCTGCCGAGAAATCGACATTGCCCATATTGGCTTCAATCACGTCTATAAATCGGCGCATCAGTTTGTCGTCTGCCTGCTCCAAAACTGGAGTTGCAACTGAATCTGAGGTTTCTTCTTTGTCCTCTGACGGTTGCGGTTCACTTGGCTGAGAGACAGCAAGTTTGCCTTCTTCCGCCTCCATCATCCGAAGCAATTCACTACGATATTTCTCCTGCCACTTACGACGCTCATCCAAAATATTCTTAATGCGCACCTCCAAATAATCCATGCTGAACGGCTTGGTGATATAGTCGTTCGCACCAATTTTCATGCACTCTATCTTGCTCTGCAAATCAGTCTTTGCCGTCAAAAGAATGATCGGAATATGCGACGTACTTTCCTCCAAACGCAACTTTCTCGTCATCTCAATTCCATCCATCTCTGGCATCATCACATCCGTCAAAATGAAATTTGGCAACTCTCGAATGGCAGTCTCCAATCCCACTTTTCCATTCTCCGCCTCGATCACTTTAAACTGCTTGCGCAAAACATTCCTCAAGAACTCCCTCATTTGATCATTATCTTCTACAATCAATATTGAGAGTTCTTCTTTCTTCTCACCGACCTCTACAGGCTCTGCCTCAACCGCTGTCGTTTCCTCCAAATCAGCATCAACCATTTCGACTTTCTCACCGAAATGTTCTTTGCCTGGACGAAGCGTTACGATGAACTTTGAACCTTTGCCAACCTCACTCTCCACCTCAATGGTCGCCTTGTGCATATCGACAATCTCTTTGACCAACGACAAACCGATACCCGTACCACTCTGCTTGGTGAGAGAATAATCCTGAAGCGTTGTATATCGTTCAAAAATAATCGGCAGTTTTTCCTTCGCCATTCCACACCCCTCATCCGACACGGTAATCACACCATAATCATTCTGCACAGAAATGTCAACCGAAACACGCTTTCCTTCCGTCGTGAATTTGAAGGCATTGGATAACAGATTGAACATCACCATGTCAATCTTATCTCGGTCAATCCAAAACATCGCTCCGTTGGTGTGATCTTCTATGGAGAAGAAAATATGACGATTCTCTGCCACTCGCAAGAAATTGGAACTGCAAGATGAGACGAACGCTCCCAAATTGGTCTTCTGCACCTTCAATCGCATCTTGTTACTCTGAATTTTGCGGAAATCCAGAATCTGATTCATCATTCGCAACATACGCTCGGCATTGGTGCGCACCACCTCCAACTGTTGGCGGTCTTCCTCACCGATATTGCCATGCTCCAACACATTCTCCAACGGCGCACTGATCAACGTGAGCGGTGTACGAAGTTCATGCGAAATGTCCGTAAAGAACTGCAGCTTCGAATCGGAAACCTCTTTGTCCGTGCGTATTTTCACCCTCATATTATAAAGGTAAACCAACACACCCACAATCAAACACAAAACCAAGGCATACAACAGATACGCCCAGCCCGTCTGCCAGAATGTTGGCTCTACAATGATTTTTATCGAACGTTCATTCTCATACCAAATACCTTCGCTGTTAGTCGACTTCACCACAAAACGATACTCACCCTTCGGCAAATTCGTGTAGGAAGCAATTCGCTGCGAACCGACGTAGTTCCATTCCTTTTCAAAAGGCTCTAACTTATAGGCATAGCGGATATTGTCGGGGAAGCGATAATCCAACGCAGCATACTCAATAGAGAAAACTGATTGATTCGGTTTTAACGTTATTTCTTTTAAATAATTGATATTTTCATATCTCTTTGTATTTTCCTTTTGATGTTCTTTATTAAACAAGAGGAAACGAGTAAAAACGATATTCGGACTGTAATCATCGGTTACGATATCGGTTGGTGAAAAGGAATAGAAGCCTCTATTAGTGGTTGCCACTAAGTCGCCCGAATAGCGACGAATCAACGCTCTTCCAGCGAAGACATCAGCACGGAATCCTCTAAACTGGCCAAACGACTCGGTAGTGAGTTGCGCTGGGTCGAACTTCACAATCGACTCTTCCGTCAGAATCCACAGATTGTGCTGAGAGTCGTCTGTGATGCCCAACAACAGATCTGAAGGGAACGAGGAGTTTTGCCGACTGAAAGAAAGGAACGAGGGAGTCTGGAACAAAACGAAGCCATTACTATCATCCAATTTGAAAAGTCCACCGCCATACGATGCCAACCAAATATTGTTCTTCTGATCTTGAAAAATGTCGTAGATACAACTGTTGGTCAACGTGGTGTTTTCCGTGTTGTAGAACAAAAAACGAACTTGCTCGGGCGATTCAAAATCGGTGGAGAGCAACATCAAGCCTTCACTCGAGCCCACCCACAAGTTGCCTAAATGGTCTTCCATCAGAGCGTGCGACTGCTCCACTGTCGGCGGATAGAGGTCTTTGAAATCATTTTCTTTATGAATAAAACGATAGCCATTCGGAGTCTCTTGAAGATAGTGCAAACCACCATTAAGAGTCGTCAACCACAAATGACCTTTCGAATCCTCCAATATGTCAGTAAACTGGTAGGACAAAGGAGAATAACGCTCCGAAATAGGCGTACAGTTCGTTACTTTAAACTTCGATTCTGAAATGGATTCTAACCGCATCACAGAACGACGAGTTGCCAACCAAATCCTACCTTCTCGATCTTGGTACATCACCGAAACCGTGGGAAAATTCACAGGCTTCTTACCGACATTTCCATCCTCATCGATAAAACCAATAAGATTCTCTTTTTCATCGTATAAACGAAGACGGCCATCTTTCGTTGCCACCCAAAGTCTCCGCTCGTTATCCTCCATCACCGAGGAAATATCATTACTGCTACGTTGGTCGCTCTCCTTTTCACATAACGTCTGGCGGAACGACTCGTTGAACGTTACCACCTTCTCAATTCCAGCATTATGCGTCGTACTCCACAAAACGCCCATTGTATCGCGAAGCACAATCAAATCATCCTCCTTATTAGAGGAGTGAGTCATCCCTTCTTCCAACACCTTGTCGTTTGAGAGATTCAAGACAAAACGAAGTCCTTTTGCCGTCTCCACAGCGTATGATGTGGCATCCACTCGCTTCACCGAAATCAGATCCTCTTCCGTCGGCAAAGTAATGTTCGTCTCCCTTCTATGGGTCTTATCATATTTGTGGATTTCTCCATTTGAGCAAGCAAAAATCAATTCGTTCTCCGTCTCTAACATCTCATAAACCGAACGATTACGGGTGCCGAAGAGTTTGTAATAGACCATCGTGCTATCCCCCTCACTGATCGTCCAAACGCCATAATCACTCAAAATCCACAGACGATTGCTGGCATCACACACCACATCGCGCACATCGCAACCACTCTGACGCTCCGACGATTCACAGTATCTCTTCAACCGCACAGTCGAGGTAGAATCGACCAGAATGCGAATAGCACCCTCGGCATTCGCACCCATCAGCCAAATCTCATTCTCCGAAATCTGACGCCAACGGACTGTCATAAAATAATTCTGACCCTTATTCTCCTCTGCCGACGGATACAGCGTGAAAACCTCCGTCTTCGGATCAAAACGCAAAACCTGACCAATATCATTCAGAAGCCACAGACAACCACTTCCATCCTTTTTCAAAGAAAGAAATTGATTGCTCACACTGCGCTTCAACTCCTTCGAACTGGCTTTATAATTTTTAAATTCATATCCATCAAACCGACTCAAGCCATCTTTAGAGACCATCCACAGAAAACCGTCTGCATCCTTCAGCATATCCTTGACGGAGTTCTGAGCCAATCCATTTTGCACCGTATAAGTACTCGTATGAGTCGACCATTGCGCATTCGCACTTGCAAGACAAATCTGCAAGCACAAAAACAGCAACAATGCTTTTATTTGCAACAATCTCGTTCTCATACGACTCTACTTTTACTTACACTCTTCTACGACCATCTCATTAAAACGACCTGTTCCAATCGTATGTAACTGATTATCAGCACTGTCTGCATAGATGAAATAGGTCGACATTTCAGGATGTTTAGACGCAATCGACATAGCGCTATCCAATCCTACCACCATAAAGGCAGTGGCAAAGGCATCTGCCGTCATACAATCGGACATTATCACTGTCGCACTCAGCAATGAATGGTTGACTGGATATCCCGTAGCCGGATTAATCGTATGTGAAATCTTCATACCATCGACATGATAAAAACGACGATAGTTGCCTGAAGTTGCCATTCCACAATCTGTCAAACGAATAACTGCCTGCATATCAGGCTGATCCACAGAATTGCCTTCATACGGTTTTGTAACTCCAATCGACCATTTTTCACCTTTCGGATTTGTTCCCTGCACCACAATCTCACCGCCTATCTCTACCATGAAATTCTCCGAACCACACGCTCTCAAATAATCAGCCACACAATCCGACGAAAAACCTTTCGCTATTGCCGAAGCATCCAACATCGTCTTTGGATTCTCTTTTACAATCTTTCCATCTACTAAATGTAGTTTATGAAAACCAATCGTCGGCATGATGGAATCTATCATCTCCTTCGTAATGGAATCGCTGTGTTCAAAACCAAATCCCCACAAATTGACCAACGGAGCAACAGTCATATCAAACGCCCCACCTGTTTCAGTCGAAACGTATTGCGCTGTCTGATAGACTTTTATGAAAAGGGAATCCAACCTTACCGAATCCACATTTTGATTAATCTTCGATATGGTAGAAGTTGGCACATAGACTGACAATGAATTGTTGATCGCTGCAAAAACGGAATCTAATCCTGTCTGTGTTACATTGGCTGTTTTTCCTTCTGAATAGCTTATATGATAATAGGTGCCAAATATTTCCCCTTGAAAAATTTTATACTCTTCACTTTTTTTTTCTGTATTTCCACCGCAGGAGACGAAACTCAAAACGGTCAACAAAAACAAAATATATTTATTTAGTTTCATACCAAACTATTTTAAATTCTTGTTATAAAAATGCCAGACACCATCCTACCCGAGTGAAATCCTTCTCGTCGTGCAGAATAAAACCGCTCCGACAGCATAGTGCAATCGGTGTGCATTTCAACATTCTCCAAAGGTACACCACATTTCCGTATCTGCATAACAACTGCCTTGGGCAAATCAACGTGCGGTTTGTTAAATTGTGTTCTGTCGACAACGCAAGCGCCTTTTCCAAAGGTCTCTTCAAACTGTTGAGCCACCTCCTCGCCTACTTCAAACGAGGCAAGGGAAATACAGGGATTGACCACGACATGCAAATCTTTAGCCTCAACGTGCATTTTCTCCGTCACCTCGACAATTGTCTTCGGAAGAATCGCACGAATGACACCTTTCCAACCTGCATGAACAGCCGCAACCACCTTACAATCAGCACTATACACCAAAATTGGCACACAATCGGCAGTGGTTACTCCTACAACCAAATCTGGTTCTGTTGTAATCAACGCATCGCATTCAAAATCTTCATTTTCAACGAGTTTCGATAGTTTTTCACTATTTACCCAAACGGACTGACCTCCGTGAACTTCTTTCGGCACAACAAAACGAGACGGGGAAACACCCAACTCGGCACAAACCCGCCGTCTATTCTCCTTTACATTATCTTCGTCATCTCCTGCATATCGTCCCAAATTCAGTGTGCCAAAGTGACCTTCACTCACGCCACCAAATCTATCCGTTACGAAATACTCAACAGATGAGTTTCCATATTGATATTTTCTTTTATAATCAAACATATCTTAGAAATGCAACATCATCACAGCGACAACGCGATTGTTCTTCACCCAATGGGTATTCTCCAAAGATGCGTATGAAAGGTCTTTGTCATTTTCCCAAGTTCCATACGAAGTCGCCGTCAACTCATATTCCACACCAAAAGAGAAATGCTTGAGGTTATAACACAACATCGGAGCAATCCGATAGGTTCCTGCCACATTGTTGTATCCAAACATATACACCTGTTCTGGTGATGTTATATGAGAATCAATTCCGAGATTCGTCATGTATCCTCCGAAAACGCCCACTTGCCATTTCGTTCCGTAAACCACATTCAACCATGAAGTCCACGTTTTGACATCCCAATAGGTGTATTCTCCATCATCTTCAACATTTCCAACGGCATATCCGCTCAGCAAAAGCAAATGCGACATATTTCCTCCGTAAATGGACTTCGCTCTCACTCTGAACTTTCCATTCGGAGTGATATATTGAAGGTATGCATTCCACGCCATCGATATAACCAATTCATCTGAGCAATGGGTGTAAGTGCTATCTGGGGTTACCTGCTTTGTAGCATAATTGCGTGGCTTGATGGTTGTCAACTCAGCACCGACTCCAAACAAAAATCCGCCCTTCTTCAGTTCAAATCCTAAATAGGCTTCTGGCACCTTCGCATTCAACTGATATTTCGAGGTACTACCCTCTGGTCCGACAGAAGCATACTGGAATTGATAAATCGCTGAAGCAAAGGCTCTAAATTCAGTTCCTCGCTTGCCCACTGTTTTTGCATCAATGCGAACCTGCGGACTACGGTTGAAGGGCTGAAACGGACAACCTGTAGCCAAACTTTGCACCTCAGGCACAACCGAACCAAACATCGGATGCCACGTCTGTCCTGCCAGTAACGACCACTTCTCCCAATCCATCTTAACGAAAGCCTGACGAATACGAAGCATCGTCGTACTTCCAGAATAACCTGCGAAGTCAGTCTCCACCTGAGCCATCAAATTCGACTTCAAAATGGGTTTGTTGGCAAAAACCTTCACACCCACTCGTGTGGCAATACTCAAAAAGCGAGATGAGGAAACATCGTTCAAATCCTCACCCAGCTCATTCAAATCTTTATCTTTCGGAATGACATAAAACAAACCAGACGCCGTCTCAAAATTCTCACGAGAATCATAATAAAAATCATTTCGAATGAAACCGTATGGCACAATCTTCACTGGCTTCGTATTGATTTCAAAAGGATGCTCCTTATCCCAAGCCTTTGTCTTCACACCCTCATTTGTAAGAAGCGAGTCGGTTATAGAAGAATCAGAACTCTGCGCCTTACAAAAAAATGGCAAGGCGCAAAAAGCCATCACACACCCGAAGAGAAGAGTTTTTCTCATAAAAAATTAAAGGATCAATAATTGATAAAATAAATAATTAGTCGCAAAGTTATAAAAAAATAATCGGTTTTTATTGATTTACACCTCTACCTTCCAATCTCCGATCGTTCCTGTTTCCGAAGAAAAACTGCAACCAATCAAGCGAATTGGGCGACCATCAGCAAGATATTCCGTGGCATAGCCTTTCTCTTTGATTTGTTGCAAAGCCTCGTCTGCTGTTCCATCCAACTTAAATTCAAAGATGTAGATGTTGGACTTCGTTTCAATGACACAGTCAACCCGACCTTGACTTTGTCTTTTCTCCGTATAAACAAGGTAAGTACTGATTAAGCGCATGATGAGGTAAAACGTATATTGAAAATAACGTTCACGCTCTTGTTCATTTTCTTTACGACGCATCTCGTAGGGGACGCTGGCAAGAAAGGCAGTGAGTTGAACTCTGAATTTTTCCAAATCGTCCGTCTTCAACGCTCTTGACAGTTGAAAACAGGTACATTCAATGTCCTCCTTCTGCTTCAGATAGTTATTGCCGACCAATGTCACAAATCCACGCTTAACCTCAACATTAGGGAAATCAAGCAAGAACAACGGATCATCCTCATCTTCGTCAACCCCTTTTATCGTGAGGTAACCGCTCTGATATATCATCGGGAGTGGTTCTTCTTTATCTGCTTTATAATCAATGAATTGACTCTGCATATAATACTTGTTCGTCAGTTCATCCAATTTTTTATCAGAATGATTAAGTAAACGGATTAGATAGGTTGGAGTGCCTGTTCTGAACCAATAGTCATTAATCGCTTGATTTTCAAACGTACTCAAGAGGCTGAATGGATTGTGGACACCCTTCAATCGTGTACTGAAATGGTAGCCGTCAAAGCGTTTCCTGAGCATACCACGCATCTCTGGCACACTCTTTTTCTTCTTCTCTGCCAACTCTGCAACAGACTCGCTGAAATAAGTGTCGATTTCCTCATCGGTGATTCCGCAGAGGGTGTCGTATTTCTCCACCATACTGATGTCGTTGGGTTGGTTGAAACCACTGAAAACGCTCACCTGCGAGAATTTCGTCACACCCGTCAGGAACACAAACCGCAAGTGCTTGTCTGCCAGTTTAAAAGTGGAATAGAAGGCTTTCAGCGTTTCACGGTTTTTATCTTCCATACTGATTTTGTTGCCGTCCACTTCCACCATAAAGTTACTATCCAGCACGTCCAGCATAGGTTTGTCATACTCGTCAACCAACACTACACAGCCCAAACCCGTCTGCCCGTGTGCTGCTTCAAGGATATTGGAGAACCGTGTGCTGATGCTATACTCGTGCGACACTTTGACATTATATTTTTGTTCCCAAGCCTTAAGTTGCCCCAGAATTTTATTGTCCAAAGCATTGGAACGGAAAAACTCTTCCCCATTGAAATCAATATGGAAAACTGGATATTTCTTCCACTCTTTCTCCAACTTTTCAATTGCTAAACCCTTGAAAACTTCCTTATTTCCTAAGAAATAATTTTCCAATGTTGAAACAAGAAGACTTTTTCCGAACCGTCGAGGACGACTCAGAAAATAGATAGGAGAACCATTGACAAGCGAATAAACCAAATCCGTCTTGTCAACATAGACATAACCCTCTTTTATAATTCTTTCAAACGACTGTAATCCAATGGGGTATTTCATGACAACCTACGTTTTCGTATTTAAGCAAAGATACATTATTATTTACAGTTGTGTTAACTCTTTCCTCTTATCTACGGGTGTTTTTTGAAATAAAGTCAAAGTCTAACCATATATTTTATGTACCTTTGTAGATACGAAAAGCGACGTTTTGGATGCCATTCAGGGATGCAAACATTTTTTTGAGACGAAAAACATACAATAACATATACATTAAATTTATGCAAACTGTTCAATATCAGAAAGGTAAGTTTTATACACTACCGATTCTAAGTATCAAGGATGAAGGCAAAAGTTCATTCTTTATAGTAAATGCCAATGATCGCGATTATGCTATCAAAATGTTTGAGTTTCAACGAATAAGCCAGAAAGCCAGAGCCTTAACTTCCCTTCCCTGCATGGTGAAGGATGTCCATGGAGACGAAATCGTTTTTGTCCAAAATATAGCCGAGATGACTCAAGAAATCTACCCGAACGGCCAAATTTTTACTTTCGATATTACAAAATCAACTCCATCGCCTTTTCCAAATGTTCTATATTATGAGGTATGGGATCAAGACAACGGTGTTCCTTTCCGAATTCAATGCAAGGAAAAACTGAAAATTCATCAACCGATTGAATGTAAAATATCAAGACCAACACGAAATAAAATTATTCTCGAACCTCAGAAAAATAATGTCTCTATTGCCTTCCACAGTTGCATGTCTCTTCATGAACTTCTTACTAACTGCAATATAGATGAGGATTTCGCTCATTTCATAGCCCTGACATTCTACGTTTTTCAGAATTTTGACGAGGCTCGCAAATGCTTGGAACAAGGGAAGCCAGAATGGGTGGTCAAAGCTCTTCTTTCCGTTCCTGATGCCGAAAGCTGGACGAATATCGAAAAGTCTGATATCCCATCTATTTTGGAGGTCTACAAAAGCATCTGCCTTTACATAATCGAAGACTCTGACTACCTCATTCAATTTGGTCAGAAGAAAAGAGTTTACCAAAACAGTATCGAGGATAAAATTTGGATGGCAGAGATAAGTTCGAAGTGCATCGAATTGATTTTAGAGAACAAGCATAAGGAGGAAATTGATCTTATTTTCAAAAAGGTGCAAACGTCTGGCCACCTCTACAATTTCAAAGAGAAGATTTGGATTCTCCTCACCATCCTGATGATGGATCCTCAAATCTTAGACGATAAAATCGATGATATTCTGAACATTATCGAAAAACAAGATAGAACGAAACGGGATAGCTACATCAACCAGATTTTTCGAAGCATGCTCGAGGTCTACATCAACAGAAACCGAAGCAAGACCAACCGTTTGGCTGCCGTCGAGAACGACCAGAGTGTGCAGTTGCTCAACAAGATGATTCGCTCTATCTCCTACTTCATTCTTCTTTCTGAAAAAAATGAGTATGATGACGACTGCCAACTCTACAAGGCGATGCTCTTCCACTATTTGGCTTTCATCCGTGGCAAAGACGCTCTCGGAAACTCCAAGAAGACTTTAGAGTTGTCCGAATCGCTGATCGAACGTGCCTTCACAACCCTCTTGGAGCCTGAAGACGACATACCTGAGATTGCATGGAACAAGGACTTCACCAAAACGGAGATGTTGGCCTACCAACTCACCTCCTCTGAACCTAAGAACCTCACCTTCTCTGCTAAATCTTTCATCACAGAAAACACGAGATTCTCAATCAGCCCCAACGGTATAACGCTGTCCAGGACTATCTCTTCTGGAAAAGAGAGAAACGTCCTTCCTACGAATGTCTTTGACTGGCATAATATTCAAATATTTTTGGATTCTGCCAATAAATATAGTATCGACAAAAAGTCAAAATTCAAGACGTGGCAAACTTTCTGGGACAATGTCGAGGCTGCTCTATTTGCTCCTAAAGAGACCATCATCAAGTCTACTATCAAAAAAAGACTTCCTGATGTGGGCGAAAACACCACCATCCGAATTCTCTACAAGGATAGCACCTACGAACACCCATACCGTTTCTATTGCAAGATAGAACACCCCGAACACGAGGGCTACGGTTGGATCGATGCCTACCAAAAAGGAGGTGCCATCGGACTCTTCCACTACAATCCCAATTTGGAGTTCGACTCATTCTACAGCGATGGCAAACCAATGCTCTTCAACGTTCGTGTCAACTCCCTAAGCAGTCCGAACGATGAAGAAAGAACTTGCACATTCGACGCTCTGTCTAAAATAGACGACTGCGTTCAAGAGAATGTCAACTACAACGATACTTTCAACTGTAGAATCATCTTAGAGACGGATAACAAAGGTACTTTCCTCGCCATCACAGAATTTGGTTTCGGAGTCTTCGTTTCTCAAGATACGGAAGAAGAGGATGTCCAACTTCAAGTGGATTTCTGCATTAAGGTTCGCATTGAAAACGTGTCCAACCCTGCTAAAATCCAGGGTATCGTTGTTGGCTACGCCGACGAGGAAGTAAACATAAAAGATGCAGCCGAGGCTTTATTGGCAACCTACTGCAACGACAATCTCTACGAAGAAACTCCAGAGGAAATGGAGGAAGAAGCCATGGCGGTGGCAGAGGAACAATTTGACGAGGAGAGCATCCGCGAAATCGTCAACATCTTCGCTCACAAGGCAGTGTTAGAAGAAAACAACGTCATCTCCTACTCCTACCTCTCTATCGCCCGCATCCTCTCTCGAATGATCGAGAAAGACGACCTGAAAGCCTACATCGACTTGAACAGAGAGACGGTTGCCATCCGCGAATACTACAAGGAGAACGGTAAAGTTGAAGAGAGCGAAATAGAAGACATCTGCAATAGATACGAAGACATTGCTGAGCAGTCGCCCTACCCTATGCAACGCCTCTCCGAAATTCGTATAGTCAACTGGTTTGGCAAGCAGGAGAAAAACGATATGCTGTGGAGCATTGTCAACAATCAAGAATCAAACCCAATATTGAAGAAATTGGCTCGTTTGGCACTCTCCTTCAACCTGTCAGACGGATTTGGATTCCAAAATCAGGAGCAAATCATCAACAACAAGATGAAGAGTTTGCTCAACATCAACGTCGAACTTCCAAAGATTTACTCATTTGGCGAAGAAAACCAACTCACCGAGTTCAAGACTTCTATCGTCTACCCTCCTGAGAACGGCATGAAACCAAACAAGGAACTTCAGACTTACAATATAATGAAGGTAATCTGCGGTATGGCAAACGCCTACGGTGGAAAACTCTATTTGGGTGTTTTCAACACGGGTACTGCCAAAGGATTGGAAGATGATCTGGCATTTTTCGACAATAGTACAGACAAATTTGACCTCTACGTTCGCAACCAAATCCTCTTCGCTTTCGGTCACGAACTCAACTCTGCCATCCAAATTGAATACCCTGAAGCGGGCAACCATTTCGTCTACGTCATCAAGGTGCCTGCCAGCCAGACTCCAGTCAGAATGAAAGACATTCGCAACATCTTGCGCGAAGGCAATTCAACTTACGGCTATTTCCTGCGCGAGGGTACTTCCACCTACGCCATCGACCCTAACGAACTGGCTCACACCATGGCAAACCGTAACTTCAACTACTACAATGTTGAGGTTACCAACATCACCAACAGCGATCAAGAAGAAAAGTTTACAAAGGAGGAGACTACAACTTCAACGGCACAGAAGACAGTTGCAAAGCCAATCACTACCGACCAGATTTCAACCAGTCTCGTGCGTCGTAACGTTACGCAGAATTGGGTAGAAGGTTACGGCGAAGACACAGTTGGCTTCCTCCGCATCTATCCTGAAAACGAATGGGAAATGCTCGATGAAATCGGTTGGGAAGATGGTCTGCTCACTCTCGCCATCCACGAGGATGAAGAAGACGGTTTCGTAGTTGTAGTCTACAACGATGGTAGAATCAACAAAATTCCTACCACGCAACTGATGAGAAAAGGAAGAGACGTACCATTTAAGGTATTCTCCGAAAAACCATTCTTCGTTTCTCCTTTGAGAAAAGAGGATGCTCTCCTCTCTGTTTACGAGGACGAGAAAGGCAAACGATGCATGCGTATCGACTCCTTGTCAGAAATTCGCGAAGGCAACACCTCGTCGGCAGGTGCCACGCTATCCGACCTGAAATTCTCCAAAGTCTGCTACTGCGACATCATCGGAGCTGAACACCTCGACTCTTTCAAGAGGTGGCTCGACTTAGGTAGAAAGACTTTAGGATTCCAACTTCTCGACATCTCTGGAGAAAAAGCCAAGGAAGAGTTGAACCGAATCGGCATCAACACCGACTGGGCAGACTAATCACTACCTTATTAATATGTACAAGCCATTGGAAGTGAAGAATCTCCTCCAATGGCTTATTTTATGGATTTCATTCCTAAAACTTGTCAAAATCACAAAGTTTTAGGAATAGATTCCAAGAACTTCAGATTTTTAGAACTTTTTGGATTTCATTCCTAAAACTTACTAAAATTGTAAAGTTTTTGGAATCCAAATCTTTTTATCTTTGCATCAAACTAATAACAACAAATTAGACACTGACGCAGAGATAAACGATTATCTTACAGGTGTTTACAATACAATTGTAGTGAAAGACATTATGAGCCGCAACAAATATCAAGACTTGATGATGTTAGAAATATATCATCACATTAGACAATGATCCTATCATCAATCACAACGGAATCAAGCAAATATACGCAATTGACTGGCTGTTAGACAAATCATTTCATTAATTTATCCAAACGTAACTTAGTGATTCTCAAACAAATACGCATTCAACAAAATTATTTTCAAATTTTATCACTATAATATTTGCAGATACAAAATAAAGCATTACCTTTGCACTCGCAATCGGAAATAACACTGGTTGTTACGGAATGGCTCCGTAGCTCAACTGTATAGAGCATTTGACTACGGATCAAAAGGTTGTGGGTTAGAATCCCGCCGGAGTCACTAAGAAATCCAAATCGTTCTCGCGGTTTGGATTTTTCTTTTTTTTAAACATATTTAAGTACAATCTTTTTCTTGTTTTGTTCAATTATAAAAGGGGAAAGTGCTAAATTTGCAACAACTATTTTTAGGAGAAAAACTAAACATAATAATATTCTTATGGTAAGAGACACAGCTATTTTCGACATTATCGAAAAGGAACGCGAACGTCAGTTAAGAGGTATCGAGTTGATCGCCTCTGAGAACTTCGTCAGCGACCAAGTTATGCAAGCAATGGGTTCGGTTTTAACGAACAAGTATGCAGAGGGTCTTCCAGGTCACCGTTACTACGGCGGTTGTGAGGTAGTAGACTTGAACGAGCAATTGGCTATCGACCGTTTGAAGGAAATCTTCGGCGCAGAATGGTGCAACGTTCAACCTCACTCTGGCGCACAAGCTAACGCCGCTGTATTCTTGGCTTGCCTCAACGCAGGTGACAAATTCCTCGGTCTTAACCTCTCTCACGGTGGACACCTTTCTCATGGTTCTCCCGTTAACTTCTCTGGTTTGATGTTCCACGCTTTGGAGTATAACGTCAGCGAAGAGACTGGTCGTGTTGACTACGATCAATTGGAGCAAGTCGCTCGCACTGAACACCCTAAGTTGATCATCGCTGGTGCTTCTGCTTACTCAAGAGAGTGGGACTACGCTCGCATCCGTAAGGTGGCAGACGAGATCGGTGCTATTTTCATGGTCGATATGGCTCACCCTGCTGGTTTGATCGCAGCTGGTTTGCTTAACAACCCTGTTAAATATGCTCACATCGTTACTACTACTACTCACAAGACTCTCCGTGGTCCTCGTGGTGGTGTTATCATGATGGGTAAAGATTTCGACAACCCATTCGGAAAGAAAACTCCTAAGGGTGAAATCAAAAAAATGTCTGCTCTCCTCGACGCAGCCGTATTCCCTGGAATCCAAGGTGGTCCGTTGGAGCATGTCATCGCTGCTAAGGCTGTCTCTTTCTATGAGGCTCTTCAACCTGAATACAAAGTTTACCAAAAACAAGTGAAGGTCAACGCTGCTACTATGGCTCAGGCTTTCATGGACAAGGGTTACAAGATCATCTCTAACGGTACTGATAACCACTCTATGTTGGTTGACCTCCGTACTAAGTTCCCTGAGTTGACTGGTAAGGTTGCTGAGAAGGCTTTGGTTGCTGCCGACATCACAACTAACAAAAACATGGTGCCTTTCGATAGCCGTTCTCCATTCCAAACTTCTGGTTTGCGTTTCGGTACAGCTGCTATCACTACTCGTGGTGCTAAGGAAGATTTGATGCCTGTCATCGTCGAGATGATCGACACCGTCCTCACTAACCCTGAGTGCGACAAGACCATCACTTCAGTTCGTGAAAAGGTTAATTCAATCATGAAAGACTTCCCATTGTTCGCTTGGTAATTCTTTTAACATAAAATAAGAAAGAAGTCGCCCTCTACAACGAGCGACTTCTTTTTTTATCTCATAACAAATGCTATATTTGCGTATTAATACATAGAGACATAAAAGAAAGTGAACAAGTTTGCAGGAAGTCGATTCTTCAATATATTTCTTTGCGGAGCAATTTTGTTGCTCCTTTTTTCTGCTTGTTCTACTGTCAAATATGTTCCAGACAACAGCTACCTCCTCGACAAGGTGAACATTAACGTGGAGGGCAATGCAGCCAGCAGCAACGAACTCACCCAATACCTCCGACAACGTCCAAATTTTAAAGCATTCGGTCTCTTCCGTATCTATCTGGGTGTCTACAACCTCTCTGGCAGAGACACCTCCAAACGAATCAACAGAAAACTCAAACAAATTGGCGAGAGTCCTGTCATTTTCGACCCCTACCTCACCTTCCAATCTGAGAAAGAACTGCAAAAGTATATGAAGACGAAAGGCTATATGCAAGCCGAAGTCTCCTCTACAACCTATTCCGCCAAGAAAAAGAAAATATCGGTCACCTACAACATAACCCCCAACAGACCGTACACTATCCGCAACTTTGAGAATAACTTCGCAAATGTCGACCCCGTCATCGACTCTCTCCTACAACATAGTCGATTTGGTTACTCACAGACTCTCATAAAGTCAGGCGACCTCTTTGATATCAATGTTTTAGACGATGAAAGAGAGCGTATCACCACCAACCTGAGATACCGAGGCTACTACAATTTTACAAAGGAATATTTGACTTTTGAAGCGGATAGCAGCGTTGGCGACCATCAAGTGGATGTCAAAATGATATTGAAACCCTACAGAGAGGTGTTGCCCGATGGCACCGAAATCGAGAAGAACCACCAACAATACAAAATCAGAAACATCAATTTCTACACCTACAACGGGTCAAAGACAAACGCGTACAATGTTGGGGAACTTGACACACTTATCTACAATGATAACATCACAATCTACTCCAACGGAAAGCCTTTGATGCGTCCTAAAATATTGGAAGAAGATCTCCGCCTTGTTCCCCACAGCCGTTATAGCGACTTCTTGGTGGAAAAAACTTACGCCCGCTTCAACACCCTCGGAATATTGCGCCAATCAAATATCAAATTTGAGGATCTGCACAACGAAAACAATGAATTAGACTGCTCTATTTCACTCTACTCCGCTAAACCTCAGTCCTTCTCCTTCGATTTAGAGGGTACAAACTCCAACGGTGATCTTGGTTTTGCTGCCAATTTCGGATATGCACACAAAAACATATTCCGCGGTTCGGAAGTTCTCGGAATAAAGGCCAAATACGCACAGGAAGCCTACTCCGGACTATCAGACATTCTCCACAAATACGTCAGAGACCTCGGAGGAGAAGCGACCATCAACTTTCCTCGTTTCATTTTCCCTTTCTTGTCGAGTTCCTTCAAAAGAAGAATCGATGCCCACACGGAATTTAAACTGAGCTACAACTATCAAATTCGACCTAACACGTACGAACGCACGACCATCTCCACAGGTATGAAATATACCCTCAGCAGTCGACGTTTCTACAAGTACACCATCGACCTGATCGACCTCAACTATATCAACATCTCAACTTCTGCCAATTTCGACTCCGTCTATAGCGCAGACAAATACTCTGTTCTCCGCGAAAGTTACTCCGACCACTTAGTGATGAGTACGGGCTTCTCTTACACCTACAACAACCAAGGATCAAGCAAACCCAACAAAACCATCTACAAAGCCTCTATCGAGACGGCAGGCAATATTTTATACGCTGTCGGCAATATTTTCAAACTAAAGAAAAATGAAGACGACCTCTACGAAGTTGCCAACATTCCTTTCGCTCAATATGTAAAGGGAGAAATCGACTACTCCTACAACCAAGCATTGGATGAGAAAAATCATTTAGTATATCACGTCAACCTCGGTATTGCCTTTCCATACGGCAACGGTTCTGTTGTTCCTTTTGAGAAAAGATTCTTCGGCGGTGGAGCGAACGGTGTCAGAGGCTGGTCTGTCCGCACCTTAGGACCAGGAACCTACTCTTCCGAAAGTCTTAATGATTTTGTGAAACAAAGTGGTGATGTCAAACTCTTAATGAATTTCGAATATCGGACAAAACTTTTCTGGAAAATTGAAGCTGCCCTTTTCGTCGATGCTGGTAACATTTGGACTATCCGCGACTACGAATCGCAACCCAACGGACAATTCCGCTTCGACCAATTTTACAAGCAAATCGCTCTCGCCTACGGTGGCGGTATTCGCTTTGATTTCTCTTACTTCCTGCTTCGCTTCGACATCGGTATCAAAGCCTACAACCCTACCCGCGTGAAGAGTGAACAATGGCGTTTCAGAGGTCTCAACTGGAGCGACGACTGTGCTTTTCACTTCGCTATTGGTTACCCATTCTAAGCAACTCTGCCACGCCTTTCCTATCTATCTTTCCATTGCTTGTTCGTGGCAAAATATCGCAATAAACAACCTTTCGTGGTCTCCAATATTTTGGCAATAAATTGATTTTCTCTTGAAGAGTTAAATAGGACGAAACAGTCGTTAACAACGCAACTATCTGACCAAATTTTTCATCGGGCAACGCTCCAATGGCAAACTCCGATGTTGCTGTCTGTTCCAACGCTTTTTCAACTTCTTCAATTTGTATTTTGATTCCTCCACTATTTATCGTGTTGTCAATTCTTCCAATTATCTGAAAATAGCCTTTCTCATTGATGCGAGCCACATCATTGGTAACCAACTCCGTCTCACAAACTCGTGGCGCCTTGATACACAAACAGCCATTCTCGTTCAAGCGCAAACTTACCCCCTCAAACGGTATATACCAGTCCGATGCCGTTTCTCCATTCAACCGTCTGAGTGCAATATGCGATAAAGTCTCCGTCATTCCATACGTCGACCAAACAGCATTGGGGAAGTCTTTCAGTTCTGCCATCAAACGCTCGTCTATCGCACCTCCTCCAATGATGAGGTTTTTGATTTCTTTAAGACGATTCTTCTCCTCTTCGTTCTGCAAACTATTATACACTTGCAAAGGCACCATCGCTGCAAAATCTGGTACTTCCGTCAGATTTGCCAAAGGATGCCCGCAAGCAGGCACCTCAATCAACCGAAGTCCACGAACAATCGCACGAACGACAACCATCTTCGCCCCGATATGCTGCAAGTCCATACAGAGAAGTGCAGAACTACCCTTCTCTAAATGAAGAAAGTCGCAAGTCATCTCTGCACTTGCGACCATCCTTTTCTTTTCTGCTCTTATTATTTTAGGCTTTCCTGTCGAGCCTGAAGTGTGAACCTCAACGTATGTATTTTTATTGTTCCACTCCTCGAGGAAATCAGCAACATTCATAAACCGACACTACTCGTTATCGCTATCGTTCACCTTTCCCAATTTTCTAACATTCTTCTGGGTAATGGTTACAGGTGAAAGTTGAAGACTGTCGCCATTGTAAAACTCATACTCATACATATAAGCCTCACTGTTATCATACTTGCTGTTAGACAATCGTTTATATCCACAAACTTGTCTGCTGGTTGGTTGAACGAAGAAGAATATCACCTCCTCCTCACGCTCCGTTATCACAGAATCCTCTCTCGCAGCATTCGTCTGAATGGATTTTCTCGTCATCTTTCCATGAAACTCTTGTTGCTTTCCGCCTGATTTCAAAGTCGTAGGTTCTTCAAAAATATCGAAACTCACAGTATCTACAATCGTGATACTCCAAGTAACTTTATTAGCAGACCATTGTCCAGACAATGAGTCCAATGCCTTTCTCTGCCCAGCCGTAAATGTTTTCTCTTCTACTATCGAAGAGGTGTCATCTCCACAAGAAACCAAAAGTAAGGTAGAGAATAGCAACGCTATTAAGAAATATATTTTTTTTAAACTCATAATACTCAAGTTTAATTCACCCTCATTATAGAAACACACTACAAATTTACAAAATCACTTTTTTTTGACAAGACTTTTCTCAACTTTTATATGCAACTTGAATATGCTTTGCTTCTCTTTCTCAACGATTTTCTTTTTTTTTGCAATGTAATTCAACTTGTAATTCAATGCTCGAATCAATCAACAGTTTCGACCACACTGCAATGGTCGCTCTCAATTTCGCTGAATATCACAACTCTTCCTTGGATTTTTTCTTTTGGATGGCTTCCCAAATCCTCATTTGGTTGCCCGTCATCCTCTTCTTTTTATATGCATTGTTCAAGAACAAGGGGAAGGAGACTTTTCTTATCGTCGGACTGGTAATCTTGGTTTTCGTGGCGTGTGACCAGCTTAGTTCAGGGTTGTTGAAACCACTCTTCGCACGCCCTCGTCCAAGTCATGACCCATTGATAGAGAACACTTTACGCTACGTTTTCGACTATCATGGCGGCGCATTCGGATTTCCTTCTTCCCACGCTGCCAACTCTTTCGGATTTGCCGTGTTTAGCGCACTCCTACTGAGAAACAAACTCTACTCCTTCAGTGCGATTCTCTGGGCTACACTCTGCGCCTACTCCAGAATTTATTTGGGCGTGCATTTCCCTGGAGACATTCTCGTCGGAACCCTCATCGGTATTGGGTTCGGATTTCTTTTCTATTTTATCTACAAGAAACTTCACGAGCGTTATTTCAAACACAACAACGCACCAACGAATTTGAATTCTAAAGACTATACGATTTCTGGTTTTGCCCAAACGGACATCCGCCGAATTGTCATCGTTCTCTATACGATTATTTTCTCAATCATCTGCTGCAGTCTGCAACTTCAATAATCAAGTTACAGATTCTACTTTCTCAAAACCTCCGAACGAGTACTCTGTTTGAAACGTCTATTCTTCTGCACCATACTCACACGATAGGTTATCACCTCATTGGCAAGAGAAACTGGGTCGTCTTTCGAGAAGGTCTCATTTCTGACAAATCCACCTTCTACACCGTTTTCCATCTTTTTAGTTGGTTTCCAACCTTTTCCGATATAGAAGAACACCTGATATTTTCCATTGTCGACACGGAACGTATAAGTACTGTCAGCACGAATATAAGCATGCGCAACAACATCGCCCAACTCATTCTCTTTTCTGACAACTGCCACCACATCAAATGCGATTGGGGCTGTTACGTCAATATCCGCATTAAATTTTGTTTTTGCCACCTGATTAGCACCATAATACTTCTCGTAAGGCAAAGTTCCTTGCTCTAAAACATTGTTACCATACTTTTCGATATCCAACTCAATCTGCAAAATAGAGTCTCTTAAACGTGTGGCTTCCGCAGTATATACTCCATCTGGATAGGCTCTTAAAAACTCTTCGTATGCTCGCAACGTGTTGTTGGTTCTCTTCTTCTCAAAATATTTCGCCTCCAAAGGTTTCATTTTCTCTTTCACCTTCGGCAAACGACTGCTCTCTGGATACTGGGTTCTGAACGCAACATATGTAGGCACAGAATTTTCATTTACAGCCGAAAAATAGTCTACCGTCTCCGTAAATACGAGCATGAAAAGCAATGCCACAACCACTACAATTCCAATGACTATAGAAGCAATCTTTTCAACTGAAATATTCTTTCCCATCCAAATTCATTTTTAAATTAATCAATCGACCTTGGCTATTTCAAGAATTTTATCAAGAATACCCTGCTCATCCATGCCATACATCTTATATAACTCGTCTTGCGTGCCATGTGTGGCGAAGAGATCTGGCAATCCAACTCTTGCTACTTTCACATCGGTATACTGATGATCAGCCATGAACTCCAGAACCGCAGAGCCGAAACCACCTCGAATCGAACCGTCTTCTACTGTTACTATCTTCTTGAACTTTTTCAAAATCGTATGTAACAAATCCTCATCCAACGGTTTCAAAAACAACATATTATATTGTGCAATCGAAAGTCCTATTTCTCTTGCTTTCGCAATCGCTTTCTGTGCTCTCATACCCAACGGACCTAACGTAAGCACTGCAATATCATCTCCTTCCGACACGCAATAGCCCTTTCCTACAGCCATCTCTTGGAACGGCAAATGCCACTCTCCTGCATTTCCTTTTCCTCTTGGATAACGAATCAAGAACGGTCCATGTCCAGGTTGCGATGCCGTATACATCAAATTGCGCAACTCATTTGTAGTCATTGGCGAAGCAATCGTCAAATTCGGCACACATCGATAGGCTGCCAAGTCAAACGCGCCATGATGTGTCGCTCCATCAGAACCGACCAAGCCGGCACGGTCTATGCACAAAACCATATCCAAGTTTTGCAACGCCACATCGTGTATCACATTGTCGTACGAACGTTGCAAAAATGAGGAATAGACATTGCAAAATGGCATCATTCCTTCTTTCGCCAAACCTGCAGAGAACGTTACCGCATGACCCTCCGAAATACCCACATCGAAGACTCGCTTTGGCATCTCTTGCATCATATAGATCATAGAACAACCGGAAGGCATTGCAGGCGTTACGCCCACAATCTTCTCGTTCTCTCTTGCTAAATCCAACAAGGTGTATCCGAAGACATCTTGAAACAGAGGTGGTTCATCTTTCGTCTTCGGAGCAACAACTCGCTGACCAGTCTCTTTATTGAACTTACCCGGTGCATGCCACTCCGTCGCCGCTTCTTCCGCAGGTTTGAAGCCCTTACCCTTCACCGTTTTTATGTGAAGTACCTTCGGCCCTTTATAATCTTTTATTTCTCGAAGAATTTTCACCAACAGTTTCACATCATGACCATCTACTGGTCCAAAATATCGAACGTTGAGTCCTTCGAAAATATTATGCTGATTGGTCAACGCTGCTTTCAAAGAATTATTTCGGCGAATATAATCCGCCTTATTATTCTCATTAACCCAACCAATATTTTCTAAAATCTTCGACACTTTATAACGCCATCGATTGTAGGTTTTGGAGGTCGTCAATCGAACTAAATACTCGCTGATTCCCCCCACTGGTTTATCGATAGCCATGTGATTGTCGTTCAAAACAATCAACAAATCATTTTTATAGAAAGCAGTGTTGTTCAAGCCTTCAAAAGCCAATCCGCCACCGAAGGCAGCATCTCCAATAACTGCCACCGTATGATGGTCTAACTCGTTTTTCAGTCGATCGGCAATATTCATGCCCAAAGCAGCAGAGATGGAATTGGAAGCATGTCCTGCGATAAAAGAATCATACTCACTCTCGGCAGGGTTCGGAAATCCAGACAAGCCTCCCAACTGGCGATTTGTATGGAAAGCCTTCCGTCGTCCCGTCAGAATCTTATGACCATACGCCTGGTGTCCGACATCCCAAAGAATGTTATCCTTTGGCATATCAAAAACATAGTGAAGGGCAACCGTCAACTCCACCACACCCAAACTGGCTCCCAAGTGACCTGGATTATGCGAAAGTTCATCTATGATAAACTGCCTCAATTCTTCGCAAAACTGAGGCAACTCATCCTCCGACAACTTTTTCAAATCAGCGGGATAGTCCACTTTCTGCAACAAAGCGCCCACAGTATTCACCTTGTTTTCTTCACTATTTTCCATCTTCTCGACCACAATTCAAAGAGAGAGACGAGTATTCCCGCCTCTCTCTTGACTCTATTTTTTCGGCTTTATTTACAGATATATCCTTTATGCTCCTGATCTCCGATCTCACTTTCGTCGATCGTACTCAGGTCGGAACATGTCGCTACATACATATCCTCGAGGTCGCTATTGTAGTTATCCACCGCCTCGCCGCTTTCGTTGTAGTATGTGCAACTACAATCATTCTTCGTACAAGCCGATGCCAACATCAAAAGGACAACTCCTACTGCATACATTACTTTTTTCATACGCTTCACGTTATTGCTTATCGAATAGATGCTCCTAATTTCTCTTCAAAATTCTTTATCATCTTGGTCATGATAGCGTTGATCTGCGCATCTGCCAAGGTCTTATTCATATCTTGCAAGATGAAACTAACCGCATACGATTTCTTACCTGCTGGCAAGTTCTTTCCTTCGTACACGTCGAACAAATATACTTCTTTCAAGAGTTTTTTCTCTGTTTCGTTGGCGATTTTTACAATCTGAGAGAACTCAACATTGGCATCCAACAACAAAGCCAAATCTCTCTTCACCTCTGGGAACTTTGAAATCTCCTCGTAGGTTACCTTGTGCTTACGCAACTCAGAAAGAACGTTCTTCCACTCCAAGTCTGCATAGTAAACCTCAGTATCAATGTCCAACTTAGTGGTCAAACGCTTTGTAACAACACCCACCGTTGCCAATTTCTTGCCAGACGCAGTCATCATCGTCAATCCTTCTGCGATTAACGAATCTGCATATTCACCGACAACCAATTTCTTCTGATCGATACCTAATCTTGCGAAGATATTATTAACGTAGGCTGCCAAAAAATAGAATGAAGTCTTCTCCTGTGAATGAACCCAGCTCTGAGCAGTTTTGTTTCCTGCCACCCAGATTCCTAAGTGCATCTCCTCTGAATATGGAGCCAATGGCTGCTCATTCGTTGATGCCTTTGTAGGGTCTTTGTGATAGCAATTACCAAACTCATAGAATTTGATATCACCATTCTTTCGGTTGATGTTGTAAGCGATGCTCTCCAAACCTCCGAAAAGCAAAGTCTGACGAACACAACCCAAATCTGCGCTCAACGGATTCAAGACATTGATTGTAGTTCCTTCCTTGAAACCATTCTCCTCAACATAATATGAAAGTTTGGTGAGGGAATTATTCATAATCTCATGGAAACCACCTGCAGTCAACTGCTCAGACACCAAATTCTGCAATTTCAAAGAATTTGGCTTGGTTGAGTAAGAAATAGAAGAACGCAAAGAACTTCCCTCTTCTACATTGTCATATCCGTAGATACGAAGGATATCCTCAATGACATCACACTCTCTCTGAACATCAACACGGTAGGTTGGAACTTCAACTTGCAAAGAATCTTCAGTCTCATTCTTTATCTCGATTTCCAATCCCTTCAAGATAGTCTTCACCTCGTCCTTCTTGATTTCCTTACCAATTAAAGAATTGATAGTCTGATAGTTCAACGATACTGGGAATGGATTGACCTTCTCAGGGTAGTTATCGAACACCTCAGATGAAATTGTTCCACCTGCCACTTCCTGAACCAAAAGCGCAGTCAACTTCAATATATATAAGGTATTGTTTGGATCACATCCTCTCTCATATCGGAAAGAAGCATCCGTGTTCAAACCATGACGACGAGCCGACTTACGAATCGAAACTGGATTGAAATATGCACTCTCGATGAAGACATTCTTTGTGTTCTCCGTTACACCTGAATTCAAGCCACCGAAAACACCTGCCAAACATGCTGGTCCATTCTCATCACAAATCATCAAATCATCCGCACTCAACGTACGCTCAACCTCATCCAAAGTAACAAACTTTGTTCCTTCAGGCAAATTCTTCACGATGATATGTCTGCCTGAGATCTTATCCACATCGAAAGCGTGTAAAGGCTGACCCATCGAATGGAGCATGAAATTCGTAACGTCGACTACATTATTAATAGGACGCAAACCGATATTCTTCAAAAGTGTTTGCATCCACTCTGGAGACTCCTTAATCGTAACGTTGGCGATAACGACACCAGAATAACGAGGCGCACCCTTCTCATTCTCAACCGTAACCTTTACAGGATAGTCGTTGTTCTGCACTTTAAACGCAGAAACATCGGGCTTTGTCAAAGTGTACTTGTCATTGTGCAACTTAAAATAAGCTGCCAAATCTCTTGCTACACCATAATGAGAAGCGGCATCAATTCTATTTGGAGTGATATCCACCTCGATTACATAATCGCTCTCTATTTTATAATAGTCTTTTGCCAAAGTTCCGACTTTCACGTCAGCTGGCAACTCGATGATTCCCTCATGACTCGTTCCAACGCCAATCTCGTCTTCTGCACAAAGCATTCCGAACGACTCAACACCGCGCAACTTAGAACGTTTGATAGTGAAAGACTGGTCTCCATCATACAATTTCGTACCGATAGTGGCAACGATAGTCTTCAAACCTTTGCGACAGTTAGCCGCACCACATACGATTTGCAAAGGCTCTCCGCTACCAACATTCACTTTTGTAACGTGAAGATGGTCTGAATCAGGGTGGTTTTCACATTCCAAAACCTCACCGACAACCAAACCTTCCAATCCGCCTTTGATTGACTCTACCTCTTCAACGCCTCCAACTTCCAATCCGATAGAGGTTAAAATTTTCGATACTTCCTCTGGTTCTATATCAAGATTGATATATCTTTTTAACCAATTGTACGAGATATTCATATATTATTCTTTTTATTTTCAATATTCTTGCCTACTGTCATTAAATGAAGACTATCGCTTTAAGGACAAAGACGTAGGCGCAAAGTTAAAAAAATAAAAAGAGGTAATAAAGAAATTATCAAAGAAAAGGGAAGAGAGCATATAGTTGCAGAAATTTTTACACATATAATTCATTCAATTTCCAACCACATTTCCACTCGTAGCGTCCTTGAAACAGTTCTCTTTGAATGCCATTTTCATCTCATCAATCTGTTGTTTGCAAGATTTTGAAATGCTGATAGTTTTAGAGATGACATTCTTGAGTTTCTCCGTAGACAAACTGACTTCTGCGGTTTTATTCGCAAGGAACGCCTCTTCTATGGCTTCGTTGACCACCGACTCTATATCTGCACCATTGAATCCGTTTGCAGCATCTGCAACCGCTTCGAGATCAACGCCATCAGTTCTTTTGAGTCTTTTCTCTATGTGAATTTTAAAAATCTCCTTGCACTCTTCCTTATTCGGCAGGTTCACACAGAATATTTCATCAAAACGACCTTTTCGTTTCAGTTCGGGAGGCAAATCTTTGGCCTTATTGGCAGTTGCAATGACATAGACACTGCTATTCTTCTCTTGCAACCAAGAAAGAAAATAGCCAAACATACGCATCAAAATGTCATTTTCGCCACCTTTCACTCCAGAAAAAGCCTTTTCTATCTCATCTATCCAAAGAACGCACGGTGCTGCCGCCTCGGCAATCTTGATGGCACTGCGCAAGCGACCTTCACTCTCGCCCACATATTTGCCCATCATACTGCCCATATCCAACTTCAGCAGTGGTGCATTAAACCACTTGGACGCTGCCTTGGCACAAAGCGACTTTCCACAGCCTGGCATACCCACAATAAAGACACCCTTCGGCATCGAAACACCTTTCGACTGCGCATTTGCCCAGTTGTCGATCACCTCTGCCTTGCGTTTCAGATATTCCTGCAACTCAGACAATCCTCCAATTTCCAATTTCTCCTTCACCTCAATCAACTCCAGCAAGCCCGACTGTTTGACCATCGTCTTCTTCTGTTTGAGAATCATCTCCGTATCCTCGGCACTGAGCGAGCCATTGCTACTCATCGCCATGTCGAGCATACGATCTATCTCCATACAAGTCAGACCTTTCAGAGATGGCATCAGTTTCTTACGATCCTCCTCTTTGAACTTGCTTTCATCATACTGATTCACCTTAATATGCTCATCAATCAAGCGGTTGATTTCATCTTCAGCGGGATATGGAATCTCGAAGAAGGTAACATATTTCGCAATCTCAGTAGGCACTTCAAGAACGGAAGAGACAATGATAAGCGTCGTCTCATACTCCTTATCATACAACTTTCGTTGGGCAATCAGTTGCAAGAGATTCTTCACAACTGGCTCATTGATAAAGCCTTGAATCTCTTTCAGAATGACGAATCGTTGATTTTTATTGGTTTTGTCAATTCCATCCGCATCGTAGATGCCTTCCAAGAATTGCTCCAACGTCTTACGTTCTCCTTGATTCTCGTCAATCTTTGTTTTGAAGTTGGTTTTACCAGTTGCAGGACACCACTCTTTCACTTTGGCATTTCCCATCACGTTTCCAAGTAGTTCATCCACTCGCACAAAATCATAGTCGTTGATGTAGATAATCGGAGTGTTTACATCGATCAACTTTTGAAGTTCTTGTATTGTTTTATTCATAATCATTAATTTTAGACAGGTATTTCAGTCCGAATTTTCTTTTTCATTGTCTTTTCATATTGAGCAACAAAATGTTCAATAACATCTTTTTCTTGTTCTTTATATACTTGTTCTTCGTTATAAGAATAATAGGACTCTTGTATATGTACCTGATATCCAAATGCTTTTGAGAAATAATTACTCGCCGCATCCACATCCGAGCTGTGAACACGATAACAAAAACTGTATGGACTTAAGCGACTAATTGCATCACCTACCCAAGAAATGAAATCCTTCAGTTCCTTTAAATCATCTGGCAAAACTGACTTACTTTCATTTAATTGACAATCTCGAAATGAATCGTTTCCTTTCAGCCACTCCTTGCACAGTCTAATCTTTTCTTTCATCACAAAAACCTCAGAATCCTTTTTCAACTTTCTCTCCACCCACAATTTTGCATGAGACTCCTCTTTGTCATTTGCCAAGAAAATCAAATCTTCAGCCTCTTGTTTGGTAAGGCAAGAAAGTTTTCCTTTCAGCACTTCTGCGGCAACGTTATACATCATCTCCGCATTGTTCAACTCAATGATTTTGTCAGACAACACCTTGCCCGAATAGGAAGTCTCATTCAAGAAACGATTCACATCAGTAAAGTCTCTAAACAAGTTTTTAATGAGAATGTCCAACCTTGCAGGTCGTTCACTGCCCGACAGCCAAACCTCGAACAAGTCGTTGATATTGCTCAGTTTCAACTTTTTGAAATCATCCTTGAAGAACAAACTTGAAATGCCATAATAGACATCATATTTGTCTGAATCATTGGCAGTTTTGTTTTTCAACGCCTCCAACACTGTCGCTTGCTTGGCTACAAAGTCATCCACTTTCGTTGCTAAGGCAGTCTCCCCTTGTTGTTTCAGCCACCGTGAAAGTCGCCCATCCAACAACGGCAACAAATCCTTCACATCAAATTTATTCAGCAAGGACTCCAAAGTCGAGTGTTCCTCGCCACCCGACTTCACCCTTATCCTTATGGGTTTTGATTGCGATGTTAATTGCATAGGAAATAGTTTTAAGAGAATAGACTTGATAATGCACGACAAACCGAGCTACCAACAGATTTCGCCACACTAACGGCCTTGCTACAAACAGATTTTGTAGCCGAGGCAATCTTACTCACTCCCGAATGAGCGACATAACGAATTGCAGGAGCAACGAAATTTGCTGCCTTTTTCATAAAACCACTCAACGGTTTTGCCTTAGGGCAAGCCGTTGTAAAACAATCGACACCTCGATTTATCGTCTCTTTGTTTGTAAAAATATTGACCAATCCATGTCCAATCCTCTCAGCATAACTAATGAATTTATCGGCAATGGATGCAGTACGACAAACGGCGTGATCAACAATCACCTTCTCTGCACCATCTGAATCTATTTCACCCTTCTCTTGCTGATAGGCTACTTTGAGGCGAGTCAACCCCTCGTCCACCAAACTGGCATACTGCACAACAGACTGTTTCTCTTTGCCGTTTTTCTCATCACCAATCACGGATGCTGTCGCAAAGATTTTTTGCATTTTCTGCTCTGCCGCATCACCCATCTGCTTCTTCAAAAAATTCTCTACAGCCCTGACCTTCGCACTATACGCAGAATTTTCCACGTCATTCTCACTTCTTTTAAATTCCTCACCCAAAAGGTAAGAGCGTAAAGACTCGACAATACCCAATTTTTCATCCACTGTCTTTACGGTCTCCGCAATCGTCTCCGCATACTTTGAAAAATTTGCCATATTCTATTCCTCCTCTTCCGTTAATGTGTCATTATAACTCTTCTCTACACTCTCCTTGAGAATTTGCTCAAACGATTGTTTCTCCTCTTCCGTTCTCTTACCAAGAAGTTTGTCCAACAAATTGCGAAACCAACCCTGGCGTGACTCGCCCTTCTTTTTTGCCTGAGCCAACGATTCACGTTTCTTCGCAAAATCGTCCACCAACTCATTAGTCTCCTTCACCAATGCCTCACCTTCTTCCGAAAGTCCGTACTCCTTACACTTTCGCTCTAACAGAGCGTCCAAATCCTGCTCTGGGTCTTTTTCATACTCTTGCATGATATTCAAGAGAATCTCTTCATACGAATTATCCATATATTCTGATTATTTTAATTTATTCAATAATTTTTATTTACACACAAATAGCCTACCGCAACGCTTCCTCACGCCACGACACAATAAATCCGACCAATTCACCATAGAGCGAATCAACAGATTATTTAATCTATTTGCAATATTTATAAATTTTTTTTTGGGGGGTAGAATTGACATCTATCATGCAAATATTATGCATAATAGGTAAAATGTAGTTGCTATCGTCAATTCTTAATGGTTTCATCAGCCTGTCTGTGTTTC
>CAVJCT010000052.1:0-58997 GCA_963648205.1 Flexilinea sp.
AGATTGAAGACAGCGAGTACCCAGAAAACCCTGATATGCAGTATGTTATCAAAAAACTGATGATGGCATCTGCCACTACCGACCTTCGTCGCCAAATGGACGTTGAAGAGGAATTTTTCTCTGAGATTGACTCGCGCGATGCTGAACTCAGCAAGGTAAAGAAAGAGAAAAACGAGATGGGGAAAAAGATTGATGAGCAGAATCAAATGATTCGTTCTATGGCACAATCGATGCTAAACGCAGGGATGGCGTTGGAAGAGATTGCGAAGATTACAAATATGAGCGAAGAGAGACTCAACGAGTTGTTGAAATAAAAAGAAGAGAGAACGATTTGATGTGATTGTCAAACCATTCTCTCTTTTATATCTCTATCAAAAAAGTCTATTACTCAGCCAAATTTAGGCGAATCAAAAAATAGCCACATACGGCTTTGCCATCTTTCTGTGCAGGATTCATTTTGGGAAATTTCGCAATCGTAGCAACGACATCCTCTGTAATTGCAGGTGATACTTCTTTTACCACTTCCGTATTCGCAATTGTTCCATCCGCTGCAACGATCAACCGCAACATCATACGCTGCGTTGAAAAGACTGTGATTTTACCCTTATTCTTCATGTTGTCATTTAGGAAAGCATACATGGCATTGACACCTCCCGGATAAGATGCTTGTACATCAGGAGAGTTCCAAACAGTATCACAAGATGCAATGTTCTCCACAATATTGAATGGCGCAGTTTGCTCCTTCTGCGCAAAAACTGAATTTACCAATGAAAACACCAAGACACAAAGCAATCCTAATTTTCTCATATTTCCTTCAATTTAATTGTTTTTATTTCATTTGATTAATCAGCTGCACTGTGTGGCATGCAACCACTCCAGCCGTCTCCGTACGTAACCGACTCTCTCCTAACGAAATCGGGATATAGCCTGCATCGAGTGCTTGACGTACTTCTTCTTCACTGAAATCACCCTCTGGACCAATCAACACAACAGCGTCCCGTCCGGCTTGATACTCTTTGCACAAAACACGTTTGTCTTGCTCATAGCAATGCGCTATGTAACAATCCGAGCCATTATGATTTTTTACGAAATCTTTGAACGAGGTCATCTCATTCAAAATAGGTAAAAATGCCTTTTTTGACTGTTTCATCGCCGAAACAAGGATTTTTTCCAAACGGTCACACTTCACTATCTTCCGCTCAGAGTGATCGCACAACAGGGGGGTTATCTCACCTACACCTATCTCAGTAACCTTTTCGGCAAACCACTCCAAACGATCCATATTCTTCGTTGGAGCAATAGCAATATGTATATGCACTGGCTGAGGATGAAAATTCTCTACCTTCGAGAGAATCCTCACCTCACAATGCTTTGGATGTGGGAAAACAATTTCCGCCGTATAATACCCTCCTTGACCATCGACCAACTCTATCTGATCACCTTCGACCAAACGAAGAACTTTCACAGCGTGCTGCGACTCTTCTTCTGATAGTCGATTGTCAGCGGCTATATTCGGAGCATAGAAAATCATCTTCCTACAGTTTTAATTTCACAAACACTTAGTCTTTGTAAATGGCTTTCTTACCTGCCAACAAAGTATTTTTCAACAATGAGCAAATCGTCATTGGTCCGACACCGCCAGGAACTGGTGTGATGTAGCTACACTTAGGCGCAACATTCTCAAAATCAACGTCTCCCGTCAATTTGAAACCACTCTTAGTCTTATCTGATGGTACACGAGTTGTTCCAACATCAATAATAACAACACCATCTTTCACCATATCGGCTTTCAAGAATTTTGGAGAACCCAACGCAGCGATAATAATATCAGCCTGCAAAGTAATCTCTTTCAAATTCTTCGTGCGACTATGACAAACGGTTACCGTTGCATCTCCTGGATATGCTTTCTGCATCATCAAAGTAGCCACTGGCTTTCCAACGATATTGCTTCGTCCGATAACGACACAATGCTTTCCTGCAGTTTCAATCTTGTAACGTTTGAGCAACTCCATGATTCCAGAAGGGGTTGCAGAAACGAACGATGGCAAACCGATAGAGGTTCTTCCAACATTGATTGGGTGGAAACCATCAACATCCTTACGATAGTCGATTGCCTCAATCACCTTCTGCTCTGAAATATGCTTTGGCAAAGGCAATTGAACGATGAAGCCATCAACGTCATCGTCGTTGTTCAATTTTTCGATTTCCTTCAAGAGGGCTTCTTCTGTGATATCAGCCTCAAAAGCCAACTTCGTAGATTTGAATCCTACCTGCTCGCAAGATTTCACCTTGTGGGCAACGTAGGTCTCACTACCACCATCATGACCAACAATGATCACAGCCAAATGCGGAGTCTTACCTCCATTGGCTTTTATCTGTTTTACTTCTTCAGCAATCTCCAACTTTACCTGGTCGGCAATTGCCTTTCCATCTATCAATTCCATATTCAATTATTTTCTCTTTCCAATACCAAATTTCAAATTGCGTGGTCCACCTTGGGTTACCATCTTCATCATCTTGCGAGTCTCCTCAAACTGCTTCAAAAGACGGTTCACCTCCTGAATGTTGGTTCCACTACCTTTGGCAATACGCATACGGCGACTGCTATCCAAAATGCCTGGATTTTTACGCTCTTCTGGGGTCATTGAGTAGATAATAGCCTCAATACCCTTGAAGGCACTATCGTCAATCTCAACATCCTTCAAAGCCTTTCCAACACCCGGAATCATAGATGCCAAATCCTTCAAATTACCCATCTTCTTGATTTGATGAATCTGCGACAAGAAATCGTTGAAGTCAAACTGATTCTTGGCAATCTTCTTCTGGAGTTTCTTTGCCTCTTCCTCATCATATTGCTCTTGCGCACGCTCTACGAGGGTTACGATATCTCCCATGCCGAGGATACGATCTGCCATACGTTGTGGATGGAAAACATCGATTGCTTCCATCTTCTCACCCGTACCAACGAACTTGATTGGCTTGTTGACAACCGAACGAATAGACAAGGCTGCACCACCACGAGTATCACCATCCAACTTCGTCAAAACGACTCCGTTGAAGTCCAAACGATCATTGAACTCTTTTGCTGTATTCACCGCATCTTGTCCAGTCATTGAGTCAACAACGAACAAGATTTCATTTGGTTTGATTGCTTCCTTGATGGCTGCAATCTCGTTCATCATTTGTTCGTCGACTGCCAAACGACCGGCGGTATCTATGATAACGACATCGTTACCTTTTGCTTTTGCCTGTGCAATCGCATTTTGAGCGATTTGTACAGGGTTCTTATTCTCTTCCTCCGTGTAAATGTCAACCGCAATCTGCTCTGCCAACACACGCAACTGCTCGATGGCAGCAGGACGATAAACATCACAAGCCACCAACAATGGCTTCTTATTTTTCTTCGTCTTTAAGAGGTTCGCCAACTTACCCGTGAAGGTCGTCTTACCAGAACCTTGCAAACCAGACATCAAAATGACAGTTGGTTTTCCAGAAAGATCGATATCCGTAGCAGTTCCACCCATCAACTCAGCCAACTCGTCATGTACGATCTTGACCATCAACTGACTTGGTTTCACCGCTGTTAAGACGTTCTGACCCATCGCCTTCTCCTTCACCATATCCGTGAAGTTTTTTGCCACCTTATAGTTGACATCGGCATCCAACAACGCCTTACGAACATCCTTCAATGTCTCAGCAACATTGATCTCTGTGATTTTTCCTTCTCCTTTTAATATCTTAAAAGATCTTTCTAATCTTTCACCTAAACTTTCAAACATATACCTTTATTGTTGGCTTTTATTTTATCTAATCAATTTGTCTTTCAGTCTAAATCAATTCTTTACAGAGACCGTCTCCAATCCGAAATCAGATGCATTTTTCAGCCATTCAGATCTCTTCTTTTCAACTTTCTTCATAAAATCGTCCAACTCGTCTTTGTAGGTTCTATGAAGATAACGGAAGAAGACTACCCTATCACCGACTTGACGAATTCTTGCGATATTCCACTCCAAAGTGAAAGTCTGACCGCCTTGCACATTTCCTTGTACATATTCAATCCACAACTCTCCATCTTTGAGTGGCTCTATCTTATTGAAACTGAAGACAATACTTTGTTCCTTCTGAAGACTCAACTTCGTCATCAGCGCATTTTCCTCTTTCTCGACCTCCGCTCCCTTCGCCGTACATTCAACAATGACCTTGCTTTCGAAGCGTGTCATATTTTCGTTCTTCATCAAAAACTCCTCCAAATATCTGCCAGTTTTTGTCTTAGACGACCATCGCAAAAGATAGTCGTTTCCTGCCAAGGAGACTTTCGGAAGTCCGAAATAATCCACTTGAGCAAGGGCAGAAAAACTGCTCAACAACAGTATTGAAGAGATAATCAATAAAGAACGAAGAATTTTCATACGCTGAAAATAAGAGACTTACGCTTGATGAACATGAACATCCATCTGAGGGAAAGGAATGTTGATTCCTTCGCTCGTAAATACCTTATAAACATCTTCATTCATCTTGAAGAAGACATCCCAATAGTTGGCTGGATCACACCATACGCGAACGACAATGTTTACTGAACTTGCATCCAATTTTGACAAAGCAATGAACGGTTCACAACCTGCCTCATTCTGAATGATTTGAGGATTCTCGTTGATGATTCTAATCAAAGTAGCCTTTGCCTTATCATAATCATCACCATATGCGATACCGAACTCGAAATCGACACGACGACGAGGCTCTTTTGAATAGTTCGTAACAACGCTCGTAGAAAGATTTCCGTTTGGAACGATCACCATTTTGTTATCTGTAGTAAGAATCAAAGTGTTGAAGATTTGAATCTCCTTAACTGTTCCTGTAACACCTACAGCCTCCAAGAAATCACCGACTTTGAATGGACGGAACAAGAGAATCATCACTCCACCAGCGAAGTTTTGCAAAGTTCCGCTCAATGCCATACCGATAGCAACACCAGCAGAGGCAAACAACGCAACGAACGACGAAGTCTCAATACCAAGAATACCAATGACTACAATGATCAAGATGAAATTCAAGACAATGTTCGTGAGACTTTTCAAGAAAGTAGACAAACTTGCATCAACGTCTCTCTTCTCTAATGTACGAACGACAAACTTGTTCAACTTACGAACAATCCAACGAAGGATGAAGTAGGCAACAACTGCCAACAAGATACGAGAGGCGAACCCCATTGTCATCTCAATACCCTTCTGAAGCAATGTCTCAATCGCAGTAGAGTAATCACCACTTGCCAAAGCCTCCTTGGTTTGTACAGCCATCATTGAATCACGAGCAGCCATCATAGAGTCATGCTGCGCTATTTCTAAAGAATCTAACATATTATATAAGTATATTTTATTTCAAAATCTGTTTCAAACACCTTAGTACCAAGACTTACTCTCAATACGCCAAAACCAAATACAAAAATAAAGTCTTTAAAAATAATATTCAAACTTTTTTCTTTTTCTCTATTTTGCCACTTCACACTTTTTAAATGTATATTTGCTAATTACTTAAATACAGTTAATTTTTATGGATATACTTAACGCAGGAAATTTTTCCATTTTTCTTTGGATTATGACAGGAATTGCTGTCATCGTTTTTATTGCGCTCTATTTTGTTGATGCTGGCTACGGTATTATGTACAACAAAAAATGGGGAGTAACAGTTAATAATCGTTTGGGATGGATCTTGATGGAAGCCCCTGTTTTCATCGTGATGTGCCTTTGTTGGTGGTTCTCCGACCGTACCTTCCAAGCCGCGCCATTAGTGATGTTTCTCATCTTCCAAACGCACTATTTTCAACGCTCGTTCATCTTCCCTTTGTTGTTTAAAACAAAAAGCAGGATGCCAATTTCAATTATGTTGATGGGCGTAGTTTTCAACACTTTAAACGGCTTGATGCAAGGTGGTTGGATTTTCCACATCTCACCAGCCGACTATTACACCAATGATTGGTTTCTGACCCCTCAATTTTTCATCGGAACCATCATCTTCTTTACGGGAATGGCAATCAACCTTCATTCAGACTATATCGTAAGACACCTTCGTAAGCCGGGAGACCACAATCACTATCTTCCTAAAGGTGGTTTTTACGACTATGTAACGTCTGCCAACTACTTCGGCGAGTTGACTGAGTGGTTAGGTTGGGCAATCCTCACTTGGTCTTGGGCAGGTGCAGTCTTCTTTATTTGGACTTTCGCAAACCTTGTGCCTCGTGCCAACACAATCCACAAGAAATATCGTGTGATGTTCCCAGAGATGGCAAATCTCAAGTTGAAAAGAGTTTTTCCTTTCATCTACTAAAAAACATTCACACATTATTATATAGTATAACGGTTATTCAAAAAGTAAAATGTCGACATTATTCACACCAGGAAAAATCGGTCCGCTGACACTGCGCAACCGAACTATCAGATCCGCAGCCTTCGAAGGTATGTGTCCGAACAACGCACCGTCTGAGATGCTTTACAACTACCACGTCTCCGTAGCACGCGGCGGTATCGGTATGACCACCTTAGCATACGCTTCTGTTGAACAAAGCGGACTCTCCTTTCCGCACCAACTTTGGTTGAAGAAGGAGAACTTGGAAGGTCTCCGTAAAATCACAGACGCTATCCACAAAGAGGGAGCAGCAGTCAGCATTCAAATAGGTCACTGTGGAAATATGTCGCACCGCGCCATCTGTGGTTGTACACCTATTTCAGCCTCTACAGGATTCAATCTCTACTCACCTACCTTCGTGCGTGGTATGAGAAAAGACGAAATCGAGCATGTCGCTAAATCATTCGGTGAAGGAGTGAATCTTGCTCGTGAGGCAGGGTTCGACGCTGTGGAATTACACGCAGGTCACGGTTACCTGATCAGCCAATTTCTTTCACCATCAACCAACCATCGCCACGACGAGTACGGAGGTTCTTTGGAGAATCGTATGCGCTTTATGAAAATGTCAATGGACAGTGTGATGAGCGCAGCCAAAGACGATATGGCCATTTTGGTGAAGATGAACATGCGCGATTGTTGTCGCCACGGCATGGAACTCGACGAGAGTATCGAAGTAGCCAAGACCTTAGAGCAATGCGGTGCTCACGCTTTGGTGCTGAGTAGCGGATTCGTGAGCAGTGCGCCAATGAACGTGATGCGTGGTGCGATGCCTCTTCGCACGATGTCCTACTATATGAAAGGACTGATGATGCCAATTTTGGCACGTATCGGAGGAAAATTCATGGTGCCAAGTGTGCCATTCAAAGAAGCCTATTTCTTGGAAGACGCATTGAAATTCCGTGCAGCCGTGAAGATGCCATTGTGCTACATCGGAGGTTTGATTTCGAGAGACAAAATCGATGAAGTGTTGGATGACGGATTCGAGTTTGTGGCAATGGCTCGCGCCGTTCTCAACGACCCTGAGTTCGTCAACAAGATGAAAGCAGACGAGCATTACCGTGTCAACTGCGACCACTCCAACTACTGCATCGGACGAATGTATTCTCGCGAGATGGCTTGTTTGAAATGCATCCAACGTGAAGGCAAAGAAACCATTCCGCAGAGTTTGTTGGATGAGATCGAGAAGAATCGTGAGAAAGGATATTAGGAATTAGAGTTGAGAATTGAGAACGAAAAACTAAGAATTAAGAGTTTAGATTCGAGCGTTTAGATTTAAGAGGAGTGAAGAAAGAAATGGATGTGGAAGAAATCAAACTTTTGCAAGAATGTCTACTTACCACAAGGAATTTCGTTGCCTTTCGTTTTCCAAATGAAAGAATCATACGAATTATCAAGTCAGAGGAGGCTGTTCAAGTGCAAAAGATAGAAGACCTGCAAAACCATTCTTCTTCATTTGTCTTTGCACCATTCTCAACGAAGAATAATCCTGTAATCGTCTTACAATCAAATGATTATAAAGAAATAAAATTAGACATGGAGCAAGATTTTTCTAAAAATAGAAAGTCTTGCTCTATGATAGAAAAGTCTGTTTCACCCTCGTATGTTAGTGATTTTCAACGATTTCACACAGGAGTGAAACAGCAATTTCAAAAGTTAGTATTAGCGAGGACGGAGGAAGTCAGGGAATCGCCCGATGCGGTACAACTTTTTCTCGAAGCCTGTCAAACCCACTCCAATGCGATGGTCTATCTGTTCAAATCTGAAGAAACAGGAGTATGGTTGGGCGCAACCCCCGAAATACTTTTAGAGGGTACAAAAGGAGAAATGCACACCATAGCGTTGGCTGGCACAATGAGAAAAAACGCCCCTGATGCACAACTGCAATGGAGCGAGAAGAATCGACAAGAGCAAGCCATCGTAACAGACTATTTGCGAAAAAGAATACAAAAATTCAGTCGGATAGACGCTGAAAACGGCCCTTACACATACGGAAATTCTCGTTTGGCGCACCTTCGCACAGACCTCTATTTTCGAGTTTCGCCAGAAAATATCTTCAAGGTAATCAACGAATTACACCCTACCCCTGCCGTTTGTGGCATACCCAAAGAAGAGGCAATTGATTTCATTCTCAACAATGAGAGTGAACCGAGAACCTACTACGCAGGCTTTTTAGGATGGTATGAGCCACAAAAGGAGACACGACTCTACGTCAACCTTCGATGCATGCGCTGGATAGACACGCAAACCGTCCAACTGATGGCTGGCGGTGGAATTCTACCCGAATCAACCTTAGAGCAAGAGTGGAGAGAGACCGAGGCGAAAATGGAGACATTGCGAGGGTTGGAGGCGTTTAATAAAGGAAGATAAGAGGAATTTTATTTTTGCGGGAAACAAATAATTGTTATCTTTGCGAGGACGAGAGATTATTGTTATTTCTAATGCAAAATATACTATGTGTAAAACAACTACCATTTATAACCGTCGGTATTTAGGCAACAAATTCAAACTACTACCTTTCATCACATCGGTAGTAAGAGAGAACTGTCCTAACACAAAAATTGTTGCAGATTTGTTCGCAGGAACTGGAGCTGTCGCCTCTTCTTTTCAAGATAGACAACTAATAACCAATGACATACTATATAGTAATTACATTTGTAATTTAGCATGGTTTAGTTCAGAAAAATATGACGCTGACAAAATCAAGTATATCATTTCTAAGTTTAATCAGATAGACACCACCGAAGACAACTATATGTCTGAAACATTTGCGGACACATTTTTCAGTCGAAAAGACTGTCAAAAGATTGGAACCATAAGAGAAGAGATTGATTTGATGGCTGAAAGACAGGTCATTAGCGAAAGAGAACGAGCAATTCTCATATCTTCCTTGCTCTACGCAATGGACAAAATTGCAAAGACATGCGGTCACTACGATGCCTACCGCAAAGGAGTAGAATTCGATACACATTTAGAATTAGCTATTCCTATCGTCTTTACAAATAACCACATCAACAACAAATGTTACAACGAGAACACCAACCTGTTAGCTTCTAAAATTAAAGCAGATTTAGTGTACTTAGACCCACCATACAATTCAAGACAATATTGCGATGCTTACCATGTTTTGGAAAATGTTGCTAAGTGGGAAAAACCAAAAGTCGAAGGTGTTGCAAGAAAAATGAATCGGATGCATTTAAAAAGCGACTATTGCACCCAGAAAGCGACAAGTGCATTTGCCAATCTTATAAAAAAAATAGACGCAAAGTATATATTGTTGTCTTACAACAATATGGAGAGAAAAGGGAATGACCGATCAAATGCAAAGATAACAGACAACGACATAAAACGTATTTTATCAAATAGAGGAGAAATAAAAATCTTTGAAAAAGAGTACAAAGCGTTTTCAACTGGGCTTTCTGACATAAAAGATAACAAAGAAAGATTATTTTTGTGTTGTGTTAACAAATGAGAAAATGAAATATTTACAATCACCGTTAAACTATACAGGTGGAAAATTCAAATTACTTCCACAGATAGAACCTCTATTCCCGAAACAAATTGACACATTTGTTGACTTGTTTTGTGGAGGAGGAAATGTCGGTGCAAACGTGAGCAGTTCCAAAGTAATATTCAATGATACGAACAGACATGTAATTTCAATTTTAAAATCTTTCAGTGAATTAGACGAAAAAGTCATATTTGAAAAAATAATGAAAATCATTGATGAATATGGACTTTCCTTAGTATCAGACAAAGGATATGGGTACTATGGGTGCGACAGCCAAAATGGATTGGGAAAATATAACAAAGACCCTTATATTCACCTACGCAACATACTCAACCACAAAGAAATCCAAGATGCAGATTATTACATAATGCTGTATGTACTAATCATTTACACATTCAACAATCAAATTCGATTTAACAAGCATGGTGAATTTAACCTTCCCGTTGGCAAAAGAGACTTTAACGCAGCAATGCAAAAAAAGTTATCAAAATTCATAAACAAATTACACAGCATAAACTGTAAATTCTCTCATAAAGACTTTAGAGATATTAACATTGAATCTCTCTCAAAAAATGATTTTGTATACGCAGACCCACCTTACCTGATCACATGTGCAACATATAATGAAAATGGAGGATGGACTACATTAGATGAGCAAGATTTGTACTACAAGTACTTGGACAGATTGAATGAAAGGGGCATACGTTTTGCTCTATCAAACGTTCTTTTCTCAAAAGGGAAAAGCAACGAAATTTTAAAAAATTGGTTAAATGAACATTCAAACTACAATTGCCATCATCTAAACTACAATTACGCAAATTCAAACTATCATACATCTGGGAGAAACTCTATTACAGATGAAATAGTTGTCACCAATTACTAAAATATGGAGAAACTTTGGAGTATAAGTACGACGATCAGAGAAGGAGGAAGAATCATTGGATTTCTTGAGACAGCAAAAGAAATCGATGGTTTAGAATGGAATAAAGAAACGCAATGTCTTTTTCAAATTTTACTAATCAAAAATCATAAATATCTTCAGGACACAGAAAATCCCCAAGTATGTAATGCCCTTACCCCTGAGCAAATCTCAGCACTTTCTGCATGGGATAAAGAAATGTCATTAGAGATGGCTCGAAGCATTTTTGAGAGCAAGAACTACGAAGATCCACCAATGAGAGGTAGACAATCACTGTCTCCGTTAGTGAAATTAGGACTGGTTTTCCACGATAAAAAAGAAGGCAAAAATTTTCTTCATATCAGCGACATGGGGAATAAACTACTAAACGGAGAAATCCAGTTTGAGGATACAATTCGAGAAGCCTTACTAAAACATCAATATCCTAACCCTTCTGATGGTGGCTTTAAAAATTGGAACATAAAGCCTTTTATCTGTACGCTACACCTTATAAAGGAAGTAAACAACCTTTGCACTCAGAAAGGATTAAAGGCAAAAGGTATCTCTACTACTGAATTTGGAATTTTTGCGCTATCTCTTAAATCATACAAAGAGGTAAGGTCAACAGCAAAACGAATACTAAAATTCAGAAACAAAGTAACCGAATTTAAAAACTTCTCTGATAGGGACTCTTTTATCAAGAAATACATCAAAGAGTACTTATCGGACTTTAACAACCCTATTAAAAATTGCGAGGAATACTCCGACAATATGATAAGGTATCTTCGTCTAACAAAATATATATACATTAGGGGTAAATATGACAACACCTACATCGACATAGAACCCAGAAGACTCATAGAAATCAATTCCATTCTTGAATACGATAAAGGTAATCCAAAGAAATTTTCTGAGCAAGGATGGATGGAGTATATGGGTACATATGGAACATACATATTGCCTTTTGAAACGCCAGAAAAACTAAGTGCAATTGCCAATGAAATAATTTTAGAAATAAATAGATTAGAATCAGAACTAAGTATTAAACAAACATTTTACAATATACCTAATAGTGTATCAGACATAAAAAAACTAATAAAAACTCTAAGAGAATATCGCACAAGCTTGCAAAATCTCGACATAAAAAAAGAAGTTCATCAAAACATAGACAGAATAGACGAGACTATTGAAGTTTTCAGAGACATAATTTCAAGAAACTCTGCAAAACTCGTCAAAAAACTTCCTATAGAGTTAGAAAAATGGACAAACGTAGCATTAAATATCATCAATGATGCTAATCTAATAAAGCCCAACTACCCAGTTGGAGATGACAATGAACCAATTTTTACCGCACCTAATGGAGTTCCTGACATTGAGTGCTTTTATGACAAATTTTCCTGTATCTGCGAAGTAACAATGCTTACTAGCAGAGATCAATGGTACAATGAAGGGCAACCTGTTATGCGACATCTGAGAGACTTCGAAATAAAGCATTCAGAAATGCCATCGTATTGTCTTTTCATTGCGCCTAGTATGCATAAAGACACCATTAATACTTTTTATACATCCGTAAAATACGAATATGAAGGTAAAAAGCAAAAGATAATTCCAATTACAATTGCTCAATTAATATCCATTCTTGAATTGCTAAAATCTTACATTTTAAAAGGCTCTAAATTTAGTAATAAAACAATTCAAGAACTATTTGACAAATGTGCAGATATGTCTCAAGTGCAAAATTCCACCACCTGGCTATCCTATATCAGTGATGTGGTTGCATCCTGGGAAAAACAATACAAACTATAACAAGCAATGCTCTCAACCAAACCCAACATACAGCAACTTCTCTCACTAATGCTTGCCCACAATGTCTGCGACATAGTCATCAGTCCAGGATCGCGAAATATGCCTTTGGCTCAATCTTTCGCAAGTGTGGAGGAGTTTCATTGTCATCCTGTTACCGATGAGAGAAGCGCGGGGTTCGTCGCTATCGGACTGTCAGTCGCTCTGAACAAGCCTGTGGCAGTGTGTGTTACCTCTGGTTCGGCACTCCTCAATCTGGCATCCTCAGTCTCTGAGGCATACTATCAGCAAGTACCACTGCTCGTCATCTCAGCCGACCGTCCTGAGGCTTGGATCGGTCAGATGGATGGTCAGACTTTGCCTCAAGCCAATGTTTTTGGCCGCCTTGTTCGCAAAAGTGTTACGTTGCCTGAACCTAAGGACGAAACGGAGATTTGGCATTGCAACCGACTGATTAACGAGGCACTTTTAGAACTTGACCATCGAATCAAAGGACCCGTTCACATCAACGTTCCCATCACAGAACCTTTCTTCGACTGCTCTGCAGCCACACTGCCCAATGAACGTGTCATCCACAGAAATCAGCCTTATTTAGAAAGGTGGAAAGAAGCAAAAAAGCCGATTATCCTCATTGGTCAAATGAACTTTGAGGAAGCACAAACCATTAAAGAATTTGCAAATAAAATTCACTGTCCATTATTTTGTGAAACGCTGTCAAACATCATTGACAATGAAACAATAGACGAATTTGATATAATCCTCAACTATTTCAGTCAAGATAAAAATATTGAGGAAGAACTTCGGCCCGACCTTGTCATCTACGCTGGCGGACATATCGTATCAAAACGTTTCAAAAAATGGATTCGTCAGGTGAAGCCTGAAGTGTGGCGTGTAGACCCTTCAGGAGAATGTGCCGACACCTTCCAAAACGTAACGAATATCATTGAGTTACAGACAGTTGACTTTCTAAAATCACTGCCGATTTGTGAGCCACATCTTCCCTACAAGCGAGTTTGGATGAACTATAACGAAGAAGCAAGAACTGCTCTCAACAATATTTCATTGCCATTTTCTTCCCTTCAAATCATTCAACAGTTAAGCAGACAACATTCTCATTTTCAGAATATTGTATTAGCCAATAGCAGTACGGTTCGACATGCGCAGCTCTTTTTGAATAGTGAGATTTCGGAAGGGATATTTCGTAGCAAAATTTTCTGCAATAGAGGGGTGAATGGGATCGATGGTTCACTCTCCGCAGCAGTTGGTATTGCGCTTGCCCACCCCGAAGAACTGACGTTGCTCATCATCGGCGACCTTAGTTTCTTCTATGATATGAATGCACTGTGGAACACCTATCTTCCTAATAATCTGAGGATTGCGTTGCTCAACAACAATGGTGGCGAGATTTTCAGAAATCTGCCAGGACTGAAAGCAACTGACGAAGCCATCGAGTTTGTCTTTGCTAAACATCAAACATCAGCCCAAGGATGGGTCGAAAGTGTTGGCGCAAGTTATTGTAAATCAAGCGATAAAGAAAATGAAGAGGAGTGCATCAAACAACTGTACACAGCGCAGAAATGCACCGTTGCAGAGTTTTTCACAGACAATGAATTAGAGGCTTACAACTTGATTTATCGCAATGACAATCTTTATAAATAAATAATAAAATAATCATTAAACAAAAACATAATGAGCAGAAATTGGACTACTCTCAAAGAATACAAAGAGATACTTTTCGATTTTTATAATGGAATCGCTCGTATCACCATCAACCGTGAACGTTACCGCAACGCTTTCACCCCGACGACAACTGCCGAGATGAGCGATGCAATGGCGATCTGCCGTGAAAACCCAGACATCAACGTGATTGTCTTCACAGGCGCGGGCGACAAGGCTTTCTGCAGTGGTGGCGATATGCACGTCAAAGGTCGCGGCGGCTACATCGATGAAAACGGTGCTCCTCGTCTTTCAGTGTTGGATGTGCAGAAACAGATTCGTACCATTCCGAAGCCAGTCATTGCAGCTGTCAACGGATATGCCATCGGTGGCGGTCATGTTTTGCATGTGGTTTGCGACCTCACGATTGCATCGGAGAATGCGATTTTCGGTCAAACGGGTCCGAAGGTGGGCAGTTTTGACGCTGGATTCGGTTCTTCCTATTTGGCACGCATTGTCGGACAAAAGAAAGCACGCGAAATCTGGTTTCTCTGCCGTCAGTACAATGCGCAAGAGGCTTTAGACATGGGCTTGGTCAACACGGTCGTTCCGTTAGACAAATTGGAAGACACCTACGTCGAATGGGCAGAAAAGATGATGGAATACTCGCCACTCGCCCTCCGCATGATCAAACGCGGACTCAATGCCGAGTTGGACGGACAAACTGGCATTCAAGAGTTTGCCGGCGACATGACCATGCTCTACTACTGTTTAGACGAGGCACAAGAGGGCGGAAAAGCCTTTTTAGAGAAACGCAAACCTGATTTTCAGAAATACCCCAAATTTCCAGGATGAGAAAAGAAGATTTTTCAAAGTTTGGCATTCGATTGAGTGTACGCCCCTACACGTTGCAGTTCAAACAACCTGCAGGCACTTCCCGTGGTGTCTACACAGAACATCGTGTTTGGTTTATCACCATGACCGACAAAAGAACGTTTTTCCATGGCACTGGAGAAGTAGCACCTCTACCCGACCTTAGTCAGGAGTTGATCAGACATTCTGAAGCGGAGTTTGAACAGATCATCCAAAAATTCTGTGATGAGTTTGACGGAGAGATTCCGTACGACGAACTTCGCCCTTACCCTTCCATTCTTTTTGGTTTAGAGACTGCCCTCAGAAACTATGAATATGGTTTAGAAATGTGGGATACGCCTTTTTTCTGGGGAACAGAAGGAATCACCATCAACGGTTTAGTTTGGATGGGAACCTACGAGGAGATGAAGGCGCGACTTGAAGAGAAACTGAACGCTGGATTTCACACCATCAAAATAAAAATCGGAGCCATCGACTTCGAGAAGGAGTTTGAACTACTCTCACTCATTCGTAAAGAGTACCCCGCAGACAAAATCACACTGAGGGTGGACGCGAACGGAGGTTTCACACCTGAAAATGCACCTTCTATATTGCAAAGACTTGCCACGTTAGACATTCACTCTATCGAGCAACCTATCAAAGCAGGTCAGGCAGATAAAATGGCAGAACTATGCCGAACGACCCCTATTCCAATCGCTTTAGATGAAGAGTTGATCGGTGTAAACACTGTTGAAGAGAAGAAAAAACTTTTGGAGACCATCCGTCCTCAATTCATCATTCTCAAGCCTTCGTTGCATGGTGGAATCTCAGGTTGCGAAGAATGGATTCAAATCGCACAATCATTAGGCATCGGCTACTGGATTACCTCCGCATTAGAGTCGAACATCGGACTGATGGCCATCGCTCAATGGGCTGCCACCCTCAACATCACTATTCCGCAAGGATTAGGCACTGGCGGACTCTACACCAACAACATCGACCGTCCATTGCAAGTGCGTGGTGAAAAACTTTGGCTAAGAGGATTCTAATTCATTACAAAGAAAAAGGAATGGTGTTAATAACTGATTATCAGCAATTAGCACCATTTCTCACTACCAACCAAAAATAGGAAACTATAGATAGAATCTACTTCTTTTCTTTTTCCGCTTCTTCCTTTTCCCTTCCATCTTTGTACAGCCCGTCGATAATACTATCTGCCAAAGAAATGTTTGGAACAAGGATTTTTTTGCTACCTAACGACTCTGCGACAATCATGAAGAGTTCAGCGGCAGGAACAATCACATCCGCACGGTCTGATTTCAAATCGAACTTCTCCATTCTGTCTTTCACAGAAAGTGGTTTCAAATCATTGTGCAACTTTATCAAGTTAGCAACTGGCAAGATATCCTTACGGTCGCCTGTTGTCTTGCTATTGTAAAGTTCGCACAACTTGTTGATGTTTCCACCCGAACCGATGATCGTTATGTCCTTGTAATTCTTGGCATACTCTGCCATGTCATTCTTCAAGCGTTCAATCGTACCCTCGTCGACTGCGCCACACAACATTCGCAACGTACCGACATTATAAGAACAACTGCCCACCTTCTTGCCATAACTCATCATCGTGATCTCCGTGCTTCCACCTCCAACATCCATATAGGCGTAGTTTCCGCCCATCACATCAGCCGCCTCAATAGCATTGTTGTAGAGCAATTGAGCCTCTTTCTGACCGCCAATGATCTCGAGTTCGATGCCCGTTTCCTTCTTGATTTTCTTCATAATCTTCTTGCCATTCTCTGCATCTCGCATGGCTGAAGTGGCATACGCACGATAAGTTTTCACGCGATAGAGTTTCATTAACTGCTTGAAACTCTTCATCATACACATCATCATACGTTCACGCTCCTTCGATACCTTGCCCAAAGTAAACACATCTTTACCCAAACGTAAAGGAATGCGCAAGAACAAGACTTTACTGAATTCGTAGTTTCCTGCCGAATCTTCGTTCACATTCTTAATCAACAAACGTGCTCCATTAGATCCAATGTCTATGGCTGCATAATTTTCGTTCTCCATATTATTTATCTTCTTTATTTTCAACTATTTGTGACTCTGCAAGATAGTCTTTATACAACTGCTCTTGAGATCTGAATTTCTCACCTTCTTGCAACTTATCACCGCCACATCCGTCGATAAGACGCGCATTGGTAGTGTCTTTCAATCCATACTCCACCGTGCGAAGCAAATCCTTCTGCATGTCTTTGTCAAACACTGGCGTCAAGACCTCGATACGGTTCACCAAATTACGAGGCATCCAATCGGCACTTCCCATATAGTATTTAGGATCACCACCGTTTGCAAAAATCAAAATTCGTGAGTGTTCCAAGAATCTATCGATGATGCCCACCGCACGAATGTTCTCGCTGACTCCCGGCAAACCTGGAATAATCGAACAATTGCCACGCAAAACGATATCAATTTTAACACCTGCCTGTGATGCTTCGTAGAGTTTCTCAACCACATCCTCATCGGTTATATGGTTGATTTTCATCTTAATCCAAGCCTCACGTCCAGCCTTCACATTCTTGATTTCCTCAGAAATCATTCGGAGAATCTTTGGCTTCATCTCATTTGGTGATACCAACAAATCCTTGAAATGAACTGGCTTAAACGGTTTCTCAATAAACTCAAAAACTCGCTCTACATCTCGTGTGATAGCTGGTCTCGCCGTCATCAACATATAGTCGGTATAGACTTTGGCATTTCCTTCGTGGAAGTTTCCAGAACCGACACAAGCAATATCTCCACCTTTCGACTTGATATACACCAACTTAGAGTGTACTTTCAATCCTTCCACACCAAAAATGACTTCAACGCCTGCCTCCTGCAATCGTTTACTCCACTTGATGTTACTCTCCTCGTCAAAGCGTGCCAACAACTCAATGACCACAGTCACTTTCTTTCCGTTTCGAGCAGCACAAATAAGCGTCTTCACCACTTTCGAGTCTTTTGCCAATCGATAGAGCGTCGCCTTTATCTCCTTGACTTCGGGACTGATTGCAGCCTCACGAAGCACTCTGATGAAACTGTTGAAAGAGTGATATGGAACGTGGATAAATCTGTCCTTCTTACGAATCATATTCAAAATACTGTCTTCTGTCTCCAACTCAGGCTTCACGATAGGAGTCCATTTAGGGTATTTCAACTCCTTCTTTCCGCAATCTGGGAACGACATCAAATCCTTATGATTCTGGTAACGACCACCATTGACAATCGTGTCCAACTGGTCAACGTTCAAGCGGTTCATCACCTTCTTCAACAAGTCTTTCGGCATTTTATTATCATAAATGACACGGATAGGTTCACCGCTCTTGCGACTCTTCACACCCTTCGTCACCTTCTGAATCACACCAGCATCAAGATCATTATCCATTTCCATCTCGGCATCTTTCGTCACCTTGAACGAATAGGCCTCGTAGGTACAAACACCTTCACCCGCAAATATAAAAGGCAAACAGAAACGAATGACATCATCAAGATACATAATGTTGACAAATTCTTCACTCGGAGGAATGACAATGAAACGACCCACCTCTTTGTCTGGAATTTTGATCAATGCAAAGTTGATTTTGGGTTTTGCTTCCCCATTAATCCACTTATTTTGTTTGATGGCAAGGTAGATTCCATCTTCATTTATATCTTTCATTTGAGAAAGCCAAACAGGATTCGTCAAGCCATTCAGTCGGTCAATGTAAAGATTTCTGATAAACAATCTTTGTTCGTCGTTCAACTCATCTTCCAATAAAATACGCACTCCCTGTTTTTTCAAATCAGCGAATGCGTCATCTGTCGCCTCTTCATACTCTTTTGCGTATGTGGCATTCAAGCGGTTTATCTCTTTAATGGTCTTCTCTGCATGCTCACGATCATTCTTTAACATCTTGTCTTTCGAAGCAGCCACCTTATTCAAAGACGCCATTCGAACTCGAAAAAACTCATCTAAATTGTTTGAATAAATGCCTAAAAACGATAGACGCTCCAATGCTGGGATATCTTTCTTCTCAGCCTCCTGCAAAATACGATGGTTGAAGAACATCCAACTCAAATCGCGCTCCACATAAACTTTCTTCATTATACAATCTTTTTTAGTAAAAAACCTTTTCGATAGCCAGACGAACAAAGACAAGTTCACTTGATTTTGCCGTGGCGAGAAAAGTTGTGGTAAACCATTTTTCTTGTCCGCAAAGAAATAACCCAATTTGGGTGAAAATTTGTAGAAACAAAAAAAGTTTCACATCTTTCAAAATTGACTTTCTGATGTGAAACTTTCATAATTTGAGAGGAGTATAGTCTTAATTTCTTCTTAACCTCTTCTTTTTTCTCTCCTTTTTAGCCTTATCTCTTTTATTCTTCTTCGACGCCTTTTTATCAACGGTTTGCTCTTCATCTACCGCCTTGATTGTTGTTCCATCATCCTCAGTTACCGATGGCTCTTCATCTGATTTATAATAAGTTACAAACTCGTATGGCTCACTTTCACTGCGATAACGATTGACTGCCGTTACAGTTATGGTATAGTGATCATTATACGAAAGTGTCTCTCTATCAAAGACATACTGTGTTTCAGTTGTTTTTGCAACCAATCCATCGACCGACTCAAAATCACAGTCCACCTCCTCAGGATAAGCATACACTAAATAATAGGAAATGACATCCCCATCATCTGCCACCACATTATCCCACTTCAGAGTATCTCCAACCATTTTCAAATTGATGGGTGGAAATGCCTCTGGCGCATTCTTCATAACTGGCGGAATAGTTGGACATTGGAAGAAATCATTTCTCAAACTATCCAACAATCCTTGCGGATTACGAAGGAAATAGTGCGTACTATAAAACAAGAATCCATCAATATTGATTGATTCTTTATCATTAAAACGCAACTGACGAACCAACTCGTTAGGGGTTTTCCACGCTCTCGGCTGATTGACTTCCAACCCCGAAGCATACAATCCGAAATACAACTGGCAAGTCGTCGGAATATTTTCTCTCCACCATCGTGCCACTACAGCATAATCTGCCGCTTTCTTACCTATCTCCCAATAGAGTTGTGGTGCGATATAATCAATCCAACCCTCTTTTGCCCACAAAAGTACGTCGGCATATAAATCGTCATAATTCGTTATACCAGCAGTGGTTTTTGATCCTCTTTTGTCTTTCGAGGCATTTCTCCACACACCAAACGGACTGATACCAAACTGCACCCACGGCTTCGTCTCCTGCAACATCTCATGTATGCGCTTCACCGTTTGGTTGACATTATCTCGTCTCCAATCTCCCTTATTCTTAAACCCTCTCGGATTCGCCTCAAAGGTCTCATTATCAGGGAAATCCTTGCCATTCACAGGGTAAGGATAGAAATAATCGTCTAAGTGCAACGCATCAACATCATATCGCACAACTATGTCCTTCAACACTTTCAACAGATGCTCTTCCGTCTCCTTCAATCCAGGATTAAAGTAAATCTTGCCTCCATATTGGACGAACAATTCTGGCTTCCGATAGTAAAGATGATCTTTCGCCAATACTGCCTTTTCGTTGTTGGTTACACGGTAGGGATTAATCCACGCATGCACTTCCATTCCTCGTTTATGCGCCTCTTCGACTACCGTCTGCAATGGGTCAAAACCGTTTTTCGGACGCTCACCTTGCTTTCCTGTCAGCCATTCCGACCAAGGTTCTATGTCCGATTTATACAGTGCATCTCCTGTCGGACGGCATTGAAAAATCACCGTGTTGATGCCCTGATGACACAAAGAATCCAGAAGCAAGATTAACTCCTGCTTCTGGATTTCTGATTTATTTTCTTTCGTCGTAGGCCAGTCGATATTAGCAACCGTCGCAATCCAAGCACCTCTCATCTCTCTTTTCCCTTCAGAAAAAGACAAGAAAAAAATCAAAGATAAAACGAAAAGCCAAATCGCTCTTTTCATGCACCTACAACCTCTTTTTACTCAACTTTTAGTCTTTGTAACTATGCAATTTCTTGAAGATGAACTTTCCAGATTCCGTCAAAATCTTCTGATCCAACGGATACATCTTTCCATCGTTCCACTTCAAAGCTGCACACTCACCGCCTTCTGCACTGTAACTCCAGTTACACCAGCTAACTACCTGATGACCATCGTTATCGCCTGCAAAAATCTTCAACCATTTATCAGTCATTGTAGGACTAAAGTTTGCCAATCCACTTGCATCTGTCGTACCAAACTCCGTAACGAAAATTGGCAATGTCTTCAATATACAAGGAATACCTAACGCAGAATCACCATGCTGCATTGGCGTCATAAAGTCTGTTCCAACACATCCAAAAGTAGTATCGATAGGAGTTCCGTCATTGTGTGATGCAGCGTAGAAGTGGAAAGAGTACATCAAATTGTCATACACCTCACCATTAGGCTGCTGTGGTTCTTGACCGATCACATCTTGTGGACGTTGACACCACTCTGGGGTTCCACAGATACAAACGACATCCTTATCCTTAGCACGAATAATCTTCAACATGCTCTCGCAGTATGGTTTGATGTGACGTGTCCAAGAAACGGTTCCCTTGCTTGAGTTTGGCTCATTACACAACTCATACAAAACGTGTTTCTGGTACTGGAAACGTTGCGCACAGTATGTCCAAAAATCTGCTGCCAAATCGATTCCTGAAACAGGATGCTTACGATAGTGAACGTTCTGAGGATTTCCTGGATTCAAAACGTGCCAGTCAATCAAACAGTACATTCCGTTCTCAGCACACCATTTCACAACATTCTCTACATAACGAGATCTATGCGTTGCATTGTAGGCATATCCACCCTCTTCGTCAACATACACTGCCAAACGAAAGACATTGCAATTCCAATCTTTTCTGAGAGATTTGATATTCTCTTCCGTGATATTAGCGACGCCAGACCACTGCATTCCATGAGAACTCATTCCACGCAACTGAACTGGGTTTCCTTTATCATCACACAAACGACGCACACCATTCTCATCAGCTTTCACCTGAAGTTTTCCCCATTTTGCGACAGGAGAATCCTTTGGATACTCGTAAGGCATCAAAACTTCAACCTCCTTAGTCTCAGGAGAAATCTTTCCAAATGGAGAAGACTTTTCCGACTTCACCTCTGTCTTACTCTTTCCCGTACTCGATTTCTTGTCTTTGTTTTCCGACGAGCATCCAATCATTAGCGACATCGCCAAAAAAGCAAATGCGCACTTTTTAATAAAACTCTTACTAATCATTATATTTTCGTCTTACAATTTATACCTTAGGTTAGCAATTATTTAAGTGAAGCGAATTTATAAATAATTCTCAAAAGAAACAACATTCATAGAAATGATTGTACTTTTTATTTGACACCCCACCCAGTTTTTCTCATTTTCGGCATTAATCTCATTATCTTCATTTGCTTATTTGCCAATTTCGCTGAAGGATTCTTCGGATTCGACTTCAATGGCGCAGGAAGACAAGCTGCCAACATCGCCGACTCTGATTTGTTCAGTTTTGCCGCAGAATGCTTATAGTAATATTGTGAAGCAGCCTCCACTCCATAGATTCCATCACCCAACTCTACTATATTAAGGTAGACTTCCATAATCCTTTGTTTGCTGTTGAAAGTCTCCAATAAGAAGGTCATGTAAGTCTCCAACCCCTTACGAACCCACGAACGAGAGGGCCAGAGAAAAACATTTTTTGCCGTTTGTTGCGAAATGGTACTTGCTCCGTAAAGTTTTTTCCCTTTCTTATTCAACTTTTGCGCTTTTTGTATCGCATCAAAGTCAAACCCATTGTGCGTCAGAAACAGATTGTCCTCCGATGCAATCACTGCCGTAATCATATTCGAAGACATTTTATCTATAGAGACCCACTGCTGATCCATCTTCGCTGTTTTACCGTCACACCATTGCTCTACAACTCGAATCACCATCAATGGGGTTATCTTCACCGGAATATACCGCAACGCAAAGGCACTGACCACCGACAAAACTATCAGCGACACAAACAGCCATAGCGCGATTTTCCCAACTTTCTTAAAAAATTGCCGAACATTCATCTTCGTAGCAAAATTTCAAAGACCTTTATTTAACTGAAAATCTAACTTTTACAACTAACTTTTTAATGCTGCCCTCACCAATGATTGGTGCATGTGCATCATCAGGTAAAAAAATGGCAAAAGAACCAACTGGAACTGAAACGACCGTATCAAATCTATCTCCATAGAAGAAAAGATCTTTCTCAGAATAACTCTCCGTCAAATTCTGACAAGATTTTCTGTTCTTATACCCAATTTTTTCATCTTTCGACAAGGGAATATGAATATCTAAGAACTGATCGTGTGCCTCCAATTTAGCATTCTCAATCGACCGTAATGTTTCTTCATTTACATTGATAAAGAAATCTTCATTGATTTTAATCTTTCCAACTTCATGATTGAAATTCTGCAAATCAATTTTTTCAATCTCTGCGACCACCTTGTCAAAACCTTTGCACAATCCGCTGTACAACTTCAGATTTTCTACCGTATCAAGTATCATACGCTATAAAATTGACGAAAAGACGAGAACAATCAGTATGCTCTCGCCTTTCCTTTTATTCATTTATTTTTCAAAAACTTTTCCTTTTGAAATTTCTGCATCATCAAACGACTATCTTGCACAGAAAATTTCACGGTACTTTGGCAATGGCCAAATATCATCGTCAACAACCAACTCCAAGGCATCGATATGCTCACGAATCTCCTCCATCGTTGGGCGAACCGTCTTATCATAAGCCTCTGCTTTCACCTCTTCATTGGCTGAATTGTGATTTGCATTGTGACGCTCCTCGGTCATTCGTTTTACCAATTTCTTGATGGCTGTAACATGTGCCGAAATCTCACGAATCAAATCTTTGCGATCCTCTGCCAACACCTCATACTCCTCGGAAGAGAAGAGTTGCTTCAAACCACATAAATTCTCAATCAAGCGATTTTGGTAACTTACAGCGGTTGGCACAATATGGTTGATTGCCATATCTCCCAATGTACGAGACTCGATTTGTACTTTCTTAGAGAACTTCTCATACTCAACCTCTACACGACCATGAATTTCAGATTCTGAGAAAATACCTTCTCCTAAGAGTACCTCTTTTGATGCAGGGTCTAAGTATTTTGAAATTGCCTCTGGTGCACTGGTGATATTGGTCAAACCACGGCGAGCAGCCTCTTTCTTCCACTCCTCTGAGTAACCATCACCATCAAAACGTACTGGTTTTGACTCGACGATCAATCTCTTCAAAACTTGGAAGATTGCCTCCTCTTTGCCCTTTCCATCGTTCACCAACTTGTCCACTTCTGACTTGAAGAGGTTCAATTGATGAGCAACAGCGGAATCCAATGCAATGATCGGAGCTGCACAGTTGGCTGAAGAACCTACCGCACGGAACTCAAAACGATTTCCAGTGAATGCAAATGGAGAGGTTCTGTTTCGATCCGTATTATCCAACATAATATCTGGAATACGAGCGATACCCAACTTCAACGCTGTCTTCTCAGCAGGGGTCATCTTATTGTCGCCTACTTGATCTGCCAAATTGTCCAACATCATAGACAAACTCTTTCCTAAGAAAACGGAAAGAATTGCAGGAGGTGCTTCATTCGCTCCTAAACGGTAAGTGTTGCTGGCACTCATAATAGAAGCGCGGAGCAAATCCTGATGTTTGTAAACTGCCATCATCACATTAACTAAGAACGTGATAAACAATATGTTACCCTTAGGATTTTTCGCAGGAGAAAGCAAATTTATACCCGTATCAGTTGTCATTGACCAGTTGTTGTGCTTTCCTGAACCATTTACTGAGGCAAATGGTTTTTCGTGCAACAACACTTGGAATGAGTGCTTACGAGCGATTTTCTTCATCAAATCCATCACCAATTGGTTGTGGTCATTCGCCAAATTTGCCTCCTCAAAGATTGGAGCGAACTCGAATTGATTTGGCGCAACCTCATTGTGGCGAGTCTTCAAAGGAATACCCAACTTATGTGCTTCAAATTCCAAATCGCGCATAAACGAAGTTACTCGCTCTGGAATAGAACCGAAGTAATGGTCATCCAACTGTTGATCCTTCGCAGAGGCATGTCCCATCAACGTGCGACCAGTCATACACAAGTCTGGTCGAGCACTATAAAGCGCGGAATCAACCAAGAAATACTCTTGCTCCCAACCCAAATTGGTTTGAACCTTTGAAATGTTCTTATCGAAATATTGGCAGACAGCAACCGCAGCCTTGTCTAAAGCCGAAATAGCCTTCAACAACGGTGTTTTATAATCCAAAGCCTCTCCTGTATAAGAGATGAAAATCGTTGGAATACAGAGGGTTGATCCTACAACGAACGCAGGAGACGACAAATCCCATGCAGTATAACCTCTTGCCTCGAAAGTGTTTCTCAAACCTCCATTAGGGAATGAAGAAGCATCTGGCTCTTGTTGAATCAACACTTTTCCAGAGAAATGCTCAATCACCTCACCATTGTCATCGAAGTCTACGAAACCATCGTGCTTCTCTGCCGTACCATCCGTCAATGGCTGGAACCAGTGCGTATAGTGTGTTGCACCTCTTTCACTTGCCCATCTGCGCATTCCAGTTGCAATCTGGTCTGCTATGTTACGGTCGAAAAGGACTCCCTTCTCAACAGCTGCAATAAAGGCCTTGTAAACATCCTTAGACAGATAATCTCTCATCTTGTCTTTGGTAAACACATTGATTGCGTAGTAGTCGGACAAATTGCCTAATGGTTTCACCACCTGCAAAGGCTTTCTGTTATACAACTCTTTTAACGCACTAAATCTCATGATTGCCATAGCACGGACTTTTTAGTTTATTAAAAACGAAAAATTTCTTTGCAACCCCTTTTATTTTCAGGTTCGCGTTGCAAAAATAGCGATTTTAAAAGAAACACCCCCTATTTTCAAGGGGGTATTTTCTAAAATCATATCATTTTTTCTAAGAATGTCCACATTATGATGCCTGCCGTTACTGAAACGTTCAAAGAATGTTTTGTACCGTATTGAGGAATCTCTATACACCCATCGGAAATATCAACCACCTTCTGGTCCACTCCCTTCACCTCATTTCCTAAAACGACAGCATATTTTGTGTCTTTCTCTAATATCAACTCGGGCAGTTTCACACTTCCTTCCACTTGTTCGATGGAAAAAACGTAATACCCTTGCTTTTTCAATTCTTCCACAGCTTGGATGGCATCGGGGTACGACTGCCAATCGACCGACATCTCCGCTCCCAACGCTGTTTTATGTATTTCAGGATGTGGCGGTGTCGAAGTGATTCCACACAAACAAATCTTCTCAATTCGGAAAGCATCTGCCGTTCTGAAGACAGAACCTACATTATACATGCTTCGTACATTGTCTAAAACCACCACCAAAGGCAGTTTCTTCGCACTTTTATACTCTTCTGTCGTTATTCGATTTAACTCAGTTACCTCTAATTTTCTCATCTTTACACTGTTTTCAAAACTATGCTTGTGCTTCCAAAATCTTCTTCAACTCCTTCATTCCTTCCGTCGCACCTTTATTGATCATCGTCACTTTATGCGAAGTTTGCACGGCTACAGGTTTCGGATCAATAATGTAAACTGGAACATTCGTTGGAACATAATGAATCAACGATGCTGCTGGGTACACATTTAAAGATGTACCGATAATTACGAAAATATCCGCCTGAGATGCTAATTCTATCGCCGGTTCCATATTGGGCACTGCCTCACCGAACCATACAATATAAGGTCGCAACTGACCACCATCTGGTGCTTTATCACCAACGTGAATCTCACAATTCTCATCCGTCAGCGTTATCGTTTTTTCAATGTTTCTCACAGAGCAAACCTTCATCAACTCTCCATGCAGATGAATGATATTCTTGCTTCCTGCTCGCTCATGCAAATCGTCTATATTCTGCGTAATTATCTGAACATCAAACTTTTGCTCCAACTCGACCAATCCGATATGTCCGTAATTAGGCTGATGAGTATGACTCTCTCTTCGCATCTTATTATAGAAGTTGAGTACCAACTCAGGATTTCTCATAAACCCTTCTGGGGTACAAACATCTTCTACTCGATATTGATCCCATAAACCACCTGCATCGCGAAACGTACTGATACCACTCTCTGCACTGATGCCCGCACCTGTCAAAACAACTAATTTTTTCATCTCAGTCTGCTAATATTTTCTTTCAAATATTTCTGAATAGATAAAAGCCCGACGCACCTCGTCCATATTCGTAATGTCGAGCGAAACATTCATCGGCTCATCTTCAATCTCATTCTTTTTTATAAAAGACGTTGCCTTGAATCCAGTTGAAGAGACACCCTCCTCTGTATTCAAAGTACTCATTTTCGTCTCATATTTTTTCTGTTTCTCTTTTATCTGAGCACGCTTCAACTCATCTTCACGCTTTCTACGTTGCTCTTTTTCGATTCTTTCAGCCTCCGTTCTTCGTTTGATTTCTTCTAATGCTTTCTGAATCGTCTCCTCGCGTGTTTCAGGCTCTGCTTGTTTCTGCTCTACTACTTGAGGTTTGTCGAAAATGATTGTTCTTGAGCCATCAGGATTGATAACCACCCGACGACCACTGTTCTGCTCTTCTGCCTCTTGCTCCGCAGCCTTTCTTTGCTCCTGCTCCTGTTTCTCGGCATTTTTAGCAGAAATAAACTTCGTGATAATTGCAACAACGATTATCACAAAATAAAAAACATTCTCTATATCATCCATATTGACATCAAAATTAAAAACGTACTAATATAGCGAAAAAAGCCTTTTTACCATTCGTTTTAGATGTTAAAAAGAGTTGTAAATTTGCACGAATTTTTCAAGAACACCGAATGGATACGATTTCTCCAGAAAAACGAAGTTGGACAATGAGTCGCATTAAAGGAAAGGACACAAAGCCTGAACTTTTAGTGCGTAAGTTCCTCTATTCCAACGGGTATCGTTATCGGGTGAATGTTTCCACTCTTCCTGGGAAACCAGACATTGTTCTGAAAAAATATCGCACTGCCATCTTTATCCATGGTTGTTTTTGGCATGGTCATGAATGTTTGCAAGGACGGGTACCAAAGTCTCATCAAGAGTTCTGGACTGCCAAATTTCAACGCAACCATGAACGAGATATCCGTGTTCGCCAAGAACTTAAAGAATTGGGATGGAACACGCTCGTCGTGTGGGAATGCCAACTAAAACCGAAGGTTCGCGAACAAACGCTCAACGAAATTCTCTATTGGCTCAACGAGGCTTACCTTCATATTTACAGGAAGAAAGAATAAAATTCTCTATTTGATTTTCTCTTCCTTTAAATAATCTGTCCAGACCGCCTGACGAAGAAATCTCTCCTTTTTGTCTCTATTGCTTTTCAGTTTTGAAGACCCCATTTTCTCCAATACTTCCTTCCAAAATTCTTGGTAATAGCCACTATTCCAACGCTTTACCAACTCAGGCGAACGATTAGCATAGAACTCTGATGGGTCTTCCTCTTCCACCAGATATACCTTATCTTCCGACGGAGAATAGACCGCAGGATGAATGGTCGTCAGCAGTTCCACCTCCTCTTCGGTAGGCTCGGAATTTTGAGAAAGAGACAAAGGATAAATATATTCACACAGCACTTCGCCATTCGAAAGTGTATCAGCCATCTTCAAAAACGAATTTTCACGATACTGACTCTCTTTCGTTTTCACATAATGACTTTCAAAATACAAGTCATCTCCCTCATAATCATAGACATACCCTTTGATTTTATTCGGAGTATAGGTCTTGTACATTCTATTTTTTATCTTCTTAGAATTGAAATCGAAGACAGTAATAAACTTCACTTTCGTGCCAAAATGAGTCTGCACCGACGGTTGGGAATAAACCGCACCTTTTGTTACACCTGCACCAATCTGACGAGGGGTCGGCAGAGTCATAATCTTCAAGAATCCACGGAAAGTATCACCCTCCAACGAAATGACTTTAGAAGGACAGACTCGCTCCTTCTTCATCTTCTCATATTGAAACGCTGTATACTTTTTCTCGCTATTTTGCGCATTTAAAAAAGAAAGCGCAACAAAGCAAATCAGTATCGTACAAAACAGTTTTTTCATTTCAATCGGATTATGAAAATTTTTCCTTCTTTTCTCGTTTTGGAAACCAACCTTTTTCCACTCGCTTTCTCTGCTCAAAAACTTCCAAAATGCTCCAGAAACATGAAAAAGCGAACACGCCCCACAAAGTAGACGACACCAATGCCTCACAACAAAGCGACATTACCACTCCGATAATGCCTCCAACAAGAAACGCCCACCATACTTTCACACCGAAATAATATTCTCCTTTTATCACCAACGGATGAAAGACTCCAATCATCAAAAACGTCAACAAACCAACTATCAATCCGCTTAGATTATACTCATTTATTATGTCTATCATACAAATTATTTTATTTCAATGTGAAATATTGATTTATTCATAAAATAGTTATCTTAACTCTTTCTCCTCATTGTCTGAGAACCAATCTTCCAGAGCCTTCTCGAAAGTCCACTTATATTCAAAGCCACTCTCGCTCATTTTCCTACCTGAAACATTGGTTGATATTTGCAACTTCACTACTCGGTCTCTACAAATTCCCATCGGTGAACCTAACAAACCTAAAACGACGGCTGCTGGCATAATCAAAAAGTTGGGAACGTAAGGGACAAACGAACTCAAATTGGTAGCCTCTTTCATCGTTTTCACAATCTGCTCCAACTGATATGCTGGTTCATAACCGCAATTGAAAAGTTGCAGATTTTCATCCTTTTTCATACAGAATAGGATGAAGCGCACCAAATCCTTGACGTAAATACACGCTTTAATCGTATCTTTTCTACCAGGATAGGCAAAACGATGCTTTCGGATCGCCCAATACATTCGGGTGAAATTTCCATTTTCCCCTTTCCCAAAAACGACACCCGGACGAAGAATAACCAATTTACGATCGGACTTTGCCTTCTGCCAACCCATAAGCAATTTTTCGGAAACTAATTTCGAAATTCCGTAAGGTGTATTAGGCATTGGCAAAGAATCTTCCACCTTCATCGTCTCCGAAGTCCCATAAACTGAAATGCTGGACATGAAAACGATTGAACGGATTCCATAGCGTTCTGCAAAATCAACGACATTCTCCGCTCCTCGTATATTGGTTTCGAAATACTCAACATCCTCAAAACCAGGCGTTTGGTGGATTGCCGCCAAATGAATCAAAACATCGTCTTCAGAAACTGGGACAGGCAAATTTTCTATTTTCTTTCTTACATCACAATGGACATACTCCGAAGGAATGACAGAATTTTTTGTTAATGGAGAATTATAGTTCTTTAACCGCAGGTGTTTATCTTCCTGCTTTTCAATATCTAAGTTGTAAATTTTTGAAGTAGGATACTCCTCTCTTATCAAATTCGCAAGATGAACTCCGATAAAGCCAGAACCTCCAGTAATAAAAAAATTCATATTATTCTTTTTTGTAGTAACCCAAATCTTCCAACAATTGACGATTCCATTGGCGTCGCTCCTTGTCGAAAATCCATCCCCACTTATTAAAATATTTAATCATATTCACCAAGTGAATACGCAACATTTTTCTGCTTTTATAGGATGCCGAACGGTGCACATGCACAATCGTAACCTCCGGCCAAAACATAGTGCGATAGTGTTTATGCATTCTGCGAGTGATATCAATATCCTCTGGATACATAAAAAATCGCTCATCAAACAACCCTACCTTTTCAAGGCATTTCACCCGAAAGAACATAAAACTGCCCATGTGATATGGCACGTTCATCGGTTGCTTATGGTCGTTAAACTCTAAACAATATCTATAGTTGAGTTTCTCCGTCCATTTTTTAGGCATGAATCGTCTGAAAAACAGAACTATAGGATCGGGCAATAACCTGCAAACATACTGTAGATTTCCATTCGGGTATATCGTATTGGGTATCAACTGAGCAACATCCTCATTTTCATCCATATACCCCATAATTCTATCAATCACATGCTCACCGAATGAGACATCTGGATTGATAACTAAATGATAATCAACGCCTAACTGCATCGCTCTGCGGATTGCTACATTATGACCTGCTCCATATCCCAAATTTTCGTCATTGAACGTATAATCTACATTCGTGAACTCGGAACATAACTCACGCAAATCATCTTTAGGCGAATTATCAATCACATAGATTAAACTCACATCATTGATTGTCAAAGAATTGAGACATTTTCTCAACTCCTCCTTATCATTCTGGTATGTCACAACGGATGCGGTTACCCTGATTTTCATGGTGTGTATCAATCTACGCTTCTCTACAAGAAACGTCTTTCGAGCGTTTTTATTATTTTTTTTGTTTTAGTTAAAAGAAGGAGAAAGAAATCCTATTCTTTCTCCCTCTCCTTCTATAGCATGCTTGAATTTAGCCTCCGAAGTTGTCGTAACGAATCATATCGTCCTCGACACCTAAACTATGAAGCAAATCAAGCACAGTCTTTGACATCATTGGAGGTCCACAGAGGTAGTACTCCACATCCTCTGGAGCCTCATGCTTATTAAGATAAGTGTTACCCATCACTGGTGCAACGAATCCTGGAGTATATTTAACTCCTTGTGCATCTGCCTTAGGATCTGGACGATCCAAAGCCAAATGGAAGTGGAAGTTAGGGAATTCTTTCTCCAATTCCAAGAAATCTTCCAAGAAGAATACCTCATCGATACCTCTTGCACCATAGAAATAGTGCATCTCACGGTCGCGAGTTTTCAAAGTCTTCAACATGTGCATAATCTGCGCACGAAGTGGTGCCATTCCGGCTCCTCCTCCTACCCAAATCATCTCTCTCTTAGAGTCGAACACTGGGTGGAAATCACCGTAAGGGCCTGACATAATCACCTTATCGCCTGGTTTCAAACTGAAAATGTAAGTAGAAGCGATTCCACATGGTACATCTTGGAAACCAACTTCTGGTTTTGGTTTGAATGGAGGGGTCGCGATACGAACAGTCAACGTGATGATATCACCCTCATCTGGGTAGTTGGCCATTGAGTATGCACGAATGGTTGGCTCTGTGTTCTTTTGGTGCAACCCGAAAAGACCGAATTTCTCCCAAGATGGAACGTACAAATCACCAATCAAAGAACGATCGAAATCGTTGTAGTTGATGTCGTATGCAGGAATCTTAATCTGAGCGTATGAACCTGGAATGAAGTCCATGTGTTCTCCCTTAGGAAGAGCAACCTTGAACTCCTTGATGAAGCTGGCAACGTTTTTGTTTCCAATAACGGTGCACTCCCATTCCTTAACACCCATAACAGACTCAGGCACTTTGATCTTCATATCGCCTTTCACCTTTGTTTGGCAACCCAAACGCCAGTGGTTCTGCTGCTCTTTTCTTGAGAAATGACCTTTCTCAGAATCAAGGATCTCTCCTCCACCTTCCAAGACTTGGCATTTACATTGTCCACATGAACCCTTTCCACCACAAGCAGAAGGCAAGTGAACACCATTAACAGCCAATGTGTTAAGCAAAGATGAGCCAGACTCAACCTCTACGACATTGTCATCATTAATGGTAATCTTCGCTGCTCCAGATGTAACCAAGTACTTCTTGGCAACGAGAAGGAGTATTACAAGCGCCAAAATAATGACGAGGAATACTACAATACTAGTTAAAATCAACGTTATATCCATTGTTTATACTCCTATTAAATTGTTAAACCAGAGAAGCACATGAACGCCATTGCCATCAAACCTACCGTGATGAAAGTGATACCCAATCCACGAAGAGGCGCAGGCACGTTTGAATATTGAAGTCTCTCTCTAATCGCAGCCAATGCAACGATAGCCAAAGCCCATCCAATACCAGAACCTAATGCGTAAGTTGCTGCATAACCGACATTTTCGAAGTGTCTTTGTTGCATGAACAAACAAGCACCCATGATAGCACAGTTTACAGCGATCAACGGCAAGAAGATACCTAATGACGCATACAGCGACGGACTGAATTTTTCAATCGCCATCTCCAAGATTTGTACAACACCAGCAATGACAGCGATGAAGAGAATGAAACTCAAGAAACTCAAGTCTACGCCCTCAACGATAGCATTAGGTGCCAATACGTAATTCTCTAACAGATAATTCAGAGGAACGGTAACCAGCAACACGAATGTTACAGATGCTCCCAATCCCAAGGCTGTCTTAACGTTCTTTGATACTGCTAAGTAGGAACACATTCCCAAGAAGTAGCAGAAAATCATATTGTCCACAAAAATGGACTTTACAAATAAACTTAAATATTCCATATTCTAAATCTCTATTAGGAATTTTAATTGCTCTTCTCTTGAAGGTCTGGGTTCTTAGAACGTTGGAACCAGATGATGCATGCCAAAAGGATCAAAGCCATTGGAGGCAAAACCATCAAACCATTGTTCATGTATCCAAGATCATACACACATTGTGGAATGATGTGGAATCCTAACAATGTTCCAGATCCTAAAATCTCACGGAAAACTCCTACGATAACGAGGATCAACGCGTAACCTAAACCATTTCCGATACCATCCAAGAATGACTCCCATGGTCCGTTAGACATTGCAAATGCCTCCAAACGTCCCATCAAGATACAGTTCGTAATGATCAAACCTACATAAACAGACAACTGCACACTAACATCGTATGCAAATGCCTTCAAAATCTGGCTTACGATTGTTACCAACGCTGCACACACAACCAACTGAACGATGATACGAATACGGTTTGGAATCGTATTACGCAACAACGAAATAACCAAGTTGGCAAATGCGACAATCACAGTAACTGACAATCCCATCACCAAAGCAGGCTCTAATTTAGAGGTAACCGCCAAAGCAGAACAGATACCCAAAACCTGAACCGCAACAGGATTATTCAATCCTAACGGATTCAAAAAAACTTCTTTGTTTTTCTTTGAAAATAATTCCATATCTGTTCCCTCCTTATTTAACTTCTGCTACTTGCGCTTTGACTGAATCAGCCACTTGCTCTACTACAGACACTAAAGAATCCTGAATCGCAGCTATAGAATCCTGAATTGCCTTAGCAGCAGAATCAGCTACAGCCTCAACTTGCACTGGAGCAACCTCAGGCTCACTTTGATTGAAGAACTTAGCGTATTTTCCTAAGCAAGCATGCAACATATTGTTCACACCTTTAGAAGTAATTGTACCACCAGTGATACCATCTACCTCGCACTCAGCATTTGAAACTTTACCATGCTTTACTACCGAAATCTTAACTTCTCCATTCTCTTGCAAAAGTTTGCCTTCGAATTGTGATTGGAAAGCAGGTGTTGCGATCTCAGCTCCCAAACCTGGAGTCTCTCCTTCGTGTGAGAAATAAGTTCCATAGATTGTCTTCTTGTCTGCGTTGAATGAGACATAACCCCAGATTGGTCCCCAAAGTCCTGCACCATAGAGAGGAGCAACATACTTTGTTTCACCATTTACTTCACAAACGTAAAGTGGAAGTTCATTCTCAATCTTCTTAGACTCAACCTTGAAGCCACCAGTCTCCGAAACCACATTTCCTAACGTGTCCAAAAGTTGGTCTGCCTTAACGTATTTATTGTAAGCAGCCTCAACATCACCCTTCAATTCCTCCTCAGAAACATTCAAAGAGGTGAGGATCTGCTTCATTTTGTCCAACTCTACATTCTTGTCTTGCTTTTCTTTCAAAGAAGAAGAAACGAACGCCAAGAGGAATGCAACGATAATCACCATTACCGAAGCATAAACGATAGTATAACCGTTACTATTTGTATTCATAGTCTTCTATTTTTTAGCAACTCTACTTAATCTTCTCTTGATGTTTTTCTGAACGAAGCAGTAGTCAATCAACGCTGCAAAGACGTTCATCAACAAGATTGCCAACATCATACCTTCTGGGAAACCAGGGTTCAAGCAACGCACTACGATAGCGATGAATCCGATGAGGAATCCGAAGATATATTTTCCACATTCTGTTCTTGGTGAAGTTACTGGGTCTGTAGCCATAAAGACAGCACCAAAGCAGAAACCTCCTAAGAAGATATGCTCGTACCAAGGCAATTGCATTACTGAGTTAGCACCGATTGCATTGAACATCAACGCTGTTGCAATACCTCCAACGAAAACTGACAACATTGTCTTCCAGCTTGCAATGCCCGTCCACAAAAGGATGAACGCACCGATTGCGATGGCGATAACACTTGTCTCACCGATTGATCCTGGGTACAAACCAATGATCATATCCATGACAGACATATTGCTACCAACTGCATTTACGATAGCGTCTGCTGAACCAGTTGCTACCTGACCGAGTGGTGTCGCACCAGTAAAACCATCGACCAAAGTCTCGTTCTGACCTAATCCGAAGAAATTATTCAAAGAGATCCAAACTGAATCTCCAGACATCTTAGTTGGGTAAGCAAAGAACAAGAATGCACGAGTTACCAATGCAACGTTGAAAATATTGTAACCTGTTCCACCGAATACTTCCTTAGCGAAGATAACTGCAAAAGCAGTAGCCACAGCCAAGATCCACAATGGGCATTCTACAGGAACGATCATAGGAATCAGCATACCTGAAACGAGAAATCCTTCTTGAATCTCCTCATTCTTCCACTGAGCCACAACGAACTCGATACCAAGACCTACAACGTACGATACGACAATTTTAGGCAATACAGCCAAGAAACCATAGATGAAAGTTTCTATAAAAGAAGCCGTTTCACCATGCACCAAGAAGTGCTGGTATCCCACGTTGTACATACCGAAAAGCAACGCAGGCAACAAAGCAATCACGACAATAGACATCGCACGTTTTGAGTCGATGCAGTCGTGAATGTGGCTTCCTCTCTTCGCTGTTGTGTTCGGAACGAACAAGAACGACTCGAATCCGTCGAACACTGAGCGAAATGCGTGAAATTTTCCGTCCCCTTCAAAAGACGGTTTCACTTTGTCGAGAAAATTTCTTAACGCTTTCAATGTTATATTATTTTAGTTATTACACAATTTTAGACTTATGCCAACTCCTTACGAAGATAGTCCAATCCCTCGCGAACAATTCTTTGTGTCTCGATTTTTGATGTGCAGACGAACTCACACAATGCGAAATCTTCTGGTGCAACTTCGTAAATTCCTAATTGCTCCATCTTATCGATATCCTTTGCCATGATTGCCTTCACGAGATACTCTGGATAAATGTCCATTGGGAATACTTTATCATACTCGCCAGACATGATGAACGCACGCTCACCTCCATTGATATTCGTATCGAAAACATATTCCTTGCTCTTGCCCATCAACCATGAGAAATATGAACGGCTCACACTGAACTTGTTCAAACGTGGAGCAATCCAACCCAAGAACTCACTGTTATGGTCGCCCTCTGGGATGACTGTAATCTCAGAATCAAATGCGCCTAAATAACCATCTGCAGAGATTTGAGTTCCTGTCAAAGCGTTTCCACTGATGTAGCGAACATTGTCTCCGTCGATGTTATTAGCAATCACATTTGCGATAGACTCGCCCACCTTCATGTCGTAATACTGAGGAGCCTTTACTGAAGAACCTGTCAAAGCAACTTTCTTAGAGAAACTGATCTGACCATTCTTGAAGGCTGCACCGATCATAGCAACATCTTGAGGATTGACTGTCCAAACGATATCGCCCTTGTTGATAGGGTCAATGTGATGAATCTGGACACCTACATTTCCTGTTGGGTGTGGACCGATAAACTCGTGCAACTCAACACCTTTCGTCTTCTTGTAGATGTTTGAAGCACTCTCCGCATTGATACTAACGTGAATCTTTCCAGATGTCAACTTTGACAATGCGTCGATACCGTACTGAAAGTCTTCTTCACGACCCACCAAAACGTATTCGTAGTTGGGAGCCAAAGGAGCAGTGTCGAAACCAGAAATAAAGATTGCCTTTGGATTATCGTTCGGATCAGCAACAATATCGTAAGGACGTTGCTTGATGAAAGCGAAGAACCCCGCGTTGAGCATAGCCTCTTTTACCTTCTCAGCCGATAATTCAGAAGGACGACCTTTTGGAAATTCCTCAGAAACGAATTGTCCATCCGACTTCAATCGAATGTCCAAAACTTTTCTCTTATCCCCACGATTGACTGCGACAACCTCGCCACTTACTGGGGAAACGAATTTCAAATCCTGATTTGTCTTGCTTTGGAACAAAACCGTCCCGACTTTCACTTTATCACCCTCTCGGACAAGCACTTTTGGTTTGATGCCGTGAAAATCATCAGGTCTGACAGAAAACGACTCAGAAGCGCCAACCTTCGCCAGCACTTCCTTTGCCTTTCCTTTCATGTTAATGTCAAGACCTTTTTTAATTCTAATCACCTCAGACATATAACTATAATTAATAAAAATTTCTGAAAATATTCAGTCAATAATGAACCTATAAAAGTACTATTATTTTCTGATAATTCCGCGTTGTGAGCCTTTTATAAACTCAACAATGTATTTTACTTCTGGCGTCATCTCACACTCTGCTTCGATCTTCTCGATAGCCTGAGTAGTGTTCAAATCTGACATGTATAAAATACGATAGACGTTCATGATTTGATCCATTGTCTCGTTAGAGAAACCACGTCTGGTCAATCCAACCTTGTTAAGCATTTCGAACGACAATGGGTCGCGTCCTGCCATAACGTATGGAGGAACATCCTTACCTACTTTCGAACCTCCCTGAATCATCACATGACCACCGATTCTGGTGAACTGATGAACAAGAACACTACCAGAAAGGATTGCCCAATCGTCAATGACAACCTCACCAGCGATCTGAGAGGCATTTCCAATGATGATATGGTCACCCAACTTACAGTCGTGTGCAATGTGCGTGTAAGCCATCAACAAGCAATTAGAACCTACGATTGTAGTTCCTTTTGATGCTGTACCACGATTGATGGTAGCACACTCTCTCACCGTTGTGTTATCACCAACAACAGCGGTAGTCTCCTCGCCAACAAATTTCAAGTCCTGCGGAATAGCGGAAACAACAGCGTTAGGGAAAATCTTAACGTTTTTTCCGATTCTCGCACCACTCAAAACAGTGGCATGGGGCATAATAATAGTGCCATCCCCTATCTCTACATTCTTATCGACGTAGGCAAAAGCACCAATCTCAACATTCTCACCAATCTTTGCCTCGGGATGAACAAAAGCCATTTCGTTTATCATAGACATTTATTTATTTTTCGTAATAAGGGCCACGAACTCTGCCTCAGCACAGATTGTGTCTCCCACAATAGCATATCCCTTCATAGAGGCGCATCCACGTCGGATGTCAGTCATCAAATCCAATTTGAAGATGACAGTATCGCCTGGAACTACCTTATGACGGAATTTAACATTATTGATACTCAAGAAATAAGTTGAATATTTCTCTGGCTCATCAACTGAGTTCAACACCAAGATACCTCCCGTCTGTGCCATAGCCTCAACCAAGAGAACTCCTGGCATAACAGGCTCTTGAGGGAAGTGTCCACAGAAGAACGACTCATTACCTGAAACACTCTTCACACCAACCACACCACGCTCGTTCAATGCGATGATCTTATCAATCATCAACATTGGCCAACGGTGAGGCAAGAGTTGACGGATTCTATTGACATCCATCAAAGGTTCTACAGATGGGTCATATACAGGGAAAAGAATCTCCTGCTTTTTTAATCTCTTAAATACTTTCTTAGCGAAATCTGTGTTGACAGTATGTCCAGGGCAAGTCGCGATGATATGACCTTTGATAGGCTTACCAATCAAAGCCAAATCGCCGATCACATCCAACAATTTGTGTCTTGCTGGCTCATTGTTATAAGCCAAAGGACGACGCTGCAAATAACCCAAGTCTGAAACTTGAATACTTGGCATTCCAAGGAGAGAAGTCAAATTATCGATTTGAGACTGCTCCATTGGTTGGTCGTAAATAACGATAGCATTATCCAAATCACCACCCTTGATCAAGTTGTTTTTCAACAAGACCTCAATCTCACGAACGAACACGAACGTACGGCTTGCAGCAATCTCTTTCTTATAGTCGTCTAACGAGAACAACTGAGCATACTGGTTAGACAAAATTGGAGAAGGGTAAGATACCAAAACGCTCACCTGAAAATCGTCGCTTGGCAAGATTTGAAAAGTTGAAACACCGTCGGCTGACTTGTATTCCAATTTCTTCTTTACAACAAAATACTCACGCTCTGCTTTCTGCTCTTCCAAACCTACCTTCTCGATTTCCTCGACATAGCGGATTGCGCTACCATCCAAAATTGGAACTTCTGGTTGATTTACTTGGATCAAGCAGTTGTCCACTTGCATAGCGTATAAAGCAGACATAATATGCTCGATAGTGCTTACTTTAGCATCACCGTCAGCAATAACTGTACCTCTTGAAGTTTCTACGACATTCTCAGCCAAGGCTGCAACAATAGGCTGACCCTCCAAATCGACACGTTGGAACTTGATTCCATGGTTATCTGGAGCTGGATTAAACGTTATATCAATGTTTAAACCTGTATGCAATCCTTTTCCAGAAAGCGAAAAGGCACTTTTAAGTGTATTCTGTTTAGGCATATCTTATTTACTTAAATCATTCAATTTTTGTTGCAATTCTGCCACCTGCTTTTGCAAGTCGAGCAAAGACTGACGATACTCAGGGAAATTACGGAAGCAGACGTATGACTTACGGAATTTCATCGCATCCATAAACGGTGTGCCAAAGAAGACTTTATTAGGTTCTTTGACATTATTAGTAACACCTGTCTGCGCCTCAAGGATTGTTCCATCGGCAATCTTTAAGTGACCAGAAATACCTGTCTGTCCACCAAACATACAGTGTTTTCCGACCTTCGTAGAACCTGCGATACCCGATTGAGCAGCCATCACAGTGTTTTCGCCGACCTCGACATTATGGGCGATTTGAATCAAATTATCCAACTTCACACCCTTACCAATAACAGTCGCACCCATTGTAGAGCGGTCGACTGTGGTATTTGCACCGATTTCAACGTTATCTTCCAAAACAACCGCACCAATCTGAGGAATCTTCTCGTAATGACCGTCTGGCATTGGAGCGAAACCAAAACCATCCGCACCGATAACGCAACCTGCGTGAAGAATACAGTTGTTACCGATAACACACTCTTTGTAGATGCGAACGCCAGGGTATAAAATCACGTTATCACCAATCTTCACATTGTCGCCAACGTAGACTTGAGGATAAATTTGGACGTTGTTACCCAACTTCGCGCCATCCTCAACAACGGCGTATGCACCGATGTAAGGATTTTCACCGACAGTAGCCTTATCAGACACAAAAGCCAAAGGAGAGACACCACTCTTCTTTGGTTTGAAACTGTCGACCAACTGCAACAAAGAGGCCAAAGCGTCGTATGAGTTAGGCACCTTAATGAGGGTGGCTGCAATCTCATGTTCTGGTTCAAAATCATTGTTTACCAAAACAACACTTGCCTTGGTTGTGTAGATGTACTCAGTATATTTTTTATTGGAGAGGAACGTAAGAGTTCCTGGCTCACCTGATTCAATTTTAGAAAAGTCAGAGACCTTAACGTTAGGGTCACCGACGACGTTACCTTTAAGGTAATCAGCTATCTGTTGTGCAGAAAATTCCATACCGCGATATTTTTTACAAAAATAGAGAAATTCGCTTATTTAAAAAGGCAGATTTGAAAAAGTTTCTATCAAATTGTGCAAAAGGGAGTTAGAGAGAGAGAAGAGAAGCCATATAAATTGGGAAATAACAGACCTCATCCTCTATTTCTAAATTGTTTGCACTTAAAACAATCGAACGTGAAATTTTGTCGGGAAAAAGAGAACGAGCCATATCCAAAGACGAATGTTTTTTGAATTGTTTGCCCGATTTCACCTCTAAAATGCAAATTTTTCCATTTTCAGGGAAGACAAAATCCAGTTCATGTTTGCTTTTACGATCGTAGTAGTTGAGCGAGATGCCATGTTTTACAAGTTCCGACGCAACGAAATTTTCAGTAAGCGCACCTTCGTTCACGTCAATATCGCCTGCCATCACCAATGCCTGTATATTACCGAGCATCATTGCACACATCAAACCAGTATCCACGAAGAAAAGTTTAAACAACCGAATGTTTTCGTATAAAGGGAATGGCAATTCAAACGCACCCACATTGAATGAGTAATAAGCCATGCCAGCATCCACCAACCACTGAGTTGGCGCACCATATTTTCGCATTGACGCCTTTTCCTCAACCGAAGAAAGTACAAAACGCTTATCTTGTTTACTCAACTGCCCTGGAATCGCATCAAAAACCGACTTCACAAGCAATTTATCCTTCCCTGCATATTTCGAAATATCATTGCGATAGCCATTCAAAATATCTTTCTGAATCTCAATAGTCTTCCTGAAATCCTCATTTTCAAGAAAAGTAACAACCACTTCTGGCATTCCACCGACAATCAGAAATTGTCTATATCGGGAAAGAAGTTAACTCTCGCACAGAAGTGGTCTTTCCGACCTGCCTTGCCCCCTTTATGAGCAGTGCCTTATTGTGCTTGTTTTGCTTCCAATCACTTAACTCTTTGAAAATCTTTCGTTTAAGCCTCATCTTGCAACTTTTTTCCAACTTTTACAGGGCAAATTTGCAACTTTTTTCCGGGTTTTGAAGGGGTAATTTGCAACTTTTTTCCATAAAATTATTTCATTTATAATAAAATGGAAGATTTCACATTAATCAAAAGTATTACAAAAGCAGAGGTCGAAAAGAATTTTCCATCATACTTTGCTCTTGTTTGGAGACATTCATACGATTGGCTCTTTCCTTCCACGTATCTATGATTGATTTCAAAAAATCAACTTGTTTTTTCGCTTCTTTATCATCTATTCCATAAAATGACGCTGTCGAAAGCACTAAATCTACACTCAAAGCGTTGTCTGCCTCATCTATATTTAATTTAAGTCCACGACCATTAGGTGAGGGTGTTAGGTCATAGACAGGGGACAATGTCCAACCTTTGGGAGTTAAAATGAAACCATGATTACGCAAATGATCATCACAATTAGAAACAGCAACATTGAAAAGGACACGTTTCCATAGTTCGTACAAGTCTTCCTGTTGCCTAATTCCCCCAAAACGTTGTAAAAAATCAGATAATTCCAAATAACTAATATCATCATTGGCATCATTTCCATCGACATATCCTAGTAACGTCATAGCAGAAGCGAAGTGTAGTCGATTCTGACCTACTCGGTCAAACCTCTTCGTCATAAATGTATGATATCGAGACGAAAAGATTTTTACTTCAATTTGAGGAACGCACAATCCAAAGTCACGAGCCATTGATGTTACCAAATACTCCCAAGCTCCAACGTCAAAGTTATCATGTTTACTCGGAAACTTTGCTATCCACAAGTTACCCTTTTCATCTAACACATTTGCTTTCGGACGAGCTCCTCCTAAAGAAGACCCGGGACAATACAACATTTTCAACCACTGTCTATAACCTTTAGCATCTTCAGAATCTTCCTTTTCATATTCCAAAGATGCCTGTTCCAAAGCTCTTAAAGAAGTGATTGGTGGAGTTGCCAAATTTTCATTATCGTCAAGAAATGGTCCATCAATTGAGGTTTTAAACCTTAGTGCACCCATACGATTACCGTCGTAGACTCCAAGGAGATAATCTGATTCTTGAAGTTTCTTCACATTGTCATTCATCTCTTTTGCTCGTAATCGCTCTCGTCTTTGCATAAGAACTCTACCCCATCTATCAGGACAAGAGTCTAAGAACAAACCAAAATTATTCTTGTTTTGTACCACATATTGTTTTCCCCTATAAGGTTGTAAATCAGCATCTAAGTAAGACAAACTCGTATTGGACAACCATTTTTCATCTGCCGAAAACGAAAAAATCTCCTTACCCCTTACTTGCGTTGCTGATAGCACACCAATCAGTAAAGGTTTCTCTACTAAATTATAAGCATCTATGTAAACAAAAATATCCATCTATAATCTAAGATTTTGCTCGTTTAGGAATCAATATCTGAGCATCTTGCAGTTTTCGTCCTAATAGATCATCTTTGGCTATATTAAGAATATCATTGTCTAACCCAAGTGCTATTAGCGTGCGAAAATAATTACCGAACGAGACCGTTTCATCACCCGACTCAATTTTACTGATTGTTCCTCTTGTCAGTCCTGTTCGTTCTGCCATTTCTTGAGACGTGAAATTCCGACGAAGACGTGCCAACTTTATCTGTTGCCCCATCTCCTCCAACATTCTCCTCTGCTTTGGTAATAAGACTCGTTTCATCTGCTAATGTTCATTATAATGAGCAAATATACAACTTTTTGTTCATTATAATGTACATTAGTGCGAGTTTTCATATAGCAAAATGCTGTTCTGATCAACAAACATTTCGGTATTTTCGTACTTTTCCCTGAAAAACATTTCGGTAAATCGAGAATTACAAAGCCTATTTTCCAATGCAGAACTTAGAAAAAATATTTCCTAACACCTCATCGGTTGTGATCTCGCCTGAAATCTCGCCTAAATAGTAAATGCATTCGCGAATATCTTGGCTTAAGAAATCGCCCGAAATATTGTCTTCCAAACCTTGTTGAACTCGTTGGATGGCTGCGTGGGCATTCTTCAACGCTTCGTAATGGCGCAGATTCGTTACCATCACATCCCCATCTCGCACCTCGGGTATCTGCGATGCCTCAACCAAAACAGACTCTATCTCATCCGCGTTTTCTGCATTTTTTGCAGAGATAAAGATTTGAGTATCAGAATATTGTTTATAATATTCACTTATCTCTTTTCGTTTTTCTTCATCAATCAAATCAATCTTGTTGAAGACAACGACCAATTTTTGGTCAGACAAGTGCTGCTTGATTTTCTCTGCCAACTCATCCAAATGTTGTATTGGCTGAGAGGCATCCACCACCCATAGAACCACCGCTGCCTTGTCCATCTCACGGTAACTGCGCTCAATTCCCATCTTCTCGACCTTGTCCGACGTTTCACGCAATCCCGCCGTATCAATAAAGCGGAACAGCAAACCCTTTATCGTTACCGTGTCTTCAATGACATCGCGCGTCGTACCATGAACATCCGAAACAATCGCTTTCTCCTCCTTCAACAACAAATTCAGCAAAGTGGATTTTCCAGCGTTCGTCTCCCCTATTATCGACACTGGAATACCATTTTTTATGGCATTTCCAACGCTAAACGAGTTTTTCAACCGACCGATTTTCTGTTCGATTTCATTCGCCAACGCCTTCAATTCAGTTCGGTCGGCAAACTCCAACTCCTCATGATCGGCAAAGTCTAACTCCAACTCCACCAAGGAGGTGAATGTCAACAGACGGTCGCGCAGAGATTGCAACTCTTTAGAGAAACCTCCACGCATCTGATTCATCGCCAAACGATGAGAGGCACGGTTTTGAGAAGCAATCAAATCGGCAACCGACTCCGCCTGACTCAAATCCATTCGACCATTGGCAAATGCTCGCTGAGTAAACTCACCAGCCATCGCCATACGACAACCATGAGAAAGCAACAATTTCAATATTTCTCGTTGAATAAAAACTGAACCATGACAAGAGATTTCCACACTGTCTTCCCCTGTAAATGAGTTGGGCGCAAGGAAAACAGTAGCCACCACCTCGTCTAATATACTGCCATCGTCATAGAGCAAACGACCAAAATGAGCGGTGTGAGACTTCGCTTCTTTCAGAGAGAAATTCTTCCTAACAGACTGAAACAGAGCGTCTACAATACCGACTGCATTAAAACCAGAAACTCTAACCACAGCAATAGCACCCAAACCAGGAGCTGTCGAAATCGCACAAATTGCTTCCTTCATCGTTTTTTTATTTTTACTCAACAATCAGTGCAAAAGTAGTGTTTTTCTCTCAATCTTCGTCCACTTCAACTCAAATGAAACACGAGCGAACGAGCAAACGACTATTGTTTCTCTTTATCAGTTGCCACTTTCTTTTTGTTAGTAACAACAATCAACGTTACCGCAGCCAAGATCAAAACGATTCCTAAGATAATACGTTGTGTGAGGGTTTCGCCAAAGACAAAGACACCGATACAAATTGCTGTTACAGGCTCTAACGCACCGAAAATGGCTGTTTTCGTGCTACCTATATGCTTCACTGCCACTGCCATCAAGACGAGCGAGAGCAGTCCTGGAAATATCGCCAAAATCAGAATATATACCCACGCATCCATCGTCGTCGGCCACATAAGATGGGCTTGTTTGGTGGTCAGAGAATGAAGGAAAATCACTATTGCACAGAAAAATGAGGAATAGAACGTCAGTTTAAAAGCCGAAATATTAAGATTTGCACGATTGACAATCACCAAGTAGAGAGCATACGAAAGGGCTGAAATCAACACCAAAGCGACACCCATCGCACTCAGACTCACCTCCGCTCCGTGATAGAGGACACAAACTCCCAACAACGCCACAACGATAGAAACCATCATCGGGAACGTCAATTTCTCATGGAAAAAGACTGCCATAATCACTGCCACCAGAACGGGGTAAATGAACAACAACGTCGAAGCAACGCCCGCATCCATATACAAGAAACTGCCATAATAAGTAAGGGATGACAAGCCAAACATAAAGCCTAACGCTGTAAGATAAATCAATTCCTTTCGAGATATTTTGAAAGATTCTTTCCGTATCACCACAGCAAGTGCTAAAAAGAAGGCAGCCACAGCAAAGCGAAAGAACAAAGCAGAGTCGGGATTGAACCCCATTTTATATAACGACAATGCTCCCAAAGGATTCATTCCATAGCAAACCGCAGAAAAAACGGCTGCTAAATAGCCCTTTAAGTTCGTATTCATAGTTTTCCTCGAATTTATCAACGTTCATTTACACGGTGCAAAGGTAGTGCAATAATCGTTTGGATAGTCATCAACTGAAATCAAATTCTCCAACAATGTCTGTTCCGATGGCTTCTCCTTTATATTCTGTAGTCTCTATCCTACCCACTTTCGGAGTCGTTTCACTCTCGAACAGGTCGCTCGGCATATTGTTGAAAAAATAAAGCACATCAGACTGATCGCCACTCTGCGGACTGACATGGTGTGAATGAATATTGCGATAAATGTGCAGTTCGTCCTTGGCACGAGTCAAAGCGACATACAAACAACGGCGTTCCTCCTCTACCGCATCAATGCCACTCTCCACCGCACGAGTTGTCGGATAAGAGGCTGGAGAGGCTTTCAGAAGATAACAAATGGAAGCCTCCAAACCTTTGGCAGAGTGGATAGTCGTCAGAATGACATTGTCCTTCTCCCCTGCCTCACCCTGTTTGACGGTCGTTTCCAACTTGGGATCCAAAACATATTCAGAAACAAATTCCATGATGCCGCTCGTTCCGACTGCCACCTCACAAAGCACATCGAAATCTTGCTTACGCCATTCCCATTCATCCTTGTAAATCTCTTTCAGGCGAGCCTCCATCGTCTCCAAAGTTTTCGAGATGGCACGAGCAGGTTCAAACTGCAAATCCTTGATATTGTTGAGTGTGAGAGCAATCTCCTCTTGCAGTCCGCTACCTGCCAGTTTATCCAAACACTGATCCAACGTCTCCTCAACAATCACATCATTGATGATTTTCGTTGCCGAGACCTCACCAATACCTTTCCAAAGCAACAAATAACGCATCCAAGCCAACTCATCCTTGAAATTGGCAACGATACGCATCGGAGCAACCAAATCGCGCACATGCTTCGACTGCATCAAACTCAGTCCACCATATACAATATAAGGTATATGTTTTGAAATGCACATCGACTCGACTGTGCGCAAACCATACAAAGAACGACACAGCACCATATTGTCGGAATAGTTCGCCCCTTTCTCTGGAATGCTCCGTTTGATCTTCTCCGTCACATCATTCGCCTCATCCCATTCATCCTTGCAAGTTACGAAAACAGGTTTATGACCTGCCCCACGAACAGACATCAGATTCTTATTATATTGCAAAGATGAATTGTTCAAAATCCAATTAGAAAGATTCAAAATATTCTGCGTAGAACGATAGTTGATGGTGAGATTCATCCGTTCAGCATCGGGAACCAACTTCGTGAAGTTGTGCATCGTCTTGAAATCTGCACCACGAAAAGCGTAGATACTCTGCGCATCATCACCCACACAAAACAGATGGCAATCCTCGTAGAAAGAACTCAAAAGTTGATATTGCAACGGATTTGTGTCTTGCATCTCATCCACCAAAATATGGTCATAACGACCAGCGATGAATTTTCGAGCCGCCTCATTCTTCTGCAAACCCTTTGCCACAATGTTTAAAATATCATCGTAATCAATGTATTTATGCACCGTTTTGTAAGCAAGATACCGACGGATAACATCCTCATACACAGGCTTATTCAACTCGATACTCTTCAAAACGGAGGCTTCATCGGCAACAGTATTACTGTAGAGTTTCGTGCGCATAGAATCCGTCAGAGAGCAACGAGCATTCACAGCATACGAATAGATATCCAACACATCGGCAGGTTTGATGACGTGTTTCTCCTTGTCTTTCAGACCTTTACCACACAGCAATTTGATACAACTCTCGCGATCATCCTCGTCGAGCAATGTATAGTCATGATACATAAAGACTTTCGGATTGTTGGTGATAATGTCCATACACCACGAGTGGAATGTCTGACCACGCAAACCCTCGAGAGGCACACCGCTCATTTCGAGTTTAATACGCTCCACGATTTCACGAGCAGACTTACGTGTAAAGCTCAGAATCAGAATACGGTAGGGAGCGACACCCGACTGAATAAGATGTTGAGCCCGAGCAATGATCGTACGCGTTTTACCCGTACCTGCTCCAGCCATCACTAAGAGGTGTTTTCCATTAAATTCCGCTGCCGCACGCTGCTGTTCGTTCAATTCTGCCATGTCTGTTTATTTTATGTGCAAAGATAAGAAATACTTGCCAACTGCAATGGTAAAAAAAAGGAACGCAAAGGAACAGATTTTCATTTACAACCATTCAGGAAGTGACAAAATGGCAAAAACTTTTTTCAAAAAAAGTCCAAAATAAATTACCTCGCATAAAAAATTCACTATATTTGCATAGAAGGTTGCTCACGATGGACTCTTGAGAAATGGGGAGTTCAGAAGTGACGGAAAAACACCTGCAACCGAGGAGAAAAACATTTGAAATTAAATATTAATACCACAAAAATAGCTAACATGGCAAAAGTAATTGGTGAAGTCATACAGGTGATTGGACCTGTTGTTGACGTAAGTTTTCCAAACATGGAGGAATCTCTACCGCAGATTCACGATGCGTTGGAGATTGAGCGTCCAGGACAAAGTAGCCTCATCATTGAGTGTCAGCAGCACATCGGAGAGAACTCAATCCGTACGATTGCGATGGACTCAACCGATGGTTTGAAGAGAGGCATGAAAGTAGAGGCTTTGGGACGAGCAATCGCCGTTCCTAAGGGCGACCAGATCAAAGGTAGAATGTTGAACGTTGTGGGTGAGCCTATCGACGGTATGAAGACATTCGATCGCGCTGATGTATCACCTATTCACCGTCAAGCTCCTAAGTTCGATGAATTGGCAACATCTAAAGAGATCCTCTTCACTGGTATCAAGGTCATCGACCTTTTGGTTCCTTACCTGAAGGGTGGTAAGATCGGTTTGTTTGGTGGTGCCGGTGTAGGTAAGACAGTGTTGATTATGGAGTTGATCAACAACATTGCCAAAGGTTACAACGGTTACTCAGTATTCGCAGGAGTTGGAGAGCGTACTCGTGAGGGTAACGACTTGCTCCGTGAGATGATCGAATCAAACATTGTTCGTTATGGCGACGCCTTCAAGGAGGCAATGGAGAAAGGTGACTGGGATTTGAGCAAAATTGACTACAACGAGCTCGCTAAATCTCAGGCTACACTTGTGTATGGACAGATGAATGAGCCACCTGGAGCACGTTCTTCAGTTGCATTGTCTGGTTTGACCGTAGCAGAAACATTCCGTGATTCTGGACAAGGAGGTAAGGATATCTTGTTCTTCGTGGACAATATCTTCCGTTTCACCCAGGCCGGTTCTGAGGTATCAGCGTTGTTAGGACGTATGCCATCTGCCGTAGGTTACCAACCAACCCTTGCAACAGAGATGGGACAAATGCAAGAGCGTATCACATCAACAAAGCACGGTTCAATTACCGCCGTAGAGGCTGTGTATGTGCCTGCAGATGACTTGACCGACCCTGCTCCTGCTACCACATTCTCACACTTGGATGCAACGACAGTGTTGAGCCGTAAGATCGCTGAGTTGGGTATCTACCCTGCAGTTGACCCATTGGACTCTACTTCTCGTATTTTGGATCCAAACGTTATCGGAAAGGCTCACTACGAGTGCGCTCAGAACGTAAAGCAAATTCTTCAGAAATACAAGGAGTTGCAGGATATCATCGCCATCTTAGGTATGGAGGAGTTGTCAGAAGACGACAAATTGGTCGTTGCCCGCGCTCGTCGTATCCAACGTTTCTTGTCACAACCATTCCACGTAGCATCTCAGTTCACCGGTCTTCCAGGTGTCATGGTGCCTATCGAAGAGACAATCAAAGGCTTCAACGCTATTATCAACGGTGAGGTTGACGATCTTCCAGAGCAGGCATTCTTGAACGTAGGTACGATCGACGACGCTATCGAGAAGGGAAAGAAACTGATGTCTCAAGCAACTGCTTAACGGTCTTAAAAATTCTACGATATGAAATTGGAGATTATATCACCAGACAAGTTGGTCTTTGCAGGCGAGGTAGAGCAAGTAAATCTACCAGGCAGCGCAGGAAGTTTCACTATCCTACCCCACCACGCCGCAATGATTTCATCGTTGAAGAACGGAAATATCTCCTTTCTTTCAGGAGGAGAACAGACCGTAATCAAAGTAGACGGAGGTTTCGCAGAGATCAAGAACAACGAGATTTCTGTATGTATTGAAAATGTCTTAGAGTAAAATTAGTTTCGATGGAGAAAGAGACAAAAAAAGCGTGTTGCTTATTAGTCATCGTAATGTTGATTTTGGCAATCATAGGCAATGTCGTTTTCACAAATTTTCTTCCTCAGTATAGAGAACTGAACATTGTGGCAAGCGTGTTGACAGTCTTTTACTCAGCCTTCGGAATCCTAACGATACTCACTTTGAACAAGAATAAAGACGAGGGGAACAAATATGGACGTACGTTCATGTTGCTCAAAGGATTAAAGTTGTTCATCACCGTGATTGGTGCGGTTGTTTACGCTTTCTTCCACAAAACGCTCGTCATTCCGTTCATCACGATGTTTGTAGTTTACTACATAACATATTCGGTATTTGAGGCAACAGTCCTCTTAAAATTAAACAAGGATTATCAAAAAGAAAAATGAGACAGTCCAGAAACAAAATGGTAAGCCGCATTGCAAGTGCATTCTTAGCAGTGTTTTGCTTGATGATGAGTTTTTCTCTTCAAGCGCAAGACACTACCGAGGTAGCCGCAGTAGACACTATTGAGGCTGCGACCGAGAGTGAGTCTGAGCATGCTTCAGAGGCAGAACCTTTGAACATGAAAGAGATGATCTTCGGACACATCGGGGATGCATACGATTGGCATATCACGACAATTGGAGATGTGCATGTCTCTATTCCTCTACTCTGTATCGTCTACGGACAAAACGGTTTGGATATTTTCTGTTCTACCAAATTAGGACACGAAGGACACTACGTTGAGTACAAAGGATACAAGATCGCAGAAGAGGGAGACAATGCAGGAAAGATAATCGAAGTTGCAACAGGAGAGCGTCCTTGGGATTTCTCCATCACGAAGAATGTAATGTCATTGTTCATCAGTTGCGCACTTTTGCTTATCATCTTCCTCTCTATTGCAAAGAAATACCGTGAGAATCCTCGCAAAAGACCTACAGGATTGCAGGCTTTGTTAGAGCCACTCATCGTATCATTGCACGACGACATCATCAAACCAAGTGTTGGTAAGAACTACAAGAAATTCTCGGCCTATTTGCTGACTGCGTTTTTCTTCATCTTCATCAACAACGTGTTGGGTATCATTCCTATCTTCCCTGGAGGAGCGAACTTGACAGGAAACATTGCCATCACCTTTGTATTAGCAGCGCTCACGTTCTTATTGACGAACGTATGTGGAACGAAGGGATATTGGAAAGAGATTTTCTGGCCAGAGGTTCCAGTATGGTTGAAAGCACCAGTGCCAATCATGCAGTTCATTGAGGTGATGGGAATCTTCACAAAGCCAATCGCATTGTGTATCCGTCTTTTTGCGAACATGTTCGCAGGTCACGTAATGGTTTTGGTATTGATCGGATTGATTTTCGTATTCGGACAAATGAATGCAATAGCCGGAGCGGGAGTATCTGTCATATCAGTGTTGTTGGTTGTGTTTATGTCACTTTTGGAATGTTTGGTATGCTTCATCCAAGCCTACGTGTTTATGACCCTATCAGCCCTGTTCATTGGAATGGCGCAAGTAGAGGAACACGAATAAACGAAGCAAAAACAAGAAATAACAAAATTCAAATAACAATTAAAAATTAGAAACTATGATGAGTATTTTATTGCAAGCAGCAGCTGCAGGTGTAGCGACTGCAAAATTAGGTGCAGCTATCGGAGCAGGTATCGCAGCAATCGGAGCAGGTATCGGTATCGGTAAGATTGGTGGATCTGCAATGGAAGCAATCGGACGTCAACCAGAGGCATCAAGTGACATCCGAAGCAACATGATTGTAGCAGCCGCCTTGGTCGAGGGAGCAGCATTCTTGGCTATCATCGTTGCTATTTTGGCATTGTTCGTATAATTCTAAAAGGATAAAATTATGTCATTACTGACACCAGATTTTGGACTTTTATTCTGGATGCTTCTTTGCTTCCTTATTGTCGTCTTCATTCTTGGTAAGTGGGGGTGGCCTGCTATCGTCGGAATGATAGAAGATAGAGGAAACTACATTGAAGAATCTCTTAAAAAGGCAGACGAAGCAAACGCCGCATTGGCCAACATCAAGGCTGAGAGCGAGAAGATGCTTGCAGAGGCTAAGAACGAGAGACTCGAGATGTTGAGAGAAGCCACCAAATTAAAAGATAAGATGATTGAGGATGCGAAAACGCAAGCAAGCGTAGAAGCGAACAAAATCATTGAAAATGCGAAGGAAAGCATCCAATTGGAGAAAGATAATGCCGTTAAGGAGATTCGTTCTCAAGTTGCCGCCCTTTCTGTAGACATTGCAGAGAAGGTATTGCGTAGCAAGTTGGACAATGAGAGTGCTCAACTCGACATGATCAACAAACTTTTGGATGAGGTAAACATAGCTAAATCGTAAAGCCGATGAATACAGGTAAAATTTCAGCAAGGTATGCCAAGGCACTCTATATGTTTGCGGAAGACAGCAATCACGAAGAGTTGGTGTACAATGATGTGAAGACGCTTTCTGACAATTTCTCGTTAGTGCCGCAGTTAAGTGAGGCGTTGGACAACCCAACAATATCAGACCAGAAAAAGAGAGAGTTGCTAATCACTGCTGCTGGTACCCAAGTATGCACCGAATTCAGTCGCTTTGTAGATTTGGTCATCGAGCATAAACGAGAAGAATACTTTCGAACCATCTGCTTGGTGTTCCAAGATATGTATCGCAAAAAGAAGAACATCATCACGAGCAAATTAGTAACGGCAGCTCCTATCACTCAAGCCGAGGAAGACCGTATGAGGCAGGCTGTAAAGTCAGTAACAGACGGTGACATCGAATTTGAGAAGGAGGTTGACCCTGATTTGATTGGTGGCTTTGTCTTGAATGTAGAGACCTATCAATTGGACGCCAGCATCAAAAGTCAGTTGCGCAATGTGAAAAACACATTGTTGAGCAACAACTCAGCAGAGGCGTAGCAAGCATTAGTATTCAAATTTTTAAGAAGTAATTTATTATGGCAATAAAAGCAAGTGAAGTATCCGACGTGCTGAAAATGCAACTCCAAGACTTAGACACAAAAGTCAAGTTTGAGGAGGTTGGCCAGGTGCTGTCAGTCAGCGATGGCGTGGTTCGTATCTACGGACTACAGAATGCAGAGGCGGGCGAACTTCTCGAGTTCGAAAACGGAATGAACGCCGTTGTGATGAACTTGGAGGAGGACAACGTGGGTGCTGTGTTGCTCGGTCCAACCGACCAAATTAGAGAGGGTGACACAGTGAAGCGTACGAAGAGAATCGCTTCCATCATGACGGGTAAAGGCATGGTTGGTAGAGTTGTAAACTCTATCGGTCTTCCTATCGACGGTCTCGGTCCAATCAAAGGAGATTTGTTGGAGATGCCGTTGGAGAGAAAGGCTCCAGGAGTTATCTACAGAGAGCCAGTTAAACAACCTTTACAGACAGGTTTGAAAGCAATCGATGCTATGATTCCAATCGGACGTGGACAGCGTGAGTTGATCATCGGTGACCGTCAGACAGGAAAGACAGCGATTGCGATAGATACCATCATCAATCAAAAAGAGGCATACCTTTCAGGTAACCCAGTTTACTGTATCTATGTAGCCGTAGGACAAAAAGGTTCTACCGTTGCTAATATCGTAAACACCTTGAAAGAATATGGTGCAATGGACTACACCATCATCGTTTCTGCAACAGCGTCAGACCCAGCAGCAATGCAGTACTACGCACCATTTGCAGGAGCTGCGATTGGAGAGTATTTCCGTGACCAAGGTATGCACGCTTTGGTAGTTTACGATGACCTGTCAAAACAAGCAGTAGCCTACCGTGAGGTCTCTTTGATTTTGAAACGTCCTTCTGGACGTGAGGCATATCCAGGTGATGTGTTCTACCTCCACTCTCGTTTGTTGGAGCGTGCTGCTAAGATTATCGGTAACGATAGCGTGGCTGCACAGATGAACGACCTCCCTGCTTCATTGAAGGGTAAGGTAAAAGGAGGAGGTTCTTTGACCGCACTTCCTATCATCGAGACACAGGCAGGTGACGTTTCAGCGTATATTCCTACCAACGTGATTTCCATCACCGATGGTCAGATCTTCTTGGAGACCAACATGTTCAACGCCGGTATTCGTCCTGCCATCAACGTAGGTATCTCAGTATCTCGTGTGGGTGGTAGTGCACAGGTTAAGGCGATGAAGTCTATCGCTGGTACGTTGAAGACAGACCAAGCACAGTATCGTGAGTTGGAGTCATTCACCAAGTTCGGTGGAGATATGGATGCCGTTACTAAGATGACAATCGACAAGGGTGTGCGTAACACTGAATTGTTGAAACAACCTCAGTACTCTCCATATCCAGTAGAGCATCAGATCGCTGTTATCTACTGTGGAACACAAGGAATCTTGAACGTATTACCAGTTGAGCAAGTTCACGAGTTCGAGAAGGTTTACATCGAAAGATTGGAACACCTTCACAGAGCAGACGTTTTGGATAGCTTGAAACAAGGTAAGATTGATGACAACATCAAGAAAATCTTGAGACAAGAGGCCGAGACAGTTATCTCACAAATCAAGAAAGGAGCTTAGCAAATGGCATCACTAAAAGAAGTAAAAGCAAGAATCGCCTCAGTGAACTCTACTAAGAAGATCACGGGCGCGATGAAGATGGTTTCTTCGGCAAAGTTGAAGAAAGCCCAAATGGCTATCGAGAACATTTTGCCTTACCAGAACCGTCTGAATAGCATATTGGAAAGTTTCTTGGCGACAGAGACTGACTTTAGGTCTGACTTTTCTGCCGTTCGAGAAGTCAAGAAAGTTGCTATCGTAGCCTTTTCTTCTAATTCAAGCCTTTGCGGTGCATTCAATTCCAACGTAATTAAGGAGTTGAACAGAATTGTCAAAGAAGAGAGCAATAATGGTGTTGCTATCACACTCTACCCTATCGGTAAGAAAGTGAAAGACGCTGTTAAGAAAATCGATAATGTGGAAAAAGTTGACATTGACACAGACCTTGCCGACCACCCTACTTTCGATGCTATCAGTGTCATCACAAACGAACTGATGAATAAATTCTTGGCAAAAGAGTATGATAAAGTGATTTTGGTTTACCATCACTTGAAGAATACTGCTGTTCAAAAATTGCAAACAGAAACCTTCCTGCCTATTAAGTTAGACGCAGGTAAAGACGCAAAAGATAGCGTTTGCGGAGATTTCATTGTAGAGCCAAGCAAGTTGGAAGTCTTAGAGGCTTTGTTACCAAAAGCCTTGAGGACGAAAATGTACGCTTGCCTACTCGACTCCAATGCTTCAGAGCATGGTGCTCGTGTAGTAGCAATGCAGGTTGCCTCAGATAACGCAACTCAGTTGATCAACGAACTGAACATCTTGTATAACAAGACTCGTCAGCAAGCAATCACAAACGAGTTGCTTGATATTGTCGGAGGTGCTTCCGCACTGCAGAATTAGGAAGCAATCAAATATTAAGAAGACGGTTGAGTGTTTTTGCATTCAACCGTCTTCTTTTTACTTAGTCCCAAACATTCTCTTTATTACGATATTTTTACTAAATTTGCAATCATAATTTTTTTGAAATTTCATTTTTCCAAATATGAAAAAGATTGTTTCTTTTTTTCTTTTGAGCGTGATTGCAAGTTCTTGTGTGAGCAAGAAAGAATTGACGGACGCAACAAACCGACTCAATGAATGTCAAGTTACAACTGAAGAACAGAGCCAGAATATCAACGCACTCCGCAGAAAAATTTCGCAGATGCAATATGACTCTGCTGCTGCACAGCTTGCCATCCAAAAATTCATGGAAGACTCCATCTCGCAGTCAAAGACTTTGCATCAGGCAGAAATGGAAATTGAAGATTTGAAGTCTGCTAATAAACAGTTGACTGAGAAACTCACCAACTCTACCAACTCTAACGAGATTAAGAGTCTTTTGGCAGACCTTCAAAAGACACAGGAGAAACTCCAAAAACGTGAGGACGACCTCACCGCTTCAGAAAAGAATCTAAAGGCTTCTCAAGAAGAGTTAGAGAAGGCTTCCAAATCACTTTCACAAAAAGAGCAACAACTCTCTGAAAAGGTGAAGAAGGTGAACGAACTCAACGCAATCATCAGCAAGCAAGACAGCATCTTGAAAAGTTTGCGTGAAAAAGTGGCAGCTGCGTTCAAAAGTTTCAAAGGGAAAGGCATTGAAGTTGAGAATAAAAATGGCAAGGTTTACGTTCGTTTGGACGAAAAACTTATGTTCAAATCTGGCAAATGGGAAGTAGACGAAAAGGGAGGAACTGCTCTCAAAACACTTTCCAAGTTTTTGGCAGAGAATAGAGACATTGACGTTGTTGTGGAAGGTCACACTGACAGCCTCGCCTACCGTGGAAACGGCTACATCCTCGACAACTGGGATTTGAGCGCGAAACGTGCCACTGCAATCGTCAGAATGCTTTTGGAGAATAAGGGTGTTAATCCTGCAAAAATTTCAGCCTCTGGACGCGCCGAGTTCTGCCCTATCAACGACAACAGCACGACAGAATCAAGAAGCAAAAACAGAAGAACGGAAATCATTCTTAGTCCTAACTTAGACGAACTCTTAGAGTCGATGTTAAACAGCAACGATTAGGAATCGTAAAAATTTCAAGAAATGAATAAAGCAATTTCCAAATGTCTCTCGTCAGAGACCTTCTCGTTAATCTGGAATATTTTCTGGGCCATGTTCGCTTACATGGCCTGTCGTTTTGTGTTTTTCCTTGAAAACCACGCAATCTACACTGATATATCATTCTCCCATTGGTTAGAAATCATCACAGGCGGTATGCGCTTCGACTTAACCGCCGTCCTCTACACCAATATTCTATTAATCTTGTTACTTGCCTTTCCGTGCCACCTCAAATATAAATTATCCGACAAAATCGGAAGAATTTACTATGTGATACTCAACGGATTAGGAGTTGTGATGAACCTTTGCGACACAGTGTATTTCCGTTTCACTGGACGAAGGACCACCTGCACGATATTTCAGGAATTTGAAGGAGAAAACAACCTTCTTTCCATTCTGAAAGCAGAACTAATAAACCACTGGTATCTTGTTCTCACAGCATTCATCTTCTTCATTTTCTTATTCTTCATTTACAAAGCACCAAAAATCAGTAAACCTAACAATCTAAAGGTTTATTATTTATATAAAGTTCCATTGTTCGTACTGATTATTTTCTTGACAATCAATGGAATACGTGGCGGTTTCGGGTCATTCGTACGCCCTATCACATTAAGCAATGCCAACCAATATACATCAAAGGCTACAGAGACAACTTTGGTGCTAAACACGCCATTTTCGATGATTCGCACCATCGGCAAACAGTCCTACCCCGATTGCAAATATTTCGACAAAGAAGAATCGGCAACAATTTTCTCTCCTATTCACCAACCCAACGACTCCATTCCTTTTCAAAGCAAAAATGTAGTCGTCATTATTTGGGAGAGTCTGGCTCGCGAATATGTTGGTGCGCTAAACACAGAATTTGGTCCTGATTATGTAGGTTATACGCCATTTATTGACTCACTGATAACCAAGAGTTTAACATTCAAATATTCTTACAGTACAGGAAGAAAAAGTATTGACGCAATGCCTTCGATACTATCCAGCATCCCTCGGTTTATTGAGCCTTTTATTCTATCACCATACTACTCAGACCGGCTTGGAGGTTTGGCTACGGAATTGAACAAGAAAGGCTACTACACTGCCTTCTTCCACGGCGCGCCCAACGGCTCAATGGGATTCCAATCTTTTGCCCGAAGAACAGGGTTTAAAGACTACTACGGTATGACCGAATATGTCGAAGACAACCGCTTCGGAGGCGAGGCAGACTATGACGGAACATGGGCTATCTGGGACGAGAAATTCTTGCAATACTACGCAACAAAGATGAGCGAATTTAAACAGCCATTCCTGACCAGTATCTTTACTGCCACCTCGCATCACCCTTTCGTTGTACCCCAAGAGTATGAAGATAAATTTTCGGGAGGTGACTTGGCCATCCACAAACCAATGCAATACACGGACTATTCCTTCAGAAAATTCTTCGAGTTTGCCTCAAAACAAGACTGGTACAAAAACACCATTTTCGTCATCACAGGAGATCATTCTAACATGAGCAACCACGATTACTACAACTCCGATTTAGGTGCGTTTGGTGTTCCAGTCATCGTCTTCGACCCTTCAGGAGAAACTCCTACTGGCATTCAGGATAAAATCGCACAGCAGACTGACATTATGCCGACGGTTTTGGGTATGCTCCACTACGACGAGCCTTACCTCGCATTCGGCTTCGACCTCATTAACACCCCTAAAGAAAAGATATCCGCAATCAACCACAACAACGGTATTTATCAATTCGTCAAAAACGGTTATTACCTCCAGTTTGACGGCATAAAAACAACTGCTGTCTATGCACTTTCAGACTCTACCATGAGGGAAAATCTCAATGGCAAATTAGAGTCTCAGCCCGAAATGGAGCGTGAAATGAAAGCCATCATACAGCAGTATATGGAACGAATCAAAACAGATCAGTTGGTTGTAGACGATTCTACTTCTTCATCTCAACATACGGGAGTTCGGTAGAAAACAATTAACCCACTCCGCCAACCGCAAAATGTTACAGGTTCAACACTTGTCCAATCCACAGATTTCACCTATCTTTACACCAACCAACAACCCAACGCCGTGAAACAGATTGGCA
>CAVJCT010000053.1:0-25912 GCA_963648205.1 Flexilinea sp.
ATCAGACGGAGGTGCAGCGTCGCGACATTGACCCCAAAATGGATTATATCGTTTATTACGAGAACTATCCCGATGTCATTCACCACATTGACACTTTGAGGATGGTTGAGGAGGAGGAAAGCCGATAGAGTTTACAAAACAATGAAAAGAAAGTTTATAATATTTTTAATATCTGCATCCTTATTTGCAATTATCTATGTCTTAGGTAGCCATTACATCGTGAGATCAGTTGGTTGTGGACGATTCTACTTCTTCATCTCAACATACGGAAGTTCGGTAAAACCAGCCTTCTTGTAGACATGCACCGCATGTTCGTTTTCGTGTTCTACCTCTAAACGGAAAACAGCATGCGGATTCTTTTTCTCTATGAAATTAAAAAATGAAGGAATGATTCCCCTTCCACGAGCAGACTCCTTCAAGTATAAATCTTCCAACCACACACAAGGTTTTCCAAACTCTGTAGAGAAACTCTTCGCCACCATCGCATACCCTAAAATCTTTGCATTCTCCTCAAAAATATACCCCTCCAAAAAAGGCGAATCATTCAGGCAAGCATCTACATCCGCAATGAAAATCTCAGAACTACCATTTGTATAAACAGCAGCAGAGTTGTAAAACACCTCCATCATCGACAAGACTTCATTACGATCTGTCTCCCTCATATTTCTTATTTCAATCATATTTTTCAATTTTTCACAACGGAATACGTCATTGCAAACTCTTCCGTTAATTCATATTCTAACATTAATTTTCTATTCTCCCCTTTCGTGTCAGCCCAAACCTCCATTGTTCCTTTTGAACTGATTTCAAACGGTTCTACCGCTATCTCATCAGCGAAATCGGGCAAAGACTTAGGCATCATCTTGAAAACAGTCTCCTTGGCGCACCAACACAACGCCAACGCATCCATCCGACAGTTCGTTGGCATCTGAGCAACCCACTCTTGTTCTTTCTCAGACAAAAATTTATGTTTTACCCGAAACAAAGTTGGTCGTTTTCGCTCAATATCAATACCAACAGAATCAGCATCTCCTATGATAATCGCCACAATAACATCATCATGAGACGAATGTGAGATGCTGATTTTCAAACGTTTATCAGAGATATAGGGTTTTCCGTTTTCCTCGTGTTCTATCTTTTTCTCTACTCCAAAATAATTCTTTAGAAGAATGTATTCTCCTAATATTTCTAATCTTCTGCGGTTAATACTTATCAAAGATAATTCCGTCCGTAAAAACTCCTGTAAAGATGTAAATTGCTGTAACAGAGACTCTTCCTCATCCGAGAATCTTCCCATCAGCAATTCAACATTCTCCGAAATTTCTCTTCTGTCTATGTTCATAAACTATTCAAAATCAGCCTTTTCTTTCCAAAACTTCCTTCGTCAAGAAAACGAAGATAGACGTAACAACCAAGAAATAAATGATATCACGACTGTCTATCACACCACGACTCATTGAATCATAATGTGCCATAATTCCCAAAGATGCAATCATGCTTTCAGATGAGCCATTACTTGCCAATCCTGAGATAATGTCAAATCCGGCATAGAAGAAAAAGCAAAGAACAGCAGACACAATAAACGCAATTATCTGATTATCAGTGAGAGAAGATGAAAAAAGTCCGATTGAAACATAAATCGCAGCCAAGAAAAAGAGTCCGATATACGAACCCCAAGTTCCTCCTGTATCTATGTTACCCATCGGATCTCCTAAAATCCAAACTGAAAGGAAATAGATCAATGTTGGAATCAAAGAGAACAAAACCAACAGAACTCCCGCAAAATATTTTGACAAGACAATGTTCAACTTGGTTATGGGATGAGTCAACAACAACTCAATCGTTCCCGTCTTACGTTCCTCAGAAATCAATCGCATCGTTACGGCTGGAACCAAGAAAAGATAGAGCCAAGGAGCAAAATAGAACAGTCCATCCAAATTGGCATATCCTGCATCCAACACATTGAACTCTCCAGGGAAAATCCACAAAAACAGACCTGTAATCACCAGAAAAACACCAATCACAATATACCCCATCGGAGAGGCGAAAAAATTACAAAACTCTTTTTTTAGCAATGTAAACATCTTCGTTTTTCTTTTTTAATCCAATACAAATAATTGAGCCTCCTTACGATCTAAAGCGACAATCGGGAATTTCGGATTCTTGATCGCTTTCGACAACGCATGATAAATCAGTTCTCTCTGCATCGTCTTGATCGCCAACTCGGGAGTGTTGTTACTCTCGCTCAGATGGCAGAGAAACAATGCCCGCAAATCTTCATTCATATAATTAGCCACCGCATACGCTGCCTCATCATTGCTCAAATGACCCTCCGTACTGGCAATTCGTTGCTTCAAATCATACGGATAAGAGCCATTCAACAACATCTCCTTGTCGTGGTTCGACTCAATGATAAGGTAATTTGCACAGCCGATAGCCTGAAGAATCGTCTGCGTTAGACGACCAGCATCTGTTATCAAAACGATCGTTTTCCCTTTATATTCAATAACAAAACCAGAATTGTCATCCACATCGTGAGGTACATAGAAAGAGGTGATGAAAAAATCACCCAACTGAATACGATCACCATGCTCTAAACAATGACGATTCATGTACTCAACTCGTTTTCTTATGTATGATGCCTTGTCAATCTCCAAGAACGTTTTCTTTGTTGTAAAAACTGGAACTTTCCAACGGTTGCCCACCACACTCATCGATTGAGTATGGTCTTTATGAATATGTGTAACGAATAAAGCACGAACCTGGGGAACATCAATATTTATCGCTCTCAAATTTTTTAACATCAAACGCGCACTTATTCCTGCGTCTATAAGAAAGCCATATTGTCTGTTTCCTATAAAGTAGCAATTACCGCTACTTCCGCTTGCCATGCTATAAAAAATTAAATCATCCATCTCTACATAATTCAGTTGCCACAGCTTCTTTCAAAACCATAGCGAGCAAAGGCATAACCTAAAACTTGCTTCATCAGAACGCCCCTACATTCTTACAAAGATAGCAAAACGATAGGACTTAACACAGATTTTGCTAATCAATTATCATCTCATCATATTCCTTGTACCTAACCATTATTTCAGAGACAAAACGATCGGTCTCCTCTCCTCGCAAATAGCCATGGCGAACGATTGGGTCATTGAAAAACTCGGGCTTCGACTTCATCAGCACGAACGTACGCACATCACTCCATTTGTCCGGATTGCGCCCGTGCTTTTCTGCCAATGCCATCGCATCTCGGATATGACCGACTCCAGCATTGTAACTGGCCAAAACAAACTTCGTACGTTCGTCTTTGTCCTCAATATAGCCGAACATTCCGTCTACTTTTCGCAAATATTTTGCAGCTGCTTTCACATTCTGATCGGGAACAGCCAAACCAAGACTGTCCACTCCATATTTCACGCCTGTCGACGGTAACACCTGCATCAGTCCCATCGCTCCTGCCCACGACTTTGCATCTGGATTGAATCGAGACTCCTGATATGCCATCGATGCCAACAATTTCCAATCCCACGAGATTATCGGAGAATATTTTTTGAACAATGGATCAAACTTTGAAATCGTTTTTTTATCGATATACTTAGGATTTTTCTTTGAATAGTTCTTCTGCTTCTCGAAATATTTGTGGTAGAGATACTGATAGGTGAAATCGCCTTGAATCTCTGAAAACCACTTGTTTATCTCTGTTTTTAAATCTTCTGCACCACACCTCACTACCCAAGCCGACTTCTGCGAATGACTTAAAACCACACTCACATCAATATTGTCGTAATAGGTTTTATTCAGTTTCGCTATCGTATTGTCTGCCACGGTGTACTCAATTTCGCCCTTCGACACTTTCTCGATAAGCGACTCCTCATCTTCTTCGTTTGAGACGGTCTGAATTTGGATTCCGCCACCAATCTCATCATCCAACAATAAAAGATGTTTGTGATATTTTGAATTTTCTACGACATAGACCTCTTTTCCAGTCAAGTCCATCGCCTCTGTAACTTCGATTTTTTTCTTTTTCTTACGTTGCTGCACAAGCACCTGTTTCGTCTTATAGACAGGTTCCAAGAACTCCACTTTTTCCTTCATCTCGTTTGAAATGGTTACCGGATAGGCAATCACGTCAACTTCCTCATTATTAAGCATTTCAACCATCTGAGCGACATCGCGGGCAGTGATCATCTTCAAGTTCACCCCGAAATATTCTGCCAATCGTTGAGCCATTTCATATTCATAGCCCATCTCTTTTCCTTGATACTCAAAATAGGTAGTGGAGCGGGATAAAGTTACCACACGAAGAGTGTCTCGACTCTTAATTCTCTCTAAATCGGAGTCGAAAGTTCCCGTGTCACTCTTCACACAAGCGAACAACAAAGGGAGCAGAAATAATATCCACCTTAGTTTTCTCATCTTGTTGCGTTTTTCATGGTGTCTTCAAGAGACCTTCACAAACAAATATAGGTTAAAAATTCTTAAAAAAAAATTGTGTTGCCCCTTTCTACTACCTCATCCGAAGATTTATGTTATTTCTTTGCCAATTCTATGATTTTAGGCAAGTCCTCATACAAAGATTGCATTGAGGGGTATAACATATTCGGCTTTTCGTTCAACAATTCCTCGTCTTTCAAGATTCCTGTGTTGACCGCAATGGTGAAGACTCCTGCAGCCACACCAGCACGCACGCCCAACGGTGCATTTTCTACAACAATGGCTTGATTTTGCTTCAAACCTCCTTTTTGTAGTGCCATCAAATAGGGTTCTGGGTCGGGTTTTCCTTTCTTAACATCGAAAGCCGTCACCATCCGTTCGCGAACAAACATTCCTGGGAATGAATGGTCTAATTTGCCAAACAAAGACTGCTGACCAGAACCAGTTACAATGAACCGATCCACATCATGCTCTTTGAGATAGGTCAAAATAGACAATGCACCTGGCATCTCTTTCGCCGGACCAATACTTTCGAAATAGTCTGCCTTTATTTTGTAAACACGTTTACACTCCTCTTTTGTAGGCTTGAAGTTTAATTGTTTTTGATACAACTCTTCGATTGTGGAATCACCCGTCATACCCTCATGAAGATAAACTTCATAATCATTATACTCAATTCCTACTTGCTTGAACGCATAAATCCAAGCCAAAGCGTGGTGTGGCATTGAGTCATACAACACGCCGTCCATATCAAATAAGAACGCTCTCAAGTCCAACGACCTGAGAGCCTCCTTTTGTTCCTCGTTAATCATATTCTCGATTCAGTCTGAAATTCTCTAAGTCTGAAATTAGAATGCGTAAGTTACGCCCAATGAGGTTGTTTCCCAAAATTGGATTTTTGCTTGTGGCAATAAATTTTTGCCTTCTACAGCCTTTCTTTCAGCGTTATCATACTTCAACTGCGTTTTGAAAGAGACATTGACATACTTTGAAACTTTCAAAAGCAACTCTAATTTCCATTTTACATACCAACCGTGAACGTCCTTGGTCTTCGTCTCACCATAAAGTGACTCGTCAATAGTTTTGTTCTCATAATCATAATTGAGATCATACCAGTCAACGTATGCGTCCGTATAATCTTCAACTGCCTTGTTGTAAGCGTAGAAGCCTTCCAACGTACTGAACAAGTGCAACATCTTCGTGATATCAAAATCTGATTTCACCTTGGCGTATGCTCCCAACTCGGATCTGTTATGCTCATATTCTGCTTCACGAATCAAGTTGTTATCTGCGTCATATTCAGCCTCTTGTATCAGTTTCATACCGTACTTATCTCCGAGGGCATCCAAACGGCAGAAAGTCAAACGAGCTGTGATTGGAGAGATGAACACCGAAACATACTTGTTTGGAATACACTCCATACCAAGAGAGATTTTCACATAACCAGGAGCGAAGAAATTGGAGATTGCAACGGCAGAATCTTTTCCATTCACATCCTCCTTATATTCATAACCCTCCGTAAACTGGCTCTCCAAGTTAGCAAAAGCAGAAAGATACCACGCTTTCGACACTTTGAAACCATATTTCGTGTTAAGACTAAACTCATCCAAGTTCTTTCTGATCTTATCATGACCTGTGAACTCGGTAGAGTAAATCATACCATATTTCGCAGCCAAAGCATTCTCCCACAACGTACGTTTCTTCTGGTAGTTGGCATTCAAATTGAGGAATGCGTCGAGCGACACACTCGCACCCGTACCATCAGTACTGTAGTCGTTGAAATAAGCCTGATTGGCATTTACTCCCACTGAACCTGGAAATTTCCAAACTGCAGAATCTGCTGCTTCAGAAATCACCTTGCCATTCTCTAATGTCTCGGCAGTCTTTACTAAGTCGTCTGCTACGGCTATTGATGAAACCGCTGCAAATAAAAGGGTAAAAGCAATTTTTCTCATCTTACTGAAAAGAAATAATTAATCGTGATAAAAAACGTCGCAAATTTAATGTTTTTGCATATTGTTCACAATATAGGAAATGTTAAAAACACACATTTAACCGCTTTATGCTGCCCAACAGCGTCATCACTCGCATTTTTTCCAACATCGAACCTTCACTCATTGCTAACGCTTTCTGTTTCAGTTTTTCATCTTCAAAACCATCTAACAAGGGAAGGTTCTCTTTTAAATATCCATCCACAAAAGCCTGAACCTTAGGATTTTCCTCATACCAACTGTCATACGGATTCATCGAAATAGACTTTGTTACTTTCACTCCATATTTTTTTGATACAAGGTTTTTCAGAAGATAACGACCTATTCGCATGGGAACATCTTTGATGGGTATCGATCTACCTTTAAACTCCAAACAGAAAGGCTTCGCACCGATTTTCATACCATTATGCAACCAATGAGTTGCGTCTGGATAGCATTTCTGCACCCATTTGTCGTAAATTTTATAATTACAACGATTATATTTAGGTATCGAAAGTGCAAAATTCAAAAAATCGACATCAATAAAAGGTGAATAGGCGTAGGCAAACGTTGACACCGTGTAAAAGAGTCCCATTCCCGTTGGAAACAACTCATCATAAAGGTATTTCAATTCATGATTGGGATAGTTTTCCTTTCCGAAAAGATGCTTTAATCTTAGCAACCACGGCTCACCATACGAACTGATCGTTCCCAACGAATCCGTGGAATAGCCCATAATTTCACCACCGAAATTTCCCGTCGCCATACATCCAACTGCATCTTTTTCTATAGACGAAAGTCCGTGTAGCACCAACGCAACACTGGAATAATAGACCAGTCCGAAATTGACACTCAGCGAGTTATCAAAATCTTCATACACAAACGGTCCACCATCCAACTTCTCGAAATGCCACTGATTACCCAAGTATTTCGCGATTTCCTCTGGCACTTTTTCATCGTAAAATCCACTCTGTGAATAGGTTACGTTAACAGCAGAATCTTTGGTTAAACTTTTTTCTGCGAAATTAACTGTTCGAGAATCCAAACCTGCACTCAACGAAAGGTAGTTTTCATACCCATATTCCTTATTAATATGTATAATTCGTCTAACAGCATTTTTGAAATGGGAATCCAAACCCTCTATCGCCTCTTCCTCAGAATAAGAATTTGGAACATTCATAAACCGGTGATAACGAGACACTTCCATCTTTCCATCCGCCTCATACAAATATTCGCCCGCATTCAATCGACATACCTCATTCAAATAGGTAAAACCCGGCTGAACATAACCTGCACCATTCAAAGACTCATAAAAAGCGTCTTTTCGATAGGACAAAGAAACGCCACATTTCTTCAAAGCATCGCACAAGATATTCAAATCCGATGCAAGGAAAAATGTTTTTTCAGTTTGATGATAAAAAAGCAGTTGCGAACCAATATGATCCTCAAAAACGTAGAGTTTTTCTTCTTGAATCAGATAAAAAATGCCACAAAACGTTCCTCGCATTTCTGAAAAGAATGTCGGACCATTTTTTTTGAAAAGAGCCTCTACCAAACTTTCATCATCCGGAACAGCATATTTTTTTCGGAGTTCATCAAAATTCAAAACAAGTCCTTCAATCGCAATAAAAAAATGGTCATTTTGAATGAACAGTTTCTCTCTTTCAAACTTGCGCAACGTAACCTGCCGAACCATCAGTCGACCGACAGAAAACTCTCTCTTCAGAAATTTATCATCAAAAAATTGCAAATTGAAAGAAGCGGTTGGCTTCTCTCCGTATGTGACGAACAATCCGTGCATATCTCCAATCGTTATCGTTTCTAATATCAGAACATTACAAAAGTATATAAAAAAACCAAGGGTAGTTTCACAACTACCCTTAATCATTAACCTAAACCTTAACTATGAAAAAATCTACCTATTTTGTTTGCGTACACAAATGTACAAATTTCATTTAGATTACGCAATTTCTTTTCTAACTTTTTTGAATTATTTCAAATTAAATTCATCCGCATCTTTCCAGACTGGGAATTTAGTACGAAATTTTTCTAATTTCTCCTTCGACAACTCAACAATGCTATCTTCCTCATTATCACCTAATTGTGAAAGAATTTCGCCTTTCATATCGATAAGTGTGGAATATCCTGCTTGTGTTCTGCCTGCATCATCAACACCCGAAGCATTCACGCCACAAACATAGCAGAGATTTTCAACAGCTCTTGCTGGTAAAAGAATATTCCACGCCCCCACTCTCGACTGTGGCCAACAAGCCACATACAAAATCACATCATAGTCATTATTGCGTATGCGCGAGAAAACAGGGAATCGCAAATCATAGCAAACCTGCATCAAGAAACGCCACCCCTTATATTCGACAATCACACGTTTTTCTCCTGAAGAAAAATAGACGCCCTCACTGCCCATACGGAAGAGGTGATGCTTGTCATAATAGACGGGCAACTGATGGGGAGCGATGAAAAAAGCACGGTTATAATGCGTTCCATTTTCGGCATACATCAAACTTCCGACGATGGCAATATCCGTCTCATCACTCCAATTTTGAAGTTGCGAAATGGTCTGCAAACGGTTGTCTTCTGATAGATCCAAAGCATCAACACAAAAGCCCGTTGAGAACATTTCTGGCACAACCACCAAATCTGCTTCACCTTTGTGCGACATCAACCAAGATTTCAGTTTTTTCAGATTAGTATCGACATCCTTCCACACGATATCCATCTGAAACATCGCCACTCTTATAGAATTTTCCATTGAAATTCAATTAATTACGAATTGTTAATCATCATCAATTTAGATAGCAAACTGATCAGGGTAACGACCTTTAAACTGAGCGTAATACTGTTTAATCTCGTTCACCTCACGCTCCGCATCTCCCGAAGGAATGACTTGTCGCTCCACGCCTGCTTTTTTCCGAGAATAATCAAAATATACAAGCACGATAGGCACATTCGCACCTTTGGCAATATAGTAAAAACCATGTTTCCAATTCGGATTGGCTTTACGAGTCGCTTCAGGAGTAACTGCCAAACAGAGTGCATCTCGCTTCCCAAACTCCTCAATCATCTGGTCAACCAACGAGGTTTTCTTCTGACGGTCGACAGGGATTCCACCCAACCATTTGAAGAAGAAATTGAGAGGAAAGAAAAACCACTCCTTCTTTATAAAGAACGAGACTTTCTTTTTGCCCCCTACAGCGAAATAGAGCAATTCGCCAAGAATCAAATCCCAATTACTCGTGTGAGGTGCAACACAAAACACGCATTTCTCAGGCAACGGGAAAGCCAGTTCACATTTCCAACCGACTAACCGCAGAATGAAATTACAAATTTTTTGCTTCATTTATATACGTCATAAACATTGCAAATGTAACATAATTTCTTCTTTCAACCTCAGATTTGCGATAAAATAAGTGCCACTCTAAAATATATTTTTCGGAATTGTGATTATCCAAAGAATTTTTCTTCCAACATCAAACAAAGACAATGATACACAGGGAGATGCAATTCCTGGATCTTGTAAGTCTCCGTTTCTGGGACATGAATGCAAACGTCGGCAAAGTGTTCTAACTGATTTTCTTTCTGACCAGTCAGTCCGATGACCTTCAATCCTTTCGACTTTGCAGCAACCGCAGCATACAATATATTTTTACTGTTTCCAGAGGTCGAGATTCCCAAGAAAACATCACCAGTTTTTCCTAATCCGTTGACTTGCTGTGCGAAAATCAACACAGGAACAGCGTCGTTCATGAAAGCAGTTGTCAACGAAGGCTCGCCCACCAACGAGATGGCAGGAAGAGATCCTTGAAGATGGTCTGCCAAGACAGTTCCCATCTCAGGGTCAATCTGCATCAAACGATCAATCTGGGCTGCATAAATCTTGCGCTTCAGTTTGAACTCCTTCATCAACTCACCAACGATATGCTCCGAGTCGGAGGCAGAGCCACCATTTCCAGCCACGAGCAATTTCTGACCTGCCGTGTATGCCTCCTCTAATATTTGGTAAGCCTTCTGTATCTCATTTTTGCAACAATCCAACTGAGGATAACGTCGCACCAAATCTTCTATATGTGTATTCATATTTATTTCTTCAAATTGTCCGCACCATCAGTGGTATAAATTTTCCATCCATGCGCTCCTCCGTCGCTGAATTGGAACGGCATAACGAAACCATCGAGTTTCTTCAAAGCAGCCTCAACAGCCTTTTTGCGAGTCGGCTCGACCACAAACATGATGAAACCACCGCCACCTGCACCCGACACTTTTCCTGCCTTAGCGCCAGCTGCCATAGCGACATCCATCGCCTCTTGGATAATCGGATTAGTGATGTTATTCGCCATCTTCTTTTTGTTCTCCCATCCCTCGCGCAAAATGTTCGCAAAGCCATCCACATCACCTTTCAGCACTGCCAATTTCATATCCTTAGCACTCTGTTTAATCTTATGCATAGCCTCAACAGCAGCATTTTCACCTTTCGAAGTGTTCGATTTTTGTTCCTCTATAATAGCAGCACTACTACGACTCTTTCCTGTGAAATAGAGCAACATACTCGCTTCCAACTCATCGATTATCCATCGTTTAATTTTCAACGGATTGACAATGACAAGGTCGTTTTGCAAGAACTCCATATAATTGAAACCACCGAAAGCAGCCGCATATTGGTCTTGTTTACCACCCGAAAGTCCAAGATCTTTTCGCTCAATTTCGTAAGATAGTCGGGAAATCTCATAATCACCCAAAGGCAGACTGAGCCATTCCACAAAGGCTTTGAGGATACAAACCACCATCGTCGATGAAGTACCCAATCCAGAACCAGCAGGCGCATCGTTGTAGGTCGTTATCTTGAAAGATTTTTTTCCTACCCCAAAATCCTTCACCACTCTATTATATACACCTTTGATAAGACTTGCTTCGTCATCGACCTCCAAGCACTCCGCTGAAGTGTAACTTTTATGGCAATCCGCATCAAAAGCGTCAATCGTAATCAAATTATCTGAGGTCTCCTCTATCGTGCAATAAGCATAAAGGTTGATGGTTGCATTCAAAACTAACCCACCATAGATATCACTGTATGGTGACACATCAGAACCGCCACCAGCCAAACCCAAACGAAGAGGAGCTTTACTTCTTATTATCATATAAAAATCAAAAATAAAACCCCGAAATTTAACATTTCCAGCCGACATAGGCAAAAAGAACGGCAAATACTTACAACTGTAATAGCGAAGAAGAACGCAAAAAAACAGAAGGACAACACGTCTTATTATTTAGACTGATTGATTGTGATACCTTTCACCCAACCAAAGTAATACTTCTTCTCGTATTTGCTGAGCATTGTCAAATTCAGAATATCGGATGCGTCGACGATGTCTTTAAGTTCGCCGTTGCTGTAGAGCACTTTAATAGAGTCTTCTTTCGGACGGTAGGTATAGGCGGAGACTGGATGCAGGGTTACCAAGTAGTGGGCATCCTTCTGACTGATATCCAACTGGGTGGCAATGCTTTCTATAATATCGTTTTCTTCCTGCTTCGTTGGTCGTTGCTCTCTGACTTCCATCTTGAATAACCGTCTGTTCATCAGATTCTTACAGAGGATGGAGAGTATCCTGTCGTCATTCTCGCTCCATACTTTCACCGCACTCATAATGTCTGAATCATCAAACATCACATAGTTTTTGAGCGGTTCTTCACTCTTCAAAAAGTCATCGCGAGTGATCTCGTTTTGCAAGAAATATCTCAGATGCGGTGGAATATATCCCAAATCAACTCCTTTGTGCGACAGTTCCTTGGCACGGTCGAGTATCTTAATCAACAGTTGCTCTGCCGACACTGCCGTTTTGTGTAGGTAGACCTGCCAGTACATCATACGGCGAGCAATCAGAAACTTCTCGATCGAGTAGATTCCTTTGGCTTCGACCACCAACTCGTCATTGCAGACATTCAACATCTTGATGATTCTCGCCACTCCAACAGCCCCCTCTACGACTCCTGTGAAGAAACTGTCTCGTGTCAGATAATCCATTCGGTCCATATCCAACTGACTGGAAACCATTTGGTGCAAGAATTTCTTATGATATTGATTTTGGAAGATTTTAATGGCTAAATCTAATGCACCTTTGTATTCTTCATTGATTTTTTCCATCATCAATAAAGAAATTTCTTCGTGCGATATCCCCTTGGTTAGTGTGTTCTCTAAAACATGGGAGAAAGGCGCGTGACCAACATCGTGCAGCAAAATAGCCACCAAAACTGCATTGGCTTCCTCGTCTGTTATCTCGATATCCTTCGAGCGAAGTTGCGCAATCGCTTCGTCCATCAGGTGCATTGCCCCCAACGAGTGCAGAAAACGAGTGTGCTGCGCTCCAGGATAAACCATGTAACTCATTCCCAACTGCTTGATACGGCTAAGTCGTTGGAAATAAGGATGTTGTATCAAATCGTATAATAAACTATTCGGCACGGCAATGAAGCCGTGAACCGGATCGTTTATTATTTTCTTCTTGTTAACGTTCGTATAACTCATTCTATATCAGAAACATAGACCTTATTTGAGGTCTTTCAAGTATTCTGCCATTTGAAGTTGAACTGTCTTGGCTGCCTCACGAGCCTTCTCAGCGTAGTCTTCGCCATTTGAAGCGTAGATGATTCCACGAGAAGAGTTGACCAACAAACCACATTGGCTGTTCATTCCGTGTTTAACCACCTCTTCCAAACTTCCACCTTGCGCACCGATACCAGGCACTAAAAGGAAGTGGTTAGGGATGATTTTACGGATGTCGCCCAACATTTCAGCCTTGGTTGCACCAACGACATACATCATAGCGTCTTCGTTAGCCCATTTCTGAGATGTTTTCAAAACCTTCTCGTAGAGTTTGTCGCCGTCTTCCTTGCTCTCTGTGAATTGGAAGTCGAACGCACCCTTGTTTGATGTCAACGCCAAAAGAACCACCCATTTGCCTTCGTGTTTCAAGAATGGAGTAACAGAATCCTCGCCCATGTAAGGAGCAACGGTTACAGCATCCACGCCTAAACCATCGAAGAAAGCCTGCGCATACATTGCAGAGGTGTTGCCGATATCACCACGTTTAGCGTCGGCAATGATGAACTGGTCTGGGTATTTTGTGCGGATATAGTCGATAGTCTTTTCCAAAGAGATCCAACCTGCGACGCCCAAACTCTCGTAGAAAGCCAGATTAGGCTTATAGGCAACACAAAGATCAGCCGTAGCGTCGATGATACTCTTATTGAACTCGAAAACAGGATCATAGTCGTCACTCTCACGGTCGAACAAAAACTCTGGAATTTTATTCACGTCAGTGTCCAATCCTACACAGAGGAAAGACTTTTTGCGTTTGATATTCTCAAACAATTCTTCTCTATTCATTGTTTATACGCTTTATAATTCTCGTTATAATTCAGCACAAATTTACATCTTTTGATGAAATTATCGGAGTGTAGGTCAAAATGGGAAACGAAAAAAAAATTTCATTTCTACGTTGACGATGTCTTTTTTTCTTAATGCGAGCCCTCTTTAAAATCCACATCAACCATATTCTGACTGCAATTAGCCATTAAAGCGACTATACATCGTCGTACCATTGCGGAAGCCACCGAAAGGAAGCGCCACAACGCCCAATTTTTCGAGGGAAAATTGCTCAGTCGTATAAGAGTTGCCAGCATAGCTGCTTTCTGAGATACCAGAAACATATCCGTTTGACAAGTTGCAGCTATCACTCATCACAGTTACATTTACATCACTTGGAGTTATAAATCCATCAGGAATCAATAAATAGCACAAACTCGAATCTTTTTCAGAAGTCTTAATATATCCCAATGTCCATTTGGTGTTTTTAAACAAATACTGCCACTCCGATGTAGTCAACGTTCTCCACTTGTTTGGCATATCTCCTCCATTGCTGATAGCGTTGTAGACTCCCCAATCCGCCTCAGCATACGAGCCAGTTAAACTGATAGAGTAATCGCCATCTATATAATAATCCGAACTCTCCTGAGAAATAGCCCATGGTTGGTATGCGTTCGCACCACTTTTCCATCCGCTCGTTCCCCAACCGAAGAGATCTATCCAATCAGTGTAGGTGGAATCAATGTATTAACACCGCATTGAAGACAAGAACGTTGTCTTCAATCTGACTCTCATCGAGACTCTACTCTTTGAATTCGTATGTGTAGTCTGTTTCATCGTGAATTGGTTCTCCCTCCCAATCATAGTCGTAAGATCCATAGTACGTTCTGAACAACTCTTCGCCGTCATAGTTTTTGAATTTTGAGTTCCGCGACAATGAAAGGTAGAGTTATCATAGCGACATTTAGGAACAAAAAATCCTCCAACCTTAATTATAAGATTGGAGGAGATAGTTAGCCGACATTATTTTATCATGCCTATCCTCTTTGCCGTTTTTGCAGCCATAGCATAATAAAGGAATGCCTTACGCTCATACCCTAATAAGAGGGTCTGATTGGATAGAGAAAGGAGTTTATCCACAACACATGCCTTCTTTCTGAAATCTTTATTTGTGGCTATCAGAGTCCAATCATACTGCTCCCTCAAATCGTCAATTTTCTGAATCAGTGATGAGGCATCTACAGAACTGTTCATACTCATTCAATTATAGATTCTTCAACATCTGAATGAGCTCGGCATCATTGGCATTGAACCTTTTGGCACTATTCTCAACACTGCTTACCGCACTCTTAATATTTTTAGAGATTTCACCAAACTTAACCGAAATCTCGTCCAAAAGATCCCGATTCACATCGTTAAGTTTTTCCTTAGCCGAATCATTTCCGTCAACAATTTCAGATTTGATGTTCTCCAAAGTCTTACTCATCTGTCGAAACAATTTGTCCAGATTTTCCTCCAATTTATCAAATCCATCCTCTAAACTTTCTGGCAAGTTTGTGATGGCAGAAAGACTGGATTCCACTGTTATCTGACTCGCTTCCATCGTCTTCTGACTGGCTTCAATTTTTGTTGACAGGGCGGCAATGGCTTGCGACTGACCTTGTGCCTCTTTCGTCATGCGCTCAACATTCTGCTCCACAGAAGCCTTCAATCCATTTATCTCTTCCGATTTCACAAGTGCCTCAACAGACTTCTGCAGTTTTTTCAAATCACCACCAACCGCATCAATCTTCTGATTTCGAAGAGTAGCGATTTCATTTTGCTTGCCAATATACTCTCCCATCAATTTCACTTCCTCGCACACTTTCGTTTCTACAGAAATCATTTCCTTGTTGATGTTCTTGAGTGTATTGAGACTGTCGACTAAGTTTGCCTTCTCAAGTTGTTTTTTCACATCAACCAACAGGGCTTTGACTGACTCTTCTTGCTTTGCGACCTTTTCGAGATTCTCAGCCATTTCGGTTTTGTCTGCGTCCAACTTAGCCACAATGCCAGCAACAAGTTCGTCTTTATTGCTTTTCAAGAACGACATGTAAATGCACATTCCTAAGAAGAAGGACGCCGCTGCCGCTCCACACATCACTATATCTTGCTGTACCGAGTGTACAAGTACAAAAACCGCTCCTGCTAAAAATAGTGAACTAAAAAAATTCTTCATTATAAAATCAATTTAATTTGTTTTTCAATAAAATTCTTTACATAATCGCCATACGCTTTTCCAAATGCCTTACAATTTCCAGTTTTCAAAGGATACTTTGCTCTTAGCTTCATTATGGCATCCAAGAGAGTAGTTTGATAATTTCCCGGGAAATAATCTATCGCATCTTTTAAATCAGTTTTATCAAAAAAAGTCTCTGTCTTTTCCAGAATTTCTTCATTGATTGTCTTCGCATTCAATGCACCAATTACATAACCTTGGAAGAATAAATCATAGAGATCTTTATTCATCAGGAAAGAACGTGCTTTTTCAAAATTCTTTTTCACATCAGAAAGATAATCTTCTATGTTATCAACTGGCTCAGCAGACAAGGAGTACTGTAAATCAAAGGCACAATCTGAAGAACGAAGATTCATAGTATGCGCACAGATTCCTTTCTTGTTAAATTCCTCCACTGCGCACTTAACAGACTCTTCCGCTGTATCTTTATCCGAACTTCCATGGTGGCGATCACCATAGACTAACGCCACCGCTGACTGACTCAATTCCTGATTTTCTTTCAAAACATCTTTCAAAAGGAAAGTCACATCCGATGCACTAAATGGCTCTTTCTTGAAATAAAGAATCTTATATGGTTTGAAATCCTTCTTATAATCTTTAAATTGTTTCTCCTGTTCATCAACATCTCGACTGACTTTTATCTTCATAAAACTTATCGTCGCACTCGTCAGTTCCGAACTGTCAACAAAGACCATTTTGCCACCTTTGTAGTCAGTACAACAAGTGTCTTTAGGGGCATTCTCTACGGGTACTATCGTAAGTACCGGCTTCGACTTCCACTCTGCTTCCAACTTCATCTTGGGAAAGAGCAAGTCCTTAAACAGCCCCACATCATACTCACCGATGCAGAGAATATTTCTTCTCTGCACCAGCATATTTTCTATCAATTCATTGTTACTCATCCGCAATCACCAATTTCGACTTGTAATCTGACAATGTCTTGAAATAGTCTTCGTCATTTTGTTGGCAGCTTTTTCGCTTCTCCACGATCTGCTCCAACTGTGCTTTGGAGTCGTTCAACTGTTGAGTCGCATAGAGATTTGCCGCTTGAATGATCTTTTGAGAAAGACTCTCCAACTCCTCACTCAAACGTTTCTTCAGCATCTCAGCATAGTCGCTTACAGACGAAGCATATTTCTCAACGATTTGTGTGGCAACATCTTTACAGAATTTTTCTCGTTTTTGAGACTCAAACTCCCGATTCTTCTCTTCGAGTTCGGTTTTCAAACGTGCTTCGGCTTTTTCTCGTTCCACCTTCTCTCGTTGCTTCAATCGCTCTTCATCTTCCACCTGCATCTGTTGTCTGTACTGCTCCACTCGCTGCTGAACCAACAAATTGAGTTCGGCTCGTTTCTGTCTGCATTCCTCCTGAAACTGATTCTCCTTCTCCGTATCCACTTCTAAATGTGGCGGATCCAAAGTCTCTCCCAACTTACCCATCCAATGAGAAATTGAGAGGTAGTCGAAAATATTGGCCTTTGAACCTCCAGACTGCATATTTGACGCTCCTACAAGTCCTCTCTTCTGATTTGCTCGTTCATTTGCACCATCTTTTATGCGATTCAGGGCTTTCAAAATAGGTTCTTTAAAAACCAAACCTACATTTCGTGTTCCAGCCAGTGTCTTCACAGTCTTTGCAGCCTTTCCAGCGTATGAAGCAATCTTTGTCCATCCTGCTGCGGGTATGAGGACTGTAGCAATATCCAAAATCTTGCCCACATTTCTCAGTCTTTCACCCAACTTTCCTTGTATTTCGACGAAAGAGACTTGATGATTCTGAGTGAATTCTTTTACAATCGTCTGAGCCTCCTGAATTGCCTGATCATACTGAGCCAATCCTTGTTCCATCTCACTCTTTTTCACTCCAATCTCTGCCAAGGCTTGCTCATCCATAGATTTTAACTGCTCTATATTGGCTAATTTCTCGGCAACTTGGGCTTCATAGTTTGCCTGCTCCGTTGCTATTTCTTCTACTTTGGATAGATCAAAATCACAAGAAAAATCGATGTCGGATGACTTCATATCTTGTGCTACTCGCTGTAAATCGGCCTGAATTTCTTCAGTTGAGTCCTCCGAAAACTCCTTCAAAGTCTTGGTTGCTACCTCTCCAAGGGCATCAAAAGCAGTAGGCAACTCATTCTTATACAGAGTTTTAACGTTTTCTGCATAGTTGTCATCCTTGTTTACGGACAGCAACTTTTCATTGAAGTTTTCTTTAACCTCTCTTTCTTTGCTCTTGAGTTCGGATTTAAATGCGTCGGATAGGTTGCTTTTGCGTCTATCCATCGACTTTACATTCTTCTCAATATCACGATTCAGAGAACTTAAAGCGGTGGTTATTGCCACTTGTTGTTGCATCAATTCGTCAATACTCTTGGTCGACGAGATACGATACAAACTCTCTTTTTGCTCCAACTCTCTCAAGAACTTTTCACGAATCAACTGCAAACGAGACTTGATACTTGCCTCAAACAACTGCGCAACATTCTTCGCAATGTCGTCCGTAAGATAACTCATAAAGAAGTTGAAACTCTCCTTCCATACCTCTTTCTCTCGAGCTGATTCATCATTCGAGATGGCAAAGTAGACAACGTTATTGGTTGACAATGCCTCACAAATAGTTGCTTTCTCCTTTTTGATGGTCTCCACAGGATCCTCCTCGGACAAGTGAATCAAATCGGCTTTGTTTCTGACAAAAACCATCGGAATATTCAAATTATGAATCTGCTTCATCATCTGAATGTCGGTTGCCGTCGGAGCCATTCCCGTCACATACACCACATACTGAGAAGATTGGAGCAACTCCTCCGTCATACGAACATGTTCCGAAATGAGCGTGTTAACCCCCGGAGTGTCAACGATTATCAAGCCTGATTTCAACACATCCAACGGCATCGTTATCTGCAAAGAGGCAATCGCCCGACTATTCTTTGTTGCATCTTGATCCAGACTGTGGATCTTCGCAATGTCAACTTTTTCAGTCGTGCCATCCACATAAAACAACTCTGCCGACTCTTGCTCGCCGTAGACAATGTAAGTCAAAAAAGCAGTGGTCTCAACACTCTTTGTAGGAAGAATTTCCTTACCCAAGATATGATTGATGAGTTTGGATTTTCCTGCCGAAAACTGACCGATAAACGGCAAGAAATACGACTTCTGCTCTACATTCTCCTTGAATTTTTCAAGAAGGCTGACGGTCGCCATCTCCTCAAGATAGCGACCCACTTCTATATACTGATCAATATTAGTAGTTATCATCCGCATCCTTAATTTTATCGGTTTCTATATCCTCAATCTCATTCTGCAAATCGAAAGCCTCCTTCTTGATGACCTTCGCCTCTTTAATCAACGCCTCCTTCTGCTCGATGGCCTTCTCGATAGACTCTTTCGACTCGCTCATCTTCTGAATCAAAATCTTATAGTCATTTTCTTTTTGCTCAAGCACATCTTTCAAATTCTCCTTGATAAAGTCCTTGGCAATGTCAGACATCTGACCTTCTTTGGCTTTCAAAGCATCGATAAACTTGTCTCTACCATTCTTCTCAAAATCATCAATGAGTTGATCCAAGTAGTTCTCTGCCTTACGTCGATTGTCTCGTTGAACCTTATCAACTTTCCTTTTCATCTCTACATCCAACTCATTCAACTCATCTTGGAGTCTCTTCTGCTCTCGCTCAATCTTTTTTTGCTGTATTCTTTTCTCCTCAGGGTCGGAATCAGGGATTTTATCCAATTCTGCTTGCAGACGATTTATTTCCGCATCACGTTCGCTCGTCAACCGATCTCTCTCATTTTCCCAATTCCTTTGAGCCGAATCATCCACCTCTGTTCGAGTTACGGGTCTTGTCACAGTTTTTTTACCGAATAAGCCACCACACTCCCAACCAAAAATAAATCGACGATTTCGTTCATACGACTCCATCTCAGTACGATGGTAAACAGTAGCTTCCGGACGCGAACCCATCATTCCCAATTCATCTTTATAATCCTTGCGTGTCTGCGCTATTTGCTCCTCAAAGCGTTGTCTTTTTCTAAGAGTTGCTTCCGCTCTAAAAACAAGCATATTCGCCTCATCACTCTTGTTTTCAAGTTCACCCATCTCGGCTCTCAACTTGGCTTTTTTCTCAAGAAAATCTGCCAAATCAACATCGACATCAAACTGAGAACTGTCAATCTTGATTCGATCCAATGGAATACCATCGCCAGCCAAACCTTTCAAACGTTCTTGAACTTGGTCGGCTAATGAAGAAAATTGAGTAGTCAACAAATCACGGTATGCGCCCTCCACATTCGTCAAAGCATCTGTGTACACATCTGCATATTCACCACTCATCCGGCTCATATACAACTCAGCATCTTGATACAGAATGTCGATTTCATCCGCTTCTTTAAGTTTCGACCGATATTTCTCTTTGATGCCACGAGTATTGGCTTTCACCTCTTTCTCCGCGCTTCTGAATATCTCGTGGGTCTTAGCATTAATCTCACTGCTAATGCTTTTCATCCGCGACTCGAGTTCGTTTTTCTCCTTCTCAATGTTGGCTTTCTCATTTTCCAAATCTTCAACAGTTGCGTCACTCTTCAAAATTTCTACTTCTGCTTTCAGATTTTTCACCGTGGTGTCAATGCTCGAGAAGACTTTCTCAACGGGCGACTGAAGTTCTTTCTTCGTCTTCTCTCCTTTTGTAAGATAACGCATAAGGCGATCTTCAAACGCCTCAATGCGAGAATTTTTCAAGAACTCTGCCTTTTGCTCCGCTGTATGTGTTTTGTCATTGAGATAGTCCATTTCTTGCTTGCTTCGTGCCACCAAAGCTGGATAAGCAGCAATCGGCCAAATCTCTGGAACAGTGTCATCAGTAAACTGACTTGTATAATTTTTCTTCAACGTTTCAATCACCGATTCCACACTTTGCTCACTTGGTTTAACGCAATCAATTTGATTCAAAACAATGATGACAGAACCACATTTCTTCTTCAAAGATTTCAAAATTGTAAAATCTGAAGCAGATCCTGGTTGTGTGGCAGTGAACATAAAGATTGCCGCATGCGAACGCTCTATCTGCTGGTCTGTTATCTCCTTATGACCCTTTAAAACGCCATTCAAACCCGGACTATCAACCAAGCAAACTCCATCGTTCAAATATTTCGAGTCGAAAAAGACTTCTACCGACTCTACCTTTTGAGCCACCTGGTCGCCTCTCGTGCTAACATACTTTTCAATAGTGCTAACATCAACTGTATCAACAATTTGTGGCACGCAATTATCCTTGTAGTTGATTACCAACGCCTCTTTTCCCTCTATCGGACTATCCTTGATTGAACGAAGAATATTGATGGTCGCCGTTGTTTCGACCGAGAATGACGGAAGATAGCGATCGCCCATCAAAGCATTCAAGAAGGTTGACTTTCCTGCTGAATACTGACCAACCACGACAATGGAGAAAAAGCCTTTCCCCGTCTTTTCCTTCAAATCGCGCAACGCCTTTGCCTTGTCGCCCATCGTCGTCTGACCTTCATTCGCCTCCAACGACTGCAACTTGTCATAATAAGCAGCCGCACTCTCAAGGAGATTCACAACCTGCTCCTTACGCTGCTTATGTTCGTCTAATAATGTACTCATATTCTTATCTTATAAACTTTTTACTTCGCTTTCAATCTTACGCTTAACTTCTTCGATTTTTTTCAAATCTGTTTTGTAAGCATTTACTTTATCCTGATTTTCTTTATTCTCACCTTTCTGCATCTCTCGCTGAAGGACAATCCGAACGTTCTCCTTCCACTCCTTCACTTTCTTCTCATACTCGGCATTGATACTTTGATTCATCGTTCTCTGGCAGTTTCTGACATTCTCGAGGAAGCAAGATTTGAGGTTCACATAAACTGTGCCATCATTGCTCAGCCAAGCATTCAACTCTCTCTCAATCTGCTGTTTGATACTCTTCAAGTAGGTCGTCCTTGCATTCTGCTTTGCAAACTCTGCCTCCTTACGCAAGTTCTCTAACTCTGCACGCTTTCGAGCCAAACGACTCTCCACCTGCATTCTGAGTTGCTCATTCTCTCGTGCCTTTTCTAACAAACCTTCGTACATTTCCAGCTCACTCCGACTTTCCCTTAACTTCGCATTATATTTCTCATCAATCGCAGTTCTCTTTCTATCCCATGCCTGTCCTGCTGAATCATCGGTATGACGATTCGTTATTGTTGTATATACTGGGACAGTTTCAGTTTTTTTACCGAAAATGTCGGGAAGGTCAAAACAGAGAAGTCTACGATTTCGCTCATGCGTTTCATAATGATCTATAACCCTTATCGTGTCATACGATACCTTTGCTTGTGGTCTTGACCCCAAACCCTGTCTTTCAGATGCCTGTGCATTCTGTAAAGCCTGCTGTTTCCTCCGTGCAGTCTCCACTCTCATCTCTTGCTCGCTTACACTCAGATTTCCCTGCATCTGCTGACGTTGTCTCTCCAACTCACTAATCTCACGTTGTTTCTTTGCCACCTCAGTAGAGTCGTAGGTCGAGTCGCCTGTTTCGTTATATTGGATATTAACACTGCTACCCACCTGCACCTGTTTCTTTTCAAACGCAGGTATTGATTTGTTCACAATGTTCAGCAAATTTTCATAAATCTTATCACACTCATCTCTCAAATAACTTGCCAAATTCGTTGATTGTGATGCATAGAAATTGCTGACTTTATTACCGAATGAATCCTGTTTCCTCTCCAACTCTTCTATCGTATTGATAGCACTCAACTCACGCTTCAACTCATCAAACTGGCGATAACATGCCATCTTCAAAGCCTCATTTTTCTTGGCTTCCAAGTCGTCTATCGCCGAACCCAACTCATTTTTGAGTTCAGTCTTCGTCTTCTCATAGTTCTTCTCTACGATACTCAAAAGTTCCTCCAACTGCTTCTTCTCCGGAAGATCTTCCAATTTCTTGCTATACAAATCGACGCGAGATTGTAATGCTTCAGACTGTCTATCCAAAAGTCCTAACAAACGGTGCAATATCGTCTCGTAGAATTGGAGTTCCTTCTCGCTACCCGACAAATACTCGAAAAGCAACTTCTCCAACAACTCCATCCTCGACCTCTTCCAAAGTTTTTCTCGGTCTTCCTTGGTCAACTCTTTGCCTTCATCTTCCTTGTAGAGCGATTTCAAACTTTCATCTCTACTGGTCAACGCACACAAAGCTGAGATTCCAAACACATTCTTAGGTTGCTCCTTGCCTTCGTAAATATTCTGGAAAATCTCATTACGAAACTTCTCAATACGATCTTCAACAGACTCCTCTTGCTCCTTGATTTCATCTATCTGATTGATCACAAAGAAGAAAGTGTCTTGATATTTCATCAACTCCTTAACGAACTCACAATCGGTTTTTCCAACTCCTTTCAAATGGAAAAGACAAATTGATGCGTGCGAACGACAAATCTCCTGCATAGTTATGTCGCGGTGACCATCTGCCATTCCATTCATTCCCGGAGTGTCAATCAACACGATAGACTCGTCTATTCCTGCAAAATTGACATAAACATCCACACTTTTCACCTCTTTTATGACATTCACATCCTTATTCTCCACCGCAGAAAGATGATTCTGGAATTGCTCCTTCTCATTGATGATATCAAACACCGCATCGTCTTTCTCATAGAAATGGATAAACGCCTTATTCAACCGCTTGTCTGTCAAAGGAACGTTATGAATGTAGGTGATAGTGGCAGTCGTCTCGCTCACCGCATGAGGCAACACATCCTTACCGATAATCGCACTCAAGAAAGTAGACTTTCCACTACTGAACTCACCCACAACAGTCACTCTAAACTCATGATTCTGAACATCTTCCAATGTCTTATCCAACACAGAATTATAACTATCATCAGCCAAGGATCGGATTCCTCGCATCTCACCAATGATAGACGCAACCTTGCTATCTAATTTCTTTTTGTCTATTCCCATAAACTTATATCTTTATATTTTCTAAAATCAATAATTTATTTTGTTATTTTTTTCACACAACAAAAAAGCGCCACAGACCAAAAGTCTATGACGACACAACAACAGTCGCCCCAAAGCGACCATCATATTCTTCACTAAATTTGCATAATTTCTGGATATATGGGGGGGGTATTGACATTAATCAAAACCTGCACATTTTCAGTCTCAGCGAGACTCCCCAATGTGAATATTTCTTTATCGTTCAGAATATTCAATGGTTTCCGTTTTTATGCGAAGATAGAATTTTTTTTCAGAAAGACAACGCACCCGACCATATTTTTCAACAATCTTTTCCCTGACTTTGACAATCGCACACTTTCAAAAATATAATTCATTGACTATCATCCTATTGTAATTTCACAATGGGTGACGCATGGGTGGCGCAAACATGTTTTCCCTAATTTCGTGGCAGATTTGTGCTATGAAGAAACATCACAATGGTCATGTCAGCATCAGTGTAATGAACATCAGAGGAGACAAACTCTGCGAGGTGAAGAATTTCGGACCGAGCCACATTTCAACATAAAGAGCATTCTCGGCAATGGCTAACTGACAGGAAACCCTTGCCCATGTTTGCCTACGTTCAAAAAAGGTTGCGCATTGTCGAAGTCAGAAACCGGATTGAGGTTATACAAAGAGAAGACTTATCTGCACCTAACTCTCCACCCATCATTGTCAAAAACAAAAGGGAGACTTCATCAAGCCTCCCTTCGTTTACAGCCCAATGATATAACACAGGCCATAAAAACCGCAAACCCCACACGCCACAAACCTCGTCACAAAAGGAATCACAAAACAGAGCCATAAATTTCCTTTTGCGTTGCAAAGGTACGCAAAACATATAAAATACGCAACATTTTGTCGTGTTTTTTTTCGAAAACTGACACAAAAAAAAGGCAGTCAAAGTTTTCAAAAGAAGACTCCAGTTCTCAGTTTTTTTCGAAAGCAATCTCGACATAAGAGGTCTTATTTTTTTTCTGACTCGCTTGGTTGTTCAGACAACCCTGATTCCGAATGGTTCTCATTGTCAGTAAATAACAATACAATCGAGATTAAGCAAAGAGAAGACTTATCTGCGCCTGACTCTCCACCCACCATTGTCAAAAACAAAAGGGAGACTTCATCAAGCCTCCCTTCGTTTACAGCCCAATGATATAACACAGGCCATAAAAACTGCAAACCCCACACACCACGAACCTCGTCACAAAAGGAATCACAAAACAGACCCATAAATTTCCTTTTGCGTTGCAAAAGTACGTAAAACATATAAAAAAAAACGCAACATTTTGTTGTGTTTTTTTGACCTATGGGTCAATTTGCTGGATAGAATCAGCCTCCAGCCCAATAAACAAAGGGGGAGGCGTGTTCAAAACTTTCAGAGCAAAAATTGAGCTTTAAAAAGCGTCAATAGGTCAATTTGCAGGATGAGACTGGCTCGCAAGCCTTGAAAACATTAGCCTTTCGAGCCTTTCAAAATGCAGAGAATGACCGAAAATGTTGAGTGCGTGGGGAAACCGAAATCAGACAAAGACAACCATTGTCACAAAACAAAAGGGAGACTCATCAAGCCTCCCTTCGTTTACAGCCCAATGATATAACACAGGCCATAAAAACTGCAAACCCCACACGCCACGAACCTCGCCACAAAAGGAATCACAAAACAGACCCATAAATTTCCTTTTGCATCGCAAAAATACGCAAAACGTATAAAATACGCAACATTTTGTCGTGTTTTTTTGACCTATGGTTCAATTTGCAGGATAGAATCAGCCTCCAGCCCAATAAGCAAAGGGGGAGTAGCGTGTTCAAAACTTTCAGAGCAAAAATTGAGCTTTAACCCA
>CAVJCT010000054.1:0-27377 GCA_963648205.1 Flexilinea sp.
CAACATGTATCAGTTATAATTTTAAACTTGGGTCAACCAAAATCAGATAAAGACAGGATCAAGAGATTTCATTTAAAGTAAAACCAAAAACAAGTAAAGACATGAGAAACATTTTTTCTTTCGCACGCATAGCAAGTGCGTTTACTGTAGGGGTTGTTAGCAATGGAGCTGCTTCTGCTTCAGATCCAGGCGAGGTGGCAGTAGCTGCTTACAAAGCAATGGCTGATGGCGGTGATTTTGCACAGTTCGCTGAGCCTTCTATATCAGCAGAGGACAGAGAGGCACTCAATCAAATTGCTAAGAATAATGGAGAGCAACTGAGAGAATTTAAAACCACCCTTAAGGAAGTTAAAGTTCTCAACGTAAATTTCGAAGATGGTATGGCGATTGTTGAACTAAGCCTTACTATGATAAATGGATTATTGAATGGAGAGGAGGTTTCTGACACAGCCGCTATGCCACTCACGCAAATTGATGGCAAATGGTATGTTCCATCTCAGGAATTTCTTGGATCTATGGAACCTTTCGAGGAAGAATCTTCTGCAGCTCCAGACTTCACCGCATCGTATGAGAACGGTGTGTTGACAGTGAACGATTTGCGCTATGAGTTTGCTAAGGTAGACGCAGGAAGTTTCACAATGGGTATTCCAGAAGATGAGGTGGCGTTTCAGAACATAACAGCCGAACATAAGGTAACGCTGACACAAAACTACTTTATGGGCAAGACCGAAGTGACACAAGCACTTTGGAAGGCTGTGATGGGTACCAACCCTTCGTTTATGGAGGGTGACAAACTGCCAGTAGCATACGTTTCGTGGAATAGTTGTCAGACTTTCATCGAGCGACTCAACGAGGCGACAGGTATGACTTTCCGTCTGCCAACCGAAGCCGAGTGGGAGTTTGCAGCCCGTGGTGGCAACAAGTCTAAAAACTACAAATACGCAGGAAGCAACAATCTCGACGAGGTAGCTTGGTATGAGGGTAACAGTGGAGATGAGGCTCACGAGGTGGCAACCAAGAAACCAAACGAACTCGGTCTCTACGATATGGATGGCAACGTTTATGAATGGTGCAACGATTGGTTTGGAAGTGATGTTGTTGTCGGCGATCAAATAGACCCACAAGGACCTTCTGAGGGCTTCAGCCGTGTGCATCGTGGTCATTTCTATGGTGATAATGCGGACAACTTCAATAGGTGTAAACAATTTGGAGTTCCAGAAGAAGAAGGAATTTCACCTATTGGTCTCCGTCTATGTATCACTGAATAAAAAACAAAAAATCACATATATGAAGAAAACATTTATTTCGATATTAGCTGTAGGTTGTCTCACAGCATGTGGCAATGCACCACAGCCAGAGGCGCAGACAGCAGACAGCACGGCAGTGGAGATTGAGCAACCAGCAGATAGTGCGGTAGCCGAAACCACTGAAACCACAGAGGGAGACGACGAGCCAACAGGAATCGACTTCGAAACCGGCGTGTTGAAGGTCAATGGTGTCCGCTACGAATTTGCGAAAGTTGAGGCTGGCACGTTCATTATGGGAGACGATTCGATCGATGAGTTTACAGGTCGCAAAAATCTGGCTCATCAAGTTACGCTTACCAAAGACTACTACATAGGCAAGACAGAGGTTACTTGCGGTCTTTGGAAGGCTGTAATGGGAAGTTATCCAGATGATTTTAAACCAGGAGTCGACCCTAACAACGGTTTGCCATTTCTCGGGAGAACCCCGACCCCTGACAATTTACCAGTAATCAAAGCAACCTTTGAGGATTGTCAATTATTCATCTCAACATTGAACGCAACCTTTGGCGAATGCGCCAACTTCCGTCTACCTACCGAAGCCGAATGGGAATTCGCAGCCAGAGGCGGAAACAAGTCTAAACACTATAAATATAGTGGCAGTAATACATTGGGCGATGTAGCCTGGTATGAAGGAAACTCTGAAGATGGCGAAAATTTTGTAGGCGGAGTACACAAGGTAGCGACCAAGAAACCTAATGAATTAGGCATTTACGATATGTGTGGCAATGTGGAGGAATGGTGTAACGACATATACGCCGAATTTGATAGCAAGCCACAGACAGACCCACAGGGTCCTGAGGATGGGGACGAATATGATCGCGTGTTCCGAGGAGGCTGTGCAGTTTGGCGAGAAAGTTACTGTCGAGTAACTTCGCGTTCCGCTGCTTCTGATGTTCAAGAGGGTAATGGTGGTCGCGGTTTCCGCATCGCCTTCACTCCATGGAAAGGACATTGATGCCATACTACAGTAGATTTACATAACAATGAAACTTATAAAATAAAGAAGCAATGAACAAGAATTTTACGAAAACAATGGCAATGTTGTGGGCAGCAAGCTGTCTCGCAGCGTGTGGCAACAGCCAACAACCAGAACAACAGTCAGCAGACAGTACGGCAGTGGAAACTGTAAGTCCGTCTGCCGACAGTGCAGTAGTCGATGAGCCAGCCTCAACCAAGGTCGAATTGGATGGCGTTACACTCGAGGATGGTGCGGTTACAGTCAAGGGCGTTCGCTATGAATTTGCCTTTGTTGAGCGTGGCACATTCACTATGGGTGCGACACCCGAAATGAAAGACGCCGAAGCTTGCGAGAAACCAGCCCACGATTTCACATTTGATTATGACTACTATATGGGCAAGACAGAAGTAACCGTTGGCTTCTGGAAGGCTGTAACAGGCAATTATCCTCCAGGACAAGAGGGCGAGCAAGACCTCAACAAACCAGTTGATAATGTGTCGTTGGAAGAGTGCCAATCTTTCGTTGAAGATTTGAACGCACTATTGGTGGCACCCATCTTCCGTCTTCCTAACGAAACCGAATGGGAGTATGCTGCACGTGGCGGTAACAAGTCTAAGCACTATATTTACAGCGGTAGCAACACGCTCGAAGAGGTTGCTTGGAATGAAGAAGGAAACATCGTTGCCAGCGGTTACGACGTAGCCACCAAGAAACCTAACGAATTGGGCATCTACGATATGAGTGGAAACGTTTGTGAGTGGGTAAGCGACGGTTGGGCAGACGATTATAAGAGCGCACCTACTTACGACGGTTACGGTGTGATTCGTGGCGGTAATTGCACCAGTTCTGATTTCTATTGCCGTGTTTCCGCACGTATAAAAGAACACACCTTAGAAAAGGCACTCGACAGATATTCTCCATTACACGGTTTCCGTCTCGTCGTTGTAAATTGGAGTCAGGAGATTGAAGACGAAGAAGAAGGATTATAATTTATAAATAACTAATTCATAACAATTATGGGATTATTAGAATTGATTAAAGCAGGCATTAATGCCATCACGGGGGGAATCTTCAAGATCGAGGTTGTAAAATTCTCGTCTCTTCCCACCACACTCGATGAGCTGAAGGCCATGCCTGAGGCAAGCCTCACCAACGAGTACAACGTTGCGGCACTTGCCGTGGCCGTGTTGAACAACTACGAGAAGGACCCAGAGGAGACCTATCGTATGATGGAGTTTCTTGGCGGACCAAAGCAGCAAACTGCGATTGACAAGCAGTTTATCCGCGACCGCCTGAAAGACCATAGTTACGTTATGCGTTCCTACTTCAAGGGAGCAACACCCGAGAACGACTACACCGTTTCTGCGCCCTACTATGTTGAGGTCAGCGAGCAGAACAACAATTCTCGCACCGAGGAGGGCTATGTGAAGTTGTTCATCAAATCATCCGGAGCAGACTCTGCACGTCCTATCACGCTTCGCAAGAAACCAAGCACAGGACAATGGTTCGTTTGGCAACCCACATCGCTTCTCACAGATGTTCGTAAACCATCAGGAAGCAATCCTTGGAATTAATAAAAAAACGGTGAGCCTTTTTAGGCTCTCCGTTTGACAACACGACGCAATTTGTTGCGTTATAACAATTTTATTTTCTATAACTTTAATTTAATTGATAATTATGAAGAAAATATTGTTCATCATCACAATGGCAGTTTTTTGTATGTCAGCAAGTGGCTTCGGCAAATTTTCAAAAAAGGAGTCAGGACTTCTTAAATCAGCAGCAGCCAGCGCAGTAAGTAAAGCGACCAAAAGTATCGAGTTTAAAACTCTTCCTACAACACTTGAGGAACTCAAAGCCATGCCAGAGGCGAGCCTCAACGACGAGTACACTGTAGCTGCACTTGCAGTAGCTGTGCTTTGCAACTACGAGAAGGATCCAGAGGAGACCTGTCGTATGATGGATTTCTTGGACGGACCCAAGGAGATGACCAATGCCGATAAGCAGTTTCTCAAAGATCGTTTGGATGGTCGCAGTTACGTTATGCGTTCTTATTTCAAGGGAGCGACACCAGAGAATAACTATACTGCAAGCACCCCATACACAGTGGAGGTCGGTCAAAATACCCACTCACGCGATGAAAAAGGTTATGTGAAGTTGTTCATTCAATCATCTGGAGCAGACAGTCCACGTCCAATCACACTCCGTGAGAAGGAAAGCACAGAACAATGGTTCGTTTGGAAGAATTCACTCACAACAGATGTGCGCAAGCCAGCTGCAGACGATCCTTGGAAATAATAGAAAATCGGAGAGTCGATGTCGGCTTTCCACATAATTAAATTAGTTAAGACGCGGTGCATTGTGCTGCGTCTTAATAATGAATAAGATAGACATTCATTCAAAAGATAGATATGAAGAAAGCAATAACAATGCTATTGACCACATGCAGTCTCATAGCGTGTGGCAATGCTGAAAAAGCAGAACAACAAGCAATCGACAGTGTGGCAGCTGAAGTAATAGAATTGTCCATCGATAGTATGGGAGTTGAAACAGCAGATTTAACTGACAATAATGAGGCAGTTGAAACAGATAAGCAAGCCATCGACAGCGAGACGGTTGAGCAAGAATCGCAATCTGCGCAAAATGTATCAGAAAGTAATCCAGATATTACATTCAAGAATGGTGTGTTGACAGTCAAAGGAGTGCGCTACGAATTTGTGTTGGTGAAGGGAGGAACGTTCACAATGGGAGCAACCCCAGAAATACAAGATCCCAAATATTATGAAAAACCAGCACATCAAGTAACGCTAACCAAGAACTACTATATGGGAAAAACCGAAGTGACCCAAGCTCTTTGGAAGGCGGTAATGGGGAATAATCCTTCAGAATATAAAGGAGACAACAAACCCGTAGAAAATGTAAGTTGGAATGCTTGTCAGGAATTCATTACTAAATTGAACTCTTTGAGTGGCAAAAAGTTTCGGTTACCGACAGAAGCAGAGTGGGAGTTCGCCGCACGTGGGGGAAACGCTTCTCAGCACTATCTATATAGCGGAGGAAACGACCTAAATAAAGTGGCCTGGTTCTCTGAAAATTGCGATGGGTCACAGAATGTGGCAACAAAACAAGCCAATGAGCTTGGTCTTTATGACATGAGCGGAAACGTTAACGAATGGTGTCAAGATTGGTACGGAGAGTACAGTAGCGAGCATCAATACGACCCAGTAGGCCCTACAAGTGAAACCATTCGTATTTTCCGTGGTGGAGGCCATTCATACCCTGCAGACTACTGTCGTTGTTCGTACCGTCTCTTTTATGGCATTGAAGAAGGATTTAACTACCTTGGTCTCCGCCTCGCCCTCTCTGAATAAGCATAGTAATTTAATTTAGAAGATAACAAGAAGAATAATGAAAAGAAAGGACATTTTTAAAAGGCATTTCAGAAAGACATTCTCTTGTATGTTTGTCCTCACTGCCGTTTGCTCTACGACACTGTTTTCATGCCATTCATCAAAAAATTTGGCAGGGCAGAAGGAGAAGAGTATCGTTGTGCTTTATGATAACGACGTTCACTGTGGCGTGGGTGGTTATGCGAAGATCGCAGGACTGCGCAACGCCATAGCCGACACTGCGTATGTGGCAGTGGTCTCGAGTGGAGACTACCTACAAGGTGGCACCGCTGGCGCAGTTTCAGACGGACAATATATAGTTGACATTATGAAACATGTTGGCTATGATGCAGTAACATTGGGCAACCACGAATTCGACTACAAAACACCGCGTATGTTCAGTCTTTTGTCGTATCTCGGTGCTCCGGTTGTAAGTGCCAATTTGCGCAATGCGGAAACAGGCGATTTTTGTTTCGCACCCTACGTCATCAAGCAGATGGGCAATAAGAAGGTGGCGTTTGTAGGTGCCACCACTCCAACCACAATGTCAACAGAAGAATACGCATTCTATGACGAAAAAGGCAAGCTGCTCTTCGACTTGTGCGCAAAAGATGTTTATCAGTTAGTGCAAAACGCTGCGGACAAAGCCAGAAAAGAGGGTGCAGACTATGTCGTCGTATTGTCGCACTTGGGCGAGGATAAAACCTACTTGAATGTCGATTCGCACGGACTGATTCACAGCACATCTGGCATCGATGTCGTTTTGGATGCCCATACTCACTCCGTTATTCCTTCCGACACAGTGCATAACAAACTTGGTCAACCAGTATTGATTACACAGACAGGCACAAAGTTTGCCAACATCGGGAAATTGGTAATTACTGCCAACGGAAACAAAAGCACTCAATTAGTACCAACCTCAACGATTGCGCAAGCCGACCCTATCGTAGCACACGTTACCGACAGCATCAACGCTTTGGTTGACAAAGAGACGAACCTCAAGGTTTGCGATAGCGATGTGAAACTCGAGATTCTTAATGAAAAGGGCGACCAGAAGGTACGTATGGGCGAGACGAATGCCGGAGACCTTGTAGCCGACTCGCACAGGGCGTTGGCTAATGCTGACATTGCCATGGTGAATGGTGGCGGAATCCGTTGCGGATTGCCTGCCGGACCGCTCACATACGGCGACATCATCAGTATGCTGCCTTACGACAATTCACTTGTTACGGTGGAGATTACTGGTGCTGAACTCGTAGAGTTGCTGAATGCCTGCACGCAGTATGTGCCAGAGGAGAATGGCGACTTTCCACAAGTGTCTGGCATTCAATTCACAATCGACTTGACAGGAAGAACAGGTGTTAGGAATGTGATGGTTCTTGACAAACAAAGCGGAAGATATGGGCCATTAGAGTTGGATCGCACATACGTGTTGGCAACATTAGACTATTGCATTACAGGCGGAGGTTTTCAAAGTGTTCTGAAGAAGAAGAGTGCATCAATGCAAAAGACAGGTTTCACTTGCAGTGAATGCCTCATCCGCTATCTGAAAGAGAATCTTGCAGGACATATTGGCAAGGAATACGCAGGACCGCAAGGACGCATCTCGATAAGATAACTACCCTACACTAACCACTTTGATGCGTTTACCACACTGACGAACGCATCAAAGTGGATATTAACGAACTAAAGGATTTTCTAAACCACCAACCGCTCTCCTATCGTTCCTGTTTCCGAAGAGAAGTTGCAACCGATTTTGTTTACCACAGCAATTGATATTCTAAAAGAAGAGGGCAATGGCACGCGTAAACATAGAACAGTCCCCAGCCAATAGCGAAGACGATAGTCATTGCAAGTGCCTTTTTATGTTGAACAACATAGTTCATCATTCTGAACAAAGTTCCATTTTTCCCTTCGATTTTTGTTCCAACAGCAGACCCTATCTTGGCTGCCACAACCCTCGCCAAATGTGGAATAAGGATAATAATAACGCCATTCAACATCTCGCTTACTCGCATTGCAACCGCTGCCATCGAGCCCAAAAGAACAAAGCAACAAGAAGACAAGCAACACATATTGAGAATAATATTCAAATACTTATTCTCTTTTTCCATTTCTTCCCTGAAAACGAAACAAAGAAGAATGACAATGTTCTGAAGAATAAAATAAGTGCTGAAATAGTTTAATTCTACATTAGTATCCTGCTGATAACGCATGTACACTGCGAGTTTGGATTGATAGAAATCGCTCGGAATGCACTTCGTTAAACTAAAGAAATCAAATTCGCAGACATTACTGACGACGCAAAGTAAGAAAATCACTCCCCATACTTTTGCATTTGCTCTAAACCGATGGAAGAGTGGCAAAAAGAACATCATCATAGAGGAGAGATGGAAGAACGTTGCCAAAGCAACAAGACCAAAGAACTGCCAATATTTGTCCTTCTGAAGATAATAGATTGAAATGAAAATCAAGCCAATAGCCACTCCCGCCCGTATCTGCGTCAGTTCATTGAGCAGATATAGTTTGCAAACATACAAGAACAGCACTTGAAACTTCAAATCCGAAAGTTTGTTGATTCCGACCAACTTCAAACTGACACCCAACAGGGCGTAAATACCGAATATGATGATATAGTCGGTTCGATCACTGTTTCCCAGGGCTTTCAAAAAAGAACAAAGCACTGAAAAACTAAAATCCGTATTAATATTGTCGAAATAGTCGGGAACCGAACTGGCGAGCATAGAGAGCGAGGGCGCGAAAATATAAAGTTGCTCGTAACCAACGAAGTCGAGACAAACATGATAATCACGCACCAGAATGAATGTACATAAGACACAACCAAGTGCCAAATAAAGCATTTTTTGTCTCCGCTCACTCATCCACTCTGAGCAGACTGCGGCAATATTCAGCAATAAAGCAAGTGCTACATAAGGTATCATCTATAAACACAAAGCGCAGATGCAAGAATTGCTGGTCGCCAACAATCGCATCAGATTCTCTAAATATCAATTATTTTGCAAAGATAAAGAAAACAAGGCAGATTTCGCACAGAATAGTCTATGAACATTGAAACAACAAAAAAGGCGATGTCTCTTCGACTCCGCCTTTTTTGTTTTAGTTTTTTTAGCCTCAACGTATCAAGACTTCTTTTCAAAAGCCTCAACAGTTGAGAAGTTATTTTTTAAAATTTCTTCACCAATTTGGTAATGTATGGTGTGCCATCACAACTTACAGTAACGGCGTAGACACCATACTGGCATTGGCTCATGTCAATGTAGGTTTCTCCTGCAGCAACTGTGTTATTGAGAACCAACTGACCGTCCATTGCGTAGACTGTTACGGTTGACTCTTTCTCAACATTTACAGTAAAGCCATTTTCAATCAATGTGGGATAAACTGAAACAGAACTTGCTGCGCTTGTCTCCTCAACGTCAGACATTACATAGTCGCTCCATGCAACCATATCCTCCAAGGTGATGATACGCTCGTCTTCCATCACTTTCTTCCATTGGGTAGTCTCGGTTTGGTCGGCGAAGTTTCCACTCCATGACTGATACCAAGGCATCCACCAGCTCCATGTCGCACCATTGTCGTAGCAATCGTCTACATCAGGCACCGGTCCGTTCTCTGAGAGGGCGATTAACTTGCTGTTAGAAGTCAACTTCTTCAAGTTGTTGAATGCCACATAGTTGCTTTGGTAGTCCTTCGCGCTGTTGTAGATATCGATAGAAACAACATCGTAGTATTCTGCACCTGGATTCCAATCTGAATCAGTAGCATACTCAGGATTCCAAACCCAAACGAGGTTCTTCACACCTTTGACATTGACCATCTCGTTGTAAACCAATTGGTAGAGTTTAACGTAGTTTGCACCACCTTGAGTACCCCACCAGAACCACTTACCGCTTGCCTCGTGCAATGGACGGAAGATAGCTGCAATACCCTCTTCTTGCATTTCCAAGAAATAGTCTGCCACCTTATCGATGTCGGCAATCATGTTCTTGTAGTAAGTAGAAGTTGTATTCCAAGAGCCATCAGCATTCATCGCATCGGTGAAGTTGAAGTCAGTTTGGTTGTTAGCATCATCCTGCTTTGTAACGTAGAAACCGTCTGTTGCGTAAGATGGTGAACGCCAGTGCCAAGTGAAGGCAGGAATACCACCCTTCTTCCACAAGTCTTTTGCCAAAGAGACAGCCACATTTGTGTAATTAGCATACCAACTATCGCTTGAAGACTTACCAGTTGCATTCATAAAGTCGAAACCTACCAATGCAGGATATTTTCCACTTCTTGTGTAAACAGCCTGAACATCCTCGTGTGCTGTAATCTCTGAAGAGGTTGTTGCACCGTCCATGCTTCCTGTCATGAAACCTGAAATGGTTTTCTTACCCCAGTTCGTAACGAGGAAATCGTACAATTTCTGAGCAGACTCAGTTGAGTTAGGTGTTACCAACGAAGCAGATGGTGTTACAGGAGCATCAGCCTCAGTGTCGAGTTCCAAACGTACATAGTCTACTACGAACCATGTCCAAGATGGTTTGATGCTTACCGTTACCTCGCCAGCCGACATACGGTATGAACCGCCGTCATACTCTACAGTTTCTGAAGATTCTTCAGTTGCAACAGTTGCAGATGCAGAACCTACAACAACATTATATTGTTTTCCACCATAAATTCCTAAATCTCCAACAAGCACCTTGTAAGTTCCTGCAGATGGCACATTGAATGTAAAGTTGATGTAACCATCATTTTCTTGAATGCTAATACCTTTTCCGCCAGACAAAGCGTCATTAGTCACAACGACACCGCTATAATCGGCGCACTCAGCCTCTTTGCGAAGGTCTGTTTGTGCATCGCAAGGGTCTGTTACTTTCTCCTCAACGTATGTACCCCAGTCTGCCATCTCATCCAAAGTGATGACATTCTCAGAAGCCATGTTGGTCTTCCAAACATCAGAAGAAGTTTTTTGATACATTTCCGACCAAGACTGATCCCAAGGCATCCAGTAACTCCACATTGCACCATCATTCTGCATGTTAGTGATGTCTGGAATGTAATCTGTCTCAGACAAAGTGATCATTTTATTGCCTGACCCCATCAATTCTACAATTTGCTTGTAGAAATCTGATGCAGAAGTATTTGAACCTCTGTTATAAACATCCACACCGATGATGTCGACGTACTCATCGCCAGGGTACCAAGATTTATCCAAGGTTGCAGGTGATGACCAGTCATTTGTTTCTTGGCATTTCTCTTTGCTTCTCTCAATGTTCCAAACCCAAATACAGTTTTTCACACCTTTCACATTGACCATCTCATTGTAAACGAGTTTCCAAAGGGCAATGTACTGCTCTGAAGTACAAGTAGCGCTCCACCAGAACCAACGTCCTGCCGCCTCGTGCAATGGTCTCCAAAGACAAGCCACACCGCAATTCTGCAATTTGAGGAGTTGGTCAGCTACACGGTCGATATCGACAATCATGTATTTGTACTCATCAGACTCGGTGTTCCACTCAGTATTACCTGGCTCAGTAAATGCCTTTGTGAAATCCCAATATTCTTTAGAGACGATAGTGTCGCTGTAACCTTCTACTTTGTGGCTTGGATCGCGCCAGTGCCAGCAGAATGAAGGAATACCACCCTTCTTCCAAGTCTCTTTTGCCATTGTGATGACATTGTTGCTGAAGGTTGAGAACCAACCATCGTTCTGATTCACACCAGTCGTCATCAAAAAGTCAAAACCAACCATTGCAGGGTATTTTCCGCCGTCATTCTGGTAGAGATAAGCCAAATCTGGCTGATCTGCCAAAGTGGTCGCAGAACTGTTATCTCCCGTCATGGCTCCAGAAATGGTATTTGTACCATAATTGGTGAGCAAGAAATTGTACAGTTTCTTTGCTGCTTCAGTGGCATCCGACGTACAAGGTGCCTGAGCCACTGCAAACGATGTGCCGTATCCGAAGCAAAGAAGCATCAGAGCCACACATAGTTTCTTTAAGTAAAACATTTTTTTCATGGGCTTTTAGATTTAATGTCCAGTAATAATATGAAAAACGAAATTTGGCACAACTCACAAAAAAATGAATCGTGCCAAACTTCATTTGGTTATTTTTTACAAATAGATGGCGACCATGGCTTCAACTGTTTGAAGAAGTCATTGCCCTTATCGTCTACCAAGATGAATGCAGGGAAATCTTCCACTTGGATCTTCCAAACGGCTTCCATTCCCAACTCTGGGTATTCCACACATTCGATGCTCTTGATACTGCTCTTTGAGAGAACGGCAGCCACACCACCGATCGTACCCAAGTAGAATCCGCCGTGTTTCTGGCAAGCATTGGTTACCACGTCCGAACGGTTTCCTTTGGCAATCATCACGAGGGATGCGCCATTCTCTTGGAACTCGTCAACGTATGGATCCATACGGTTGGCAGTGGTTGGTCCCATAGATCCGCAAGGGTATCCTTCTGGAGTCTTAGCCGGACCAGCATAGAGTACAGGGTATTTTTTGAAGTACTCTGGCAAACCTTCGCCTGCGTCCAAACGTGCCTTCAACTTAGCGTGCGCGATATCACGAGCCACGATGATCGTACCCTTCAAGTTGATACGAGTGCTGACTGGGTATTTAGACAACTCCTTGCGAACTGAGTCAATTCCCTTATCCAAGTCGATGACGATGCTCTTGCTACCCTCGCCTGCCTTAGCGTATTCTGCAGGAATCAATTCTGATGGATTGGAATCCATCTTCTCGATCCAGATACCATCCTTGTTGATTTTAGCCTTGATGTTACGATCTGCCGAGCAGCTGACACCCATACCGATAGGGCAAGATGCGCCGTGGCGAGGCAAACGGATCACGCGGATATCGTGAGCCAAAGCCTTTCCACCAAACTGTGCGCCCAAGCCAATCTTGTGAGCCTCGTCCAAGAGTTTGTTCTCCAAGTCGATGTCGCGGAATGCACGACCAGTCTCGTCGCCCGTAGTTGGCAAATTGTCGTAATATTTGATAGAAGCCAATTTCACAGTGAGCAAGTTCTTCTCGGCTGATGTTCCACCGATAACGAATGCGATGTGGTATGGCGGACAAGCAGCTGTTCCCAAACTCTTCATTTTCTCAACCAAGAATGGAAGCAAAGTGCCTTCGTTTTGGATAGTAGCCTTGGTCATTGGGTAGAAATAGGTCTTATTGGCAGATCCACCACCCTTAGCCACCATGATGAAGCGGTATTCATCACCCTCAACAGCCTCGATGTCGATCTGTGCTGGGAGGTTGCACTTAGTGTTCACCTCGTCGTACATATTCAACGGAGCGTTCTGCGAGTAACGGAGGTTGTCGTTCGTGAAAGTGTTGAACACACCACGAGAGAGAGCCTCTTCATCCTCGAAGCCCGTCCACACCTGCTGACCTTTCTCACCGTGGATAATAGCAGTACCAGTGTCTTGGCAGAATGGCAAAATACCCTTGCAAGCCACCTCGGCATTGCGGAGGAACTGAAGAGCAACGTACTTGTCGTTTTCAGAAGCCTCTGGGTCTTTCAAGATGGCAGCCACCTGCTCGTTATGCGCACGACGGAGCATAAACTCAACATCGTGGAACGCTTGCTGTGCCAAAAGGGTGAGTCCTTCCTTCTGAACTTTCAAGATAGGATGACCTTCAAAATTACCTACTGACACATAGTCTTTCGTCAACAAATAATACTCCGTGTTGTCCTTTCCACATTGGAACATCGGAGCATACTTAAATTCTACAGCCATAATTATATTTCTTTATTTTTAGATTCTCTTCAATAGACAATTTTAGGTTTCTAAGATAGAGAATTTTTTTCAGATTCTTACAAATTCAAAGGGGTAAAAGTTAGGCTTTCGGCAGAGTTTCCAAGTCGTTTTCCTCGTCATCTTTGCCCCATGTTTTATATTTTTCCGAGAGTACTCCTAAAAATTTGCTGATTTGTTGAATTGCTGCCATCGTCTCTTTCGTCACCTCTTTTTTCTGTATTTTCAACAAAAGCACAGCGTAAAGGGCATGCAACGAAAGGTGAATGTCATTCATCTCTGCTCCAGCATGCAATTTTCCACGGAACTCTATCAGATAGGGTAAAGTCCTGAAGAACAATGCGTTATATTGGATTTCTTTCGGAGTCTGCAACAGTTCGTTATGCAATTCGTTCATATCGTTGACCGTGTTGACGATGATCTGAAGATGGCCCTCTTTCTCTTTATGTTCCAACTTCATCATCTCAACGAGATTGTCATACCACGCACGAATCTTCGCCTTCACCTCGTCGGGTTGCTGATACTGGTCGACAAGGGTCTTCTGGATCTGCTCAATGTCCAAATTGCAACTTCTGAGGATATCCTCCAACTGCCACATATAGAGAACGTACTCGGCTATGTTCTCTTCTTTTTTCTGATTCGCTATAATCATTTTTCTACGCTCCTACTCTTTTTCATTTTTCATCTTCATCTTTCATCTTCATCATCGTCGTCGTCGTCAAAATCGAAGAAGGAGAAATCATCGCCCACTTCCATATACGACTCCATGTCTCGACGGTCTTTCTTCGTCGGTCTTCCCGTACCTCTGTCGCGAACGCCAAAGGCACTGAAACGACTCATCTCCAACGCCTCCAACTGCTCGGGTGGCGTTACATTCTCCATAAAATCGGGAACTAACTTAGCCCCCATTCGGTTCTCACTAAGAGCCAAAACTTTGAACGAATAGGTTACTGGCGGACGTTTCACCTGAATGACATCCCCCACTTTGATGTTGCGAGATGCCTTCGCTACCGTTCCGCCCAACAACACCTTTCCTTTCTTGCAAGCGTCCGCTGCCAACGAGCGCGTCTTGAACAAACGCACCGCCCACATCCATTTGTCTATGCGGACTTCTGTTACATCCTCTTTCTTTGGCATAACTTATTGCAAATATCTATTTTATTTCAATTTCTTATCAATTTCATCTTGAGAGAAGACGGCAATGATCGGTCTTCCATCCACCGTATAATCAGTCAACGGCAATGAAAACAACTGTGAAACAAGTCCCGTCATCTCACTCTCCGTCATCCTTTTGCCAGCCTTCACTGCCGAGACCTCCGCTAATTTCATAGCAACTCGTTCCGACCGTTCTTCGGGCTTTATACCCTGACGGAAGGCTGCCACCAACTCATAGAGATACTCTTTTGCATCGGTTTCCGAACAATCCGACGGTATGCCACTCACCGAGAACGAGCCTCCTCCTAAATCGGACAAATCGAAGCCTAAATACTTCAGATTTTCTGACATTTCATTGATAAACAAGGCATCAGACTCCACCACATCAATGCGGAATGGGAACATCAGTTTCTGTGAAATCGACTTGCGCGCCTCCAAACTTTTACGGAACCGCTCGTACAACACTTTCACATGCGCCCGATGTTGGTCGATACAGAGCAACCCCGAACGTGTGATCGTGATGATATATTTGTTTTTCAGTTGCAAGCAATAAATCTTATTTTCCTCACCTTCCAATTCGAGGTCGTTTTCATCCTCTTGATTCATAGAGAAAGAAGATGAAGAAGACGAATCGTCGAAATCGGACAAGTAGGTATTGTTTGAGGATGGGAATCCTTCGGAACGTGAAGTTCCTTGCGACTCAAAATCATCGTACAGTTTATCCCAATTCTGCACATTGGCACGACTTTGCGATGAACCTTGCGAACCCGAGGTTTTGAAAGGGTTATAATTGGGGTCTATCGTAGGCTTCAACGAGGTGGGCGGTGTTACGCGATTGCTGCTATCGAAAAATGAATTGGCAGAGAAGACATCCTCTCCGTGATCAAAATCGAGCGACTGCACCACATTGAACTTGCCCAATGTTTCGCGAACGCCTGCCAAGAGAATCGGCCATATCGTCTGCTCCTCTTCAAACTTGATTTCGGTTTTCGTCGGGTGTATGTTGACGTCAATCTTCGACGGATCAATCTCAAAATAGATGAAATAGTCGGGCGACGTTCCCGCAGGCACCAAGCGTTCGTAGGCTTGCACGATAGCCTTGTGGAAATAGGGATGACGCATGTAACGACCATTCACAAAGAAAAACTGATGTTCATTACTCTTCTTCGCCGTTTCTGGTTTACCCACAAAACCACCAATCTTAGCCACCGTCGTGCTGACATTCACGGCATAGAGTTGCGCATTGATACTCTTGCCATAGACGGCGACAATACGCTCGCGCAACGACCCTACATTAAGGTGATAGACGATTTTATCGTTGTTGTAAAGTTCAAATTTCACTTGTGGATTCACCAACGCAATGCGGAAAAACTCCCGCTCGATATGGGTGAACTCCGTATTGTTCGATTTCAAAAACTTGCGACGAGCCGGCACGTTGAAAAAGAGGTTCTTCACCGAAATGCTCGTTCCATTCGGGCAAGCCACGGGTTCCTGACTTTCGAACATACCGCCATTCAGCACAACCACCGTACCCATCTCGTCCTCCGCACGTTTGGTACGCAGTTCTAACTGAGAGACGGAGCAGATAGAAGGCAAAGCCTCGCCTCTAAATCCCATCGTGTGTAGTGAGAACAGGTCATCTGCCGACGAGATTTTGGAAGTCGCATGACGCTCGAAACAGAGTCGTGCATCAGTCTCACTCATTCCTTTTCCATCGTCAATAACCTGCAAGAGCGTGCGACCAGCGTCTTTCACGATGATCGTCACTGTCGTTGCATCTGCGTCAATAGAATTTTCGACCAACTCCTTCAAGACAGAAGCTGGTCGCTGTACAACCTCACCTGCGGCGATTTGATTCGCCACATTATCGGGCAAAACGTGAATAATATCACTCATCAGTTTTTTATTTCATATACCACATCAAAAGAGCCACAACCACCACGATAAGTATCGTCAAGCGGATGTTTCGCGACTGGGCAGATGCCTTGTTCGTCGTTCTCTGCTCCTGAAACACTCCTTTACGAAGAATGTGCTGCTGTTTACCTTCCTTCTCGCACTCAATCTCCTCACGAACCCTCTTCAAACGTTCTTCACGCTCTTCTTTCTTGGGGTCATAATAGATAAACTCGTGGTGATACTGACGCACCTTCGGGGTTTTGAAAAAATTAAATATAGCCATATCCTTACGTTTTTGACTTTATTTCTGCAAATGGGCTTCTTTCACCTTCTTGAAAAGGTTGGAAGCGAAGACGAATTTTTCCAACTGCTCACATCCCGTGTCGAAGATCTGGTCTTTGTTTCCTTGCCATGCTTTTTCTCCTTTGTAGATGAAAGCAATATTCTCGCCAATCTCCATCACCGAGTTCATATCGTGAGTGTTGACAATCGTCGTAATGTTAAATTCGTGCGTGATGTCCTGAATCAGTTGATCAATCAGAAGGGAAGTCTTTGGATCCAAACCCGAGTTCGGCTCATCACAGAAAAGGTATTTTGGATTCAAAACGATAGCACGCGCAATAGCCGCACGTTTCTGCATTCCTCCACTGATCTCTGACGGAAACTTGTCCAACGCATGAGCGAGTTCCACTCTCTCCAAACAGAACCTGGCACGATCATACATCTGATCTTTCGTCATATCCTGCGAGAACATCTCCAACGGGAACATCACATTCTGCAACACCGTCATAGAGTCGAACAAAGCCGCACCTTGAAACAGCATTCCAATTTCACGGCGCAACAGATTGATCTCTTTGCGCTGCATCTGCGTGATGTTTCGTCCATCATAGAGAATCTCTCCTGAATCGACCCTGTGAATGCCCACGACACTCTTCATCAGCACGGTTTTTCCAGATCCACTCTGACCGATAATGAGGTTCGTCTTGCCTGTCTCGAAGGTTGTCGACACATTCTTCAACACCACATTTCCGTTAAACGACTTTACGACATTCTTAACCTCAATCATAACAAAACTTTCGTTAGCATCACATTAAACAAAAGGATCAACACACTGCTATGCACCACGGCATCCGTACTCGCCTTTCCAACATCCAACGCACCACCTTTCACCGTGTATCCGTAGTAGGAAGACACCGACGAAATGATGAACGAGAATATCAAACTCTTAATGATGGAATAAGGCACATAATAAGGGGTGAAAGCATACTGAATACCTGCCACATAGTCTGTTACCGTGATCATATCCGTCAGCAAGCCCACCAAGTAGCCTCCGACGATTCCTGTGAACATACTGGTCAGCACCAAGAACGGAATCACACTCATAAAAGCGGTTATCTTTGGCAAAATCAAGTAGTTAGCCGAATTGACACCCATAATGTCTAAGGCATCAATCTGCTCGGTGATTCGCATCGTTCCAATTTCGGACGAGATGTTAGACCCCACCTTTCCTGCCAGAATCAAACAGAGGATAGACGAAGAGAACTCCAGCAAAAGAGTGTCTCGCGTAGCCAATCCGATCAGCGTGTTCGGCAAGATAGGGTTTTCCATGTTGTTGATCATCTGAATCGTGATAACCGCTCCGATGAAAACGGAGATTATCACCACGATACCCAAGGAGTCCAATCCCTGTTTCTTCAGTTCCTCCGAATAACGACGGAAGAACATACTCCATCGGTCGGGCAGAACGAAAGTCCGATACATCAACTGCGCATACGCGCCAATATGTTCAAAAGCATTCATCTTTCTTATTTTTCTTCGGCAATTCGATTTTACATGTTCTCCTCACTCGGCTCTTTGTATTTGCCTTTGTTCTGCTCATTCTGATCGAACGTGTCGGAATTTTCTTTTTTCAACTCTTTGGCATTCAACAAAACACCATCTTTATATTTCATAACGTCCGTCTGAACGCCCTTGTCATCTTTCAAAATCCAATCGCCATCACGCTTGCCATTCTTGTAAACACCCTCTACGACAGGGAAGTCATGACCTTCATACAGTTTGTAACTGCCATGTTCCACTCCTTTTTTATAGGAAGCCTCAGAGTAACGCTTGCCATCTTGCAAGAAACACTTGCGCATACCGTCAATCGTATCACGCACGTAGGGAATCTCCTCGATCAAAGCCCCCTCTTTCGTGTACACTTTCGAAGTTCCATTCTTCTGACCGTTATTATAGACTTCCAAGAGAGACATTTTTCCTTTGACATAGTAAGTCCACTCAGCCTCTTTTTTCTTGTTGAGGTAAGTACCTTTCACCGAAATAGTCTTACCATCCTCCTCATACACAACGATTTGCGAACGTTCAGGAGTTTCGTAGGTTTGCACCGACTTCAATGCGCCCGACTCATAATAACGTTTGAAAACGCCCGTTGGCTGGTCGTTTACGAATTTTCCTTCATACATCACTTGGCCATTCTCGTAGGTTTTCTTCCACTCACCTTGTTTCCGACCTTTTTTATCAGTCTGGTTCAAAGCGCAAAGCACCGAAAACGAGAAAAGTCCGCAGAGAAGCAGTATATATTTTCCTTTCATATCTTAAATCTTTAATACACTCAAATCGCAAAAATACAATAAAAAGGGGTTATTCGCAAAAAAGAAAAATCGATAAACAAGAAGTGCGACAAACAACATTTATCGTCTGTCGCACTTCTTATTCCAAATATCCCCCCGAATTTGAGCATTGTCAAGAGGCTTGGAGGGTGAGCTAACGGTTAATCGCTCGAGCATTCCGCTTCGCCCTTGTTTGCAAAGATAACATCTTTTCTTAATCTACCAAACTCGCACAAAACATTTAAGTTTTTTTTCACTTTTCCCAGAGTGGTTCATTCTCCCAGTCCTTAGGAAAGCCTAAGGCACGAATATCGACCATTGGGAAATCGCTGAATAGTTGGAGCAATCTGTTTTTGAAATCAGAATGCTCATTAATCTGATTCATAAAGAATTTCAAAATGCTAAGATTGTAAAACAATCTGTTTGAAAGAATCTCGTCGGAAATCCATGGACATGACATTTTCCTTGGTTTGCTTGGAGAAATGGCATTCTCCTTATTCCACAATCTGGCATGATGACAACAACTGTTTCTTGTCAAGATAACGACAGTGAACCATGAACTGAAGATTGGTGCAGGTAAAGAATATCGCGCAGCCACTTTCTTCCTCAAAGAACTGCTTTTCAAATTGTAATAGATATGGTTCAGCACACCCATTGGCAGAATTTCAACCAACATCCACGCAGGAGGGTATGCGTTGTCATACTTCTCTCTGAAATGAATGATAAAATCTTCCTTTGAACCATTCAACTCTTTGTCGATGATAGACATTGTCTTTTTGTACTGCTCTTCATCTCGAAACATTTCAGGATCTGTCGTCCAAAAAATATTACCAGACTCATAAGCAATAATGTTAGCCAAAGCACTTCTTATTGAAATTTCGACCGTTGCAATCACATCAAAGATGAGCATACGTAGTTCACAATCAAAGCAATAGAGCGACAATGCCGTTTGGAAATTACTGTTTTCCTTGAAAATCTGATTTTCTTTAGGTTCTTCAAGGAATGGATACAAATAGGCACTAAAACGATAGTAACCAATATTGCCCAACTCACCAATAGCCAATGACTCGTCATCAAAAATCAGTCCTCTTTCTTTTAAAAGAGCAACTATCTCCTCGAGAGTTTTAAATTTCTTTTGAAATGGTATCTGCATACGAAAAACAGGTTACATTAAATAAAACGCCCCCCAATTTGAGCATTGTTAAGAGGCTTGGGGGAACTAACGATGCAAATATACGGTCATATTTTCATACGACCAAACATTTCATCTATTTTTAAAAAAAAAAATCACTTTTCCTCACTCCACCGCTTTTCCACCGCTAAAATATCAATCAGTTTATGTTGCAAAGCGTAGGTGCGCATTGAGTCGAGAATGTCAGGACGTTGTGTCGCAAGATTCTGTTCTTCAGGGAGTTGATAGAGGAATTCTTGCTCGGCTGTGAGGTTGTAATCGTAGAGCCAAACGTCATCGCAGCATCCGAAATGGTCGTCGTTGCAAAAGAAAGCATAACGGCGAGACTGCTTCAGCAAGTCCATTCCTATCGTATTGGCCTCATACGGAAGTCCTAACAAGCCCATCACCGTCGGACAGACATCTTGCTGAATAGCAGGCGTTTCGACCACCTTCGCAGGAATGCTGTCGTGGAGGATGAACCAATCAATGGCGTTGTAGGTAAGGTTGTAATCGTAGGCTGTCGGACGAGGTGCTCCATGATCGCTCACCAACACGAAGAGCGTATTTTTGCCCCACTCCGTCTTTCGGGATGCCTCAACGAAATTTTTCAGTGCATCGTCGGCATACGCCAAAATGCGTTGAAGATCGTCTTCACCTCTCGATTGAAACACATCTGGAATGACATACGGAGCATGATTGCTGACCGTCAAGAACGTTGCAAAGAAGGGTTTTTCTGAAGTTCTCGCATCAAAAAACGCTTTACCGTAGGAAAACATATAATCGTCTTGCACACCAAAATTGTTCACCGATTTCTCCCTTGGATAATTGTAGAGTGAATAGACCTCGTCAATATGGTTCTCGTAGAAGAACGATTGCATATCGTCATAGTTCGGATTGCTAGTTACAAACGCATAATTCTCATAGCCGTTCTGGTACAATGCGCCTGGCAAACCGACAAACTTGCGTGCTGGATTTCCTGTAGATTTTTCCTTAAAATTGGGTCCATACCCATACAAAGTCGAAACGATTCCATTGTTTGTATGGATTCCTCCAGAATATGAGTTCTTGAAATACAACGACTTATCTCTCAAAGAACTCAGATAAGGAATGACGGACTTTCCATTGTAACTCAAATTGAAATTGTCGGAAGTCATAGACTCCATCAGAATCAATACCACATTGCATTTGCCCAATCCTGACGCAGCCTCCACCTGACGAGTTAACGGATGAGCAGAATCAGCCTCTACAATACCCAACTCTTCTTGAACAGCCTTCAGCGCAACTTTTTCATCAACGGTTTTGAAGATTGGAGGCAACTGTTTTCCACTCTTTCCGATACTCTTGATAAAGTTGAAAAAAGGATTTACTCCCAATTTATTATAGAATGAATAAGGCGAAAAATAAGCCATCGACACTCGCAATGGGTAACGTTCCAAACTGCCACGCACGCCTACAAACGAGACGCCAAGCATAAGGATAAATACCACAATCGATTTAGCATCGGTCTTATCTTGCAAATTCCATTGAAATTCAAAATTCTTGAAATATTTAGTCAGTGCAAAGTTGTAAGCAACGGCAAAAAGAATCGCCAAAGCGAGAATGTAATAGTTTCCGCCATCTTGCACCAACATACCCGTCGTTTCTCCTAAGAAACGAAACCAGTCGAGAAAACTAACATCCAAATGGGAATCAAAGAAACGGTAATAGCGCACGTCGAAGATGCCGAAAAGCACCACAATCGTCATCCAAACGGCATACCAGTATCTCGTTATGCTCGCCATTTTGTTCATCATCTTGGCAAACGACTCCTTCTTAGGCAGAAGGCACATCACCATCATCACAATAAATGGCAGAATACCAATGTATGACGCAATCAAATTATCAAACTGCACTCCCTTCAACATTGCATGCAGAGCAAACTTCCAATCTATCCCCCCTGGCGCATTGTAGAACAACTGTACAAGGCGAGTCAATGTCATTGCCACCAAACTAATGCAATGCAGTCCTAAAACATAAAAAATAACCCGAGAAATATTTTTCCCTTTCATCTTATCCTTCGAACAAAAACAAATAATAGTGTAAAATCTTAAAAACAATCTCTATTGTCATATTACTACGACAATAGAGATGAGAAAAATTAATGTTTAACCTTTATGCTTTCCTAAAAGAAATTTTTAAGACTCCTTCAAGATAACGTCGTGAGCTCCACCTTCAACGATAGAGGTTGAAGAGACCAAAGTAATCTTAGCGTTCTTCTGCAACTCTGGGATAGTGGTAGAACCGCAGCTGCACATTGTAGAGATGATCTTGCCAAGTGTCTGGTTCAAGTTGTCTTTCATCTTACCTGCGTATGGAACGTAGCTGTCGACACCCTCCTCAAATTTGAGTGATGCGCTGCCACCCATATCGTAGCGTTGCCAGTTCTTAGCACGGTTTGAACCTTCGCCCCAGTACTCTTTCACGATACGATTTCCGATAGTGAGTTTCTTGGTAGGAGACTCGTCGAAACGAGCGAAGTAACGTCCCATCATTAAGAAGTCTGCACCCATAGCCAAAGCCAACACCATGTGATAGTCGTGAACCAAACCACCATCTGAGCAGATTGGAACGTAGATACCTGTCTTCTCGAAATATTCGTCGCGCGCACGAGCCACGTCGATCAAAGCAGTAGCCTGACCACGACCGATACCTTTCTGCTCGCGAGTGATGCAGATAGAACCGCCACCGATACCAACTTTCACGAAATCAGCACCAGCCTCTACCAAGTAGTTGAAGCCCTCAGCGTCTACAACATTACCAGCACCAACCTTTACGTTGTCGCCGTATTTGTCGCGAATCCACTTGATAGTATCTTTTTGCCACTCAGAAAAACCGTCTGAAGAGTCGATGCAGAGAACATCAACGCCAGCCTCAACCAAAGCAGGAACACGCTTCTCATAGTCACGAGAGTTGATACCTGCGCCGACGAGCAATTTCTTGTTAGCGTCAGAAAGTTCGTATGGGTTCTCGTGGTGAGAATCGTAATCTTTACGGAACACGAAATATCTCAAGTTTTGATTCTCGTCGATGATAGGCAAAGTGTTGAGTTTGTGATCCCAGATGATTGTATTCGCCTCGCTCAAAGAGATACCGATTTTGCCAGTAACCAATTTTGAGAATGGAGTCATAAAGTTTTTAACAGGGGCGTTCATATCCGCCTTGTCAGCGCGGTAATCACGGCTTGTCAAGATACCTTCCAAACGGCCGTTAGCAGAACCGTCGGCAGTAACACCGATAGTTGAGTGGCCAGTGATTCCGATCAATTTGATAGCCTCAGCCAAAGTCGTTTCAGGCGTTACGTTAGAGTCGCTCACTACGAAACCAGCCTTGAAATTCTTCACCTTACGAACCATTTCAGCCTGGCTCTCGATAGGTTGAGAACCGAAGATGAAAGAGAGACCACCATTTCTTGCCAATTCGATAGCCAAGCCAGAATCTGAAACAGCCTGCATGATAGCAGAAACGAATGGTATATTCAGATTGATGGCAGACTTTTCTCCTTTCTTGAACTTCACGATTGGAGTCTTAAGACACACATTGCTTGGAATACACTCTTTTGTCGTCAACCCCGGAATGAGCAAGTACTCTCCGAAAGTCCGCGATACATCGTTGATGAATTTAGCCATGACTTTGTACTTTTATATATTTCAATTATTATCTCAATTATTGTTTCAGTCCATTAATCACGAATTGCTTCAGTCGTCTTTCCTTACCCTTATTTTATATAGTATATAACAAGGTATGGGACTTCCTTTTCACCCGCTCAATTTCAATCTTTGAAAGTCGATTTTTCTACGATTAAAATTGTGCAAATTTAGCAAATATTTTTCGATTAAAATTTCTTTCTATTATTGGATTTTTCTTTTTATTTGCTAATCAAGACGAGGTGAGCCAAGAAAGTTCATTCTCGTTCTTCAAAAGAGTAGTATAAATAGGATTCCTAAACACGAGAAAAACACATTACAATATGAATAATAGACTACTAACCAGACTGTTACTAACGCTCTGTTGCATTTTTGCTTTTAGCATATCCTACGCTGCAGATGCCTTAGAACCTGACTGTCCGAACTTGGCAGGAGGAACCTCTTTTGTCTCGGGAAATGGGCAGACCTACTACGAGTTGGGCAATGTTTCGCTCGACGGACCGTTGGGCAACTACCTATCCACGGCTATCAGCAAAGCAGACTCGAACACGGTTTTTCACCCCGACTCAACCGTAGCAGCGTATGCGACCACCGACTCTGTGCGCCGTTATTGCCAATTTAGCGAAGACGACAAGTATTTCGAATGTCTGCCAGATATCAATGAGCCGGTTTTCCTCTTTAAAGCGCCAGACAAGTTGACCAACGTACTGACACTGACCGTTACAAGTTTGAAGCCAGGAACGAAAATCATGGTTACTGCCAAGATTCAATGTCTTACCGCAGATTTGGACGATGATACCCATAGGACCACATACGACAAAGGAGTTACCTACAGCTACATGGATTGGTATTCTCAGTCGCTCTACCTCGGAGTCAACACGAATCCCGGTAGCGGACATGAAATTAAACTGCCCTATTCATCGCCTATTGCTGAAGTGAAAGACACTTTCACCATCAGTCAAAACTCTACTACCGCTACAATCTCAATTATGACAGGACATAACAAACCACAGGCTTGCGATGTCTATGCCATCTACGACCTTCACGTTTACGGTTGTTTGAACCCTATCGTCATCTCTTCAATGGGACAAAATATCTGCGAAGGTGAGCAGGCTTTGTTCACATTGGACAAAGAGTACAAAGGTTCAAGTTACTTGTGGGAATGGTCAGCCGACGGACTCACTTGGGAGACCATCGGAACGAACAGCAGTGCGCTAAAAGAGGTTACCGCAGATGGAGTTGTCCGCTGCACAATGGACGGCATTCAGACAGAGCCGTTAGAGATAAAAGCCATTACTTGTTGTGTGGTAAACGGCAAGCCAGCCTCTCGCAAGACAGTCTTCAACGAGACCTTCGGTTACTTCAAAGGTGAACACACCTACGTCGACAAGGATGGAAATGAGACTACCACCCCATCGACTGATGCCACCTATCGAACCACCACTTCATTCACTATCCCTAATCACGAATACGATGGAACAGGACAAGTGAACGATGGAAGTTTCGCCGTAGTAGTGCCAACAGAGAAAGGTTATACGATGACTGATGGAAACACTGCCACTTGGATGACAGGAGTCATTGCAGACCACACTTCCGCACTCGACGGACATGCCAACGGCGCTTGTCTCTTCATCAACGTTACACAAAACTTTCACGGAACTATCTTCAACTCGCAGATTGACGGTTTGTGTGCCAACAAGGAGTTGACCTTCGAGACCTACATTGCCAACCTTTCTGGTGGTGAAAATCCATACGTTTCTATCTATATTAAGAGTTTGGATGGATCTAAAGTATATGGAAAGCATGAGAACGTAGAAGCGGTAAAAGATGCTGGTTGGACTTTGGTGCAAATTTCAGACATCCTTACTGAAGAAAGTTCCGTAATGATGGAGGTTGTAGCTGATTGTGGCACAAGATGTAGTGACGGTTCATATTGGAGTAAGGGTAACGACCTTGCCATCGACGATATCAAGTTTATGACTTGTTCGCCCCCATCCATCAGCATCTACTCTAACTTGGAGAACTTCTCGCAAGACACCACCATCTGTTCGGATGCCATCATCACACTGCAAGCACCGACAAGTGAACTCTTGCTCAGCTACTTTGGAGGTTCTAACAAGACCATGTTCATCTACCAAATAAGTATAGATGGAGGAAAGACTTGGTCGAACTTGACGGGAAGTACGCAAGCGAACGTTTACAAATTCAACACAGCAAGTTACAAAGACGAGAAGGAGATGAGAGTCCGCATCATCGTGGGTTCTGACGATGCCATCAGCAAGTTCGCAGAAGACCCTAATGCTGTGGTTACGGGCGATGACTGTTCAGACTACTCTACTTCAGATCCATTCATCGTAACCCGTGCAGGCGACCTTGAGATGGATGCCGACTACAAAGGCGGTGCGTGCAAGGGCGAAGACGTAACCCTCAAAGGCTCAACCTACGAGTCTATTGTTTCTTGGAAATGGCAAGACAGCAAGGAGAATGACCTCACCGCACTCTTCAACCAAGAAACTGATTCAAGAGACTTCCAATTCACCTTGTTAAACGATACCGTTGTCAACTTCATCGGATTCTCGGCAGATGGATGTAAAGGCAAACGCCAATACACCGTAACTGCCAATCCTACTGCTGAGGTTGAATTGACAGTCGACTCGCTCTGCGACCAAACAGTGCTCACTGCAACGACCACTCCTGAAGATGCCACTATCGCATGGACTATCGATGGAGTAACGTCAGAAGAGACCGAGAAGTCATTAACATTTGAAGCACCTTTCACAGCTGCCACATACGCTGCCACTGCCACTGCCGATGGCTATTGCGTAAGCATCGAGCAGGAAAAGACATTCGGCGTGAAAGAGACTCCAACATGGAGCGTAACAGGTCCGTTCACCAAGGACGCAATGGTAGGCGATGTAGTCGACCTTGCCGATGTGGTTGAAGGATACGACGCAACCGTCAACTACGTTTGGTATGGCGACGGAACGGCTACTGAGAAGCCAGCGACAGGTTCTTCAACCATGCCGACCATCAACACTGCCGTTGAAGGCGCGCAAACCTACTGGGTGTCATTCTTCGAGGATGAGTGTGAGAGCGAAGCCATTGAGATTGATATCAACATTGTATCATCACCACTTCCATTCCATTCAGACACCACTGTTTGTGTAGGTTCGGATGTCGACCTCACCCAATTGGCACTCATCACAACCGATGAATACGAATTGCAATGGTATGACGCAGAAGAAGGTGGAACAGCCTCAGCGACAGCACCAACAGTAGATGTTTCTGCAGCTGGCGTTCAAACCTTCTATGTATCGCAGAAGAGTTTGGTTTCACCATATCCAGAGAGCAAACGAGTAGCCGTAAAGGTTACAACAATCGGTGTCGACAAACCGCTCGTTACCACTCCAATCAACTACTGCAAGGGCGATGC
>CAVJCT010000055.1:0-43742 GCA_963648205.1 Flexilinea sp.
ACTTTTTGTTTATCAAATACTTTGCTTTTTTACTAAAAAATTATTGCGGAATTAACCTATTAAATGGGGAGGTATGGAATGTGCCCCCTATGAAAGAATATCAAAAAAATTTAAAGATTTTTACTGCGAATATTATTGTTGATATACGCAGTAAAAACCTTCTTTTTTTATTTTTTTGTCTATATACTCTTTCACATAGATTTCATACTCTTGTACATCGAATCCTTTAAGTTCCAATTCGATGTGCCATTTCCCATTGTATTTAACATTTTTTACCTCAAACTTTGCTCCTCGTTGCAATAGCATCTCGTTTTCTTTAAAGAGTTTTGGTTTCTTCACGCCGTCCCAGTTTAAACCAAAGTCCTCATAATGCTGAGCTGCCATTTCACCTCCGAAATTACTGAACGGCTCTGCATATACGACTGGCGTGCCTTTAGGACAATATATTTTATATTCAACATCTTTTCTTACTCCAAAATTTGTTTTTTTTACAACTTCCACAAGACAAAAAAGCCTGTTCAATTCCTGTCTTCCCAATCAGTTCTGTTTCCTTCCCTATGTATGACGAAAGCGTGTTTTTTTTATTACTGTCCGCTAAACAATACAACCCCTCACCCAACTTACTGATTTAGAGAAGTTGGGTGGTCGGCAGATTATGTACAAGCCTAAATTCTATTCATCACTGTCATTTGGAGGCGAATCGGACGCTTTTTGAAACATTATTTCCCAGTCTTTTTCTGGACTTTCAAAGAAGGTGTCGATGTTGATGTAGTACATGAGCACAATTCGGGCCATTTGTCGTGGTTGAGTATTTTTTACCAGTTGTCCGAATACCGGCTGTCCGAAGAAATGTGTACTTTTGCTCATGGTTATTGTGTATTTTGTCAGTTCAAAAATAACCCAAAGGGCTGAATTCCAAGCGAGAAATCCAGCCCTAATTTTTTTCCTGACTCTAAAAGTTTAGCGGACAGTAATATTTTTCAATATTGGCTGGTTATATAGAGAAAGCCGTGATTAATTGTGTGTCGTAAAAAAAATCTAAAAAATAAAAAGAATGATTAACTATAACGCTTTATTGGATAATCTTTTCGATAACATCTGGGAAAAGAGATGTCCTGAATATACATTTGTGCGAGATGGAATAATGCGCAACGTTCCCAATGAGAACGAAACGTGGTTCAAGGCAAAACGTAGAATCGCTTTCTTGCTGAAAGATAAGTCAGACGGAACGTGCGATGACGTAAGAGACTGGTTGATTGACAACGACGACCCAAATAACCAGAGAAACAGGCAACTGAGCAATGGAACATTTTTTCGTAATATTGCCAATGTCTTATATGGTTTGATGCATAACGAGTGCGATTTTGGTAATATCGAAAGCAAACCTGAAGACGTGAGAAATTGCTTTCTAAACACACCTTTCACTCTTATTGAATGCAAAAAAAAAGCAGGACAGGGCTCATTATCCGACAACGTACTCAAGAGTTTTCTTGAAAGAGACGCTGCTCTGCTTCAAATGGAATTGGCAATCCTGAGACCCAACATAATTGTGTGCAGTGGATGGCCAATAAACGAATTTGTCAGAGAAATGTTCCCTCAAGATGACCTATATATTCAAAGCAACAACCTTGCTTATTGTCGCAGAACAAAAACGCTTATCATTTTAGGTTATCACCCCACTGCTCGTATTAGTTATGCGCAAAATTTTGGAGGAGTCATGGAACACTATAGGAAGTTCTTGGAGACTGAATATGGAAAAGATATGGCTTTTAAGCGACCTGAGAACACAGCGGTCAATGCAACGGCTTGCGAGTCGCCCAAATATGTTGGAGAGGGTGGTGACGACAAAAGCATGGGCAACGTGAACCATTCTGATCGCGACCCCTTGTTTGAAGAGGTTGCTCGCTTTATTGTTGGTCTGCAGCAAGTGTCAACTTCGTTTATTCAGCGTAGGTTCGTCCTAGGCTACAACCGCACAGACCGTTTGTTTGATCAGTTGGAAGCAGTTGGTATTGTCGGTCCTTCTAAAGGTAGTATGCGTCAGGTGTTAATACAGGACGAAGACAAACTGGAACAACTGCTGAAATTTGGTCTATAGGTCATAGGTGCAGAAAAAGTCGGAAAATGCCATTATTGACTATAACTTATAAAAACAAGGTGTGCATTTTTTTTCATAGGTTATGCCTATCTTTGCTATCTAAACAAGTTACGATATGCCAGCAAATCAATTCGGACGATATGTTTGGCTCGTTGATACATACGCCACGCTCAACCAAATACAGGCGGACAGCAAACTCAAAGACCGTGTGGTGTTTGAAGACATTCCTTCGGGCCATACTTGGCTGACTATCTTTATGCAGGCGGTGCGTGAGAACAAGGTGATGGAGGTGACGCACCAAGGGTTCGGAAAGTCTGATTCCTACACTTTCGAAATAGAGCCTTACTGCCTCAAAGTGGTGAAGCGTCGTTGGTATGTCATAGCCAACAATCCATACTATGTGGAGAAGAACAAACGGCATCAAGGTGAAGAAGGATATACGCCACGCAAGGAAATACTGGCATACGGACTCGACCGCATCAGCAGTGCCACAATCCTCGACAAGACCTTCGAGATGAAGAAAGATTTCAACATGAAGGATTACTACGAGGGTTGCACGGGCATCATTCCGAGCGATGAGCCGATTGAGCATGTCGTGCTGAAGGCCTATTGGAACGCTCCCGACTATCTTCGAACACTTCCGTTGCATGAGTCACAACAGGAGATCAGTAGTGACGAGGGGTCAACAATATTCTCATATGACGTAAAACTGACGTATGACTTTCTGCAACTCATCATGCAGCATGGCGACCAGGTGGAAGTGCTGGAGCCGAAGAATCTTCGTGACCAGATGTGCAACCTCGCCAGAACATTAACCTCATATTATAAGGACTGACAAATGAATGGACTGAACTTTATAGCAATAGACTTTGAAACTGCCATGGGTAAGCGTGCTTCTATCTGCGAAGCCGGCATCTGTGTGGTGAAGGACGGCAAAGTCGTAGAAACGAAATCATGGCTTGTTCGTCCTGAAGACAATGCTTATTCGTATTGGAACATACAGGTACACGGCATTCAACCTGAGGACACCGCTCAGGCCCCGGAATTTCCAGAAGTATGGGCAGAGATACTGGAGTATCTTAACGAAACACCAGTATTGGTGGCACACAATGCTTCCTTTGACATCCCTTGCATCCGAAAGTCGCTGGAGTTGTACGGGCTTCCTATACCCGATGTGGACTACTACTGCACTCTCCGTGCCGCACGCCACAACTACGACTTCGACCACAATACGCTCGACTACCTCTGCGAGCGGCTCGACATTCCTCAAGGTAAGCACCACCGCGCTGGCGACGATGCCGAAATGTGCGCCCGACTGTTTCTGAGAGAAATCAAGGATGCAGGGTGGTGCGAGTTGAGTGAGATGAGTTACTGTAACGGTAAGCTGTGAATATTTCCAAATAGAAAAGAACAATGAGAGTTTTTACACATTATACAAAGTTATCAAACGAAGGAGAAGGTATCAGATGGAGGACTCTTCTTCAGTTCGGAAATTCATGGGAAGTCAAAGGGTCTATTGTAATGAAGAACCCTGGGGCCGCCAATTTCATAAATTCCAATCATTCTGCGATAAATTCGAGGGAACTTTTGGAGCAACTCAAAACATTTGACGATGGTGAGCTTAAAGCAGAATGGTACGAGTTTAATTCCGATCCAACGATGAAATGTATATTTTCTCTGAATATTATGCATTAAAAGGAAGTTGTCTTGAAGGGGTAATCCAAATCTTCAATTTGTTTTATCTTCGTGAAGCTGATTTGGGAAAGGCATTAAGCAAAGTACAAAACTTTGATATTGCTGATATGGCAGACTATGACATAAAACATCTTAAAGCCCCTGTATATTTAGGCTTTGCAGATTTGGCTTGGCATAAAGTGTATGGTAAGGTGGCTGAAAAATTCTTCAATACTGCTAAAGAATTAGGAATGCAATGTTGGAATGCAGATTTCACGAAGAATTCTTATACACATCCTTTGTCTTTAATGATGTACGGGAAAAACAAACCCCAATGTATTCTTACAAAATATCAATTTTACCAGAATACACTCTCACCAATTATCTCACAAGATATTATGGATCCTGTCAATCAGCCAAAAGTAAAATTGGATTGTAAGAATATAAAAGACGGAATTATCGGCATACTTGATGAAGAACTTCAGTTGGCACCTAAAGAACAGAAAAATCACCGTTATATATTCGGACCATTAGAATTGACCATAACGGATGCAGAGAATGGTTTTGTAGGATTTCGACATCCAAGAAAAGGTAATTCCTATTACGATTACTGGAGTCAAGAGGCTCCTAATGAAGAACTATATCGTGATATTTTATCAAAATTGGGGTATGACACTGAAAAATCGTCAAAACAAAAAACATGGTTGGCTCGTAAGAGTTTTAATGACTATGGAGACAATGAACAGGTAGTCCGTGATAATATCCTTATCGAATTAAAGCAAATCAATTCCTTTTTTGAAGCGAATCTAATAAAATGATTTTGTAGTATGAACAAGAAAATATACTTTGACGGCTCTATCCGTGGTGGAAGAGCCGATGCGGCTCTCTACCAACGTTTGATTGCCTACATTAAGCAGACGGATATAGTGTTGACCGAACATATCGGAAAGATGAACATGAGCCTGAAGGCACAAACGAAGGTATAGACACGCACATTTATGAGCGCGATACCGAATGGTTGAGAAGTGCCGACATGGTAATGGCGGAATGCACGTGTCCCTCGCTTGGAGTAGGCTACGAGTTGGCGTATGCCGAAGCACACAACATCCCCGTACACATATTCTATGACAAGGGGAAGTCGAACATCTCTGCTATGCTGACTGGCAACTCGTAGTTCGACATACACCCTTACGAAACGGAGGATGAGATTTATCCTCAGATAGACGAAATTTTGAAGAAGGAATACTTCGTACGACGTATGGAATTGGGTAATTCGCTGAACGAAACCAATTTGTAAGGTCTAAAAAACATTCCTCTTGCAATCCATTCCAACCACAAAAAAATCACCCCCCTAAACAAAAGTAACCCCACAATGCCGTTTTATTCAACTTTTTTTTGTACTTTAGCACGCTGAATTTTAAATGTTGAATTTTTTAAGTAAGAAAAAAACAAAAAAATAAACATAAATGGCTACATTAGAGAAGATTAGAAGCCGTTCGGGTTTGTTGATTGCGTCTATTGCAATTGCCCTCTTGTGCTTCGTTGTTGGCGATGCTTTGAATAACTCGTCCACTTTGTTTAACAACTCAAGAAACTCTGTCGGAGAGGTCAACGGTAAGTCTATGACTACTGAGGAGTTTCAAAAACAGGTGTCTGTTATGTCTAACGTGTTCAAAATGGCTAACCAGCCTGTTAACGATGGCGATGTTAGAGACGCTGTTTGGAACACTTACATTCAGTCCGTCGTTTTGAATGAGGAAGCAGAAGAAATCGGTATGTCTGTAACTGCTTCTGAATTGAAAGACGCTACTTTAGGGGATCATACTCATCCTATGCTTCGCCAAATTCCTCTTTTCTCAAACGAGAATGGACAGTTCGACAAAAACCGCTTGATTCAGGTGTTGAGCCAAATGGATCAAGAGGGTAACGAGGAGTTGAAAAATTACTGGATGTTCTGGGAGAAGAGAATCTCTGAGACTATCTTATCAGAGAAATTCACTCGCCTTGTAGAAAAAGCAATGTCTGCTCCTAAGGCTGAGGTCGATTTCCTCGCTAAGGTTTATGCTAATGAGAAGAAGGTCGCTTATGCCTCTAAACCATATTCTGAGTTGGCTGATTCTCTCTTCACTCCTTCTGCTGAGGCTTTGAAGGCTAAATATGCAGAGAAGAAAGAAAGCTACAAGACTGAAGGTTACAGAGTTGTAAAGTGCGCTGTTTTCGATGTTCGTCCATCTAAAGACGATTACGATCAAACCGCTGAGAAGGTAAAGGCTGCTGAGCAATACTTGAAGACTGTCTCTGAAGAGGAGTTGCCTTATTATGTGGCTCAAGAGTCTGACGCTGAGTTCCCATTCAACCCATTCTATCGCACTGAGAATGATATCGATTACACTTTCAGAGCATTCGCATTCTCTGCTGCTAAGGATTCTGTTGCTCCTACAATCCAGGATGGTAACGTATTCAAAACTGCTAAGGTTTTGTCAAACGTGGTTTCTCGTCCAGATTCAATGGATGTCAGCGTAATCTTGATTGGTGGAACTTCTGTAGATGCAGCAACAAAGACTGCTGATAGTTTGTTGGCTGCTTTGAAGGCTGGTTCTGACTTCAAGGAAGTGGCTGCAAAACACTCTGCTGATCCTAACGGTCGCCAAAACGGTGGTGAGTGGGGTTGGTTGAGAGAAGGTCTCTCTGGATCTGCTTCTTTCGATAGCACAGTGTTCAACGCTAAGGTTGGCGATGTTGTAAAGGTTCAAAACGAGCAAGCTATCTTCTTGGTGAAGATCAACGCTGCTACCGCTCCTGTAAAGAAAGTAAGATTGGCTGAAATCGCAAATCAGATTTTGCCAAGTGGTGATACTTACCGTTCAATATTTGAGCAAGCAAACTCTTTCATCGCAAAGAATAATACAGTCGCTAAGTTTGATACTGCCGCTGCTGCTGAAGGTTTGATGGTTAGAGAGTTGGGTCCTTTCACTGAGAATCAATCTAATCTCTACGTTATTGAAAACGGTCGTCCAATTGTTAAATGGGCATACGAGGCTAATTTGGGTGATGTTTGTACAAAACCATTCGACTCAAAAGACAAGTATATCATAGCATACGTTAGTGAGGTGGTTGAGAAGGGTTACGTTCCTGAAAACAACGAGCGTGTACAAAAGCAATTATCTGCTGCCGTTATCAAGGATATGAAGGCTGAGAAGATGACAAGCGAGTTGGCTAATGTCTCTGATTTGGCTTCTGTTGGCAAGGTTGATACCGCAACCGTTTCAATGGATTTGAACGGTATTAGCGGAATTGGTCCTGACGCTACGTTTATCGGTAAGGCTGCAAATGCTGAGCAAGGAAAGATTAACGTTGTTGCAGGTGAAAGATCAGTCTTCGCTGTTCAAGTATTAGAGTCTAACGAGTCTACTTTAGGTGCTGCAAAAGCAGAGCGTGCTAAAGAAAATGCTCGTCAATACGTTTACCGCAACTTGATAAGTACTTTGATGGAGGATGCTGAAGTTGAGGATACTCGTTCAAGATTTTATTAATAAAAGATATTAGAAATGAAGGGCATAGGGATTGTTTTCTCTATGCCCTTTTTTGAGTTATAAGTAGGTGAGAGATGGAAGTGTTGTTAGGTAAGACGTTGAACGAGATGAAGGAGATTGTCCAAACTTTGGGCATGCCTTCATTCGTAGGAAAACAGGTGGCAGACTGGGTGTATAAAAAGCGTGTCAAGGATTTTGATGCGATGAAAAATATTTCTCAGAAGAACCGTCAACTGTTGGCGCAGACATACGAGATTGGTGTGTATGCTCCTGTTGATGTATGCGAGTCGAAAGATGGTACGAAGAAGTACCTCTTTCAGGTTGGCCCGCATTTTGTTGAGTCTGTCTACATTCCCGATGGCGAAAGAGCAACTCTTTGTGTTTCCACTCAGGTGGGCTGCAAAATGAATTGTCAATTCTGTGCCACGGGAAAGCAAGGTTTTTCGTCTCACCTCACATCCGCACAAATCCTGAATCAAATTTTCTCCATCCCCGAAAGTGAAAGTTTGACAAACGTGGTTTTCATGGGAATGGGTGAGCCTTTTGATAACACTGACAATGTCTTGCGTGCTTTGGAAATCTTAACGGAGGAGTATGGTTTGGCATGGAGTCCGAAGAGAATCACCGTCTCAACGGTTGGCATTCTAACTGGAATGAAGCGTTTCTTGGAAGAATCGAAATGTCATTTGGCAGTCAGTCTTCATAACCCAATTCCAGAAGAGCGTGTTCAAATCATGCCTATTCAGAAAGCCTTTCCAATCGAAAATGTGATTGAAGAATTGAAAAAGCACGATTTCTCAGGTCAACGACGAGTCTCTTTTGAATACACGATGTTCAAAGGTGTGAATGATCAAGCAAGGCACGTCAAAGCACTCTTGTCATTGTTGAATGGTCTGGAATGTCGCATCAATTTGATACGATTCCACAAGGTTCCAGACGTGCCTTTGGAAGGATCTGATATGAAGCAGATGGAGTGGTTTCGTGATGCCCTGAATGCAAAAGGCTTGACGACGACGATACGAAAATCTCGTGGAGAAGATATTTTTGCGGCTTGCGGACTCCTTTCTACTAAAAAATTAGAGGAACAAAACAAGAAATAAAATATTAAATATTATATGAAGAAAATAATTTTATTCTTAAGCATATTGCCTTTGTTGATTTCCTGCAATGACAAAGGCGGAGGCAGTGTCTTGTTGCCAACGGTTACAGGTGCTGCATTTGACTTATTGGTAGTGGGCGATCCTACAGTGTGGAAAGACACGGCTGGACATAAATTGTATGATGTGTTGGATGATGATACGCCAGGATTGCCACAGTCTGAGCCACTTTTCAATCTCTCTTTCATTCCTGAAAGTCAGTTTGATAGGGTACTGAAGCCTGCCAGAAATATTTTGATGTACAATATCGACCCAACAATGTACACGCAGGGAAAGGTTACTTATAAGAGAAACCGTTGGGCGAAAATTCAAGCGATTGTCCAAATAACTGCGCCAGATCAGAATGAGATGGCAAAGATTTTAGAGGAAAAAAGACAAGAAATAATTGATTTCTTCGTTAACATTGAATACGAGCGTACATTAGTTTTCTACAAGCGATATTTCAATGGAAAGACTCGTCAACTCGTGAAAGACAGTGTCGGAGTGTCGTTGTCTATTCCTGATTTCTTGAATAAGAGCATGAGTCATCACAATTTCGTTTGGTTGTCTAACGGAAGTATTGATTCTCGCCAAGATATCGTCGCTTATCGTGTGCCTTACCACGATCAGTCGGATTTCACAAAGGAACATTTGATCGCGGTTAGAGATTCTGTTATGAAGCAGTATATCGAAGGACCGTCAGAAAATTCTTATATGGCGACAGAGGTGAAAAACTATGAGCCTATCAGTAGGGAGTTGATGGTCGACGATCGCTACTGTGTCGAGGTGCGTGGTTTATGGCGAGTTGAAGGTGATATGATGGGTGGTCCGTTCGTCTCTCGATCTTATTATGATAAGAAAAACAATGATATTGTAACAATAGAAGCATTTGTTTATGCTCCACAGCATAATAAGCGAAACAAAATGAGGTTGATGGAGGCGATTGTTGCGACTGCTCAATTTGAGTAGGCGAGATGCGCTGAATGGGCTAAATTGTCCTATTTTTATTGTATTTTTGCGGAAATAAGGAATGATATGGAAGAAGCATATAAAATAAGAGTCGGTATCACGCAAGGTGATATAAATGGTATTGGTTATGAGGTGATTATCAAGACTTTAGCGGATTTGCGCGTGAATGAGTTTTGTGTGCCGATTGTCTACGGTTCTTCGAAGGCGGCAGCGTATCACAGAAAAATGTTGAATATTGAAAATTTCAACTTGAATGTGATAAATACGCCAGAAGAGGCAAACCAGAAACGTTCCAATATCATCAATTGTGGTGATGAAAATATAAAGGTGGAGTTGGCAAAGTCGACCGAGGAGGCTGGAAAGGCCGCTTATTTGGCTTTGGAACGTGCAGCAAGTGATTTGAAGGCTGGTTTGATAGATGTTCTCGTAACAGCCCCTATCAACAAGAAAAATATTCAGTCTCAGGAGTTCCATTTCCCTGGTCATGCTGAGTTTTTGCAAGATCGTTTCTCAACGAATGGTGAGCGTGGCTTGTCTATGTTGGTGAGCGATGTTTTGAGAGTGGCAGTTGTTACGGGGCATGTGCCTCTTCGTCAGGTGGCTTCTTACATCACGCAGGATTCCATTCTTAATAAATTGTCTGATTTGAACCATGTCCTGAAGCAAGATTTTGCTGTTCAACGTCCTCGTATCGCTGTCTTGGGATTGAATCCTCACGCTGGTGATGGCAATGTGATGGGTGAGGAAGAAGAGGAAATCATCATCCCTGCGTTGAAGAAGGCAACGGAGCAAGGTATCACTTGTTTTGGACCTTACCCTGCTGATAGTTTCTTCGGTTCTGGTAGTTTCAAAAATTTCGATGCTGTATTGGCAATGTACCACGATCAAGGTCAGGTTGCTTTCAAGTGCATCGCAATGGAGAGCGGAGTCAACTATACGGCGAATTTGCCAATCATTCGTACATCGCCAGTTCATGGCACAGCCTACGATTTGGTGGGTGTTGGTGAGGCTTCTGAAGAGTCGTTCAGAAATGCTTTGTATTTGGCATGCGACGTTTGGAAGTGCCGTAAGCAATATGAAGAGTTAACAAAAAATCGATTAAAAAAGCAGGATGTTGAGATAAGCGGTCAGGTAGATTGATATTTCATAATAAGTACATATAAACAAGTTATGATAAAGGAGCAATGGATAAGGATAAAATAATCGTTGATTTTCATGCTCACATTTATCCTGCTAAGATAGCGGACAAGGCGAGTTGTGCCATTGGTGATTTCTACGATGTGAAAATGCGATATTGTGGAAGTCCAGAATTGTTGTTAGAGAGTGGAAGAAAGATTGGTGTGAAATACTATATCGTCCACTCTACTGCAACGAAAGCGGCTCAGGTTGAGTCTATTAACAATTACATAATCGGTGAAGTGAAGGAACATCCCGAATTTGTTGGATTTGGAACGATTCACCCTGATTATGAGAATTACGAGGCTGAATTGAAACGTATCAAGGAGGCTGGTTTGCGTGGTATCAAACTGCATCCTGATTTCCAAAAATTTGCTGTTGATACTCCGGCTATGGATGATATCTATGATGTCATTGCCAAGTTGAAAATGCCGATTTTGGTGCATGCAGGCGACTATCGTTACGACTATTCTGGTCCGAAGCGGGTGTTGCATGTTTTGCAGAAACATCCCGATTTAATCGTCGTTGCAGCTCATTTCGGAGGTTACACTCAATGGGATGAGTCGCAGAAATATTTGGTGGGTCAGAATGTTTATTTCGACACTTCCAGTAGTCTGTGGCAGTTGCCAATAGAGCAGGCTATGGATATGATTCATGCTCATGGTGCGGATAAGTTCTTGTTCGGTTCCGACTATCCAATGTGGGATCACGAGGACGAACTGTACAATCGTTTTAACAAATTGCCTTTGACGGAAGAGGAGCGAGAGATGATTCTCTACAAAAATGCTTTTCGTCTGTTGGGCATCAAAGAGTAATTTTGTCTACAAGACAGTTTCACGATAATTTAATAATATGGAAGTTGCTGTATTAGTGTCGGGTGGAGTGGATAGTTCGGTTGTCGTTCACTTGCTGAAGGAACAGGGGTATAATATCCACTTGTTCTATATCAAGATAGGAATGAATGCCGACGGATTTACAGACTGCTCGGTCGACGATGATATCGAATTATGCCAAATGATTTCTGCCAAGTATGGCGCACCGTTAGACATTATTCCACTGCATGATGAATATTGGAGTAACGTGGTGCAATATACGATTGACAAGGTGAAAGTCGGACTGACACCGAATCCAGACGTTATGTGCAACAAATTGATCAAGTTTGGTTGTTTCGAAGAGAAGGTGGGGCATCTGTTCGATAAAACAGCGACGGGCCATTATGCGACAACTTCCGTCATTGATGGCTTGACTTACTTGTCGACGGCTGTTGACCCTGTGAAAGATCAAACGGATTTCTTGGGGCAGATTACGAACGTACAGGTTTCAAAGTTGATGTTCCCAATCGGAAATTTGATGAAGCATGAGGTGCGTGAAATTGCCAAATCGGCAAAAATTCCGACTGCTTATCGTAAGGATAGCCAAGGTATTTGTTTTTTGGGTAAAATCAATTATAATGATTTTATTCGCAAATATTTAGGTGAGAAAGAAGGTAAGATTGTTGAGTTGGAAACTGGCAAAGTTCTTGGAAAACACAAAGGTTTCTGGTTTCACACGATTGGTCAGCGTAAGGGTTTGGGCTTGAGCGGTGGACCATGGTATGTTGTGAAGAAGGATACGCAAGAGAACGTCGTCTATGTTTCGTGTGGATATGACACTGCGATGCAATATGGCGACACGTTCCTCATCAAAGATATGCACTACATCACCAAAGATTTGCTGGGCGAGTGCAAAGAGGCGGATATCACCATTAAAATAAGACATACGCCAGAGTTTACCAGGGCGAAGATAACCAAGCAAGGAGAGCGTTATTTGATTCATTCAGACGAAATGTTACAAGGAATTGCTCCGGGTCAGTTTTGTGTGATATATGATGAAAATCACCATCTTTGTTTAGGTAGTGGCGAGATCACCTTGTAGTGTGTAAATCTCAAAATTGAGCATAATACAAAAGCCTATGGTTATCCGTAGGCTTTTGTCGTATATAGAGTAGGCGAGGATTGTAGTTCGCTTAGAACTAATATTGCTGAAATAAAAAAGGGTACGTTAGAAACGCACCCTTTTCAGATTCTATACTATGAAAAGATTATTTTCCACGGATAGCCTCGATACCTGGAAGAACTTTACCCTCCATGTACTCCAACATTGCACCACCACCAGTTGAAACGTAGCTAACCTTGTCAGCCAACTTGTTCTTGTTGATAGCAGCAACAGAATCACCACCACCGATCAAAGTGAAGGCACCGTTCTTTTGAGTTGCATCAGCAACTGCCTTTGCTACTGCTGAAGTTCCCTTGGCGAACTTGTCCATCTCGAACACACCCATAGGACCATTCCAAAGAACTGTCTTAGAGTTAGAGATAACGTTAGAGAACTCCTTGATGGACTCCTCTGCGATATCCAATCCCATCCAACCTTCTGGAGTCTCGTTAGTCTTAGATACGCAAGTGTTAGCGTTAGCGTCGAAGTTGTCAGCATTAACAGCGTCGATAGGCAAGAATACCTTAACACCCTTAGCCTTAGCCTTGTTTAATACTTCCAAAGCAACGTCCAACTTGTCCTCCTCGCAAAGAGACTTTCCAATCTTTCCGCCGAGAGCCTTAACGAATGTGTAAGTCATACCACCACCGATGATGAGGTTGTCTACACGGTCGAGCAAGTTCTCGATAATCATGATCTTGTCTGATACCTTAGCACCACCCATGATTGCGGTGAATGGCTTCTGAGCCTCGTTCAACACCTTGTCCATAGCCTTCAACTCGCTGTTGATCAAGAAACCAAACATCTTGTTCTGCTCGTCGAAGTAGTCAGCGATAACGGCTGTAGAACCGTGTTTACGGTGAGCTGTTCCGAATGCATCGTTTACATATACGTCAGCGTATGAAGCGAGCTTCTTAGCGAAGTCTTTTTGTGCTACCTTAAGAGCCTTCTTAGCGTCGTCGTAGCCTGGATCTTCTTTCTCCATGCGTGGCTTTCCTTCCTCTTCAGCGTAGAAACGGAGGTTCTCCAAAAGGAGGATCTCGCCAGCCTTAAGATTCTTAGCTTGCTCGTCTGCCTTCATACAGTCGTCGCAGAATTGAATCTTTCCTAAGTATTTCTCAATTGCAGGAATGATTTGCTTCAAAGAGAACTTAGGATCTGGGTTTTGTTTTGGACGACCCATGTGAGACATCAAAATTGCTGCTCCACCGTCAGCGATGATCTTCTTGATTGTTGGAAGAGCTCCACGGATACGAGTGTCATCACTAACTTCTCCTGTCTCCTTGTTCAATGGAACGTTGAAGTCCACGCGAACAATTGCCTTCTTTCCGGCAAAATTGAAATTGTCAATTAGTTGCATAGTACTATTGTTTTAGAATTTCTGTCTTTTCAAAATTTCTTATTGCAAATATAGAAAAATTTGCGAGTTCTAACGTAACGTTGGGCAAAGAAAAGAAAGAGGACGAATCAATGTTCGCCCTCTATTCAATTTTATTTTTTCAAAATTACTGTCGTGTTCTTTGCTTGTTTCAACAAGTAACTTCCTTTTGCCAAATTGGATACGTTGATGGCGTTCCCTGTTGCGACACCTTGCTGTACGGTCTTTCCTGACAAGTCGATAATTTGGTAGTTGCCAACCTCGCTTGTGTACAGTTCGTTCTCCACTGGGTTAGGGTAGACTGTGTTTTTATTATTGTTGGCTACCGTCGCAACACCGGTCTTATCTTTATAGAAGAAGAACTCTTCCATCTCTGTGATGTAGTCGATGTCATTCTTCTCTTTCGTCAAGAAATCGAAATGAGTGGCATTGTCTACAATGTAGAAGTAGACGGTGTTCTGGTCGGCGTTCTCATAAACCTTGCGAACGACTCTCATACTGTCGTTTTGCCAGTCGTCCAACGAATCGGTAGTGGCTGGCTTACAACCATTTGCATTGGCGATACTTTCAACTGTCTCTGGAATAGAACCATTGAAAATGCCACCATTGTATTTTGCGATTGAGTCTGATTGGCTATGGAAAACGCATACTGGAATGTTGAGCGCGATGCCAGTGGTGTCTGTGCCTACGCTGACAAATCCATGGATGATGGCTGCTTTTGAGGCTTGACTCTCCTCACTGTAAATGTACTTGTAGGTCATTGCTCCACCGATAGATGCGCCTGCGATGTAGTTCGTTCCATCCGCTGCAACACTATCCTTCAAATAGTCGAACACGGCGTTGAGATATTTCACATCATCAACATCCTGGTTGAGTTCCAAGTATCCTTTCTTACTGATTCCTGGCAAAACCATTGGAATGAAAGATTGATATTGGGTAGGAATGTATTGCAAGATGTAATTGAGGTCTAATCTAACGCCTGCACCCCAAACATATTGGGTTTTCAAAAATGCGATATCGCTTGCTGTGACACCATAATTTTCTAATGAAGAGATGGCTGTTTTCACCTCGCTGTTTTGCTCGTCCAATGCTTGAGGAAAGACTACGATACAATCGTTAGCATCGGCGATTGTTTGTGGTCTGCAGCTTTTTGAAAACTCGCTTGCTGATGTTCCGATTGGATGCAACAACATAAGTGTGTTGTAACCTTTCGTGTTGTCGTAACTTTCCGGCGTGTAGTAGATGAAACTACGCTCAACATTATCGACCGTGATGGTCTTCGTGTTCTCGGTGGCAAACGCTGCTAACGAAAACACTACCATGAGTGATGTAAATAATTGTTTCATTGCGAATTATTTAAATGTTTATATTCGGTTACTAATCAATCGTATTTTATGATTCTGAATGTGATTCAGCTGTTTCTTTGATGTTTATTCTTTCTTTCTTTGTAAAAGTTAACTTTCCATCTGAAAGAATGACATTTGCGTGTCCACCTTTTTTCAGACTTCCAAAGATGATCTCTTTTGAAAGTGGAGTGGCAAGCAATGCTCGGATGACTCTGTCCATCTCTCTGGCTCCATATTCCTTTGAATATCCTTTCTCTAAAAGGAATTCGGACGCATCTTTTGATAGTGTCAAACTTACCTTTTTTTTCATCAACTTTGACTCAAGTAGACTCAATTTTTTTTGCAAAATGAGGGATGCCATCGTTTTGTCCATATCGTTGAAGATGACGATGTCTGTGAGTCGATTGATAAACTCGGGCTTGAAGGTCTTTTTGACTTGCGAAAGCATCACGGTTCCTGTGGCAGCGGTAGCCCCATATCCAATGTTGGAGAGATGGGCATACTGTGCGCCTGCATTGGAGGTCATTACGAGAATGACGTGGCGGAAGTCTGCCTTTTTGCCTTTGTTGTCCGTCAGTCGGGCATAGTCCATCACCTGCAAAAGTATGTTGAAAATGTCGGGATGTGCCTTCTCAATTTCATCTAATAAAAGGACGCAATTCGGCGTTTTTATGATGGCATCGGTGAGCAGTCCGCCGTCTTCATAACCGACGTAGCCTGCTGGCGAGCCGATCAACTTCGCCACGGTATGCTTTTCTGCAAACTCGCTCATATCGAAACGAACGAGCGGAATGCCTAATTTGTCTGCTAAAACCTTGCAAAGTTCTGTCTTTCCAACGCCTGTCGGACCGACAAACAGCAGATTTGCCAATGGTTTCGTTTCGTCGGTAAGTCCGGCTTTTGCCATCTGCACCGTCTCAACTACTTGATTGACAGCCTTGTTCTGGCCGTAAATATTATCACGGATGTCTTTCTCCAAGTTTTTCAGCACTTCCGAACTATCGTCTTGCTGCTTCAATACCTCGGCATTAATCTTGCACACTTTTTGTAAAAGCGTGGTAATCATTGCTTTATCTATGACGGGAACGTCCGTGTATTCGTCTTTATGAGTTTCTGCGTAAGCACCTGCTTCATCGATGAGGTCGATGGCTTTGTCTGGCAGAAAGCGGTCGGTGATAAATTCTGCACTGGCACGAACGGCATATTCTATGGCATCTGCCTTGTATTTTACTTGGTGAAATTTCTCATACCGACTCTTCAACTGCTTCAGTATCAGGATGGTTTCCTCTACTGTTGGCTCGTTGATATCAATCTGTTGGAATCGTCTGACCAATCCTTTGTCCTTTGAAAAGTAGCGGTTGTACTCGTCGTAGGTGGTGCTTCCGATAAAGCGAAGAGTGCCGATCTCCAAGTAGGGTTTCAGAATGTTGCAGGCATCCAACGAACCGTCTCCGCCTTTTCCTGCGCCTACCAAATTATGTATCTCGTCAATGTAGACGATGGCTTTCCCGTCATTTTGAAGTGCGTCTAAGATGCTTTTCAAACGTTTTTCAAAATCTCCTCGATACTGCGTTCCAGCAACGAGTCCGCCGACATTCATCTCATAGATTTTGAAACCTTTCAGTTTCTCAGGTACTTTCCCTTTGTTGATTCGCTCTGCCAAGCCATAGACAAGCGCGGTTTTCCCTACACCTGGTTCGCCGACGTGCAGAGGGTTGTTTTTATCTTTCCGACACAATATTTGTATCGTTCGTTCCAATTCTGCCTCTCGTCCGATGAGTGGGTTGCGACCTTTGAGGTGGTCGCTGATGCACGAAATCTGGTCTTTCCAACTTTTGTCTAACGACGATTGGGTATCTTCGTTAGAATTTTCTTGCATATTTTCGGGGTTGAATTGCAGAATATCGAAAATCTCATTGGCAGCATCGTTCTGATTTTTTGACTCGGCAATGAGTCTCGACAGAAAATTGCCATAGTCTGTGGTGAGATATTTATGTAAAATGTAACTGGCGAACGAGTCCTCTAACAGAAAAATGGCGTGAATGAGGTGAGGAAAGTCAATTTGGGATTGCTTGGCGCACTTGGCTTGCTGACCAGCAATAGTGATTACCTCGTTGGTTTGCTCCGAAAAGGGCGTATCTTGAGCCAATTTGGTTAAGAACGCTGTAATCTCATTTTCGCCTTTGGGCATTTTATAATCCATTTTTTCAATGGTGTTTTCAATATAATTTTCCAATTCTTTATTGGCTTTCTTCATATCAAAAACACCTTTGAAAACCTTTACGTTTTCAACTCTCGAGAATACTGCGGAAAGGATATGCTCGGGTTGCACGTATTCATTATCATGAAATCTGGCAATTACCTGAGCAGAAGTGAGTATGATGGTTACGTATGGATCGGTGTCAAATTGTTCTTCTTCCATGTAGTGATTTTTCTTTTTTTTGATTCTTACTCTTTCATATATTTAACGACAAGCGGAAAACCTTCTTCTCTTGCCATGTCTAATGTACGTTTTGTCCGGGTTTTTGCTATATCGAGCGAGTAGGTTCCGACAATGGCTTCTCCTTCTTGGTCGATTGTCTCGGCAAGTTTCTTTGCTTCGTCGCTACTCTTGTGAAAAACTTTGGTAAGTACTAAAATGACAAAATCAAAGGTGGTAAAATCATCGTTGTAGAAGATGACTTTATACATCTTTGGAAGGTCGTAGTTGTAATCTGTCCTATTTTTTATTCCTGCACTGCTTTCTGCCTGTGCCATAGTCTATTTTTTTATGGATAAAGTCAAGATAATTTTGAAATGAGATAGGGTATAACTGTCTCAAAGTCAACGCCATAGATATTATGGTCTGCGTGCGAAAGGGTCGCTTTGATGGCTTCAACGACGAAGTTTCCAGCAAGGGTATAGGCTTCTTGAAAGGTCTTGCCTCGCATTATCGCTCCCGTCAGTACACTGGCGAAAATGTCTCCGGTGCCATGGAAACTTTCTGGCATCTTCTCGTGAAAATACCAACTAAACTGCTTTGTCTCTTTGTCGTATGCCATGATTCCCAATTTGTTCGTCTGGTCTCCAATTTCGGGCTGTGCCTCAGTGAACTGTAGTCCTTTCAAAACAACTTTTTTCGCACCTGTCTGGGTCAATCTCACCAAAATATCTTTGACATAGTTCAACGTATAGCCCTTCTCGATGTATGGAATATCAAGTAGGAGAGAGGCTTCTGTCATATTTGGGGTGATGATGTCGGCAAAACTGCACAACCCTGCCATCGCTGCTGGAAATTCTTTTGAGAATCCTTGATACAACTGACCGCCATCTCCCATGCATGGGTCTATGATAATCAGACTGTTAGAACCAAATTCGCGAATGATCATCTTCATCAACTCCAACTGCTCGAACGAGCCGAGGTAGCCTGTGTAGATAGCGTCGAAGGTGAACTTTTTCTTCTTCCAATCTTCACATATTGGGATGATGTCCGAGGTGAGGTCACGGAAGGTGAACTCTGTATACATGGTGTGTGTAGACAACACTGCGGTGGGCAAAATGCATGCTTCAACGCCCATAGCCGAAATGATTGGCAACGCAACTGTCAGCGAGGTCTTTCCTACGCATGATACGTCTTGTATGGTGAGGATTCTCTTCATCTATGTAAGTCCAATTTTAGTTCGTGCAAAGGTAGTATATTTTATTTTTTGTAGGCGATTCACACTGTAATAACGTGCCAATCTTCAACAAAATAGGCTGAATCGAATGTCTGTAAATTTGCCTCTCAATGTATCGGGGAGGCTCCAGTGTAGAAAATAATCAGACTGATTGGGGCGATGATCATCAAGAGCGCACCTGCTACTTTGTTGACAATGTAAAGTTGTCTGACGTTGAAAAAGCGGGTTCTGAACTGGTCTATCGCATAAATCATCAGTGTCCACCAGAATGCAGCTCCAATCATGATAAAGGCAACGCTCAGCAAACTTTTCCCGAACGTGATATCATCGCCGACATAGTGGAATTTTGCAAACAAAAAGATGAACAGGAAAATCACCAAAGGGTTGGTGATGGTCAGTCCCATAGCAGAGAAATAGGATGGCAGAAATCCGACTTTCATATTCTTGCCATCAAACTTTTTCAGTTTTTGACGTGGGTCGTCGTAGAAGGTGTGCAACCCAAAAACGAAGATGACAATCGTACCGATAATCTGCAAAATGGATTGGTGCGCTTCAATGAAATCAACCACGATCGACATGCTGAACACTGCAATGAGCGCGTATAGTAAATCAGACGAGGATGCTCCCAATGCGGTTGCTATTCCTGCTTTTTTGCCACCGCTCAATGTTCGCTGAATGCATAAAATTCCGATTGGTCCAACGGGAGCGGAAACCACGATCCCGATGAGTAATCCTTTTATGAACATTGTAAGCATGGTGCAACGCTGTTTTTTCTTTCGTTATGGTTTAATCTTTCATTATGAGAACGGTCGCCATTGCTGCCATTCCCTCTTCTCGGCCTACAAATCCCAACTTCTCAGTGGTTGTCGCCTTAACGCTGACTCTGTCTGCATCAATTCCGATAACTCGTGCCAAACACTCTTCCATTGCTTGAACGTGCGGTCTGAGTTTTGGTTTTTGCGCCATAACCACAGCGTCGATGTTGCCAACACGATAACCTTTTTCGGCTATCAACTCAACAGATTTTTTCAACAAAATCTTGCTATCAATGTCCTTGAACTTGTCTGAATTGTCAGGGAAATGATAGCCTATATCGCCTAAATGCGCCGCACCCAAAAGTGCGTCGCAAATAGCGTGTATTAGTACGTCTGCATCAGAATGACCTAACAAACCTTTAGTGTACGGAATTTTAATTCCACCTAACCAAAGTTCACGGTTCTCGGCAAACTGATGTACGTCGTATCCTTGTCCTACTCGAATGTCCATCATTCTTGTTCGCTATCCTCTCTGGATTATTCTTCCTCTTCTACGTCCGCATCGTTTGATCCGAAGATTGACTTGATGCCTCCTAAGTCAAATCCTAACGTGAAACGAAGGGTTCTATCCAATGGGTTCGTTTGTGCAACAGAAATCAAGTACGCTGCATTCAACTCGAAAATCATCAAGTGGAATCCTGCACCTACAGAGAAGTACTTTCTATTTCCCTTGTCTGCATTCTCGTTGTAGTAACCTCCGCGAACCATAAACTTACGTGCGTATGAGTACTCTAAACCTACAGAGAAATTGAACTCCTTCAACTCTTCCTTGAATCCACCAGGAGCATCGCCTAATGAACGGAAGATTCCTCCGATTGAACTTCCATCGTTATACTTGTCTCTTGCATTCTCGTACTCTGTTGAGTCGCTGTATTGAGAGACATCTCCGTAAGGAGTTGGTACTAACAACTTATTGATATCCAAAGCAATACCTAAGCGGTTGTAGTCATCGAAGTCATACTCGAAGCTACCACCGATACGGAAGTTTGTTGGAATGTATTGGTAAGTTGTACCGTTATCGTAAGACACTTTGTTACCGATATTGGTGATTGCAACACCAAAGCCTGCGGTTGCATTGTGCGCACCGATCATCACTGGCTTCCTGTAGGCGAATGAGATGTCGGCTCCGAAAGCTTTTGCTTTAGAGTAGTTCTCCTCGTCGCTCACGCCGTTGAAAAGGTCTGAGAAGATGAAACGGAGAGCAACACCACCAGACCAGTACTCAGAAAGTTTCATTGAGAAGCTGGCGTCGATAGCCATTTCGTATGGTTTCGCTGTTCCGTTGTCGGTTGGAGTTCCTGTTGCGTCTGGCATACCAGTCAACTGGATTGAACCCATACTGAAGTAGCGGAATGATGCTGCAACTGCGGTACGCTCGGTTGGTTTGTAGTAACCTGCGAGGTAAACCATATCGATGTCGTCAACGATTTTTCTCAACCAAGGAGTGTATGAGATGGCAACACCACCACGGCTCTCTGAAAGTGCGTACTTGGATGGGTTCCAATGTTGTGAATTACAGTCTGGCGCAGTAGCTGCACCTACGTCTCCCATACCACCACCTTTAGCGTCTGGGGCGATGGACAAAGACGGAATTGCCGTTTGAAGCGGATTGTAATTTGCGCCTGAACCATCAGTAATTGTCGACGCTCCTGCAGCGAACATATTGCTTACTGATGCAGAAAGCAATGCTGCAACTAAAAATGCGTTGATTTTGTTTTTTCTCATTACTAAACTTTTTTCTTTCTTTTCTTGTTTTCGATGTCTCCTTTTCCGTCAGAGAACATAGACGATTGCAAATTTACATAATTTAAAACTAAAACTTGCTTTTTTTATTGTGGTAAAACAATAATTTTTTTCGATTTGCCGATGAAATCTCCTTCTTCACCCTTGACTTCGATTCTTCCAACATAGCAACCTGGGTTTATTCTTCGTCCGTTGCTCATTGTTAAATCCCATGTCAGGGTGAGCGTTCCATCTACTTTTGAGGTGATGTCGTCAGACTTGTAGAGCAGCGATCCTGCTAAGTCGTAGAGCAAGAAACGGAACGACTGAAGGGTCTGTGGACGGTCGTGTATCACCTGCATCGTGATGGACTCCTTGGCTGGGTTAGGGTAGATGATGTAGTCTTCTATCTCAATCTCAGCGTCTTTGTCTACTTTGAAGGTGATGCTCTTGGTCGTCGAATTGTTCAACAAATCCCAAACTTTGAAGGTGAGCGTGTAGGTGCCTTCCTCTAAGTCGCTTAACTGATACTGCACGATTCCGCTTTTGTAACTATTCTTGCTGTAAGTGAAATAGTTGTTGAGGGTAATCGGCGTTTTGGAGTCGTTGAGGGTGAGCGTGATGTCGTGTCCGATACCTGCTCCTGACGTGTTGATTCCATTCTCGTCTGATACCATGGCATAGAACACTGGAGAGGTGTTTACTTTGTCTCCTGATTCGAAATTAGTCGAGTTCATGTAGAGAGTTACTTCCGGACCGTCTTCTTCGTAACTGTCATTGTCGCTTGTGCCTCCAACTATGAATTTCTCGTAGGCTCCTTGTGCTTCGTATGCGTTCTCTTCATCGTAGGCATAGTAGGCTAATCGGCCTGTGCCATAGTTGTAGTTGATGTCTTTAGGCACTTTGAAGCAGAAACTGAATTGACCGTCGACCACCTCTGTCTGACCAGAGAACAACACGTTCGGACGGTCTTTGTATTCACGTCTGTATTTGATGATGTCCTCTTCCGAACTGTAAATGTTGGCCTTCGTATAGAGCGTCATCTCCTTGTCATACAGTGTGATATACAAAATGCCATTGAAATTGTCTAAGAGGGCAGAGTCGGCTTGCGCAATATGTCCGAAAACTTGAATTTCGGAGAGAGCCTTGACAGAGTCTGTTTTTTCACTGCCAATCTCGACGAGCGAGTCTGTCCAAACTATATTGTTAGGATAGTGAAGACGTAAAGCTGGGTCTCCTAACATCGTGAACGACAATTTGTTAGAGTCATTCTTGAGGGTTTGCTTTGCCAAACGTGTAACATCGCCGATTCGAGGTGGCATTCCAGTTCCTTCCTCTCTCTCGAATAGGTGGGTGAAGAAACTTTGGTCAAGATTGTCATTCCGGTTGTCAAAAACGGTTCTCGCAGCACTGACAAGTCCGATAGCACCTCCATTCGGATTCAAAATGAGGTCTTCTCCACCTGAAATGTCCAAATCATCAAATTGAGCAAAATTACAACTGGCTGTAAACCAGAATCCACAATTGGTGTTGTAGATGGATTTCGCTTTGGCTTGCGTGAATACATGTTCTGCCGTAAAACCAATTTTACTACTGTGACCGACGTAGTTGAAAATCATAACACCATTGCCAATCTCTTCGTCTAACAGGTCTTCCACTTCATAATATCTATTTCCGTTAGAACCAGAAGTTCGTGTGTAGGCATCGAGGTAAACCTTCTTTACATCCATTGCATTGTTATATTTCTTGACTTTTTCTGCAAGATTGTCAGAATATTGTTCAAATCGATGGTAGGAGGTTGATGATTCATTGTCATCTGCCAAAAGAATTACTTTATTTTTCCATTTTCCGTAGTTCTTATTCTCAAGATGAGTTTTCATCTTATTAATATAACCGTCCAATTCAGATTCTGATGAACATGGAATACGACCGATAGAGATGCGCTGCGTTGCATTGGCGTTACCTTTCACTAATGCGTCGTCGTCCAAAAATCCGAAATAATCATCGGTAACGTAGGAGGCTGTTTCGTCTGTTTCGCTACCTCCTTGGTAGGTGATGATGTAGTTATTCACCTTCGTGGACGATGTGTTTAGGATTCCACGGTTGTCGTAACATCCATCTCCTAAGAGAAGAACGAAGAAACTTTTCTGGTCGTTGTCTTCATACATTTTTTTGAAGAACCAACGGAAGGCAGTCGCATCGGGTGTTCCAGACGAAAACTCGTTGTAGATCTGCTCTGGCGTAACAATGAGCGTGGTCATCTCGTCGTAACTCTCGTGGAGACTGGCTATGGTTTTTGCACCATCGATGAAGTCGGGGTGAGTTACAATGACAAGATCGACGGGTTGTTCACCGTGCAGATTTTGGTTGGTTACGTTCCCAACAACTGTGGCACTTATGAAATCAGGGCTTTGCACGTTGACGGCAACAAACTCACGAGAAACACCCTCTTTATGGTCTGTGAAAACGATGGAATCACCTGAAAATGTGGTCTTTACACGTTGTGGATTGTTATAATCGCTCAAGTCCCATATTTGCACGTTGGCGTTGCAATTCTTCATTACAAAGCGAGCGTTGAAATCAGTTCCACAGGCATTGTAGTTTCTGAAGAAGGTAGTTCCGCCATCCATCCGCAAAGGACGATAGACACACGCTATGACTCTTTCAGTAGATGCAGCATCCGTGCTGTAATTACCGTTGAATTTCGCTTTTAGACTGAAATAGGTATCGATAGGCTTGAATGTGAACCTTGCAGTTCCCACTCTTGCTCTGACATACGTGTTGCACAATGCATACGAAATTGTCTTCTGAAAAACACTATCTCCATTTGTCAGCGTTACAGTAGAACTGGAACTACTGGTAGAATAGCCTGCCAATCTGACGAAAATGGTGGCATTTTCCGTCGTGTCTACGTCGTTGAAATCGAATGCGTAACTTGAGGTTACCCCTTTTGTTATTTTGTCTCCAAACCAAGCCTTTCCGGATGCGATGTAGTTCAACTCATCTTTTTTGTATTTGTAGAGGTCTATGTACTTGCGAATATCGGTGGTCGAAAGGCCATCAACTTCTGTTTCAGTTCTTTCAGAAATTCTCTTTTTCACACCTGCACCATCGGTTACGAAATAATAACCATAATTAGAGTAGATGTTGGTGGTGAAGTCGTAGGGAAGTGATGATCCGCTATGGTTGTCGTACCATTTGAAGGGACCTTGGGCATAGAAAAGGAAATATCCGTCTCCTGCATAGAGCGGAACTTCCTGTAAATCATCCACATGAGCGTTTGAAAAATGTTCGCTTAACGCTGCACCTCCATATCCGAAGACACGAATCTCCGATGGATTGTTGAAGCCCATGTTGGCGATTTGCGTGTAAGTCAACCTGCAGATTCCACTCTCGGTAACGGATATTTTCACCCAATGACCTTGAGCCAACACGGAATTAGACGCAAACTCGAACGTGCCAGCCTGCGTCTTCGCTCCGAATGAGAGCAAGACCATCAAAAGAAACAAATATGATCGAACCTTTGAAAAATTCATACTATACCTTATTATATATAATCATATATATGTCGGAAATGACCCCTCATCATTTAGCAAACGTGGAAGTCTAACATTTTATTGTTTTCGATAAATCCTTCCAAATGGTCGCCAATCTTCACCGCACCCACGCCGACAGGAGTGCCTGTGAAAATCAAATCACCCGTTTTCAGTGTGAAAAATTGGCTTATGTAGGCGATAATCTGGTTCGGTTTGAAAATCATATCAGATGTATTTCCCTTCTGAACAGTTTTCTCGTTCAGATTCAGCGAGAAATTCAGATTAGCAATGTCGAGTTCCTCTTTTGGGATGAATTGGCTGATGGGAGCCGAGTTGTCGAATGCTTTGCAGATTTCCCACGGAATACCCTTTTGTTTGAACTCATTCTGAAGGTCGCGAGCGGTGAAGTCGATTCCCAATCCGACGGCATCGAAATAGCGGTCGGCAAATTTTTCGGAGATGTTTTTCCCCATTTTAGAAATACGGAGTACAATTTCCGTCTCATACTCAATTTGGTTAGAGAACGAGGGCAGGAAGAACGGCTTATTATCTTTCACCAAAGCCGTTTCAGGCTTCATAAAAATGACGGGGTGAGTAGGGATGTTTACTCTGTTCAACTCCCGGTTATGCTCCATATAGTTCCAACCTACAGCGATGATCTTCATTGTAATGGTATATTAGTAGAAAAATGAACTTTGCGAATTTACAAAAAAAGGCTGATAAAGACTTCTGATTTGAAAAAATGTAGAGGAAAGAACGATGAAAAGACGAGAGAAGAGGATAAAAAATATTTTTTAACAATAGAAGAGGCGAAACGCTTTTTTATTTATGAACTTTCATGTATCTTTGTAGCCGATTTATTATCCAAATAAGTAGTCAAAAGAAATTTTGCCGGAAAGGTTTGCCCGAAACTGGAACGGCAGTGAAGATTAATTAACAAATTAAAAACGTTTAAAGTGGATACTTTAAGTTTCAAAACAGTTTCAGCAAATGCTGCTACAGTAACCAAAGAGTGGGTTGTTGTAGACGCAACTGATCAGCCATTAGGACGTTTGGGTTCTAAGGTCGCTAAGTTATTAAGGGGTAAGTACAAACCAAACTTCACTCCTCATGTTGATTGTGGTGATAATGTTATCATTATCAATGCTGCCAAGGTGAAAATCACTGGCAACAAAGCAACAGATCGTATTTATTTAAGATTTACTGGTTATCCAGGAGGTCAAAGACAATTCACTCCAGGTGATTTGTTAGCAAAGAGTCCTGAAAGATTGATCAAGAAGGTGGTTAAAGGAATGTTGCCTAAGAACCGTCTTGGCGATGCTATCTTGAAAAACCTCTATGTATACGACGGTGCAGAACACAAGCAAGAGGCTCAACAACCTAAGAAACTCGATTTAAACTCAATTAAGTAATGGCCATGGAAGTATTTAATGCAATCGGTAGAAGAAAGTCCGCTGTAGCACGCGTGTACTTGAGCGAAGGAAATGGCGAGATCGTCATCAACGGTAAAGATTTAAAAACTTACTTCCCTTCTGACATTTTACAATATGTTGTTAAGCAACCTTTAGCACACTTGAGCGTTGCTGACAAGTTCAACATCAAAGCAAATCTTGATGGTGGTGGATACACTGGACAAGCTGAGGCTCTCAGATTGGCTATTGCTCGTGCTCTCGTTAAGGTTGACGCAGAGAACAAGACGGCTTTGAAGAAGGAAGGTTTCTTGACTCGTGATGCTCGTGAGGTTGAGCGTAAGAAGCCAGGACGTCCAAAAGCAAGAAGGAAATTCCAATTCAGTAAACGTTAGTTCTTGGAATGGTTGCATAACGTGTTATGCGGACTATTTAGGAGAACGTTTAGTATCTAAATCATTCAGACTTCTTTTCTTAGAAAACGTGCAAAAACCGTTGTATCGAACTACTGGATGATTGATTAAAACAAGAATGTAAACGAAAAAAGAAAAAAACAATGTCAAGAACTAATTTTGATGAATTATTAGAGGCTGGATGTCACTTCGGCCACTTGAAAAGAAAGTGGAACCCTGCAATGGCTCCATATATCTTCATGGAGCGTAATGGTATCCATATTATTGATCTTCACAAGACTGTAGTTAAAATCGATGAGGCTGCTGCTGCTTTGAAACAAGTTGCAAAATCGGGCAAGAAGATTCTTTTTGTTGCAACTAAGAAACAAGCAAAGCAAGTCGTTGCAGACAAGGCTTCAGAGGCTGCTATGCCATTCGTTACAGAGCGTTGGGCTGGTGGTATGTTGACTAACTTCCCAACTATCCGTAAGGCTGTTAAGAAGATGGCTCTTATCGATAGATTGACAAACGATGGTACTTACGACAACCTCTCAAAGAGAGAGAAACTCCAAGTATCTCGCCAACGTGCTAAGTTGGAGAAGAACTTGGGTAGTATCGCTGATATGACTCGTCTTCCAGCTGCTCTTTTCGTAGTTGATGTAACTAAAGAGAACATCGCTGTTAAAGAGGCTAAGAAGTTGGGTATTCCAGTTTACGGTATCGTTGATACTAACTCTAACCCTAATGACGTTGATTTCGTAATCCCAGCTAACGACGATGCAACTAAGTCAGTAGACGTTATCTTGTCTGCTATCTTCGGTGCAATCAAGGAAGGTTTGGATGAGAGAAAGGTAGAGAAAGAGGAGAATGAGGCAGTAGAGGAGAAGAAATCTCAAAAGTCTGCTGCTAAGAAGGAGAAGGCTGCTATCGACAGCGAGGCTGTTAACGCAAGAGTTGCTAGCAAGTTCGAAACTTCAGAGGAGTAATTTTTCAAAACCTAATTATTAACGATTTAATTTTCTCATAATATGGCTGTTACAATGGCTGATATCAGCAAGTTGCGTACAATGACTGGTGCTGGTATGATGGACTGCAAGAAGGCTCTCACTGAAGCAGAGGGAGATTTCGAGAAAGCAGTTGAGATTATCCGCAAGAAAGGTCAAGCAATTGCTGCTAAGAGAAGTGACCGTGAGGCTTCAGAGGGTTGTGTACTCGCTGCTGCTAAGGACGGTTTCGCTGCCGCTCTCGCTTTGAAGTGTGAGACAGACTTCGTTGCTTCAAATGCAGACTTCGTTGCTCTTACTCAACAAATCTTGGATAAGGCTATGGAGTTGAAACCTGCAAATGTTAACGATTTGCTCAACGCTACAATCGGCAACTCAACTATTCAACAACTCATCACCGACCGTTCTGGTATCACTGGTGAAAAGATGGAGTTGGGTATGTACGAGTTTGTTAGTGGCGAGGCTACTTATGCATACATTCACCCAGGAAACCGTTTGGCTGCTGTCGTTGCTTTCAACAAGGCTGGCGTAGACGCTCAGGTTTACAAGGACGTTGCAATGCAAGTAGCTGCTATGGCTCCAGTAGCTGTAGACGAGGCTAGCGTACCTGCTGAGGTTATTGAAAGAGAAAAAGAAGTTGCTATCGAGAAGACTAAGCAAGATCAAGTTGCTAAGGCTGTTGAGGTAGCTTTGAAGAAGGCTGGTATCAACCCTGCACACGTTGACTCTGAGGAACACATCGAGTCTAACATGGCTAAGGGATGGCTTACTGCTGACGACGCTGCTAAGGCTCGTCAGATCAAGGAGCAAGTAGCTGCTGAAAAGGCTGCTAACCTTCCTGCTCAGATGATTGAGAACATTGTTAAAGGTCGTATCGCTAAGTTCTTCAAGGAGTCTACTCTCGTTGAACAACCATTCGTTAAAGACCAGAAGATCTCTGTTGCTCAATACATGGACAGCGCGGTTAAAGGTTTGACTGCTACTGCTTTCAAGCGTATCACTTTGGATCAAGAGTAATCTTTTTTCAGATATTTTTAAAGGAGGAGCCTTTGGTTCCTCCTTTTTTGTTGTTTATTTTATAACTTTGTCTTTAAAGATTGTTTACTTTAAAAATACATTGGTATATGAAAAACATAAATTTAAGGCATATCATCGTTCTCCTTTTCGCGGTTGTGTCTTTTTGCGGTTGTGACTATACGGAGGACGATTTTGAAGACTGCTTGGTAGGAAATCCATGGCAGTTGGAGAAAACGGTAACATACGATGGTACAAGTCGTTTTGATAGAAGTCAGGTGACGACAGCCAGTTACGGTGAGTCGGCTATGAAGTTCTTTTATAACGGCGATGTCTCGATAATGACTACAACGGTTGGTCGTTTCGGAAGAGTTTATGAAGATTGGTTTGAAGGTCGTTGGCATAGTAATTACAATGAACTTTGCATTTCTACGGAAGATGGCGACTACTATTATACCATCTATTCATACTCTCATTGGAATATGATTCTACAATACACAGCCGAGGATGAATATGGTTTGTATCTTGTAGAGGAATATTATTCGCGATAGATTATAGATGTTTTTTATAAATATGGCAAACGAATTAGCTTTAAAGTATGGGTGTAATCCCAACCAAAAACCATCTCGTATCTTTATGCAAGATGGTAGCGAACTTCCAATTCAAGTGTTGAATGGTCGTCCCGGATATATCAATTTCTTGGATGCTTTCAACAGTTGGCAGTTGGTGCGCGAACTTAAAGAGGCAACAGGACTCCCTGCTGCAACTTCTTTCAAGCATGTCAGTCCTGCAGGTGCTGCTGTAGCAGTGGAAATGTCTGATACTTTGAAGAAGATCTATTTTGTAGACGATGTGAAACTTTCTCCATTGGCTACTGCATACGCTCGTGCGAGAGGTGCAGATCGTATGTCATCATACGGTGACTTCATCGCTCTTTCAGAGGTTTGTGATGAGGAGACTGCAACATTGATCCACCGTGAGGTTTCTGATGGTGTAATCGCTCCAGGTTACACAGACAAGGCATTGGAGATTTTGAAGAGCAAACGTAAGGGAACTTACAATGTGATTCAAATTGACCCATCTTATAAGCCTGAGCCAGTTGAGCGCAAGCAAGTGTATGGAATCACTTTTGAGCAAGGTCGTAATGAAATCAAGATCGACGAGTCTTTGTTCAAGGAGTTCCCTACCAAGAACAAGACCCTTACTGCTGATGCAAAGCGTGATTTGTTGATTGCCCTCATCACTTTGAAATACACTCAGTCTAACTCTGTTTGCTATGCGAAGGATGGTCAGGCAATCGGTATCGGTGCAGGACAGCAATCTCGTATCCATTGTACGCGTTTGGCAGGAAACAAGGCTGATATCTGGTTCTTGCGTCAAAATCCAAAGGTGATGAATCTTCCATTCAAGCCAGGAATCCGTCGTGCAGACCGCGATAACACTATCGACGTTTACATCTCTGACGATTATATGGATGTTTTGGCAGATGGAACATGGGAGCAGTTCTTCACTGAGAAGCCAGAACCTATCACTCGCGAGGAGAAGAAAGAGTGGTTGAAGAAGTTGGATAACGTGGCTTTGGGTTCAGATGCGTTCTTCCCATTTGGCGACAATATCGAGCGTGCTCATAAGAGTGGTGTGAAGTTTATCGCTCAACCAGGAGGTTCGGTTCGTGATGACAATGTTATTGAGACTTGCGATAAATATGATATCGCAATGACCTTCACTGGCGTCAGATTGTTCCACCATTAATCTTTGAAAAAAATAAAAAAGAATAGTCGTAAAATCGAATTCTTATAAATTTGATTTTGCAATTGATTGACTATAAATGAGTTACAAGCGATGATGTTTCTTCTTGAGCATCATCGCTTTCTGATTTTTAATGAAAACATTTACATTTGTGAAAAGAAAAAATAGAAATGGAACGCTCGTATATTGCCATAGATTTAAAATCATTCTTTGCCTCTGTTGAGTGTGTTGAAAGGGGACTCAATCCGCTGACGACCAACTTGGTGGTGGCAGATGAGAGTCGAACGGACAAAACCATCTGTTTGGCAGTTACTCCGGCGTTGAAGGCGAGGGGAGTTCCAGGAAGACCGAGATTGTTTGAGGTGAAGCAGAAGGTGCGCGACATCAACAATCAGCGAGGACGACCATTAGGAGGATTGCGTGGAAAATCAGTCTATGATGAAGAGTTGAATGCCCATCCAGAATATGCGGTAGATTTTATCATTGCGCCCCCACGAATGTCGTATTACATTGATTATAGTACACGAATCTACGGCATTTACTTGAACTATGTTTCGGCGGAGGATATGCACGTCTATTCCATTGATGAGGTTTTCATTGATGCGACCAATTATCTGAAAACCTATAAGATGACGGCGCACGAGTTGGCTATGAAGATGATACAAGATGTGCTGAAGCAGACGGGAATCACGGCAACTGCGGGCATTGGCACGAATTTGTTTTTGTGCAAAATTGCGATGGACATTGTCGCCAAGCATATCCCTGCGGACAAAGATGGGGTCAGAATTGCCGAGTTGGATGAAATGTCGTATCGTAAAACCTTGTGGAATCACACGCCGTTGACGGATTTTTGGCGATTAGGCGGTGGTACTGCACGACGCTTGGCTTCAATCGGAATCACGACGATGGGAGAGATTGCCAGATGTTCTGTACACCATGAGGAGATTTTGTACAAAATGTTCGGAATCAATGCGGAGTTGCTGATTGACCATGCGTGGGGATGGGAACCTTGTACGATTGACAAGATAAAAGCCTATCGACCAGAAACTAACTCACTGAGCAGTGGGCAGGTGTTGCATTGTCCGTATGATTATAAGAAGACGAGGGTTGTGGTTTTGGAGATGGCAGATGCGGCTGCAATGACTTTGTTGGAGAAAGGGCTGGTAACCAATCAGTTAGTGCTGAGCATTGGCTATGATACGGAGAGTTTGACGAAGCCAGAGATAGCCGAGCAGTATCATGGAGAAGTCTATTATGATTATTATGGAAGGAAAGTGCCAAAGCCAGCGCAGGGAACGGTCAATTTAATGGAGTTTTCATCTTCCTCAAAAACCATATCTCAGGCGGTAGAAAAACTGTTTGAGCAGATTATAGACCGTTCGTTATTGGTTCGGCGAATCAATTTGGCGAGCAATCATGTTGTCCCTGAGTTTTATCTGAAGAATCGACGGAAGGAAGCCGTGCAATTGGAACTTTTCGTAGATTATGACAAGTTGAGAGAAGAGGAAAAATTGCGAAATCAGGAGAATGAAAAGGAGCGTAGAATGCAACAGACCATTTTAGACATTAAGCATAAATATGGTAAAAACTCTATCTTGAAGGGGTTGAGTTTTATGGATGGTGCAACGGCAAAAGATCGCAATCAGCAGATTGGTGGTCATAAAGCATAAAAAAGTGAAACTATGAGCGAACCAGAAAAACAGACAGAATCGGAAAAACTATACAGTGATATTATCAATCTTCCACATCACGTTTCCACACGCCATCCTCAGATGACGATGGAGGCGAGGGCTGCGCAGTTTTCGTCTTTTGCAGCGTTGACGGGTCATGAAGATGCGATTGAAGAGACCTCAGCGGAACACATACAGTCTGTTCACAATCGCAATCTTGCCGACCAATCTGAGTGTTATGACGAATGAGGTCTGAATTACTCCTCTTTCTTCAATTCAAAAAAATTGTCCACGCAACTTGGAATTTCCTCTCGTCTGTGGGTTACATAGATCATCGTTTTGCCTGGTTGTTCGCAGAATTTTTCGATGATGGCTCTGCATTTCTTCTTGTGGTCGAGGTCTAATCCGTGAAGAGGCTCGTCCAAAATCAGAAGATCAGGATTCTTCACAAAAGTACGAGCCAACAAGATGAGACGCTGTTCACCGTTTGAGATTTTCAAGTAAGACTGATCTTTCAAATGGTCGATGCCCATCAATTTCATCCAAGCCAATGCGCGAGCTTCCTGTTCTTCGGAGCAACTTCTGAACAATCCAATCGTGTCGAACAAACCTGAACTAACGATTTTGAGGCAACTTTGATTCTCTTGAAAATAAAGGTGCATCTCGGACGAGATATAGCCGATTGGTTTTTTGATGTCCCAAATGCTTTCTCCCGTGCCACGTTTCTTGTCGAAGATTGTGATGTCGAGCGAGTAAGCTTTCGGATTATCTGCTGCCAATAAACTGAGGAGGGTAGATTTTCCAGAACCGTTTTTGCCAATCAAAGCCCATTTCTCACCTCTGCGAATCTCCCAGTTGAGGTTGCGGTAGAGTTGCACGGTTTTGTCAGAAACATTGTAAGATACATTCAAATTCTTCATTTTCAGCACATACTCGCATGGTTTTACCACGTCGGCAACTGCTGAAGGAAACTCTTCTATATCGTAATGGTCGCTTGGCTTTAACCAGTTACCGTATTTCTCTGCGAAATCAGCTGGAGTTCCAGCATCCTCATATTTCAAACCATCCGCTTTCATGATTCGATTTGCCACTTGCGGAATCTCGTTGGTCGCAGGGACAAGGAAAATCATTTGCTGAATCTCTGCTAATTCCAAGAAGAAAGTCTCTAATTCGGCTCTCATCTCAACGTCCAATCCGATGAAAGGGTTGTCGAAGATGATGATACGAGGACGAGATGCCAATGCCAAAACAATCAGCAGTCGGCGCAACTCGCCTGAAGAGAGCATAATGAGGTGCTTGTGAAACAACTTGTCTACGTGCATCTTCTTGCAAAGCCACTGCACATATTCTTGGTCTTTCTCATTCTCCACCATCGTCTGCACTGTCGGACAGTCTTCGTTCTCTGTCGAACTGAAACGTTGCTGATAGTACATATTTTTATAGTCGGACAACAAGTAAGCAGACTCGAAGCACACTTTGCGAATTGCTGCAGAAGCGTACGTTTTGGTCGTCGTTTTTCTATATTCGTCAGTCCAGAAAGCGTAGTCGATCGTACCACTCTTCACCGCGTATTTGCCGCAAAGTAAATCTGCCAGCATTGTTTTGCCAGCTCCGTTAGGTCCGATGACGCACCATTGTTCGCCTTCTCTGATTGTCCAGTTGATAGGTTGTGGAAAGTCAACACCATAAATTCTTGGTGTTACGTTAGAAAGTTGAATTTCAATGTTTCCCATTATGATATGAATAATTTCTCCTGAAAATACGACTATAAAATGTGTAAAACATTGTTTTACAGTATATTGTCTTAAAATTTCATAGCTCGATCCATCTGACGTTTATCGTCCTTTTCTTTGAGCGATTCACGTTTGTCGTACTGTTTCTTACCCTTTGCAACTGCCACTTCCACCTTAGCCAATCCTTTGGCGTTGATGTAGAGTTTGGTTGGAACAACGGTGAATCCAGTATCTTTTGTTTGACGACGGATTTTGTCCAATTCGCGTTTTGTAAGCAACAATTTTCGGTCGCGACGAGGCAAATGGTTGTTGTATGTTCCGTAGAAATATTCTGAGATGTTCATATTCTTCACCCAGAGTTCACCATCGATGAAGAAGCAGAACGTGTCCACCAAACTTGCTTTGCCGAGACGAATAGACTTGATTTCCGTGCCGACCAGGACGATGCCGGCTTGATAGGTGTCAATCAACTCATAGTCGAACGTTGCCCTTTTATTACGAATGAGAATATCGTTTTTTAATTTTTGTTTTTCCATAATAAATTATTATTCTATAGTTTATCTTATTGAATGTCAACTGATTAAAAACTTTATCACTTTGTTAACACCCATAGGAATAAGAATCAATAATAAGATTGCGATTAAAGTCATCCAGTATTGTTTCGTCTCATCCATAGAGATGGAAGGAAAGAGAATTGGAAGTCCGACCCACACCACATAAACAACGTAGAGGTTGAGAACGGGGAGGAAGAATAGGGAAGGAATCAGATTCTCCACCAGCATGAGCATCCACATAATCGATGAAGCGTAGACTGCCAGCGTGAAGCAGCGAGGAAATGCCTCTTCTTCCACGTCAAACCTTCTTCGTTTTACCACCCAACTAAGGCAGAATGAGGTAGTTATGACACCGAAGAAAAGTGTCGCAAAGAGGATCAGCAAATTTCTGCCCATGAACTGCATAAACTGGGTGAAATAAATCATTTCCGACCAGTGATAGTGGATAATAGACGACAGGATAGAGACAACTATGACAATCGTCAGGCAAGGGAAGAAAAAGTCTCTTCTAACGTCGTCAGTGTCTTTGCTTCTTTCTACGATTGCTTCCCACTCTTCGTGCGGAGAGTGGATTAAGCGTAGAATGACTTTCATAACGCTGGAGTAGACTGATAAATTGACTGAACTCATTTTGATTCTTTTCGATTGGCAAAAGTATGATATTTTTCTTACTTTTGTGAACTTTAAATGTTTGACTTTAACAAGAGATATACTCTTATTAAATAAAGGAATTGTTAAGATGGCGAATAATAGTGGCAAGTTAAGTATAGGCGTAAAAATACTGATTGGTCTGTGGATACTATTCTTCATTGGAGTAGTGTCTGTTTTCGTGTTGTTTAGAATGATCAGTGATGGTAAGATAGGCTATCTTCCTCCGATTGAAGAGTTGCAGAATCCGCGTAATAAATACGCTACGGAGATTTACTCCTCCGATATGAAGGTGATTGGACGATTCTTCAAGAGTCAGGAAAATCGTGTTTATACAAAATACGATGAATTGTCGCCTTACTTGGTGGACGCGCTGATTTCTACCGAGGATGAGCGTTATTATGAGCATTCAGGTATTGACGGTCGTGCTTTGTTCCGTGTCGGATTTAAGACACTTTTGATGGGTCAAAGCAAGGGAGGTGGAAGTACCATTTCTCAGCAGTTGGCAAAGTTGCTTTTCACGGAAAGTTATGCGAAGAGCAAATTTGAGCGTGCTTATCAGAAGTTGACGGAGTGGGTGATTGCCGTTAAATTGGAGAAATACTACACCAAGGAGGAAATCATCACTATGTATTTCAACAAGTTTGATTTCTTGAACAATGCCGTCGGAATCAAGTCTGCCGCTCAGATCTATTTCAATAAAACACCAAAGGATTTGAACAAGGAGGAGGCTGCCCTTTTGGTGGGTATGTTGCAGAATCCAACGAAATACAACCCTGTTAGAGAGCGTACCAAGAAAGCAGGCTTGGAGCGTCGTAATGTCGTTCTCTCTCAGATGATGTCGAACAATAAGATTACCAAGGCAGAATATGATTCTTTGTCAGCATTGGAAATCACTTTGAACTATCAAAAGGTGGATCATAAATTAGGTCTCGCACCGTATTTCCGTGAGCGTCTTCGTATTATGATGACTGCCAAGGAACCCGATCCTGCAAAGTATCCGAAATGGATGCACCAAAAATATTATGAGGATTCTTTAGCATGGGCAGAAGATCCGCTTTACGGTTGGTGTAATAAAAATTTGAAGCCTGACGGTACGCCATACGACCTTTACACAGATGGTTTGAAGGTCTACACGACGATTGATTCGCGTATGCAACAATGTGCCGAAAATGCTTGTGAGAAATATTTGAGCGAGTATTTGCAGCCACTTTTCTTTAAAGAAAATGACTTGGCGAAAAACAAAAAAGCGCCATTCTCTACAACGTCAACACAAGCTCAGGTCGACTCTATTTTGATGAGATCCATTCGTCAAAGTGAAAGATACTATGGCTTGAAACGTGAAGGTCTTTCAGAGAAGGAGATTATGGAGAATTTCAAGACTCCAACTCAGGTGACGGTTTTCGATTGGAAAGAAGGTTCGAAAGATACGGTGATGTCGCCATACGACTCTATTCGCTATACGAAAGCATTCCTTCGCTGTGGTATGATGTCTATCGATCCGTTTAACGGACATGTGAAGGCATACGTCGGCGGACCAAATTACAATTTCTTCCAATATGATATGGCAAGTGTGGGTCGTCGTCAGGTGGGTTCCACAATAAAACCATATTTGTATGCGTTGGCTATGGAGGATGGAATGTCTCCTTGCGATGAAGTCCCTAATATTCAGCCTCAAATCTTGTTGCCAAGTGGTGAAATTTGGCAACCAAGAAATGTCCCTTACGGAAAAGAGGGTAAAGAAGAAGAGGGCAAGATGATTACGCTGAAGAGAGGATTGCAGACTTCAAACAACTGGATTTCAGCTTATTTGATTAAGCAACTCGGACCAGAACGTTTCGTGGCATTGCTACACTCTTTCGGATTGAAAAACTACATTGACCCTGTTCCATCCCTGTGTTTGGGTATTGCCGATGTTTCAGTCTGTGAAATGGTTGCGGCATATACGGCGTTTGCCAATAAAGGAATCCAAACAGAGCCTCTCTATGTAACCCGTATTGAGGACAATAACGGAAATATCATTGCCACTTTTGTCCCTCGTATGCATGAGATTTTCAGTGCAGAGACGGCAGAGAAGATGATTGTGCTGTTGAAGAGTGTAATCAGTGGCGGTACAGGTCTTCGTCTTCATACGAAACGCTATGACTACAGTATCGGTTGGGAGACGCAAGTCGCCGGTAAGACGGGAACCACGCAAAACAATTCCGATGGTTGGTTTATGGGCGTTGTGCCAAACCTCATCACGGGAGTTTGGGTTGGTGGTGAAGATCGTGATATTCACTTTGACAATATCAGAAATGGACAAGGATCATCTACGGCCTTGCCAATCTGGGGTTATTATATGAATGGAGTCTACAATGATTCTACTATCGGTTACTCACGCACAGAACCGTTTATTCTCTCGCAACAGTATGATTGCAAGAAGAGTAGTAGCACTGAAGGTGTAGCCGCAGAGGAGACTCCAGATGCAGACTTGTTTGATTAATGCTATAACGAACTAAACTTTACAGAGGATGAAAATCAGAGAGAGAGTATTGAATAATCTCGGTGTTTTGGGTCAGTGGAGCAAATTGGCTCATGGCTATTTTATGTTCCCGAAATTAGAGGGCGAATTAGGTCCTCACATGCAGTTTCGTGGCAAAAATGTATTGAATTGGAGCATCAATAATTATTACGGATTGGCAAACAATCCAGAAATAAAGGCTAAAGAGGCTGATTTGGCCGCCCAATATGGCTTTTCTATGCCTATGGGTTCACGCTTGATGACGGGTGAGACGACCCTTCACGAGGAGTTGGAGGCTAAATTGGCAGAGTTCACGCAGAAACAGGATTGCTTCGTCCTCAACTCGTTCTATCAAGGAATGATTTCTGTAATCGACTCGTTGTGTTGCAAAAATGATACCGTTGTCTATAGTCACGATGTGCATTCTAGCATTCAAGATGGTATTCGTCTGCACGCTAATCGTCGTTTCATCTATGTGAAAAATGACATTGACGCTATCGAAGAGCAGGTGGCAAAAGCTTGCGAATTGGCTAAGGAGAAAGATGGCGGAGTGCTATTCGTAACAGAAGGTGTGATTGGCGTTACGGGCGAGTTTGCTCCGTTGGATAAAATCGTCGCACTCAAAGAAAAGTATGATTTCCTTTTGATTGTCGAGGATGCGCATGGTTTCGGTACGATTGGTCCGAACCGTATTGGTGTGGCAGACTATTACGGGGTGCAAGATGGTGTCGATCTGATGGTTGGAACATTCGGTAAGGCGATGAGTATCACCGGTGGCTTTGTTGTAGGTGATGAAGAATTAATCAACTATCTTCGCTACAACATGCGTTCGCAGACCTTCTCGGAGGCGCTGCCTGCTGCCCTTACTGCCAGTGCCATCAACCGATTAGACTATATCATCGCACATCCAGAGATGTTGGAAAAACTCAATGTCATTAAAGATGCGCTGCAAAGCGGTTTGCGCGCAGCTGGGTTGAATATCGGTAATACCACATCGACGGTTACACCGGTTTATATGTCTATGTCGAACGTCCATGAGGCAGTTCACATGATGACAGATTTGAGAGAGAATTATGGAATATTCTGTATGAACATTCTCTACCCATATATTGCAGAAGGCAAGTTGATGATTCGCTTGATTCCGACCCCAATGCACACGTTGGATGATGTGGAATACACCATTGATGCGTTGACGAAAATCAAGAAGAATGCCGAAGCAGGAAAGTATTTGGATGAGACGGATGTGAAACCAGAGAAATAACCCTCGAACATTTTGCTTATGGAAGAAAACAAGAAAGAATATTATATGCAGTTGGCAATCGACCTTTCCGAGGAAAGTGTGAAGAAAGGTGGAGGCCCTTTTGGTGCGGTGATTGTGAAAGATGGCGAGATTGTGGCAAAATCGCACAATCAGGTTACCTTGAACAATGATCCAACTGCCCACGCTGAGGTGATGGCGATTCGTGAAGCCTGTCAAAAATTAGGCACGTTCGACCTTTCAGGTTGCGAGTTGTACGCTTCGTGCGAGCCTTGCCCGATGTGCCTCTCGTCAATGTACTGGGCGCATATCGACAAGTACTATTACGCCAATCAGAAAGAAGATGCTAAAGCCATCGACTTCGATGATCAGTTTATCTACGATGAGATTGCCAAAGCTCCTGAGTATCGCAGTATGCCAAGAGTGCAGATGATGAGAGACAAGGCTTTGAAAGTCTTCAAGAAATGGGAAGAAAAAACCGATAAAACAGAGTATTAATTATTGTTTCGGAAATTGTTTTTGATTCCCCAATTTTTATAAGAACCGAAAAATTTGTAAGCATATTTAGAAGAAGACCTTTTCGTTGAAACTGACGGAAAAGTCTTCTTTTTTTGTACGAAAATTGAAGAGAAATTTTATTTTTGCACAGTTAAGTTATACTAAGTTTTGGTTTTGCTATGAAGAATTATCCTGACAATGCAGAGAAACGGCAAGGTCGTTTCAAGCGAGTGAGAACGTTTGTGAGTGGAGTTTTATCAGACTTTCTTTCAATGTTTTATCCTCGAACATGCATTTGTTGTGGAAAGGCTCTGAGTAGGAATGAAACGGACTTATGTATGGCTTGCGAGATGGAACTTCCTTTCGTGCCAGAGACGATTATGACGAGTGGACGAGCGATTGCGGAGCGTTTTGATGGACGAGTGGAAGTCGAGGGGGCAACGGCTCTCTTGCGGTATGAGAAAGAGACGGTTTCACAACATATCCTGCACCATATCAAGTATAAAGGAGGTAAAGCGTTAGGTTATCGGATGGGACGAATGTTAGGCGCACGGTTGCGTGGCACACGGTTTCAGAAGATGGACGCTTTGATTCCAGTCCCTTTGCACCCGAATAAGTTCAAGCTGAGAGGGTACAACCAAAGTGAATGGATTGCGAAGGGCATTGGTGAGGCGTTGGGTATTCCCGTTTGGACAGACGTTCTGGTGCGAACAGTGGAGAATTCGACGCAGACCCGCAAAGGAGCGTATGAACGATGGGAGAATGTGAAGGGAATCTTTCAGTTGGTGGATGAATCGAAGATACGAGGCAAGCAATTGCTCGTGATTGACGATGTGATGACGACAGGTTCGACGGTTGAGGCTTGCATTTTGCCCATCGAGAAAGTGGAAGGTGTGAAAGTGAGCGTGGCTACGTTGGCAGTCGTAGGATAAGAAAAATAGTTAACAATCAATTAATAATTAAAACTAAAAAAGGAAATGAAGCATTTTAAATTTTTGGCATTCCTCATGATGATGGTTGCCGGTTTGAGCTTTGGTTTTGCATCTTGTGGTGACGACGATGATGACGATTCAACATCAGACACTTCAATTTCAGAAAAGTACAATTCAACAGCAGTTGCTGCTGGTGAGGCTTTCTACAAGGCATACGAAGAAGCTGAGACTACTCAAGCAAAGTCACTTGTTGCCGCAACATACGCTTTGACGTATGCAACCAACAAGAATACTACTGGTTATCAGTCAGGTTTCTGGGTTGGTGTTGCTGCTCAGAAGTTTGGTTACACAGACAACTTGGATAAGGCTGCAGAGCATGTAGGTGAGTTGGATGAAATCAAAAATATTTTTGATACATTTAAATCAGATGGTGTAACTACAGAAAACGTTACTGATACTCTTTTGAATTTGTTGAACTCATACGTTTCTAAAAACTCTTAATCGGGTCCTTAAGAAATATAATAAACTTTATAAGAGTCGCTTTCGGGATATAATCTCGGAAGCGATTCTTTTGTGAAGACGTTGTTGAATTTTGTAACTTTGCAGTTGTTAACTGAAAAAGATAATAGTATGAAACATTTGAGATTTTTAGCATACCTCGTGATGATGGTCGCAGGCTTGAACTTTGGTTTGGCTTCGTGTGATGATGAGGAGGAAGAGGTTTCAACCGATAAAGTAGAAGCTGAAGAGGTTCCAAATACAAAGGAAGGTGGAATTATGGTGGGCGAGTCGTTCTATCAATACTACGCTTGCGCTGTGAAAGAAGGTAAAGGTCAACTAACAAAGACTTCTATCATTGTATTTGCTATGTCTCCTTATCAAGGTGGAAGAGGAGAGGACTATAAAACAGGCTTTTTCCTTGGTATCGCTGCTCAGAAATATGGTTTGACGAATGATTTGGAGAAGGCTTCTGAGTATGTTGATGAATTAAGCGAACTTAGAACCTTGTTTGATAATTGGATTGTAAACAGCGAAGCGTCGGATACAGCGACAACCCAGATTATTGAGTTCATGGATTCGTACGTGAAGAAGTAAATGATTGACCAGCAGACAGTAGATCGTATTTTTGATGCGGCGGATATTGTATCCGTTGTATCAGACTATGTGTCGCTGAAAAGACGAGGAGCCAACTATTGGGGAAACTGTCCGTTTCACGATGAGAAGACTCCGTCGTTTAGCGTTTCGCCTGCAAAAAACATCTACAAGTGTTTCGGTTGTGGAAAGGGTGGAAATGCGGTCAATTTTATCATGGGAGTTGAAAATCTCTCTTATTATGAGGCATTGAAATTCTTGGCTAAGAAGTTCAATATCGAGATAAAAGAGAAAGAACTAACCCAAGAACAGAAGGAACAACAGAACGAACGAGAGTCGCTCATGTCGCTCACCGAATGGGCGCACAAGCATTTTATAGAGAATTTGCAGACTCCCGAGGGACAAGCCGTTGGAATGTCTTATTTTGCACATCGAGGTTTTCGTGAAGATACAATCAAAAAGTTCCAATTAGGATATGCTTTGGAACGTCGAGATGAGTACACGAAGGCTGCGTTGGCGAAAGGATATAAACTCGACTTTTTGGAGAAGACGGGCTTGACGATTGTTAAGGACAATAATTACCAGATAGACCGTTTCTTCGGACGAGCCATTTTCCCGATTCACTCCATCTCGGGTCGTGTCATCGCTTTCGGTGGACGAGCCATTAAGAAGGATGAAGTGGCAAAATATCAGAACTCGCCCGAATCGGATATCTACCATAAAAGTACGGTTCTCTTCGGACTTTTCTTTGCCAAGAAAGCGATTACACAAAAGAAAAAATGCTACATTGTTGAGGGTTATTGTGATGTCATTTCGATGATGCAGGCTGGGGTTGAGAACATTGTCGCCCCATGTGGAACGGCTCTGACGACACAGCAGATTCAGCAGTTGCGTAGAATTTTGCCTTCAGCAGATGCGGAACGTTCGGAAGATAAATATGTGACGCTTCTCTATGATGGCGACGCGGCGGGTATGCATGCTGCCCTGAAAAATGGCAAACTTCTGTTGGAAGAGGGACTGAACGTGCGTGTGGTAGTCCTTCCAGAACCAGAAGATCCAGACTCTTTCGCACAAGGACATGAATCGTCTGAAGTGATTCGCTATTTGGAGGAGAATGAACAAGATTATATCGTCTTCAAAATAAAACATTACTGGGATGAGGCGGTGAAAGACCCCATCAAAATGGCTCAGTTGACGGAGGATGTCGCTTCTACCATCGAGGTGATTCCAGAACCTGTAAAACGTTCCATCTACGCTAAGACGGCAGCGAATATGTTGGGCGTGGAAGAGGCTGTTTTGTTGGACAGAATCAATGCGCTGAACCGCAAACGATTGGAGGAGGCTGCCGGACCAAATTTGGCAGATCGAATCTCCAAATCGCAGTCGATTGAGCCTGAGCCTACTGCTGCCCCAACGAATTTGCAACCGCAATCGTGGAGCGAGAATGTGGAGCGAGACCTTATACAGTGTTTGGTTCGCTTCGGTAGTATGCCGATTGTGATGAAGGGTGAGACTGAAAATGGGGAAGACGTTGATGTCGAAGTTCCTATCGTTCAGTATATCAAAGAGGATTTGGATGCCGATGGCTTTGTGTTGAATAACAATGTTTATCAGCAGATGCTGGATGAGTATTGGCAACGATACCAGGAGAGTGGAATTTCCTCGGAGGAGTTTTTCCAGAAGAATGTGAATGCGGAGTTTGTAGAAGTGGCAAGCACAGTAATCTCCGATCCCTACCCATTGAGCCGTATTTTCGACAAGGATTCTAATAGTCGCATCAAGGCGAAAGCCCTCTCAATGGACGACCCTGAGGTGTATTGCAAAGAGGTGCTTTATGCGTTGAACAATTTCAAAAGCACCTGGCTACAGCATGAAATAGACGACCGTATGGAGAGACTCAAATCGTTGACTGATAACGATATGGACAAATTACAGGAACTGCTGACGGAGATTAAAAACCTGAAAGACGTTCAGCGAGATTTCGATAAAATGTTGGGTGAACGTCATATCCGTCCTTGATGATTTGTTTGCTTTGAAAATCTACTAAACTGTTGAAAATCAGTTATTTGTTCTTGATATAACGTGTGGGACACCAAGCCACGGCGAGTCCTACAAACAATACTGTAAACAATACGAGGGCGACATCCGTCCAATGAACGCAAACAGGATATGCGTTGACTAAGAATGTGCCGTCGTCTGCTCCAGAACCCAATTTGATCCTGTTTTCGTCACTTTTTTAGTGTTAAAAACATAAACTGCTAATTATCAACGGA
>CAVJCT010000056.1:0-66700 GCA_963648205.1 Flexilinea sp.
GTCGCTCATAAGATAGAGGAGGGAACGTTCGTCATGGAGTAGTTCGTTCGTTTTACTTCGTTGGAAAATGTCGAATGCTCTTTCCGGTGAGATGTTGAGTCGCTCTGCCAAAAGAGTGCATATTCGTCCGATTTTCATCCATAACTGAGATGGCCTTAGCATAGTTTTACCTCCTTTCTCGCTAAATCATTGAGTGGCTCTGCCTTTAAAAAGTGCAGACTATTGTCGAGCAATGCTTGCGACAAAATGCATACTTGATTGTTGGGTTGATGTTCCGACAGACGCTTTAGGGCATATTCCATGGATATATCGCCATTCAAGTAATCTTCAATTGTTGTGATAACACGGTCATCAGCTATACCTCCTTCAATATAGTCGTATCCTAACCAAGGTTGACCACCATTCCTGCTATTGACGATGAACTGTAACCACTCTTCATCGTATGTGATGAAGATTTTACTTTTTGCATTTTTCAAAACGTAGTCCATGTCCAATTCATATATGTTTAGCCATTGTGGCAATCCTATATTTACAACACGAGTCGCCCAGCTGACTGCTTGCTCGCGGAGGTCTGTGAGGTAAAATCCCTTCCCAAAATCGAGATTATCACGTCCTAAAAGACATAGCGGTGCATCGACTATATGCGGAGCTCCATGGTACATCGTTCGCATTGGTTATTGATTTTTTGTTAATGGTTATTTATTGTAGTTTGCACTCTCTAAACGTTGCAAAGTCTCCAACAATTCTTGCACAACACGTTCTCGACTTTGGGTATGCGAGGCATCTAATTTGGTCGTCAATCCATGTATTATACCTACGGCCTTCATGCGGTCATACATCTCTCTCCGTGAACATCCAGCAGCTTCTGCCGTGGCATCCACGCACATTGCTGCGAAAGCCAACGCTTGTTGTGTCTCGTTTGTACTCATAATTCTTGACTTTAAGTTTGATGCACAGCGTTTGATTGTACATTTCAACCCAAAGTTAAGAATTATCACTGAAAGAATGTAAAGTGTACGATTGAGTAATATGCAAAATTTGCTATATTACCCCGCCCACCCCTCTCGGTCCAAATTTCGATAGTTGATCGCTTCATTGATGTGCTTCGCTAATATCTGCTCGGAGTTGTCTAAGTCGGCTATGGTGCGACTGACTTTGAGAATCCTGTCGTAGGCACGGGCGGAGAGGTTGAGTTTCAGCATGGCGGTTTTGAGGCGACTGAGGGCTTCCTCGTCTAACACTGCGTATTTGTGGAGCAGTCGCGAACTCATCTGGGCATTGCAATGCACTCCTGGTTCGTTTTTGAACCGCTCCAACTGGATGTTGCGAGCTGCTACCACTCGCTGACGTATCTCCGCACTCGACTCCGCTGGGGCGCACTCCGACAGTTTCTCGAACGGCACAGGGACGACCTCAATCTGAATATCAATACGGTCGAGCAGCGGACCAGAAATCTTGCTCATATAGCGTTGCACCATACCAGGCGCGCAGACACACTCCCTCGTGGGGTGGTTGTAGAAGCCACACGGACAAGGGTTCATCGCAGCCACGAGCATGAAACTGGCAGGATATTCCACGGTCGATCGCGCCCTCGAAATGGTGATTTTACGGTCTTCCAACGGTTGTCTCATCACCTCCAAGACGGTTCGTTTGAACTCCGGCAACTCGTCTAAAAATAAGATTCCATTGTGTGCCAACGAGATTTCTCCTGGCTGAGGAAATCCTCCTCCACCGCAGAGGGCTGCGTCGGAAATGGTGTGGTGAGGGTTGCGATAGGGCCGTTGTGTCATGAGGGATGTCTCTTTGCCAATCTTGCCTGCAACGGAGTGTATCTTGGTGGTTTCCAACGCTTCACGCAACGTCAACGGTGGAAGAATGGTGGAGATTCGCTTTGCCAACATCGATTTTCCTGCTCCCGGAGGACCAATCAGAATGATATTATGTCCGCCAGCTGCTGCCACTTCGAACGCACGTTTCACGTTCTCTTGACCTTTCACATCAGAAAAATCTATGTCGAAATGTCCTTGATTTTTAGCAAACTCCGCACGAGTATCTACGAAAGTGGGTTCTATCTCTATAACTTTATTCAAGAAATCAATCACTTCCTTGAGATTTTTCGCCCCGTACACATTCAAATTATTGACGACGGCTGCTTCTCGGGCATTTTCGGCAGGCAAAATCAAACCTCTGAAACCCTCTTCTCGTGCCTTGATGGCGATGGGTAATGCGCCTTTGATGGGTTGCAGAGTGCCGTCTAACGAGAGTTCGCCCATGATGATGTATTGCGAGAGTTCTTCATATTTGATTTGCCCTGCACCAGCCATAATTCCGATGGTGAGTGGAAGGTCGTATGCCGCCCCTTCTTTGCGAATATCGGCAGGAGCCATGTTGACAATCACTTGATAATGAGGAAATTCCAATCCGCAGACGCCGAGGGCGGAGATCATACGTTCGTGACTCTCTTTGATACAATTGTCGGGCAGTCCGACTAATGAGAAGCGAATACCGGGAGTAACATTCACTTCGATGGTAATGGTGGCAGCGTGAATACCTTGCACGGCGGCACCGTATGTCTTAACTAACATAAACACAAATCTTTATCGCTCTGAAGAGATTCTTTTGCAGAAGAGCAAAACAGGACATCTCACAAAGCAGGTTAAAATCTTCGACCGCAAATATAGTTATATCTGCGAAAATTAACGTCATTTACTCTCCGATATTTCTAAAAATTTCTTAATTTTACACGCTATGCATATATACTAATACGAATTGAAAAGCAATTGATCCAGATATGAAAAGAGTATGTATTATAATAGGTATACTGCTGAGTTACGCTATGATGCTTTGTGCAGAAGATAGTTGGAACTTGGTGTGGCGTGAGGATTTCGGTGTGGCAGAAGACACTGTCATCAAAGACTTCCCTGACCCAAACTCTACGGTGCCACAACACTGTTTTATGGAAAACACTCGTGTGTGTGATGGTCAAATGCAGTGGAATTCTACAACTCAAAAAGATGAGTGTGTTGGGGTTTACGTTTGCGAAAGCGGAGGAGCTGGCAAGTGCGGAATTATTAGTGATGGATATTATGGAATCACCAATAGTACGCACTGGGCATATAATCGTTGGGCTGAGTGTAAAACTTCGGCTGAACACTTTATTGGAGGTCGTGACCACACGGGCAACAAGAATGGTGCAATGTTGGTGATAAACTCTGGTGTCGGCGAGGGAGACGCAATTTTCTCTAAGAAAATCGAATTTAATCTTTGTGATAGTCGAGAGTATCGTTTTGTCATTTATGTGTCGAGTATAACTTCTTACGGATATGATACTCCTGATGAAGACGGTAAGACCTCTGGAGGAAATGCTAACCTTGAGTTGAAGATTGTCAATTCAAAAACGAACGAGGAAATCAAAAACATCAAGACGGGAGACATTCCGTTTTGGGTTGCCACTGGATGGGGAGTCGATGGTTCGGTTTCTGATGCATACGCTGAGCGAGAGTGGTCGATGTACTCTTGCGAGTTTACAGCAAACGATGGTGATGTGTTAGACTTGCAGGTCGTCAACTGGGGAAGTGGCTTCAACGATTTTGCTATAGATGATATTTCTCTTTTCAGAAATGATGGTGATATTGATGTTGTCGACCCTGTCATCTCGACCAACACGTTGGCGAGTGGAAGTACGACCGCAGTTGACGCTTGTGTCTACAAGGCTGCCTTCTCTTTGACAGACGATGTGTTGGAGAGTTGGAGTAAGATATATGATAAGGTATATTTCCTTTGGCAAAAATCTACAGACGATGGTTTGACTTGGGAGAACGTGATGGATGTTAGTGGTATCAACAAGACGAAAGTGGAGATTGAGGTGAACAAAGATATCCCGACTGTCTATCGTGTGATCATCACGGGTGGTTCGACAGAAACCGTTGCCGAGTCTCAAGCGTTGGAGATTGCAACAAATGGTGCGCCTGAAGATGGTTGCGCTTACTACTCTATCTCGAACACGTTGGCTGGTGTCTCTCCTACTCCTGATTGTACTTATCAAGAAGGATTAAGAACCGTTTGGAGAGAAGATTTCGGTTTAGTAGATTCATTGACAAACTATTCATACGATGGGGCGGTTGCAACTTTTTATGAATACGGAAATCCGAACAACGAAATGAAAGGTGGCGAGTATGTCATCACTTCTGCTCCTGATTACTCTATCAAGACGGATTCCTGGAGCAAACCTTCTGCGATGGCAGATTATTCTGGCGAGGTCAATGGCGCATTCTATTACACCTATTTGGTAACTGCATCAGATGAAGATAATGGAGATATTATGATCTCGAAGAAGGTGTCGGGTCCGTTCTGTAAATGTAAAAATTTCGTCTTCACATACGTTTTCTATTCTGCCGACCAATGGGGCGACGGAACAATGGAAGCACGAGTGTTGGACGATGGTGGAGAATTACTTGCTTCTACACCTTATAAAATAAATAGTGAGAATTATGAGAAATGGACGAGGATCAGTGTTCCATTCACTTTGTCAACAGACTATACGGGTGGTGTTACTCTTCAAATCATAAATACATCTGGAGAAAATTTCTACAAGCATTTAGGATTTGATAATTTAGAAATTTTGGTATGCTCCGAGTCTGCTCCACAAGGCAAAATCGGCATCGACAAAACTTCTGGTAAAACAGCGTTGATGAACTTCGACTGCAATGAAGTTCCGATCCACACTATCGATGTTACAGATGCAACAGCGTGGAAGAAAGAATATGCCGACTTTGGTTATGCATGGCAATATTCCGTTGACGGTGGTGCTTGGCAGTATCTTTCTTCTAATACTTCAGAGACTTACGAGGATGCTGAGGGGGCGTTGATCAACTACCGTGCAGTTTTTGCCGAGACACAAGACGCTGCTGAGCAAGCTGCTAAGAACGGTACGCCAGATGATCCGTGTGTTGTCTTCGGATTCTCTAACTCTGTCGCTTTGAAGTGCAAGGTGACAGGTTGCAAGCCTGCCGAGTTCGCATTCATTTCGGAAGATACTATTAATATATGTAGCAATACAACGGAGAAAATCAAGTTGAAGGTCGAGCAAACCAATAAGGTCAATGTCGACGGAATGCAATGGTACTCTTCTCCTGCCGATCAAGATGCGTGGACGGCTATCGACGGTGAGACTTCCACTATATTAGAGGTATTGCCAACCGATTCAACCGATTACATGTTCATCGCTGCGAACGATACTTGTATGGACACCCTCTATGCTCGTATCAATGTCTACGAAGCCATCACGTTTGAACCGTTGGAAGATCAAAATCTCTGCGAGGGCAAGTCAACCTCAATTGGACCTGTGTTGCTGACTGGAAAACCTACGGTTTATATTTGGAATGGCGCGAAGACTTCTGGAGAGGCTTCTTCTTACATCATCGAAGAGGCATCTGCATCTGTTACGGTTAACTTCTCTGCAACGGATGGCGTTTGTACATCTGAGAAACAATCCATAGCCGTGAATGTTGAAAAGAAATATGTGCCAAATTGGACGGAAAAAGACTTCACCGTTTGTGAAGGTTCAGCAGTTCCATTGGCGTTCACGTTCGATCCCGACAGTGCAACCTTCGCTGCCGTGCATACCTCTTCGTGGACGAAAGACGGAACTGAGGTGTCGACCAATTTCTCGGAGACCTTCACAGCCGATGAAAACTGCGCATTGAAGCAAACCATCACCTCTGATATTTGTGGTTCTGTTGAAACAGACTTCACCATCACAGTCGAGAAGAAAGCAACCCTTACACTCACTTCCGACAAGGAGGCCGTTTGTAGTGGAGATGCTGTAACATTTGATATTGTTGCAGATGCACCAAATGGTTATTCTTTGATGAGTTACCAAACGGGTGGTGTGGCAACGAGTGTGAAAGATTACACTGCAACAGATAAGAGTGCGACGGAATCGCTCTCTCCTACTTCAGAAACATCCTACTTCTTGTATGTAGCGGAAGGAGGCTGTCCTGCGGTATCGTCCGACACGATCACCATTTCGGTGGACGAGCCTCTTGATTTCACATTTGCAGATGTTCCGACACCTGCGTGCGAAGGTGAGGTGTTGGATTTCATTGCCACAAGTGTAGGTGGAGAATATGTTTCTGCCGAATGGTTGAAGGCTGGTGACGCTGTGCCACAGACTGATCCTTTGAAGTTTACAGATACGCCAACTGAAAGTACGCTTTATACCTTCCAGGCAACGAGTGGTCAATGTCCTACCTACAAACATGATATCGATGTTTATTTGGAAAAACTCACTGACCTGACGATTAAAGCCGATAAAGATAGTGTCTGCGCTGGTAAGGAAGTCATTTTGTCTGCCGTCTATACCACAGAGCCAACTATTTTAGGATGGGAATATTCAACGGATAATGTCAACTTTACGAACTTCTCAAATGAAATCGTTGCTTCAAAAACGTTTGAGACAACGTCGGATATGTCGAACCTCTATTTCCGATTGGCAACGGAAGGTAATTTGAGATGTCCTCAGAGTTGGTCAAATACGATTAAAGTTTTCGTTGAGACTCCTTTGAATATTGAATGGCCAGAAGATCAAACCATTTGCGAAGGTTCTACTTTAGCATTCTCATTCTCTGATATCGCCGAAAAAGAGCGTAAACTCTACACCTACTCTTGGACGAAAAATGGAACTGAGGTCTCTACAGATTTAGACTACAGCGCAGTGTATGACGAGAGTGCGGAGTTGAATTTGACGATCACAAGTTCCGTTTGTCCTGCTATTAATCACCCGTTCAATGTGGAAGTTCAGAAGATGGTCAACTTGGAGTTGTCTGCATCTGAGTCTGCTATCTGTCAAGGCTCGTCTGTAACGTTGACGGCAGACTATGGCACGGCAACCTCCCTCGTCTGGGTGGCATCTCCAACCACAGGAGCTGCAAAGCAGTCGGATGTCTCAACGGATTTGACCACATCCTTAGTGCAAACGCCATCCACTTCGACAATGTACTGGATTGAGTATCGTGGCGACAAGGTTTGTCCACAGGTGCGCAGTTCTGATTTCGTATTAGTCGAGGTTGAAGATTCTATCGACTTTGAAATTTCAGGTGCGGTCGAAGCCGTATGTTATGGCAATGCAGTCAATCTGACGGCAACGCAAAAGCAAGGTCTCACCGACAATCATAGTTGGTTGAAAGATGGTACAGCGTTCGGCACTGACTACACATTGTCAGATATTCCTGAGAATGATGTTGTCTACACCTTCTCGGCAAAGGGAACGGTTTGTCCAGAGAAGACAAAAGATGTTTCCGTCATAGTTGAGAAGACGGCTGCTTTGACTTTGTCCTTGTCTGACGCTAAGATCTGTCAAGGCTCGGATGTTACCCTCAACGCAGAGTTTGGCGAGTCCACCTCTCTGATTTGGGAAGAGTCGGCAGATGGCACAAACTATACAACTTTCGATGAAGGATTGGCTGCTACGAAGACGCAAAGTCCAAGTAAGACAACCACTTACCGATTGAAATCCGCTGCAACAGGCGTGTGTGACGCAACTTATTCTGAGCCTCAGACTGTTACCGTGGAAGATTCCATTTCGGTGGAGTTGGCAAGCGTGAAACCAGTCATCTGTTTGGGCGATGAGATAAACCTTTCGGCAACTATCAAACAAGGTGCGAAAGACAATATTGCATGGAACGATGGTAGCGCAGATATTGCAACTACCCCCACGAAGGCTGTTTCTCCAACTGCTTCTACCACTTACACGTTTACAGCGAAAGGTGATGTGTGTGAGGCAGTTAGCAAGTCTGTTTCTGTAGAAGTTGAAGTGCCAACAACCTTGACGCTCGCCTCTTCGGACGAGAAGATTTGTAACGGTTCAAGTATCACTTTGACAGCAGATTACGGCACGGCAGAGTCTGTCAACTGGGAAAGTTCTGCGGATAACAAGACATTCACGATGTTCACCTCAGGATTGTCTACTACGATGAGTCAATCACCGACGAAGACCACCTACTATCGATTGAAGACACCAGCAACAAGTGCTTGTCCGCAAGTGCTTTCCGATGTCGTGAAAGTTGAAGTTGAGGAGCAAGTCTCCGTTGCCCTCTCCGAAGCGCAGTTGATCTGTCCAGGCAAATCGGCTACCATCACGGCAACCGTCGGTGGCTCACCAGTTGAGACGGTTTGGTATAGCAAGACGGCAAGCACCGAATATGCGACAGAGAGTTTGTCGGGCAAGTCCGTAACTGTCAGTCCTACCGTCTCTTCAACCTACAAATTGGTAGCCGAAGCCGATGTCTGCGAGGATGCCGAGGCCGAGGTAACCATCACAGTGGATGAGATTCCAACAATCGAGTTTGCTGCCTCAGCCAATGAGGTTTGCGAGGGCGATGCGGTAACGTTGACTGCCACCTATAAGATACCAGACAATTTGGTTTGGTATTCAAAAGTTGGAAATGCAGCCTACGAGAAGATGGATCAAGGAACATCGTCAATGGATGTGATTCCAGAAAAGACGACGACCTATAAGGTAACTGCCACCTCAGCAGCAGGTTGTCCAGCAGGTGAGAAGACGGAGCAGGTAAAAGTCGACGAGGCAGTTTCAATCACGCTCGACGGAAAACAAATTTGTGAGGGCGACTCCGCTACGCTGAAGATTCAAGGCTTGAAAGACTATACCGAGATTTCGTGGTCAACAGGCGAATCGGGCAAGTCAGTCCTTGTAAAACCAACTACCACCACCACTTACACGGCAACCGTTAAAAACGGACTTTGCGAAGCAGAAGCAGAAGCCGATGTAGAGGTCATCTCTTCACCAAAAGTTCTGTCGTGCGAAGAGGTGGAGATCCGCTACTATCAGCTGGAGGTGGAGAGCGACTTGCAGCCACTCTACTACAACTTTGGTGATGGTAGAGCTGTAACGACCGACGACAAGTTCTCTGTTTCATACGGCAAGACCTACAACATCACCATCTCGAACGAAATCGGATGTTCAACCCTCTACACCTTGGAGACCCCAGTCTACGACATCTCCATCCCAATCGCTTTCGTTCCAGAGTCTGAGAATTGGCGAGTTGAGAACTTGGAGAGATACGCTAACAGTTCCGTCAAGATCTACGACCGCTACGGTAAACTCTTAGCAAAGATCACTGGCGCAGACAACACCGGTTGGGACGGCACCTACAATGGACATAAGATGCCATCCACCGACTACTGGTATGAAGTGAGCGTCGGTGAGATTGCCAAAACCTACGTTGGCCACTTCACCCTGTTGAGACAGAAGGAGTAACGATTTTTTGATGATAAGCAAGAGAGCCGCATTGTTGAGTGTGGCTCTCTTTTTTTCAATTACTATTTGAAAGTTTACGGCGATTTTATCAAATACTAATTGATAAAATCGGATGTTTTTATATCTTTGTATTTGAAAAAATTGAGGTGAAATGGAGAAGCAAGCGATACAAAGAATCATCATTGAAGGTCAGGAACTGTTGGAGCGGATTGACCTTGTCGAGCGACGTATAGAGTTTGAACCGCACGGCAACTATGTGTTTGTGGGTGTTCGTCAAGCAGGGAAATCCTATCTGCTCTATCAACGGATGAAACAACTGTTGCGAGAGGGACACCAGTTGGAGGAACTTGTCTACATCAACTTCGACGATGAGCGAATCAAAGACATCAAGGCTGAAGAACTCGATTTGATATTGCGGGTTCACCAATCCCTTTCCGATTTACAGCCCATTCTTTTTCTGGATGAGATTCAGAATGTGGATGGTTGGGAGAATTTCGCTCGTCGGTTGGCGAACCAAAAATATCAGGTTTACATCACTGGAAGTAACGCCAAAATGTTGAGCCGAGACATTGCTACTACCTTGGGTGGAAGATACTGGGTGAAGGATGTTTACCCCTACTCTTTTCCAGAATTTTTAGAGGCAAACGGTGTGGTGTTGAAGAAAAACTGGCAACTCGGCAAGCAAGCCGTCATTGTTGAGCGGCTCTTCGACCTCTACTTCCATTTTGGTGGATTTCCAGAGTTAACCTCCGTAGTCGACAAGCGTGGGTGGTTGACTGGCATCTTTCAAAAAATCTTCTTCAGTGATGTGGTGGTGCGCAACGGCGTGCGCAATGAAGACGCACTGCGGATGACCATTCGCAAGTTGGCAGAGAATGCCAGGCAGCCCACCGCCTACAACCGTTTTGCTAACTTGGTGAACTCAACTGGCATTAAGACCAACCCCCAAAGTATCATCAACTTTATCAATTATTTGAAAGGTAGTTGCCTTGTTTTCTCAATCGAGAATTTCGCCTCCAAATTTGTAGAAAAGGAAACCAAGAAGAAGCACTATTTCATCGATAACGGACTGCTCAACATCTTCCTCACCGACCCTGAAACCTCTTTGTTGGAGAATATTGTGGCCCTCCACCTCTACAAGAAATACAAACAAGACCTCTACTTCTTCAACAAAGATTTCGAGGTTGATTTCTATGTTCCCGAAGAGGGCTTAGCCGTGCAAGTCTCCTATAACCTCTCCGACGCCATTACTCTCGATCATGAGAAGTCCGCATTGGTGAAACTTGCCCGTCTGCACGATGTAAAGCGTGCTTTGATTATCACTCGCTCGCAAGATGGATGTTTTGAGGAAGAAGGATTGAGGATAGAGGTGAAAGGGTGTGGGGAGTGGATGGGGGAAGAGTAACTCCCCTCTCATTACGCAATGATGATCGTTGACAAATTGTGACTACGATTTATTTTTCTTGTTTCTCCTTGCAAAGCATTTTCATCTTCAATAAAATTGGTATATTTGCGAATGAGCGATTAGTGAATTTTTGCTAATCGTATAAGCCTCAGCGCACGCCGAGCCATTTTGCAGGATAGTCTGCAAATAAGGAGGTCGGGTGGGTAGAGGCAGACATATAAAGGCGTTTACTTGACGCTTTGTTTGAGACACACTGGAATCTCGCAAATTCACAGCAATCAAAGTCTTGAACTCAGCAACGGTAGATGTCCCGGGTGTGATTAACAAACCCGTGTAGTTCTATGTAAGAGATGTTATGCCCTAATGGGGTGTAGCATGTTCTTGCATAGGCGCAAAGCACGATTTGGGTTTTCATATCGGCGTGGGCTCTGACGTTGTCTGTTCAACTTTGATAGGCAATGCGAGAGCCTCAGTGTGTGGAACGGACAACAGGTAAGTTCTCCACGCTTTTTTTATTATCCATTGTGAGTTATTAACTACCGATTAGGGAGAGCGTTCGGTTAAAAAATATGGGGCTTAGCCGATGCTGAACGAACACTCTTTTATAGCAAATACTGGGATTCATATTATCACCATCCCATTGAGTATCAATACTCAAGAAAATTTTAAGATGTGGTATCATGAGTGGTATGATACTGCTAATGGTGATTGGATATTAGATCCTGTATATGAACTTAGAACAGACGATGAATGTATCTACTATAATAAGCACAAACTTTACAAAAGCGGTTATTTGTCAGACTCAACTACAGAGATTGACGTAACGGAGTTGAAAAATGAAGGTATTTTGCCTTTGCGTATTGATGACACTAATTGTCAGGGTGTAAAGGGTGAGATTTTCAGCATGACTTTTGCTGACAGAGATTGTAATCTTTCGGCTTTGGAGAATGTTTGGTTGCCGTTACCCTATTTTTTCAAGAAGACCCCAAAGCGGTTCAAGTTCGGGCCATTGAACTGGTCAAGATTGAAATTAGTTCCACGATACGAAGAGAAAGGTATCAAGTATTATGATGCCGTTATAGCATTTGACACTCGAACTAAGTACGAGGTTACTGATGAATATGACGAATGCCCTGTGTTCCCCGATAAGTTTAGGGGCGATATGGACTTTGAACTGTGTAGCAATGAGTTCTATTTGATGGATTACTGCACGTCTGGCAAGAAGTGGAGTTATGTGGATGAGTATCTGTTTCATTTGGTTCATCCTGATTTACAAAGAGTTTCTCAGATAAAAGGTGCAAACGTTAGACGAATGTCATATATTGCCACATACGCCTTTTTGATAAATTACTTTGTGCAAAAAGAGTTGTTCCCCCTTGTCAAAATATATAAGGATGTTGATGTCGAAACCAAAGATGTTGATATGGTTATTGATATCGGCAATTCCAAAACCACGGCGCTACTTATTGAAGACAACTCTAACTTTAATCAAGTCAGACAGTTGGAATTGACTGATTACACAAATTTGCTGTGTGAGGACAATGCTGGGCTGAGAATCAATAAGCATAATGAGCCATTTGATATGCGGTTGGCGTTCCGAAAAGTCAATTTCGGAGATTTCAACATCAAGGATAGTCGACAATTCGTTTATCCAAGTTTGGTGCGTCTCGGAAAAGAGGCAAACACGTTGATTCATCTTGCGACCAACGATACGGATGATACAGAATCATTGTCAACCTATTCAAGTCCGAAGCGTTACTTATGGGACTGGCGTCCGAACAAAGAGGAGTGGAAATTTCTTGTGTTGAAAGGCGAAAAAGACGATCACATCCTCAATCTTCGTGGAATTACCAACCAACTGAAAAGAGATGGTCGTGTGGACCCGTCGGGTGAGAGTGGAAACACATACCACTATTCGCGTCGTTCGCTGATGACATTCTCTTTTTTGGAGATGTTGGTGCAGGCTCGTACGCAAGTGAATGGAGAGGACCATCGATCAAACAAATATGGATTTGGCAAACCTGCAATGCCTCGCAAGATACGGCGCATCATCGTAACTTGTCCTACTGCAATGTCAAAAGTAGAGCGAGAGGCGTTAGTTCAGTGTGCTAAGGATGCCGTGATATTGTTGGAGAACACCAATTACGACAATCCTGCGGATAATGAGAATCCTGGAAAGTCGGTGGAAGTAATACCTGCAGTGAAATCAATGAAAGATGATGATGGCTGTTGGTATTATGATGAAGCGACCTGCTCTCAACTCGTCTATATGTACGGTGAAGTCGGTCATAAATACAAAGGATGTAGCAACGAGTTCTTCAATCTTTATGGAAAGGTTGAGGAAGGTGATGTTCAACCATCCATAACTGTAGGATCTTTGGATATTGGAGCAGGAACGAGTGACCTTATGATTAGTAAATACTCGTATATAAAAGGTGATGTTACCACAATAACCCCTGATCCGAGATTTTATGATAGTTTCTATTTCGCTGGTGATGATGTTCTTTACGCAATGGTAAAGAATGTGATGTTGTTGGATGAAGAAAGTGCATTTAGAAAAGAATTGAGCAATTTATCTTTCCCAGATTACAGACAAAGAATCAAGAATTTCTTTGGTAAGGATTATTGTGGTCAAACTGTTGCAGATAGGATTCTTCGCAAGAACTTTAATAATCAGTATTCTGTTCCGTTGATGTGCCATTTTTTGGAGTTGCTCAAGCAGAATAGCAAGGATTGTAATGTCAAATATGAGGATGTGTTTGTAGAATGTCCTGCGAACGAGACTGTTATTGAAGAATTCAAAGAAAGATTAGGTATTGATGTGACGAAATTGGTTTGGCGGTTCAATAGAGAAGCCGTTGAATCGGTCGTAAGAAAGGAGTTTGAGCCATTACTCAAAAAGGTGGCAACAATTATGTTCTCTTACGCTTGCGATGTCATTTTACTTTCTGGTCGTCCAGCTTCGTTGCCAGTGATAAGAGATATTTTCTTGAAGTATTACGCAGTATCTCCTAATAGACTTATTGTTCTCAATGACTATTATGTTGGAGATTGGTTTCCATTCAGTGAAAACACCGGATATATTAAGAACGCCAAAACCATTGTTGCGATGGGCGGTGTGATTGGGCATTATGCTTCAGAGTTTTCGAACCTCAATAAATTCATCATCAATCTTGATTTGTTGAAGAAGAATTTGAAATCCACGGTTAACTATATTGAGGCATCTCGAGAGGGACAACCGATTGAGTATTTCATTACACCAGAGAAGAATAGAGGCGATTTGATGGTAAGCAGTGTCCCCGAGACATTGACTGTTAGACAATTAGGCATAGACACCTATCCTTGCAGAGCCTTGTATTCAATTGATTTCAATCGTTACAAAATGGCTGACAAGATTCGGAAGCGAGCATTGTTGGAGAATAACGAATGTTTGACGGACGCTAAAGTGATAGCGTTGGTTAATGAGGCAGTTGATGTTCTGAAGAAACGGATGCCTTTCAAAATCACGATTGATAGAGACGCTGACGATAAGGAGAATTTGACGATAACAGCCATTGTAGACAAAAATGGTAATGATGTGATGGACGGCAATCTTGAAATTCACATTCAAAGTTTGGGCGTGGATGAGCGGTATTGGTTGGATTCTGGAGAGTTTGACTTTTAATCTTTCAAGAACATGATAGCAGACATAAAACAACATATAGAATTAGTTGAAAAGAGCATCTATTGGGCGAAAGAATACAACAAGGATTCTTTCCCATACGATGTGTTTAAGGAGTTTCGACGCAGACTGAAAAGGATTTACAATGCCCTTGACGAGAACTGTTCTGCCGCGGCATACGGAGAGAGTCAGGTAGGGAAATCCTATTTGATGAGCAGTTTGTTGTCGTCTCCTGATGAGCCATTTGTGATAACGAACGGAGGAAAATCTTATAGTTTTATAGACGATATCAACCCAAGCGGAGGAAACAACGCTCAGGTAGAGTCTACTGGTGTTATCACAAGATTCACACTGCAAAAAAATGATAGTCCGATGAAAGAATTTGTTAAAGTACGTAATCTTTCCGTAGTGGACATTATTCTTTTGTTGACAGACTCCTACTACAACGACATCAAAATTAATCCAGATAGTGTTTTGAAATATGATGAAATCAATAACCATCTGGAGCAAATGAGCGGACTGTGGAATGCTCACGTTGTACAACATAATAATATTGATGAAGATGACGTTAAAGATATTCATGAATATATCCGTGATGTTATAGGCAATGCGGCATCTGGTATCATTCAATCAAATTTCTGTAAGATTGTAGCCCCTGTTATCCAGTATGTTTCCTACGATAAGTGGGTTGATATTTTCAGTCTGCTTTGGAATCAGAATACAGAAATCAGTCATCTTTTCAGTGTGTTGATTAATGAATACAAGAAGTTGGATTTCAACACAGAAGTGTATGTGCCGTTTGATGCTGTTCTTAGAGAGAAAGGAACATTGTTGAAGATAGACTGGCTTGACACGGTTTGCGGAATAAAGGCAGACACTGGCAAAGACGTTATTTATACAAATGTGTATGATGCAAAGGGGAATGTGATTGCCCACGATTTCAATAAAGGTAACCTATCTGCATTAATAGCGGAACTTACATTTGAAATTCCATCATCATTGGCAAAAGAAAGGAAGTTCTTGAAAAAGATCGACCTTCTCGATTTCCCAGGTGCAAGATCCAGAGAAAAGTTCAAAGAGGCTGATATACACACCGTACTGCCAAAGGTATTGCGAAGAGGAAAGGTTGCATACCTGTTCAACAAGTATTCGCGATCTTTGAAAATCAGCAGTGTTTTGTTCTGCCATCATAACAATCAAAAGGCAGAAGCAACGATTGGTGATACCGTAAATAACTGGATAGAAGATAATATAGGTGTTACTCCAGAAGATCGTGCAAAGATGTTGGCAAATACGAATGGTATTGCCCCATTGTTCTTTATTGCCACAAAGTTCAACATAGACCTGGAGCGTACAAAAACGGATAATGCAACCAATAAAGATAGATTATCCTCTCACTGGAATCGTTTTGATACGGTTTTCCCTGAAATCATCAAGCCTAATCGTTGGCTTGACGAGTGGGCTATTGGTAGCGATAAATCCCATACTACCCCATTCCAAAACATTTACCCTTTGAGAGACTTTTACTGGTCTGGTAAGAATAATGTTTTTGACGGTTACAGTGATGGTGTGCAAAAATCAGAAGAGAAATCAGTTCACCATTTTGCAGACTATCCTGAATATTTTGATGATTTAAAGGAGAGTTTCCTACGAAACGAATTTGTGAAGAGACATTTTGCTGACCCTTTACAAACGTGGAATGATGTCGCAACAATAAACAATGATGGTTCTAAAGCCATCATTCGTAATTTGGATTCTATTTCGGATTATCTTGATGGTGCAAGACGGCAAAAATATTTGGCAGAACTACAGAAGATAAAACAAGAAATGGATAGAGCATTGTCAGTCTATTTCGAGCCAGATGATAATGAGGCAAAGAATCTGAAAGTGAAACAAATAGCCAGCGACATCAAACGTTCTTTGACTTTTTCGGTCGGTTCTCAGCCAGAGGTTTTTGGAAGAATCATTGACTCGTTGATGGTTCCAGTTGAAGATTTACGAAATATTGCATACGACATCATCATCTGCCATACGGAAGAACCCAAGGACTTCACCATGGTCAATTTTGTACGCAAAATAGCAGGAATTGATGTCGCGGATAGCAGGCAAGTCAACATCCAAAAACTATGTGATTACTATGATTGCGACATTAAACTTGTAGAAGAAGACCTAAAGAAAAAAGGCTGTTCGGTGGAGGAAGTTATCTCTGCGGAGACTAAGACGTTGACAACCGTTGCAGGGGTGGTCACCAAGCATATTATTGAGTATTGGTATGACTATCTGCATCAGCAAGTGAAGCAGTTGGAGGTTATGCTTCCACACTCAGACGAGGTCGTCTTTATGCTAACTTCATTGCTAAAAAAATTGGATGTGAAAGATATCATAGAGGAAAGAATTGATAGATACTGCAAAGTGTTCAGCACTAATGAGCAACCTAACGCTATTGCGGATTACGCCTCGTTAACGCTCAACAATTTTGTTAGTTCCGTAGGTAGAGACTACATGAAAGACAGTGATGTGGATGCCATTAATGCTAAGGCGAATAAATGTCATATTAGTGTCAACTTAGATTCTTCAGCATGGGCTGCACAGCGTAAGCCTCAGTCGTTGCTTGTAACGCTTGCAGCGTTTGATGATGCTACGGACATTGACAATGTCAGTTTGGACACCCTGATGAAACTTCCTCTTTGGGACAATTTTCAACGTTGGGAGAATCTTGTAACAATAGGTTTACTCTACGCAAGCGATATTTCACACGTTGACCCTGTGGAAAATGCGAAAGTAAAATCTTTGATGGAAGAGTGTGAACAACTATATATGGTTTAACAATAAAGGAGACAAGTAATGGAAGATTATACATACAAAGGAAAACAGCGACTTTGCTATACAGAGGTTTCTGACTTTACTGATTTCCAAGGTTTAGGTCATGACCCACTGTACAAAAGGTTTGACAGTGTGCAGAGCGTTGTCAAAAAGGTTGTTGCGCCCGAATTTCAGCACTTCTTGGCGGCTCCTCAATATGTAGAAGAGGAAGACCAAATATGTTGGCATATCAATAGATGGAATGAAACTCCTCGGAAATATACTAGTCTTGAAGGAGCGGAATTGTCTAAATACCAGAGAATTAAAGATGCCACCATTCAGGCGTATCGAAACGCAATTCAAACGTGCGATGGGGAGGAATTAATGACCCTTGCTGGCGCAATTCGTTATATCTATGACGAACATATCTATTGTGCCGACGACAAAGTCTATGTGGTGGCATGGGGTATGACACCAGACACTCGCATTCACAAAGTTGTAGGCTCTGTTATTCACGAATACGATTTTAGCGACAAGTTCAAGATCAAGTTTGATGCTGGAACTCATGGACATCTTGAATCTGCCTTAGATAAAGCGATATTGCGACCTGATGGTTTTGTCCTTACTCAAAGAGACTTACCTTCCGTCTGCGCTGACGAAGGATGGATATTTGATGGATGGTCACCATCTCCATTAGGAATGGTTGTAGATAAGGATTTGAACTTTGTGGCGATATATAAGGAAGAAGAACGTAAAGCAGAGCAGCCAGTTACTCCCGTTGAATCAGAAGAACCAAAGGAGCAAAAAAAGGAGGAATCGGAGGAACCCTATGAACCTGAGCAGAAAGAGCCAGAATATTATAGATGCTCATTTGATGCTGGTAAACACGGAACAATAGAAGGTCAAGATACATTCTACAGGCCAGAAAACTCTACATTGACAGATTCTGACATTCCGAAAGTGAACGCAAAACCAGGATATACGTTCAAGGGGTGGAATGTTAACCCTCACAATATGCTTATTGATGGAGACAAAAACTTTGTCGCACAGTATGAGACACTCCCTTGGTATCGAAGATTCTGGGCTTGGTTGACTGAATTGCTTCGTGGAAAAGGATGTTTGAAATGGCTGTTATGGTTATTGCTGTTTCTGCTGATATTGGGACTTTTATCTTTTCTCCTACGTTCTTGTGTAGGATGTGATCGTATTGTTTCCAATGATGAAATAGAAGTCATTGACTCGGTCAAAGCACCCAATGGTCGTATTGTTGATGATAATGGAACGGTTCGTCCTATCACAGGTGATGATGGAAAACTTCCGAATTCAGATGGTATAGTTGCACCAATCATTGATGATGATGGAGATGATGTGCCGATTGTTCGTCGTCCTGGAACACCTGATGTGATAGGAAACCGCTTATTCTTGTTTATGGAAGAGGACGATGGCGACATTGATGCTTTGGCACAAGAGTTCAAAAAAGTCTATCCCGATGATGAATATGCTATCATTGGATTTGACAAAGAGGTGAAATCTCTTACAATACAAGTTCCAGAGGAGGAACGTGATGAGATAAGGGAGACGCTCAACTCAAAGATTCCAGATCAAAAATTCTTAGTGTTCGATGAGGAAATTTACGAAATAAACGGACACGAGAGCGGACCTGCTGTAAATCCCGGCTGGCATCTAAAAGCGATTCATTTAAAACAGGGATGGAACACGACGAAAGGTTCTTCTGAGATTAGAGTCGCTGTTGTTGATGATGGCATAGAGGCAGGTCATCCGATGTTCAGGGGTCGGATTGAAGATGCCTATAACGTGTTCACGCAAAATAACAAACTGAGTCAAGGTTCGGGACACGGCACGCATGTTGCAGGAATTGCCGTTGGTAGTGCAGATTACTATGACAGTGGGGCTTCTGGTGTTGCTCCTAACAGCATCTTGATACCCATACAGGTGTTTGACAATAATCGTTGTCCCCTTTCTGCGCTTGTTTCAGGAGCAATGTATGCCATTCATCACGACGCGGATGTCGTAAACTTGTCCGTTGGTCCATGTTTCAGAGGCTTAAACTCATTGCCAGAGGATCAGCAGGAAGAGATTGCAGAGCAACGTTTCAAGAATCTTGAGAAACTTTGGAATAGAGTATCAGTTCTCGCTGCAGAGAAAAATTGCATTTTGGTGTTCGCTGCGGGAAATGACAATATTCTGTCGAGTATACCTCCCGAAAATAGAAGCACATCATCTATAACCGTTACTGCCGTTGATAAGAATCTTTATCAAACAGACTTTACCAATTATGGTGAATGTTCAGACATTTCTGCACCGGGAAAGGACATCTACAGTTCATTCCCGAAAGGTGATTTTAAGTCTTTTGATGGCACAAGTATGGCAGCACCCATTGTAACGGGAACTATCGCCCTAATGAAGTCTATCAAAAAAGATTTGACCGTCGAGCAAGCGAGAAATGTGCTGTATAAATCTGGCTCAGACGTGTATGGAAACATTCCTCCGATGGTACTTGTCGATGAAGCACTCGAATGTGTCAAGAGAGGCGACTTTAGCGCATCTCCTAAACGCACGATGCCACCAATACCAAGTGGAAGAGGAAAACGTCCAAGCAACGATTCCTCGAGACCTATCGTAGAGAAAGATCCGCCATCAAATGTCGGTGATTCCGATTATGACGAGATTCGAAAAGAAATCGAAGAACATAAAGAGAAAATAAAAGAATTAGAAAAACTATTGCCAAAAAATTAATAGCCATGTCAGAAAATATTTATTCGTGGAATAAAACCCTCAAGTTTTCTTGGGGACACATCGTTGCAATTGTTGCATTGATATTCATAAGCATTATTGTTTTTATGGGAAGTTGTTACGAAAATGGAGGAAATTTCAGTTCTGCTCTATTCAAAGTCGCCTTTATAGACATTTTGCTTTTGATTGCTTTTATTGGCGCACAAATATGTAAAAGCGCAGACAAAAATTTTGACAGAGCAATTGTTAAAGAGAGAATTTTGATTTGTTGTTGCCCAATTTTTTTTGTTATAGCAATGATTCCTTACAATCATTTCTGGACTGTCTTCAGCGAAAGAGAAAACATTGAGCAGAGTTTTTCTTCAACAATCGCAAAATCAAAACGGATGTTCGTTGACTATGACCAGTATGCTGAAAAAAGAATCTCTTCGTATGACAATTCTTTACAACGGGCTATTGACAATCGAAATAATGCTTATGATACACCTTCTGAGGCTGGTGAGGATGTTTTCAGCACCTATGAGAAATTAGGTTTTACTGGGGATAATGATGCAACTACGAAACAAATTTTCCTCGAAACATTACAACTTCAATTGAAATCGCAGAACACAATGGATTTGGAGAAATCAGCGTTGGATTGGATTGAAAGCGCCAATCAGGGGGCTTCCATTTGGAATGTCTTTTTGATTGGAAACATCAAAAATATCTCCGAAGCCATTGATGGTTGGAATACGAAACTTGTGGAGGTTTCAACTCCCATATTGAGCAATGAACCTCAAAATACTACGTCGTTTGATGCGGACAAATCCTCTTGTGGTGCAGTGAAGGCAGAACTCAAGAATTTGCAAGACTCCTACAAACAAACTTCGGGGATAAAAGCAAATACCGTTTGGACAGGAATCATTCTCTTCCTGTTTTTGCTCTTCCCTTACTATCTGCAAGAAAGACGTACAAAAGCCTCAGGTTATTACTCGCTAATACCATTTCTTAACCGAGGTTCTAATCTTAAACCTACGAAGAGTCATAAAAATGACAGTCAAAGTAAAGAGCAGAGTAGTTCTAACGACGATATCTATAGTGGAACATTCTAAAAACATTTAAAGTATGGTAACAAGAAAACAATTACTGAAAAACCTTCAAGTTTACACTCCCGAAGAGATTGCGGAGGCTGTAAGGGCAGGTGTGGTTTCTATGTACGAACTAAGCAAAGAAACTGAAGGCGCGTTTACTCCCCTATTGAAGCATAGAGTGAAAGAAATCTTAGACTCTCCTATTCCTGCCACGTCTTCTAATACCCAAGTGGTGTCTTCTGCTGTAGAGGAATCGGAACCAGAGGATTTTCAAACGGAGAGCAAGAGCGATTCTGCGACTGCGTCAGAATATGAAAATACTCAATCTACTCAAACAGAAGAGGATTCTTCAGATGAAAAGCATGGTCTATTCTCTTTTAAAGGGCGAATCGGACGTGGTAGCTTTGCTGGGACATTGATATTCGTTCTCTTTTGGAATATACTAAGCAACATACTCCTCGCAACTGGTGAACCAGCAGCTGCTATTTTTTGGTTAGTTATGTGTATTCCTATACAATGGTTAATCTGGGCGCAAGGTTGCAAAAGATGCCACGATCGTGGACACAACGGATGGTTTCAACTGATACCATTCTACCCCTTCGTTCTACTCTTCGGTAAGGGAGAACCAGGAAGAAATAAATATGGTGATAATCCAAATAATAAATAAATATGCTGAGCAAAGAAACTATATTGGAGAACGTCGACCAGTATTCGGCTGACGAGTTAGTTGCCCACATAAGAAATGGCATCGTTACCTTCGACGAGCTTTGCAATGACACTGATGGAGAGTTCTCTGCCGCAGTGCGTCGTGAGGTAGAGCAAAAGTTGAAAGGTGGTGATGCCGAGGAATGGGCAAAGGTGCAGAAAGAGAACACGATAGAGGCGGCGAATCGTTACCTCCGTGAGTTCCCTAATGGGCAATTCCGTCCCAATGTTCGCGCCCTCAAGGCACAGTTGGAGCAGGCACAACAAGAAAACGAACTTGCTAAAGCCGAATCTAACGCATGGAACACAGTAGATAAAAAAAATCTCGGTACCCTCAAGGCTTTTGTCAAGGAATACCCTAACAGCGAGTTTGTGAAGGAAGCAAAAAAGCTTATCAATGAATTGACGATTGGCGGGATTATGGGATTTGATTCTGATGCTTTGGTAAAAAGCATTTATCAATTCCAAACAGATAGAAAGCTCACTGTTGAACAGAAAGACAACAACATTATAAGGGCTGTTACGAATTTCATTGATGATGGTAAAATCTCAAAACAAGACTTACTGGATAAAATAGATGAAGACCACAACTTGCTAAGTGCAGGTATCGTAAAACGTCTTATTGAACAAGGAACTATTTCGGCAGAGGATTTGTTGGACATTAACATCGATAAGAAATTTATTCAAAAGATGTATGAGGGGGAAGAACCGCAAAGGTTCTCAACTCCTGAGAGATTGGACAGGATTCACAAGCAATCAACCGAAATATATTTCTGGGGAATCCCTTCATCTGGAAAGAGTTGTGCTTTGGGTGCAATTCTTAGCGTTGCCGCAAGTGGTACAGTTGCTCACTCAATGGATCCAGACACTGATTCGCAAGGTTATGGGTATATGACAAAACTGATTAATCTTTTCCAGAATGGTGAAGTTGGTGCTCTTATGGAAGGTACTGCTGTAGATTCGTTCTATGAAATGGGATTTGACTTGGTGGATAACGACGACAAGATTCATCCCATAACTTGTATCGATATGGCAGGAGAGTTGATGCGTTGCATGTACAAAGAAAATGCAGGAGATACAATGACGGAAAAAGAGAGAGTCATGTTAGACACAATGAACAGAGTACTCATCGACAATCGATCCGTCAACCGGAAAATGCACATTTTTGTTATAGAGTATGGTGCGGAAGATCGTAAATATGAAGATCTGCCGCAGAAAACATATTTGGACGGTGCTGTATCATACATAAAAAACACAGGTATTTTCAAAAAAGATACTGACGCTGTTTACATTATGATTACCAAGGCTGATAAAGTGAAAAACGCAGACAAGGAAACTTTCAATAAATATATTGAAAATAAGTATCGTGGCTTTTATAATGGGTTAGAGCAGATTTGTAAAGACAATGAGATCAACCGAGGAAAGGTCGAAAAGATTGCATTCTCATTGGGAGATGTTTGTTTTCAGAATTATTGCAAGTTTGATGCTCGTCCGGCTTCGAATGTGGTCAGATTGATACTGAATCGTTCGGCTTGTACTCGCAAAGGTAAAAGAGGAATTTTTGAAAAGATTTTTAGAGGATAAATATGAAATTAGGATTAATAATTAAAAATACAAATGGTGGAGAAGCGGAAGGCTTTTCTATCAATAAAAAAGACGATTGGACTCGCTATGCGTCCGACGCACGTTCTGCAATTAAGGAATTGGACTACTTCGACGAAAGCGGCAAAGTAGTTTACCTCGTAAGATTTCTGGGAAGTCTTGGCTATCTTTTCTGCGTCATAAAAGCAAGACCTCAAGGCAGTGGTAGAGCAAATGACAATACTGCGGCATGGATTTATGTGCCAAGTAAAGTAAAAATGTCTGAGAGGGAGATGGAAAACATCCTTAAAGAAGTAGAGAAAGCTATTTCAGGAGAGCTTGGTACGGATGAAGATAAACTTAAAAAAGTTTTTGAAAAGGACTATCCCGAAAAGGATGTTCTCTATACCGCTGTTGAATCAATTGAATCTAAGAAGGAAGGCTCTTACGCTTTGATATATTACAACGATGTAGATTATCAACTTTATGAACTGATTGGAGACTCACTTTTCCAGAAGGAATATGAGCAGTATGGAGGATTATTCCTTGTGGATAAAAACCTTGAAATAAAACTAACTCAAGGTGAACCTCTCAATATTAACCCCAAGAAGTTAGTAACCATTCACCCTGTTAAGGAGCAATTGGGTTTTACTCCTTATTTTCGTTCTCAAAAGTTTGATCAAGACATTGAGGTCTTTGACAAATCGGAGGTGACGATTGAGTGGCGAAAAGAAAGATATGCCCCTATCAAAACGTCTTTTACCGTTGGAACAGATAATATTTCAAAGCTTGATATTAAACCAGAGGAGATCAAATGGCGTATTAGGCGTTCTGAGATTACCGTGAAAACGGATAAAGGGGAAATAATAGATGACGCCACTATTCAAATCAATGGCAAATTACCGGAACATTGTGTGTGGAACGTATCAGAAGATGACCGCAAGGCTGGTTTAAAAGTGAAAGTTTCTGCAGAGGGTTACAACAATGCTGAAGAACTTTACAATGAGCGTGGGGTCATCGTAACGTTGTCTCGGAAGACATATCATAAAGTTCTCGAAATAGATGTTGAAAATGCATCTAACGGAGAACTATCTTTTGATTCTTTTTCCGAAGACATTAGCAAATCTTCTCCTGTAAAGGGATATGAAGTCGTAAAAAATGGCAAAAAAGAAAGGTTGCAATACAACGGTAATGAGGGGAAGGCAAATGATATAATGACCAAATTCTTCTCCATCGGTTTCGCCTCCTGTTTCGCCTTAATCCTCTTGCTTTTTGGAGGCTGGCATTTTTTCAAAGCAGATACTCCTAAGCGAGAAGTAAAAGTGGTAACGGTTGAAGGAAGGGGCAATAAAGATTCCTCAAAAACCGTCCAAGACACTGTGGCACAAGCAACTCCAACTCAGGAAGAATCGAAGAATAAGATGAAGGCCTATTTGTCTCAACCTATGACAAAAGACTCTTGTAAAAATCTCGGATATGAAGATCTTTGGACCGCACTAAACACTTATAATGTTGAGAAAGTGGAGGAGTATGCCCAAGAATTTTCTAAACTTCAAGAGGTTGTTGAGAGACTCAGAGAATGTGAAGGGGCTGGGGAACTTAAAAAACTAAAGGGAAAAACTTATGCAGAAGCAAAAAACACAGAGAAAATTTATTTGACTGATTATGTGAATTTTTTGGAAACCCTGTCTTTATCTGACTTTGTTGTGGGTCAACCAAAATCAGATAAAGACACATCTGTTAATTCTACATCTCCTGAAAAAGAACCAAATTCAGGAACAGAACAAGGTGACGATAGTAATGGTCGTCCAAAAAATTAAAGAATAAATGAAAACGATAGTAAAAATTCTAATATTGTTCTTTTCATTGTCATTGACAGTGCTTAGTGTTATGATATTTGAAAAGACAAAGGTTGAACCTCCGTTGGCAACAGAGACGTTCGACCAGTATTCTAAGTGTTTAGATGAAAGTCTCAGCCTTTTTAGCAAGGTTGAGACTCCCGAACAGGAAGACTCTTTGTTTTTCGCTGTAGAGAAGAAAATCAGATTCTTTGCAGGTCAAAACAAGATAAGTCCGCAGATTGGAGACAGGTATCTTTCTGAATTGTGTTCTCGATACGCTCCGTTGTTCATAAATCGTTCTATGGCAAAGTTTTATGACTCAGAATGGTATGCTTCCGACCATAAATATATGCTCAGAATGTCAGATTATTTGGAGTCTCTGCGCAATTTTACTGATGCACAAGTGGTAGACCAAGAAATTGTTGATTCTTTAAATAAAATAAGAAGTATCATAGTTGACTATCGCATGGCTCGCGCAATTAGTAGAAAGACATATTTTACTGATATCAACGATGCACGTTCAACCATCAAAAAGGCTAATGAATATGCTAAAGACCACTACCTTTCACATTGTACAAGGTTGGTCAATAGTTTAGGTTGGGTACAATATTTCATTGGAGCATCCCACTACGATTATGTGTGTGCAGCGGTAAATAAGCTTGCTGAATACAAAAGTTACAAACAGGATTACTACGATAACACGCTCGTTCCTGAGATACAAACCATCATTGAGGTATATGATAATAATGCAGAAACCCTCTATGGAACAAAACGTGATGTTGATGTGTTATGGCAACAAGCCCGCGCATACTATCGCGAAGGTCTAAATTATTACATGAGCCTATCAGAAACAAGATATCCTAATAACTAAGATAATGAGAAAATTATTTTGTATATTATTTCTATTTTTTTCTCTTGCGTTGATGGCGCAGGAGAAAAAAAATGCACCATCTCAATGGGAATTGAAAACGGCTTTGAATTCAAAGACTAAGGAATACGAAAAATTGGAAAAAGAATTCAGAGACTCCTTAAAAATTATCACTTCTCTTCGTCTTGAACTCTCAAACAAGTCAACTGAAATAAATGATTTAAAATCTGACACATTGTCCCTTCGCAAGAGGTTAAACGAAGTAAAAGCAACATTAAAGAAAACCAACATGATGTTGGTTAATAACGCTCTCAACTTTCTGTATATTCCATACGAGAAATGGAGTATACAGAAAGTTGCAATACCAGCGTTTAATGCTATTTCAGATTCGACTTTAAAAAAAGAATGCCAGAAAGAGGAAAAACTTTTGAAGAATTATTGTCAAGATGTTGAAGCTCTTGTTTCCTTTCTTTCTGAGGCGGAAAAAGAGATGGCAAAAAATAAAATCGCCCGTGACCTGTCAAAATTAAAGAAACAATTGACGGACAAGGACTTCTATAAAAGGTATACTGAAAAGGAGAAATTTTACAAGTCCTACTATTTAGGTAGAAAAATCAAAGCTATTGAAAAAGAGTTAGGAAATTCAAATCCTAATATCACGTCCATCAAAAATGAACTCGTTCAATGTCTTAAAACAAAGTAATTTGATGTATAAGATTTTAATATTTTCAGTCTTGCTATTTTTCGGTTTGAGCATCTCCACACCCGTTGATGCTCAAACTCTTATTGAATATCAAAAACAGTTGCAACAGCAAAAACGCAAAGAAGCGACTGCCAAGCAAAAAAATAGTAGTCAACGAACTAACAATAAAACGGCAACCCCCAAGAAGCCTGTTCAAGCACAAGCAAAAACAGGAAGTGTGAACGCTGAAAAACAGAAATATGACGAGGCTTGCCAAAAGGGAACGATAGCAGCACTTAAAGAGTATGCTAAACGTTACCCTAATGGAAAGTATATTTCGGATGTAAAAGAGAGAATCGACAGAATTGATGAGACTTCTTTGTGGAAATCCGCAAAAGAAGAAAATACAATAGCTGGTTACAATCGATATCTTCAGCAGTCAAAACTTAGAACATACGAGACTGAAGCGAGAAATGCTATTGAAGATTATCAGGCACTTAATGTATGGAATTTTATTAAAACCTCTAATGATATAGAAGTAATAAAGAAATTTATTGAAACTTACCCCAGCTCCTCCTATAAGGAACAAGCACGAAGAAGGCTATACGAATTAGCAGGAGTAAAATATTACAATCAAGGTAATTTTTCAAGCGCAAAAACGTGTTTTGATATTGCAGGAGGAAAAGACAGCCTCCTTCCCGTAAATCAATTCATATATGACAAATGTGTAGAAAAGCGTACAGTGGCGAATTGCAATGAAACAAGAACCTCTGAGAATTCACAGGGTCGACATGCGTGGAATCGGATAAAAAACACTGATGATATAGAAACAGTTAAGGAATATATTGCAACGCATTCCAACTCTCCCTATAAGGAACAAGCACGAAGGAAACTATACGAATTAGTGGGAATATTTCATTACAATCAAGGTAATTTCACGGAAGCTAAAATGTGTTTTGACATTGCCGGAGGAAAGGATAGCCTCCAGTACAAGAACCAACACCTATATGGAAAATGCGTGAACAAATCTAAAAGGAGACGCCATAAAGCAGAACAGAATGATGATTACCGCACTTATAGTTATCCTTATATCCGGTCAAACAACTCAGGTTTAGTTCTAAAAAGTGTAACAGTTAGCAAAAACCAAACTGTACTTGAACTAAAATACCGTAATGAAAATGGTATAAGAGGTTGGTGTTCAATTGACCGATCATCATACATAAGTGTAAATGGGAATGTCCTAAAAATGAGAAAAGCAAAATTCATTAAAACAAGTCCCCGAAAAACGTACTTTCATAGATATGGGGAAGAACTCATTTTCAAACTCTATTTTCCACCGCTTCCAACCAATGCAACAGAATTTGATTTTGTAGAACCAACAGCCGAAAATTTTCCTTGGGCTTTTTTCGGAGTTGAATTGTCAGATTGACAACCAAACAAGCAAAGATATGACCCAATCAAATACTCCGAAATGGTCGCTGAAATAGTTTCGCACTTCTCTGGATTGAAATTGCCACAGTTTGGGAAAAAATTTTTAGGGTCTTGTAAAAAATTAAAAATAAACTATAGTATATGATAAAGATGTTTTTTGAACAAATATCTTCCGAATACGCAGATCTCATTAGTTCGTTTGCAATTCCAATGGTCATTGCAATTTTTGCCCTAGCATTTCCACTGCTGTTTCAAACAGCAAGCAGAATCGATGATAAATACAATTCAACCTTGCTCATAAGGGTGTTCCGAAAAGATCTAATTTGTAAATTGTTTATATATACACTTTTGACCGCATTAATCTGTTGTTTTTTGTGGATATTGCAAAGGCCAAGACTAAGATTTATTGATTTTTGTGAAACCTTAAATATATTCATTGACAATTCTGCTTTGATATTGTTGGTTGTATCAACCATTTTACTCGTCTTTACAACAATATTGTCAATGTGGCTGATGTATATTTATTACCTGCCAGACAAATTATTAGAAAGGCTCATCGAACAATATCACAGTGTACAAGGAAAAGACAAAAAGTTATATTTTGAAGCAATATCAAAAATTTTATTCTATTCCATCAAAAAAGAGGGAGAACCTTTAGCTCGACAACTTCAAGAGTTTTATCGGAACGAATTTATCTTATATAGAAAGGGTAAAGAAAACGAAATTATCGATTATCCTGACTACTTTTACAATGTAATGTTTGATGCCAACGAATGTTTATGTCGAAGAGAACGAAAAACCATCTCAATGTATAATAGTTCTTTTTATGATTTTTTTATCGACGAATTTCAACACACTATCATAAGCGAAAAAACATTTTCTTTTATATGGAAATGTTTGCGACAGACTCTTTTTTACCAAAAAGATGAATTTGTTTTTTCCTATTGGCGCAAAGCTCATCAATACTTGAATTTTTGGTTAAACCCTATAAATCCACAATATGACGAGAATTCCAATGTTACTAATCAAACAGATATCGACCGTAGAAACGCAGAACGTGAAGGATTTCTTGAATTTCATTATGCGTTGGGAGGCTTATTGATGATGAAGCAGAATTACAAGTTGATCAATCTGCTTACATCATGGACTGATCAAACACCACCAAAATATGTTCTTGTCCCAGAAACGATGGAAGAGGTGATAAGAAGATTTATGGAAGTTGAAGGAAAAGGGGAATATAAAAATTCTGTTTATTATGAACAAAGATATCCTTTCCCCGACATTTCTGGAGTCAATGCAAACAATATTATCAAAATATGGATTAAACGTTACATCGCAGTACTATTCCTACGCCAATATACTTTGAATGGATATTATATATATTCACATACTTTAGAAATGCCTAATCCACCACAAACTTTATCAGAAAAGAGGAAATGGATTGAGGAACTTGATGTGCTGAAAAGACTAGTAATGGAATATTTGTCCGATACTTCTTGTTTGAAGTCTTTGAACATGAAAGAATTAAATTCGCCAAATTGGTTTGCGAACAACAATAAATCTAATCCAGAAAAATTGATAGAGTCCTTGAAAAACAAAGTGGCATATTCTGCAGAACATAAAAAAGCAAATCAAAAATTGGACTCCAAAAAAATCGAGCAACTAAACGACTCTACGAAGAAAATATTGACCCATTTTTTTGGTTTTTACAAGCGATTATTTAAGAGTAGCATCGCAGATTCAGATCCTCATAAATCATTGTTTTATTATGGCAGATATGAAATTTCGGATAAAATGGCATTTGCCGAAGAACAAGATACAGGTTATGCTAATTTTGACAGAATATACGCCGAAATTATTAAAGATGAATTTAGGCAGAATATGCCTTCTATTTTCAGAGTATATTATGAAAATACATACTATTTATTGGCAGAAGAAGATATCTTCCGACCTGTTGATATTCTTAAATTGGATACGCAACAATTCACAATAGTATCCGTCGGAGTAAATCTATACTCTCATAAATCAATCGGGGTTTCATCCAAAGGAAATGGATTATGGGATTACAATGGTTTCCCTATCATAGAACTTGAATGTACACAAATTGATTCCTTGAATAATTCTTTATTTATTATGAAAAATAAAGATTTGCCTTACGTTGTGCATAATGAAATTGATGAAAAAATCATTGAGAAATACGTTTTGAAAAAAATAGATGATAAATACAATATTTACACAAATGTTATTGACTTGCATGAAAATACCACCATACAAAAAGAAATCAAAGAAAAGACGAATATTCAAGATTTAGAGAAATCAGTTTTGGTATGTGTTGATGTGAATACCGAAGTCCGTTGTAAAATGAATGCAAAATGTATTCAATTGAAAGTGTTCTCTCAATTTGATAATGTTGGTAATCCCCAGAAACCCAAAGATGTCAAAAATATTTGGTTAGATGCTGAAAACGGTTGATATCCACCCACCCAAAACGGAGATATCCATTCACTCTTTCGGGTAAATGACGGTGCGTGAACAAAAGCACAACGCGTGTCCGTTCATTTCTAAGTCTCTTCCCACTATCTCTCACAGCAGATGTTCGAAATCAAACTGGATGAAACGGTTCAGCCCCTTCAAACAAAGTATGCTTCCAGCGCGGGGAATGTTGGAAAGTTCAGATAATTTACCTAATTTAGCGTTCGTAACAATTTGCGAAAACGGAGCATATCCACCCACTCGGAGCCGTTATACCCAGTCATTTGAGTGCATAAAAAGCCCATAAATGTGAGCTGAAACAGAGTTTTACCGTTCGTTTTCCACTCCTTTATGATGGGATTTGTAGAAATTAAACACTCTCACAACCACGTCTGTGGCAAGGAAAACAAGAACATAAGCCAGATCAAATAATAAAAGGGGTTAGCCTCCGCCAACCCCTTCCAATATTACACTATTCTCTTACAATTACAATCCCAACGACTTCTTAATCGCTTCCACCTTCTCATTGGCGGCTGCGCTTGCCTTTGGATAGTCGGCTGCTGACTTCATCTCACCTTTCACCTCAACATAGAACTTGATCTTTGGCTCGGTGCCTGATGGACGTACACTCACCTTCGTGCCGTCCTCAGTGAAGAACTGAAGCACATTGGCTGTCTCTGGCATATTGATGTCTTTCACTGTGCCACACTTGATGCATGTCTCCTTCAGGGTCTTGAAGTCCTTCATCACCTTCACTGGTGAGCCTGCCAACTCCTTTGGAGGGTTCTGACGGAAATTCTCCATCATCGCCTTGATCTCGTCTGCTCCACTCTTTCCTGGCTTCACAACACTGATCGCACTCTCCTTCTGGAATCCATACTCCATATAGATGTTCATCAACAACTCGTAGAGTGACATTCCATTGTCTTTTGCCCACGCTGCAATCTCACAGATCAAACAAATTGATGCCGGAGAATCTTTGTCTCGTACCTTATCGTATGGCAAGAAACCAAATGATTCCTCTCCACCACCGATGTACTTCTCCTTTCCTTCGTTGACACGTATTCTGTAGGCGATCCACTTGAATCCAGTGTACTCGTCATACAACTTAACATTGTTCTTGTCTGCAATCTCACGAATCAGCTCTGAGGTTACAATCGTCTTCACCAAGAACTCATTGCCCTTCAACTTGCCGAGCTTCTTCATATTGGTGATGATGTAGTAGCAGAACATCATACAAGTCTGGTTACCATTGATAATCACCCACTCACCTTTATCGTCGCGGCAAACAATTGCCAAACGGTCGGCATCAGGATCAGAAGCGATAACCAAGTCTGCACCCAACTTCGTGCCAAGGTTCATACCCATTGTCATTGCCTCTGCGTTCTCTGGGTTTGGCGACTTCACCGTAGGGAAGTTTCCGTCGATAACCATCTGCTCAGGTACGACATTGATATTTTGGAATCCCCAAGAACGGAGACACAACGGAATGATCACACGTCCTGTTCCGTGAAGTGGAGAATATACGATGTTAAGATCCTTCTGACGAAGAATAACGTCTTGGTCGACCATTGCCTCCTTAACGGCAGTCATATAGTCGTAGTCCATCTCACCACCGATGATCTTGATGAGGTCTTTGTTAGGCTCGAACTTAACGTCGTCTACTTTCACCTTGTTCACCTCAGCGATGATTCCTTTATCGTGTGGAGCGAGCACTTGCGCACCATCCTCCCAATATGCTTTGTAACCATTGTACTCCTTAGGGTTGTGAGACGCAGTGATGTTCACACCACTTTGGCAACCCAACTGACGAATGGCGAATGAAATCTCTGGCGTTGGACGGAGACTTTCAAACAAATATGCCTTAATACCATTGGCAGAGAAGATGTTGGCTACGATCTCAGCGAAAAGACGTGAGTTGTTACGGCAGTCATGACCTACAACGACACTCAAATCATTCTTTCCAGGGAAAGCCTTCTTCAAGTAGTTTGCCAATCCTTGAGTTGCCATTCCAACCACATACTTGTTCATGCGGTTTGTTCCGACACCCATAATTCCGCGAAGACCACCTGTTCCGAATTCCAAATCAGTGTAGAAAGCATCGATGAGGTCTGTCTTGTCAGAATTGTCCAACATACGCTTTACCTCTGCCTTTGTCTCTGCATCGAAATTACCATTCAACCAAGAGTTTGCTTTTGCGGTACACTCTTGTAATAAAGCATTATCCATAGGTTTTGAATTAGTTATATATCTTATTTTTCTTTCTCAGTTTTTTACTCTCTCGTCATCTTCAAGCCTCCTGCCGCATGTATCTGCTTGCCCGACTTTATCAAAAGATAGACACCCCAGATTATCAACGGCACACTCAACAACTGACCCATATTCAAGATCATATCATCTTCATACGCTTCCTGACTGTTCTTGATAAACTCCAACAAGAAGCGAGTCATGAACACGCAAATCAAGAACACACCGAAGATGAAGCCCTCGAACTTTCTCGCATTCGTTCTCCAATAGAGAAACATCACGAGGGCAAATGTAACGAGACAATAGAGCGACTCATAAATCTGGGTCGGATGACTTGGCGCAGAGAAGATAGGTTCCGCCCCAGCCTGCCATTTGTGAATATTGGTGATGAACTCGAACGCCCATGGCAAATCAGTCGGATGACCGTAGATCTCATGGTTCATCAAGTTTCCGAATCGTATGCAAGCACCACAAATAGCGACAGACAACACGATACGATCCATCACCCATATAAAGTTCTTGTGTATCACCTTCTTACTGAAGATAAGTAACGCGATGATGATACCGCAAGCACCTCCGTGACTTGAGAGTCCACCTTGCCAGATGTACAACACCTCGGCAAGGTGTTTGCTATAATAGGTGAAATCGTAGAAGAAGCAATGCCCGATACGCGCACCTATCACCGTACCGATCAACATATACATGAAAACCTTCTCCGATATCTCCTCGGCGATTCCCTCTCGTTCGTAAACTTTCGTTACAATCCAGTAACCAACGAGGAAACCGATAGCCCACATCAGTCCGTACCAACGAACTGACACGGGTCCAAAGGAAAACAACACGGGATCAACCGTCCAATGTATGAAGTCAAGCATACTCCTTTTTACTTTTCGTCTACTTTACACTATTACAATCCCTTTCCGTGGCAGAATTTGTACTTCTTACCGGAACCACAAGGACATGGATCGTTTCTTCCAATCTTAGGTTGCGCACGCACTGGCTCAACTACTCGACGAGGTTGTGGCTGAGGTTGTCTCTGCTCATCCTCCTCATTCTTGTTCGTCTGATATTTGGAAGTATCTTCATGCTGCTCAGGAGCTGCCTCTTGAACTTCTTCAGCCTGTCGCTCTTGAACTGGAATCTGTCCACGCATCAAGATAGAAACAGCCTGCTTGTTGATAGCGTCCACCATCTTCTTGAAGAGGCTGAACGACTCCAACTTATAGATCAAAAGCGGATCTTTCTGCTCGTAACTTGCGTTCTGGACGGAATTTCTCAACTCGTCCATCTCGCGCAAATGCTCCTTCCAATTCTCGTCGATGACGTGAAGAAGAATCATCTTCTCGAACACTTTCACAATCTCCTTGCCCTCAGTCTCATAGGCTGCCTTCAAGTTGACTGGTGTATTGTAAACACGCTTTCCATCGGTGATAGGAATCAAAATGCGCTCGAATCTTTCGCCATGCTCCTCGAAGACTTTCTTGATGACAGGGTTTGCCACCTCAGATATATGAGCCATCTTACGCTTGAACGAATCCATTGCGGCGTCGAAGAGTGCGTCGACAATCTGGTCTGCCTTCTTATCGCGGAACTCTTCCTCTGTCAACGGTGCATCGATAGCGAAGACCACCATCGCCTGCTCCTCAAAGATGTCGTATGCCATGATTGGTTTAGACTCGTCGACGATAAACTGGCAAGCATCAAAAATCATGTTCATGATGTTGACACCCAAACGCTCTCCCATCAAAGTTTGACGACGCTTCTTGTAGATCACCTCACGCTGAGCGTTCATCACATCATCATACTCGAGCAAACGTTTACGGATTCCGAAGTGGTTCTCCTCAACCTTCTTCTGCGCACGTTCGATAGATTTTGAAATCATGCTGTGTTCGATAACCTCGCCCTCTTTGAAGCCAAGTTTATCCATGATTCCGGAAATCTTCTCAGATCCGAAGAGACGCATCAAATTATCTTCCAATGAAACGTAGAATACTGATGATCCTGGGTCTCCCTGACGACCAGCACGTCCACGCAACTGACGGTCTACACGACGAGACTCGTGTCTCTCCGTACCGATGATTGCCAAACCACCTGCTGCCTTCACTTCGTCAGAAAGTTTGATATCCGTACCACGACCTGCCATGTTGGTTGCAATCGTAACGGTCTTGCTCAAACCTGCACGAGCGACGATTTCAGCCTCCTTTTGGTGGAGTTTCGCATTCAACACGTTATGCTCGATATTGCGGAGTTTCAACATACGGCTGAGCAACTCTGAAATCTCGACAGATGTTGTACCTACCAAAACTGGTCGACCAGCGTCTACCAATGCGCAAATCTCATCGATCACGGCATTGTATTTCTCACGCTTCGTTCTGTAGATACGGTCTTCCATATCGATACGAGCGATTGGTTTGTTCGTCGGAATAACGACAACATCCAATTTGTAGATATTCCAGAACTCGCCTGCTTCTGTCTCTGCCGTACCAGTCATACCAGCCAACTTGTGGTACATACGGAAGTAGTTCTGAAGGGTGATAGTTGCAAACGTCTGTGTTGCTGCTTCTACCTTCACCTTCTCCTTTGCCTCGATAGCCTGGTGCAAACCGTCTGAGTAACGACGACCCTCCATGATACGACCAGTCTGCTCATCCACAATTTTTACTTTATTGTCGATAACAACATATTCTTGGTCTTTATCGAACAAAGTATATGCTTTCAACAATTGATTGACAGTGTGTACGCGCTCCAATTTGATAGCGTAAGTCTGCATCAATTCGTCTTTCTTGTTTTGGTACTCTTCCTTCGACATTGAATCTTTATCCAACTGTGAAAGTTGAGTGGCAATGTCTGGCAAAACGAAGAACTCAGGGTCTTCTGAAGCACCTGTCAACGCATCGATACCCTTATCTGTCAATTCGATTGAACGATTTTTCTCATCGATTACGAAATACAAAGGATCGGTGGCGATGTGCATGTTGCGGTTCTGCTCTGCCATGTAGTACTCCTCGGTAGAAAGCAAAATCGACTTGTTACCCTGCTCACTCAAGAACTTGATGAGCGGAGTGTTCTTTGGCAATGCCTTATATGAACGGAAGAGAGCCAACGCTCCTGCTTCCTGGTCTTTCTTGTCTGATGATTTAAGCAAATCTTTTGCCTCAGTGAGGTAGTTGGTTGCCAATGCTCTCTGCTTTGCCACCAACTGCTCAACACGTGGGCAGAGTTGATCAAACTGCTGATCCTCACCCTTCGGAATTGGACCAGAAATAATCAACGGTGTACGAGCGTCATCGATCAACACTGAGTCAACCTCATCGACGATAGCGTAGTTATGTCTTCTCTGAACAAGGTCGTCTGGATTGATTGCCATGTTATCACGAAGGTAATCGAAACCGAACTCGTTGTTTGTTCCGAATGTGATATCTGCCTGATAAGCCTTACGACGCTCTGGAGAGTTTGGTTGGTGCTTGTCGATACAATCAACCGTCAAACCATGGAACATATATAAAGGACCCATCCACTCAGAGTCACGTTTTGACAAGTAGTCGTTGACGGTGATGACATGCACACCATTACCGGTCAAAGCGTTCAAGAACACTGGCAAAGTAGCCACGAGGGTTTTACCTTCACCGGTTGCCATCTCAGCGATTTTTCCTTTATGAAGAACGACTCCACCGAAGATCTGCACATCGTAATGCACCATATTCCAGAGGATGTCGTTTCCACCTGCTATCCAATGGTTGTGGTAGACGGCTTTGTCGCCGTTGATCTCAACGAAATCGTGAGAAGTTGCCAACTCACGATCCATATCGTTTGCGGTAACCTCGACAGTCTCAGAAGAAGCGAAACGTCTCGCTGTATCACGAACGATGGCGAAAACCTCTGGAAGAACCTCCTCCAAAACCTCTTCATATTTCTCTACGACAACCTTATCCAAACGGTCGATCTCTTCGTAGGTACGCTCGCGTTCTTCAATCTCCTGACCTTCAATCTGACTTTTCAGTTCCGCTATCCTTGCGACTTCAGCTGCCACATAATTTCTGACTTTCAAACGGATAGACTGCGTTTTGTCACGCAACTCGTCATTAGATAAACGTTCCATCTCAGGAGCCAGACTACGTATTTTCTCTACATACGGCTGGATCTCACGCATATCTCTTTGCGCCTTGTTTCCAAATAACTTGGACAAAAAGCTATTGATTCCCATACTGCACTTTAATTATAAACTACGCAAATTTAGGGTAAAAAAAAAATCTACCCAATTTTCTATTCTATAAACTTACTGCTAACTTTGTAAATATGTTCTTATAAGAATTTCTTTAATGTGTTTAAGATTTCAATTCCTTACTTTTGCTTTGTAACAAATTGAATCTTAACGAGTTTGAAAAATTTAGACCATTATTTTTGCCTATCATGGAAAGGAGAAAGAAACAAAATCAGCATATACTGAGCATCAAGACGATTGTTTCAATAGGAGATTTTTTTCTTATCAATGCAATCTTCGTTGTTTTATTTCTTATAAAATACAAGGACGTTGATATATTCAACAACCACACGTTGAAATATTCAATGGTTCTTCTCAACATGGCGTACGCAATCAGTTTGTTCAGTTGCGGTATCCTCTTATATAAGAGGTATGTGCGATATGAGAAAATCATGGAACTGGTTGTGAGGACGATTGTTGTCTTCGGTATGATTTTCTTAGCAGGACTCTATTTCTCGGGATTCTCAGTCTTTTCTGTCTCCTACTGGGTTCTGTTTTTCTGCTTGGCATTCCTTATTATATTATCGTGGCGTATTTGTTTCCGACTGACACTCAAGGCTTATCGTCGTCGAGGTGGAAACTCTAAAACGGTCATTATTTTGGGTGCAGGAAGAATTGCCAACCAAGTCTACCAAAGCAACATGACCAACGAGACGTATGGCTACCGTTTCTTAGGTTTTTATGACGACCGCGCTCCAGAAGACTATCGTGTGGACGCAAATTTAGTAAAAGGAACGCTGAAGGATGCTGAGGAATATATCAAAACAGGAGATGTGGATGAGATTATTTGCGCATTGCCTTCTGGTGATGATAGAAAGGCGATGCCGATAATGAAATACGCTGAGAATCACTTGATTAGATTCTTGATTGTGCCTGATTTCTTCCGTTTCGTGGCTCGCTCCGTTTCGATGGAGTTTATGGACAATTCCATTCCTGTCATCTTCTTGCGTGAAGAGCCTCTTCGTAAGAATTACAACAGAGCCTTGAAACGTGCGTTCGATATCGCCTTCTCACTTACTTTTTGTGTTACTATTTTCCCTATCCTCTTTATCGTTTTGGGTACGGCTATCAAACTGACTTCCAAGGGACCGATTTTCTTTAAACAAAAAAGAACTGGTGAGGATGGAATGGAGTTTAACTGTTTGAAATTCAGAACGATGCAGGTCAACAAAGACGCTGACACTGTACAAGCCTCCAAGGGAGATTCCAGGGTAACGAAGATCGGTGCGTTTATGCGTAAGACCAACTTGGACGAGATGCCTCAGTTCATCAATGTTCTGATAGGCGATATGTCGGTTGTCGGTCCACGTCCGCACATGCTGAAGCATACGGAGATTTATTCTCAACTGATTGATAAATATATGGTGCGCCACTATGTGAAACCAGGAATTACAGGTTGGGCGCAAGTAACAGGCTATCGTGGCGAGACGAAGGAGTTGTCGGAGATGGAAGGTCGCGTTCGCCAGGATATTTGGTATATCGAAAACTGGACTTTCTGGTTGGATATCCGTATCATCTTTAAAACGATTGGAAATATGATTCGCGGAGAAGAAAAGGCATATTAACGCAACCTTCTCCCCTATCAATATCCTCTATCATATTATTAACCAACACACTTATATCATGAAACACAACTTTTCAAGATTGTTAGCAACAATTGTGGCCTTGTTCTGCGGGTTCAGCGCGTTTGCCGACTACACAGACGTGCCGTATCAGTTGAACGGCGACGGCACATTCACTGGTCAAGACAATTTCGTTTTCAGCACAAAAACAGGCTACTATCAAGAGTGGGATCACTACGTCATCTTCTGGAGTACAGGCTATGGTCAACAGTCGGGGACGCCATCGTCAATCGGCAGCGGAGACTATCTTCTCAACCTCTCCGACATGAAGACGTATGCAGAAAAATGCTACGATGCCTATACCAAATTAGGTTTCTTAGACCCTACCAGTAGCGATGGTAAGAATCACAAAATCATCATCTTAGCCTATTATTCTACAGGATGGTACGCCACAGGTTCGGGCTACGGAGACTATGGAACATTGAACATCTCTCATAGTTCAGCCAACCCATCAGCAGAAAATCCGTACTACACTTTCTGCCATGAAATCGCCCACGCATACCAATATCTGGGCAATATGAAGAACGGCGGAAATGCAGGCTTCCAATATGGCGACTACTACGGATACGTTTCGTATTACGAGAACTGTGGAAACTGGCAGGCTGCACAAGTCTACCAAAATCTCTATTTCCCTCAGATGTCGCCTGTCTTCATCAAGACGACCAACCTCGCCTTCCTCAATCAATGGCACTGCTACCAGTCTTACTTGATGAACGACTACTTCACAGAAAAACGCAACACTACCGCTATCGGTGATATCTGGACCATCAACACTAATACAAAATATGCTGACGCGCCAGAGAAATACATGACTAAATATGGTATTTCGGCGGAAGACCTCTACAAAGAGTTTTTCTTCGCAGCTATGCGTATGGTCACTTGGGATTTGAAACGCTGGGATGCCTATTTGGCGGCAGGAAACCAAAGCCGTGACACCTACATAGATCACACGCCAGGCACAAAAGCTGGCTATAGTTCAACCACCACCCCTAACACCTACAACGACAACTGTTGGCGACATCAGTCTACCTATCAATATGTTACGGTAGATGCCAACAACGCTATCCACCAAGTAGCCTACTCAAGCGCACCTCAAAGTACTGGCTTCAACATCATCAAGTTGAATGTCCCTTCTGGCTCAAACAGAACCATCACAACCACTTTCACTGCATTACCAAGTGGAAGTGCATTAGCTAATGGCGATAACAAAGAATACTGGTGTGGTTCAATGTGGGCAACCAACTCATCTATAAGCAATTACAACACGTCGCAAACAAGCGAATGTAACAGCAACTACAACACTTACAAGAATTGGAGAGGCTTCCGTTTGGGCTATGTAACCTACAATAAGAGTACGGGAGAAAGAAAATACAACTTCGTAGACAAAGTATTCTGCACGGGAACAGACGAGAGTTCAGTAAGTCTGCAATTCACTGTGCCAGAGAATGTTGACGAATTGTGCTTAGTGGTCAGTCCTGCCCTCTCGCAGTACCTCCGCATGGGTTCGCAAGATCCGTACAACATCACATCAGACGATGGTTACCTTTCTGCACAAAAAGAAAGAGATCAATGGCCATACAAGGTGCAGTTCTACAACACCAATATCTACGGACTAAACAACCCTTCCACTACTTTCAACGGTAGCGCAGAGGTCGGAAAGACCTACTCCACCGAAGGATTGCCAGACATGGGTACTGGAGTAGCCGAAGATGGAAGTTCGCAAGGAAAGACAGAAGAGCCAATCGTACATGGTTCATCATCAGTTGAAATCAGCGATACGGTATCATTCGAAACAAGCGCGATGGAATACACAGGAGCAGAAATTGAATTAAGCGAAGCAGACCTTACTGCTATCTCTGAATGTTTCGGTATCAGCACAGAAAAGATTAAGAGTAGCAGTAATTGGGAAACTTGGAGTTCAAACGGACCATCAGAAGGCAAAATCACCCTTTACGGAGTGCAATCGGACGGTAAAACATTAAAGGACACATGTTCGACAGCCGATGGCTACGGGTTCTGGTTCAATGCCGACAACAATGTCTGCGCATGGGGAACCAATTATAACAGCACCGTCTACGCAGAATACGACGTAGAAAATGCCAAGTTCAGAGTTGGACAATATCCTGGTGCGCTCACGGCTGAAAGTTCACCAAACATCACAGTGGCCATTGTCTTCACTGAAAGTGGCTCAAAATATATTGCCTACGTTCACATCAAAATCAATCAAACTGTGTCAACGCATAGCAACGATATTCTTACCGACCCAACCACCGTTTCAGATATTTACACTATAGACGGACGCAAAGTCAGAACCATTCAAAAAGGTTTGAATATCCTAAAAATGAGCGATGGTTCAGCAAAGAAGATTTACTTCGATGAAAATCGATAGTCTTTATTGAGTCTTGAAAATTCAGGATTCTTTACAGAAGATAAGAAAGGCGGTTCAAGATTTTGAGCCGCCTTCTTTTATGATAATATGCTATTAAGCAGATTTACACCCAATTTTTGTTCAATTTCAGCCAAAGACCGAATGGAGAAGTTTGTTGTTCCTGAGAGGATTCTACTCACATACTGAGGCGAGCAATTCAAAATGTAGGCGACATCCGAACGTGACAAATTATTCTCTTGCATATAATCGATTATCTTGACAGCAACCATTCTAGACCACTTTTCCCAAGATTTATTCTTCTGCCTTTGTCTCGCTTCTTCTTCAAAAGTTGACGGTTTATCACTCAGATTATTATTTAAAAAACGAATGGTTTCCTTTTTCATTTTTGAAATACTCTTACAAATTTGAAATTTTCCGACATTGCAAATATATAAATAGTTGGCAAAACCGCAACTTATAAGTTGCGAAAAAAACTCGCAGCCCTAAACCAGTTCTATATGCTGCGAGTTACCCTAAATATCTACCGAATGTTTTTATGGATTTTGTTAACTACCTGTCTTTAATGTTTTCGCTTCCAATAACACTTTATTGGAAACGGTGAATTTCAAATGTCTGCCACCGTTGCGCTCAAACAACTCGAAATGCAGACTATGTTTTCTCGGAATGGTGAATCGATTGAAAAAGAAAACTCTCGACTGATTTTCACCTGCGTGAACGACCTCTGTTTGGGGTTCTAAATAAGTGTAGAGCGGAATCTTTTCATCAGCCTGATATGCCTGCTTCTTTGTGGTTTTCTTGTTGTTGATAATGTAACTCTTGATAAAGTCAATCTCATAATCAACTTTACTCAGATTGTCAATCCGCAAATAGAACATCATAACATCCTCTTTTACATAGATGCCATACAACGAAAATGCCATCTTGTCTCGCCAACTTCCCAAGTTCCGAATGACTCCTCCTTGCTTCAGTACGGCTTCTCCTAATTTCTTCATTTCTGGCTCGTTGATCGACATCGACGAGAAAATGGCATCCGTCTTCTTTCCGCCTTCAACCTGCACATTCACCAACTCTGGATACTCCTTATATCGAACAAGGAAAGGGTAAATTTCTCCTTCTTCTGAGATAACAGTAAGTGAACTCTCCTCGAAATAGTCAAAGCCTTCGGTGAGCGTTTTGCACTTGACAATGTTGTCAATATCCTCCGTTTTCATCACAATCACCTTGTCACTTCCCGACGCTACATCAACCACTTTTGACGGAAATACGATATGCGAAGTTTGCTTATGCGACAAATCTAAGTGATATACATCTCTCATTTTTAGTCCATCCGACTTAACTAAATAGGCTATTCCAGACGGATTTTGAGAATACTGCAATGCGAACGTATGTACAATTCCGTCTAAAGTGATGAAGGTGATGGTCGTCCGTTCAAACACTGCCACCTCACTCTTCACTCTCACGATAGAGGGAATCGCAGTTACCTCAATTTTTATATCGTCCGTACCTCGATCTGCATATTTCACATCAGAATCGAACTTCAGATAAACCCATTTCACGTCAGAAACTTCCAACGGAGTTATCTTCACATTCGACAATGAGGCTGCATTGGAAATCATTCCAACAGCAGAGAGAAATGCTATTATTAATGATAATAATATTTTGTTCATTGATTTATTAACTTTTTACGTTTCAAATTAAGAACCAGAGGTTTTAATAATCAATTTGTAGTTGGCAGGAAGCGTAACTTTCGTCTCACGAACTGATCCATTCACCACACTTTTGGTCGCATTGATGAGTGCGTTTGCTCCTGTATTTACGATTCCTGTCAACCCACTTACATTCACATTGGTTGAAGTAAGTGTCTCACTTCCTGCCTCCGTTTTTGCATCATTCACTAAATTATTAGGGAAATAGATGCCTCGAAAACCATCTTGGTCGTAGATAGTTCCTTTAAATGGATAAACATTATTCGCATACGCAATGTTCTCAATATTGATGTAGACACGATTGCTATTGAAACTTGCCATTCCGATAATGGTCGTATTACGCGGAATAACCGTTCCGTCAATCTCAACGGGATCCAGGATTCTCAAAACGACTTGTGATGAAGTAGTTACGTTTTTTTGTTCCCCATGAATGACCGCACGAATACTGCCACGAGCCTCTTTCTTGGTAGACTCGTTCATCGGTTTGAATCCATTGGTAGGCAATGGAGTGGCTGCCACTTTCGGCTCTTCTTTCACCTCTTCCTTCGGAGTTTCTTCCTCTCCTGATTCTTCCTCCTCACCATAATAAAGGGCTTTGAGTCGCTTCAGTTTGTCTTTCTTCTCTCTTGCTTTCAGTTTGTCTAAATCAATCTCCTCTTCTTCTGAAGTTGACAATTCCTTTTGTCGAGGTGAATGAGTTGTCGCTACTTTAGGCGAATTAGATTTTTTTGGCGTCGTTACTTTGCTTGAAGTTGTCGCATCCGATTCATTTACATCATCCTTTCCACTCATGATATTTCGGATTTTCTGTAGTTCCTCCTCGCTGTCCAAATCATCACCCAGATCATCTGCAACCTCCTCTTTGGAGACTTCCTCAGCGAAGAAATGGAAAGAGTTATGCTCTTCCTGCAACTCACGTTCCTTTTCCTCCTGACTGATAATCATCGTGGCTTGATCGTAGGCATCGAGGCGATTGTCCGCCACCTCTTCTGTAACCACGTCGGGCAGTTCGTCTACCTTCACGCTTGCTGGTTTCTCCACGATGACAGGTTGCTTCTCGCCTGTGCCTCCATCTAAAAGGAAGAACAGCAATGCCAAACCGACAAAGACGAACACAGCCCCTCCGTGAATGAACCAGATTCTATTGATTTCTTTCTTCTGCTCTGCCATAATCACTGATTTTCAATCGTCCTCTGTATGGAATCAGCCTCTGCCATCGCCACCGACATAGAGTCTTTTATCGTACCAAACGTACGCTCCATATCGGCAATCTCCTTCTCTATCTTGTCCAAATCGCTCAACAAAGTGGAATCTTGTCGCATCTCAGCCAACCTTGCTTTATCGTGAGAAACCACTACCGCCGTCTTTACAATACCCACCAAGGCAATGCACGCAAAACCTATCAGAATCCACATTTTACGATCCTTCAACGGCACTTTCTCCAATAGTTTCTTCAAGAAAGGAGGCGTCTCTATGGTTGTTTTGTCTTTATCAATATCTTGTTGATTTCCTTTGTTTATTTTATTCTCATCCATTTTTTCAAACTTTATGATTTTAGTATTAAGTTCATATCATCGAGCAACAGTTGTCAGTTCTTCCATTTTATTAACCTCCCAGTTTTCGATGATGAAACCATGAGGATTTCGATCGGAACGTGGACAGTTAACTAACTGACACTGAGTCTCTAACTGATAATAAGTAACCGATGACGTGCGCATAACCGAGGTGATTGCGTAGGTCTGCACGAAGTAGGGATAATCCTCCATGTTGACCTTCACAGAATCGATTTTGATCTCGTTGATAATGCCCGCGCCCACCAATTTCTGGTAATATCCGTTCTCTTTTCTGGTCTTGTAGAACTCCAAAACGGAGTTGTCTGCAAGGAAGAGGGCTTGCTGCACATTATACTCAATCGCCTGACCATCAGGCACTAACGTGAAAAACAACTCATGAAACCAACGTACATGCGCTCTTGCCTCGGCTGGTTTGTTGATGTTGATATCCTGCGAAAGGGCCATCATCAGCGACTTGCCGTTGTCCATCACATAAATCTTCTCTCTCTGTTTTTCAGCGAACTCGTACGATTTGTAAATCGCATATCCTGAGGCAATTACAGCGAAAATAGAGATACCAATCAGATAGAAACGAGAGAGTGCGAACGCTCCTTGAATATCTTTCAAACTTTTCAACATATCTCCTTCCTTTCTGCGAGTCCATCGCTTCCATTACCAACGACTTCTACCCATTTCTGTTTCCAATGACTGCGACTAAACAATCTTAAGATGTTGGGAGTCAATGGATTCTGAGTAGTTCCACTGATCATTTTTGATGCTGCAGCCGAACCAGCCAAGGTGATTCCTCCTGTCAAACTCTCCATTCCTGCCGAACTAACGATATAAGAAGCAATAGACGGAATCATCATGTAAAGCACCAAAAAAGCAAGAAGAAAGATGATGTATGAGATGGTAAGCGTTGTCATCGTGCCATCTAATGCGTTCACATCTAACGAAACCTGATCTATCGCCTCTTTATATACCTCAATATGTGAATTAATCAATGATAAATGCATCTGATTAATGATTAAATCCATCAAGTTGGCAATAGGTATGAAAAGGCAAACATTGATATATTTGCTCAACCATTGCTTCCAATTTCCTTTGAAAATCGGCAGAACGGATAGTGCAAAGGCAAACGGGCCAAAGACTATCAAGACGATTCGAAAGGCTAAACTCACCGCTCGTATCACCAACTTTACCGCACCGAAAAGTATGCCTGCAATATACTCTAATCCCCAGAGCATCAAGTCGATACAGTTAGAATAGAGGTTTGAGAAAAAGTCGGATATGGAACTCAACACCTTGACATTTCGCATGATGCCGCCGTTCTCGTCATTGACTTTCTTCACCTCATCTTGGTAGTTCACTTTCAGATTTTCCAACTCCTCTCGTGTGCTTGTCAGACTCTCTTGGTTGGAGGTCGCAATCTCCTCCGTATAGGTATTTATCGGCTCAAAAATACTATCCACCAGTCCGTAAACGCAACTGAAATTGATGGTAATCACACCGATAATGAAGGGTCGCAACAAGGCACTAAAGTCAAACGCTTCGCCCTTCGCCCAAGTCTTCATCAGAATATTGGCGAAATAGGCAAACGAAAAGAGTCCGCATAGCAGAAAACATATATTTGAAATTCCCGACAACTCCCCTACCACCTTGTCGAACAGCGTATCCATGAAACTATCTGAAAGATAGGTAGATAGGTTAATTGAAGGAACTGTACTTAAATCCATAATCGTTAATTTTAGAAATTAAGGAATGAGAACAAAGACTTGTCTTTCGTGTTCGACACGCTCTTCGTAAATGCTTTGTTATATATCCTATTCAACTCTTTTTGAGTGCTTTCCATCTCCTTTTTTAAGGCTCTCAACTCTTGTCTTCTCTCGAAATCACTCAATGAGACATCGTTTTTCTCTGTCTTGTTTTGCACCACCGCACTCGCCTGTTTCGCAATCTTGCTCACATTCGAACTACAGTCTGCAAGGTCTAATATCGTCTGCGCCTTCTCGGTAATCGTCAACGCAGCCGTCTTTTTGATGTTCTTTCGCATATTATTGGAGGTCTTCACGATATTCTCGCCAATCGTAACAATCTCTGCCACCTCCTTCGCATCTTTCACATACGAAGAGACTTTCTCAACCTTTTCTTGCATCTTCTTCGCACTTTCGAGCGACTGTTTAGCAATCTGAATCTGCTCAACAAACTTATATTTCTGGTCGATTTGCTCCTCCATCTGCTCAGCCGCCAATGTCAAACGTTGCACCACCGAAGTTGGGTCTGACACCACCATCGCACCCTGAGAAAATCCATTGGATGCAACCGCAGCCAAACAACTCAGAATTATCAATTTCTTCATCTTCTTTTCTCCTTTAAATAACAATTAATTGCTTTTTTATATGTTCCTTCTTGCTGATAATAACCCAATATTCGTCCTTTTTCCTCCTTATCAGTAGTGAAGGTACAGTACTCCTCTGGACTCACCTCCACACCATACACGGCACAGAAACCACGCAACGAGATAAACACCTCTTTGTACTTCGCACGTTTGTCAAAATCTAACGAGCAATTCACTGAGAATAAGATATTTTGCTCCTTTTTCGAGAGTGACAACAACTCCTGTATCACTTGCGCTTTTTCTTTGAAATCGCGAAGGTCAAGCAAGATTTTGCAGTGCGACTGCGTTATCATAATGTCTTTGATGAACTTGTTACCCACCAAATCATCTGGTTCTTGGGTTACAATTGCAATCTCGCCAAAATGCTTTCTCGCCGTTCGATAGAGATAACCAATGAACGATGCCATACCCTCTTTCGCGATAGCTTGCCACGCCTCCTCAATCAACATTAACTTGCGTTGGTCTGACGGCAACCTACGAATCTTATCCATAAACGTCGCCATGATGATGAGCGTTACAATCGGGAATAACGTCTTGTTATCCTTGATGTTATCCAACTCAAAAACGATGAAACGCTTCTCCAACAGATTCAGTTCATCCGTCGAATTGAGCAGGTGCGAGAACATTCCACCTTCAGCAAAAGGTTTCAGCACCTGGATCATGTCATCCACATCGAAATTGTCAATACGCACTTTCATCTGCTCCGTAATGTAGGGTTTGAAATCCTCCTTCAAGTACTGAAAGAAAGTGTTGAAACAAGGACGAATAGAGCGGTCTTCACATATTTTATCAAGATAATTGTAAATACATACTTTAATATGAACACTTTCGCTGTTCGACAAAGGTTCGTCACCTTTCCAAAGTGTCTTAATCAAAGTGAGCAGTTGCTCCTTCTTCTCCTCGGTGTACTCATATCCAGGCTCATAGAAAGGATTGAACGCTAACGGATGTTCCTCCGTATAGGTGTAGTAAACGCCATCCTCGCCATTCGTTTCCTCCTGAATCATCTTGCACAAACCTTGGTAAGAGTCTCCAATGTCCACCAACACGATATGACAACCTTGTTCCCAATATTGTCTAATTAAGTTATTGGTAAAGAACGACTTACCAGAACCAGACGGACCGATAATCACTTTGTTACGATTGTCAATCCACCCCATCTTCTTCGGATAATCGTCCAAATCGATGCGTACAGGGACACCTGCAAGTCGGTCTGTCAAATAAATTCCAAAGTCGGACGGATTCACCATCGAGCGATAGTTTCCATCAAAGTTCAAGAAACAGCAACCTTGTTCTAAGAAAGTCAGAAAGGTCTGTTCCGATGGATATTGCGAGGCGGCGCCAGGGATTCCACCCCAAAAAACCTGTGGCACGATTTTCTCCGTTTTCGTCTTTGTACAACAGTTCATAGTTGACAAAGCGGACTCTGCCACTGAGTTTTTGGCTAACAGTTGCTCCCAGTTCTCATCCCACAATATCACATTGAAAGCACAACGGACACTTCTCTTTTGCTTCACATACGCCTCGTCTAAAAAAGCGGTATTACGTTCCAAATTAATGGCGTTCTCCCGCGAAGCAGACGAAAAGGCCTGTTGTAATCGACCCTTCTGCTTTATTTTGTTCAATGTATCTTGATGATTATCAAAGAAAAAATATTGGTTATAAATATGGTCGAAAGGCATGTTGAGCGATAAATTCGCAACATAACTCTGAGGCACCAAGAAATTCGGCGGATTGGAAAAGCGTTTATTGCAAGAATGATTCGCCACTTCTATTGGGACAGTCTCCAAGTCGGCAATCGAGAAACAAGAGACGAACTTGTCGCCCACCATCAATGTTCCATCCTCGACGTGCAAATCCTTTAATACAGTGTGACCAGACGAATAGTCGAGCGAGAGATATTGCTCAATTATACCAAATTCTGTATCTGCTCCTACCAACTCTGCTTCTGATAATGTCCGAATCGTAATGCCCGCATCCCTTATCATCTGCTCCATCTTGCCCACTGCCTCTTTGAACTGATTCATGCGTGTCTCGTCTAAAACCGTTTTAGGAACAAGCCGATTCTTGCACAATGCCGATGCCGTAGAATAACGTTCCAAATTGGATTTTGATGAAAGTGACACATAGAGAAACGATCTGTGTTTCAGATACTTCCGACCTTTAAAATGTTGTCCATACGACTGTGCCAAAAAGGAATTCCCATAACCGTCCGACTGACATTCGCTCGTTGAAAAAACATCTTGCTTATGTACAATCGTGTAATCTGGCAAATCGCGAAACGCCATCATAAAGACTCTATGAAGTTGATTGTAATCCTCCTCTTCCCTCGTGAATATTTGGGGTAACTCCAACTCATAACAAATCGTTACATCTGCCGTCCGAGAGATCAGAAAACCATCCTCTATCTTCCACAAAGGGAAAACATCCTCTATCTTGCTACTTTTCACATTAAAATCCATACGAATCTTATCTTTTATAATTAAGTGGTTTTCAACAGTTTACCGACGCGAACATTGTTCTGTACACGAGCCACTGTCTTGTATTGCGCCATCACATATCGCAGACCATTCTCACCGAATCTTCTATTCAGATAGTAGGCTGAACCTACGCTTGCCAATGCACAAAGCATCACAATCGACATGGAGACTCCAAACGAGAAAAACATTCCTATCACGAAATACAAAAGCACACTCACAATGATTCCACCTAAAGCAATAAACACATAGACCGCACGAAGACCTTTGAACTCAAAAGACCTTCCGACCCCTTTATTGACTTTATAAGTCATTCAAAATCAATTAAAGAAGAAATTCTTCACAACCATTGAGACGACGCATGCCACAACCAAACCGCCGACCCATCCGCCGATTTTTTTCGCAGAATCAGTATCACCGTTGAACAGTTTATAGGCTACAACCGCACCGCCCACCAAGGCGAACAATCCTGAAATCGTCATGAACAACGTCAAGGCCGGAGATGCCATCTTCTCTAACTGCTGATTGGCAGTCTTCAAAGCGTCTGCTGCATGTTTTTGAGCAAACATCGCACTTGAAACAGATAAACCTAAAGCAGCCACCGAAACCTTGCGCACGGCTGCACTTTGAAAGAAATTTTTTAATTTCATTTTGAAAAAAATTATTGAATTATATGTTAACAGGCATTATGCAAAACAGATTTTATAACAAAACGCCCAATCTTTACGAAGAAAACTCTGTGGCTGACCATTCTTCGTCCTCAACATCCTCATTTCGAGAACGTTTCCGTCGAATCGAATCAGTCGACATTTGCGAACCCTTCTTGAGCATCATCGTGGCAAAAACGACCAAAATGACATCAAGAGCAATACAAAGTACCGCATCAAAAATCAAAAACTCACTCCAAGTTACAGATTCCAAACCAAACATAACAAACACCGTTTATTACAAATCAATATTTAAATGCTGAGGAAAACAAATCAGGATTCTTGAAAAACTTACAGGTATTTCCCTCAAAACGTCGCAAAGGTAGGAGAGATTTATCAGACGACCAAGAAAATGAAGAAATTTTTTCACTTTTCCCCCCGAACTTTACTATTCTCCATGCCAATAAGCAGACAGTATTTCAGTCTTTTTCGCGCTAATCAGACCACATACCAGCCAAAAACATAGACTTTTTATACAATAAGCCGACAATTTGTCATATTCAACGGCTTTAGCATCTGCCAAATCGTCCGATTCATTCAAAGAATATAATATTTAATGACAAAAATGGCAAAAATATAGAATGGCACGGCATTTGCATATCCTTAGGTGGTTGAACGAAAGGACAACCGATAGAGATAGAAAAAAAGAAAGTTTAATATAATTGGAGGATTTGATTATGTTATTAGCTAAAAGAAGTCAGGATTTCATTCCTACATTATTCAACGATTTGTTTGATATGGATTTGAATGGAAACTGGAACAAGAATTTCGCTCCAGCATTTTCAACGACACCACAAATCAACATCATCGAGAAGGACAATGAGTTCGATATGGAGTTCAGTGTTCCAGGTTTGACTAAAGAGGACTTGAACATCACTATTGATGCGGAGAGTAACTTGGTCATCGAGATGTCTAAGAAAGATGAGAAGAAAGAAGAGAAGAAGGACGGACATTACTTACGTCATGAGTTCTCATCATCTCAGTTCAAAGAGAAATTCTTCTTGCCAGACAACATCAACAAGGAGGCAATCACAGCCAAGGTTGAGAACGGCGTTTTGAACGTTGTCCTTCCAAAGCAAGCCGAGGAAGAGAAGGCAAAACAAACTAAAACTATTGAGATTCAGTAGTTTAGAGTTTTGAAGTCGAGAGTAAGTTCACCAATAGTATAACCCATAAATACTTACGGATATGAAAGGTAATGAGAAAAAACCAAAACAGGTCGATAAGAAGGCTAAACACCACGACCACGTTCCTGCTTACGAAGTAGCTGAAGAGAAGGCTGAAGCAAGCAGAAAGAAATGAACATAGTGTAGAATATCAGAGAAGCGTCCTCAAATGGGGACGCTTTTTTTGTACGCTATCCTAATACAAAAGTCCGAACATCCAAAGCGGAATCCTATTGCCATTACCCACCTCAATATCGTCGATAGCGAGGTAGCCATTGGGAATGTCAGCAATCTGGTCGAACGTTTTGCGACTGCCACCCACATCGAAAAGATAAGTCTCATCTGCCAGAAAATCACCCTGTTTAGGCATAATCAAATCAGCGACCGTACCCACTTGGTTTGCGAAAAAAGTCTCCCGCATTGTTCCCTCCGACACACTTCCCGACAAAGCATACATCAAATTAGGATTGTTCAGGTAAACCTTCTTCGGACCTAAAAGATGCTTATAATCTTTCTGTTTCTCCGTTAGCAACCAAAGCAAACCTGCACGATCCAACCAATAAAGCATCTTCAAGGTCTGGTCGCGCGAAGACTCCAACTGACTCGCCAATTTATTGATATTCGGTTCAAGAGGAACATTTTGGGCAATCACCATCAATAGTTTTTTGATCTTTTGAGCCGTCGTATAAGTAATCTCTTCAACAGACGGAATATCATCATCTATGACAAGACGAACCACCTCGCTCAACCGCATTAGATAATCTTCTCCTGCCTCCTTATAATATGGATAGTAGCCCGACCGAAGATAAAGATCGAAATATTTTAGAACTTTCACCTTTGACGTTATGTCCAATGCAATCTGAATATGCCCTTTTAGTAAATCTTCCAATCGTACTGAAGGAACAGTTATAACATCCTCATACTCAAGATATTCACGGAAAGAAAGACCATTGAGCGTATAGAGCGATTGTCTACGCGACAAGTCTGCCACCGAATTGTCGATAGCCAACATGGCAGAACCAGTGTAAACAATTTTCAAATCCGGATAATTATCATAGAAATTTTTGAGTAAAGATGTCCAATTTTTATAACGATGAACCTCATCAATATAAAGATTCACGATGCCATGCGTGTACAAGAACTCAACCAAGTCCTCCAACCGATGATTGTCAAACCAGAGATTATCCAACGAAAAATAGAGCGCGTCATCAACGTTTTCAAACGAGTCTTTGATATGTTGCAAAAGCAATGTCGTTTTTCCTACACCTCTCGCACCTTTTATGCCAACAAGACGAACATTCCAGTTTATCTCGTTGTACAAATACCGCTTGAACCGCAAATCTGTCGCAGCAAGTTTCCTATGATAAACATTCAATAATGGCTGAATATCAGTATATTCCATATGCTATCACGCTCCTTTCAACCACAAAAATACAAAATCACTTTCAGAAAAGTGATTTTTCCTCCATAAAAACACTTTTACAAAAGTGAAATATCATTGAAAAACACTTTTACAGAAGTGTTTCAATTTTAACAATCTGAATTTTCAGATTTCTTTTCGCTCTTCCCGATGAACAAATTTCGAAGGTAGGAGACGAAACCGAAGGACTGCCCCAATATCAAAATAAAGTCTAAACGAATCAGTGCGTAGATCAAAATGATGCTTGATCCAATCAAACTCAGCAACCAAAAGCCTTTTGGCAGAACGGAATCGCCCACCTTCTTTGAATAATACCATTGATAGACGAAACGGAGCGTAAACGTAACCTGACCAATAGAGCCGAAGACCACCAACCACATCGGAATGCCTTCATTCTTGAAAAGACTATTGATGAACAAATCGAAATTGCTCATCATCATCGACACAATCAGAACGGGAACGAGCAAGAAGAGATAACTGCAGACCGCAGGCAATTTCTGCCAAACATTCTTCGCTTTCAAATTCCACCAATAGACATAATAAGAAATGCACTGTCCAAGGATGATGGAGAAGTCATCGCGCAACCATCCGTAAAGGAAGAAAAGCAACGAACCTACGATGCTCAGAACCCAGAACAAGGTTGGCGAGACAACCCTTTTCTGTTTCTCAGACTTTATCAATTGCACCAATATGCGGGCGGCAAAACAACCCTGCGCAATGAGTCCGACAATAAATATCAAAAATGACGACATCAGCCTTCTATTTGTTAAGCTTTTCTAAATATTTTTCCTTTAATGAGACCAAATGGACATTTCCTATTTTCTCAACTTTCTTATCTATAATCAAACCAGAAATAGCGTCAACATCCTCTTCAAACAGCAGAACACCATCAGGATTGACTGACAAAACGTCCCTCTCGTCTTCAATCTCAACAATCGGATAATCCAAGAAAACGGTCATATTGGCAGCCCTCGTTACATCGTAGCAATAGACCACCTTCAGGTTATTATTTCTACAAGTTTCATTGACCTTCTCGCAAAGAGCCTTATACCCGATGAAAGGATTAGCATTCGGAATGGCAAAACTGCCGACAAAAATCAATGCGTAAAGTCCGACGAAAACACCCCACAGCGATTTGTCATAACTCCGACGAATGCCCCAAACAAAGGCAAAAACGAAGCACGCACAAAGCAGAAGGGTCAAAATAGGAGCAAAAATCAATGCCGTATTCACCAAGTCTGCACCCAAAACACTGTCCAAACGATGAACGTGTAAATCGTCCGTATAAATATTGTAACAGATACTGATGACAAAGGCGACCCCTGCCACAATCGTTACAACTGCAATTGGCAAGAGGTATAGATAATGCGCTGCTTTCGACACCTGTTTCTCCTCATGATTCTGCCACAAAATCACACCTAAATAAATACAGAAAGGATAAATAGGCAGAAGATAAACATCCAATTTCGAACTGAAGCAAGACAACATTACGAAAACTGAGACAGTAACCGTCAAAAAGAAATTCTGCAAATCACTTCGTTTCTCTCTCTTAACCGCACTGAAAATGATCGATTCGAGGATAAGAAGAGACAACGGCAACATCATATACAAAACCGATAAAACATAGAAATAGAACGGTTTAGCATGCTTGAAAGAGTCGTGCGCCCTGTCAATCGTCTGATGGAACAGCAAGTTGTTGAGATAGTCTTGTCCGCCCTCCCAATAGACTGCGGTAAACCATAATGCACAACCAATCAGCAGTACCAACCACGATTTCCAATTCCAATATCTTCCAAACGTTTTCCACTCCTTTTTGACAATCAACCATACCAAAGGAACCAAAATCGGCACTAAAATGCCAATCGGACCTTTAGTAAAGAGAGCCAAAAAAGTATATAAACCTAATAATAATTGGTTTTTGACAGAACATTCTTTTGCACTCCACATCTTCCAAAATGTTCGCAGAGCCAAGACGATGAAGAGGCACATCAGAATATCCATTCGCAAAACCATAAACATTGCCAGAATAAGAACAGTCGACAAGAAAGCAATTTGTGCAATACCTTGCCATTTCCCTTTCAACTCCTCAACCGTCCATCTTCGCATAATCTCCGTGATTGCGATGGTTGGAATGATGGAGAAAAGAGAGATGAACCACATCTGATGTGAACCAAAGAGCCATTTTCCGAACATCAAAAACCAGAGATATAAAGGAGGCTTATCGGCGTAGGGCTGACCATTGACGGTAAACGAGAAAAAATGATGGTTTTCTAACGCTTCGTCGGCAATACAGAGGTAGCGCAACTCGTTACTGATTGTAAAATCTCGCAAAAATAGACTCGGTAAGATTGCGATAACTACAATCAAATATGGAAGATATTCTTTCTTTAAGAAATCGATTTTCATATCTCTCGTTTTAAAAAATCGACATTAGAATACGTTATTTTCTTGCACTCTATAATTAATGTATCGTTTTTTCATCCAACGATAAGCGAAACAATCAACGAACGGACCGATTAGGCGATTCCAAAGGTTGTATTTAGAGACACCGGCCTGACGAGGGAAATGTCTGACAGGCATTTCCTTATAATTTCCACCCTCTTGCAAGAGAATCAAAGCAGGCAAGAAGCGGTGCATTCCCGTAAAGAACGGAATGCGACGAGCATATTCTGTGTGTAGAACTTTTAACGGACAACCCGTATCAGTAGCCCCATCCTTCGTCATCATTCTACGGAAACCGTTGGCAAACTTGGATTGGAATTTCTTAAAACCAGAATCTTTTCGATTGGCACGGATTCCCATCACCATTTTATAGTCGTTGATGTCTTCCAAAAGAAGGTTGAAATCAGCCGGAGCAGTCTGCAAGTCGGCATCCATATAGCCAACGAACTGACTTTGAGCGTAGTCGATACCAGCCTTGATAGCGGCACTCAAGCCTGCATTTTTTGCAAAAGAGATATAATAGAAATCAGAAGTCTCAGCGCACACCTTTTGGATTTTCTGCAAACTGGAATCCTTCGAACCATCGTTGACAAAAAGAGCGCAAGCCTTGTACTTCGCCTGAGGAAGATACTCGCCTACCGCTTTCTGAATAGCATCGATATTGTCTTCCTCATTATACACTGGGATGATGATAGTGAACTGATACTCACTCGTACGGTTTTTCTTCTCAATCACTTGAGAAACAGCAAATTGTTCTGCCATATAGAAAATATTTTTTGTCCTCTATTCAATTATTTCTCGCTACCCGTGATTCTCAACTCCTCTTTGTCTTCCTTCTTGAAAGAGATGCGAGCGAATGGGTTCTTAATACGATTACCAAAATCTGGCATCGCCCAACCCAAACCGAGACCTGCACATTCAACCTTGTTCAAGTGGCTCTTCACCTCTACGACAATGAAGAATTTCGGAGTGAAATAATATCGAGTTACGAGTTTCAAATACATATAGTTTTCGAGCAGATTGCTGTTTTTATCGCCATCTTCGTCATAATCAGGCACTTTCACTTTGTTCAAACAATAAAATCCAGCGTGCAAACCAACGTTGACACGGTCCATCGTGATTTCATTGGCTAAAGCGACACCCACCCTTATCTTATTAATAAACTTATCTTCTTTGATAAAATTGTATCGAGTGTTTTCAGTTCTTTGCGTGCCGTCATACGCACCGTTATAGAAACCGTCGACAGCGATACCCAATCTGTAAGCATTTGAGATAGGAACGTAACCACCGAAGTTGATAGTTCCGTTTGGATAGTACTTGTCCGCACGTTCAAGTTGGTTGACCGCACCTGCTGCGTAAGCCTCCAAAGCCAGCCAATGGTGAACAGAACGCGCAGGATATCTGACAGGCAAAGGCCAGACGTTCGGCGTATATTTCAGTCCGATTTGTACGTTTGCCATCAGTGCGTTGCGAGTTTTGCGAGTGATATTAGCGTTGTTGAATGCCATTACATTCGCACCTAAAGTGATGATCCATCGAGAAGCAGGTCGGGTATAGTTCTTTGAAAGGCCGATATCCATATTCAAGCCCAAATCCCACACACCTGTTACGGGAACATAGTCATGATAGTCGTGCGTTTCGCCCTTAGCCAAGACAAGTCCAGCCAAACCAGAACCCCACTTCAGATTGAGTGCAAACATCTTCGTATGCACCATTGGCCAGTGGAAGTAAGTCATCACAGGAATTGTATGTCGGTCATACTCAGGGTCTTGCATACGAAGATAGCCGACAGAGAAGCCCACCGTCGGGAAGTTGTAAGTATATTCCCAATTATGATTACCGAAGAGGGGCAATTCCATAGCAGCCTCTCCACCATAGACAGAAGTACCGCTTGCATTGCCAAACAGCCAACCATACTGACCTTCCGCCTTTATTCTAAAAATCGTATTTTGTTGTGCCTGAGACGGAAGAGCCACGCAGAGCAGCACACCGAGAATCAGACTTTTAATCAATCGCTTCATATAATCACTTACCTATATGAGAGTACAAAAATACATTTTAAAATGCTTTTGGCTAAAGGTTTTGACGAAACTTATAGCGTTTTCTCGCACCTATTTCACCATTTCAAACAAGTCTGCCAACGTTACAACATCGTGAACATTAGCACTATACTTAGTTTTTGCCAGACCATACGTAGTAACAAACACAGTGTGCAACGTCTTCTTTGTACCTGTTACTGCTCTGAATGTTTCTTTCCTTGCACGCATATGTTCATCATACTCGCCCGTGATAGCATATTCTTCAGTTGAAAATTTCATCTCGCAAAGATCAATCACCATATCACGCCGATCTATGAGCAAATCGAGTTGCGTTCCCTTGTAGGAGATACCATCTTTGTCTGTGAAAGGCTTGCATTGCCATGAACATACCTCACTGAGCATACCACCAATACGCAATTTTTGCTTGATTTGAGGAATATGGTGCAAACAGATTTGTTCAAAAGCGTAGCCCTCCCACGTTTTTCTCGCAGGATTATCTTGCATATTGTGCCAAAAATGAGAGTCTTGACTACTTGTCTGCGAGATGAAACGGTTGTGAAATAGAGAAAAAAGGTCGACAAGTTGAAACATCTGTCCGTGCGATTTTTTTCCAAAAGCAGTGTACGTTCTGATGAAATCGCAACGGCGAAGATTCTCCAAAACCTCTGTCAACGCCCCACTATTCTGCAATTTAGCAATTTGTGCAATCTCGTCCCGAGTCATTCCCATCGACTTCTTTGCCAATGTCTCTATAACAGTCTGGTAAACCGATGAATCTTTGAACAAAGACCTGAAAACAAAATCGTATTCTGTTCGCAACACCGCACCCTCTTCGAAGAAAAGATGATCGATATTCTCCTCTGCCGTGTAGGTAGGATTCAACATATCAAGATAATAAGGTATGCCCCCCATCACCATGTATGTCTGCGCAATCTGCAGTTGAGTCCAATCAATATTCTTACTACGAAGAAAAGCCTCCGTTTCATTCAGATTGAACGGACGAAGGTAAATCTGCCTGTTGACTCTTCCGTGCATTCCACCCTTATCACCAATCAATTTTGAAAGCATCCAAGTAGTGGCAGACCCACAGACAAAAAACTTCATACCATTCACATTGCTTGCCCAACTGTTCCAAAAATAACTAAAGGCCTGTATGAAATTTGACTTAGGCGTATCCATCCAAGGCAACTCATCCAAAAAGACGACAATTCGATCTTTGTTAAGGGTGGACAAATAATCACGAAGTTGCTCGAAAGCCTCAAACCAATCTTGCGGTTTTTTACGTTTCTCCCCAGAATAACGCTCCAACTCCGACTGAAAGAGTCTCAGTTGGATGGACTTTTGCGTTTCAAATGCACCTGTGAAATAGAAGTCGAATTGTTGATTGAAAAATGATTTGATAAGGAAAGTCTTGCCGACACGCCGACGACCATAAATAGCCACCAACTCAGCCTTGGGCGAGTCGTAGTATTCTTGTATGAGGGCTTGCTCTTTTTCCCTACCAATGATGCCATTTTTTGAATTAACCATAAGACAAAATTTTAAGCAAAAATAGCAGAAAGTGCCGATAGCACCGCTAAAAGTCCGAAAAAAAAGGACTTTTAGCGGTGCTATCGCCATATTTTTTAAAATTAATTATCTAAATAGTATTTTTTAAATATATATTACAATAAAACTTAACACTTTTAAAACCGACTTAACACCTTAATTATATAAGGCAATTTTTCCACCACTATAGTTATGAAATCTCAAAAAATGGAAAGAAAACCTTAACTTTGCAAAAAATTTGAAATTAGAATGTCAAGATATCTTCTTTTACCACTTTTTCTGTTCGTCTCCACCTTTCTTTATGCGGGAGCGTTGGATGATTTTCTCAACTCCGGCAATTTGAAGCAAGCCGGAATTGGTTTTCTCCTTATTAATATGGAGGATGGAGAAGTGGTAGCCGAGCATCAACCTGACGTGTGCCGAAACCCTGCCTCCGTAACGAAACTGTTGACCACTGCCACAGCGATGGAACTGCTGTCTGACACGTTCCGCTTTCAGACCACCATCGAGTATGCCGGTGAGATTTATGACTCCGTACTTTGTGGCAACCTCTACATTCGCGGAGGAGGAGACCCGACATTGGAATCGCCTCATAATCCTGGGAAAAACAAATTCTTCAGTTCCGTTCTCGACACGCTGCAGAAATTAGGAATCAAAACAATTGATGGAAAAATTATCGGTGATGCCTCCCTTTTCAGAGAAGACGGTTCGCCTATCAACTGGTTGGTCGAGGATGTCGGTTCGTCCTACTCGCCCACTCCATCTTGTCTTTCGGCGTGCGACAACCTTCTATCGTTCGTCCTCACCTCTACCGATAGTGGTTTTTCCATCTCGAAAATGTCGCCCTATACCCCACTGTTTCAACCAGTTATCGAGGCGACACAAAACGAAAAAAGACCCGTTGGATGGCGATTCACGAAATCAGATTTTTCGTGGAATCCCATCATCCGAGGAAACTTTCCACCCAACACGGCACAATTCCTCAAAACGGAACTTTCAGAACCTGCCTATTTCGTGGCAGACTCACTCCGTAACTTGCTGATTCAGAATGGAATATCTGTAACATTCAACTCCACCACCACAAGATGGACAGAATCGGACACTCTACGAACACCGTTGTATGTGTATTTTTCATCCACTCTTCGCGACATTGAACGAATGACTAACTATAAGAGTATCAATCTTTTTGCAGAAAATATCTTCTTGACATTATCATTGCAAAAAGATTCGCAAAATCCTTGCACCAGTTGGCGTTCGTCGCTTGTCATCTCCAATTATTGGAAGAGCAAGAAATTGGAAAGTGACCGAATCTTCCAAGTTGATGGATCGGGAATGTCTACGAAAAATGCTATCTCCCCTCGCTTTTTAGTCGACATGCTCACCTATATGTATAATGAGAGTCCGTATTCACAATCGTTCTTGTCGACGTTGCCTGTTGCAGGAAAAAACGGAACGGTAGCCTCCTTGATGAAAGGGACACCCTTAGAGGGAAGAGTCCATTTGAAAAGTGGAAGTATGGAACGAGTAAAAAACTATGCTGGCTACATCTTCGCGAATGGTAAAAAATATGCCTTCTGCATCATGGTTTCCAACTTCACGGGGACTGCCAAACAGGTGATGCAACAGATTGGTGTATTGTTAAATGGAATAGTGAAAGAAGACAAACAATTCATCAAACAGAAATAATTTATTAGCAAAGACAAGTATTTTATAGACCAATTTGGCAATGTGATTAGATAAATTTCAGAAATCAGCACGATATGTTTTTTTAACTTTGTTGTGTTAGAAGAACATGTTGTGGAACATATTCCACGCAAGTTTCGTTCGATTTGTGTGGATTTTTTGTTTGCAACATGATTATAACATTTGTTAACGATTCTTAGGAGTTATTAATAGGAACGAAAAAAATGTTGTGGCAATTTTGCTGTTAGAAAGTTGTTTATCTATTAGATGACGCTTTCAACTATAACATTTGTTATGTGAAATTAATTTAATTGACGAACAAAAAAAAATTTCAAATTATACGTATGAAGAAACATTTCATTTTTGTGATTGCTCTTCTGGGAACGATGACTGGAGCATCACTGACATTAAGTTCATGTGGAGGAGACCAAAGTCCACAAGTGCCAGCACAAGCAGCAACCGTCTGCAACGTGCTGACAATCACAAAGACCAACTGTGCAACAAATGACCTCTATTCAGCAAGTATCAAAGGACAGCAAGACGTAAGCATCATGCCACAAGTAAGTGGTACGCTTGTGAAACTGTGTGTAAAAGAGGGTCAGAAAGTTCACAAAGGACAAATCATGTTTGTCATTGACCAGGTGCCATACAAATCAGCGTTTGCAACTGCACAAGCGAACGTAACCGCTGCGAAAGCATCTGTTGCAACCGCTCAGTTGACCTACGACAGCAAGAAAGAGTTGAGAGCAAAGAACATCATCTCGGATTTTGATTTGCAACAAGCAGAAAACACCTTATACAATGCGAAGGCTGGATTGGCACAAGCAGAGGCACAAGAGGTGAACGCTCGCAACAGTCTTTCATACACTGAGGTGAAGAGTCCAGTAGACGGAGTTGTCGGAACACTTCCATTCCGTGTAGGTGCGTTGGTTTCTCCATCGATGCCAACCGCATTGACAACCGTCAGCGACAACAAAGACATGTACGTTTATTTCTCAATGACAGAGAAACAGATGTTGGAGTTGGTCCGCCAATACGGAACGAAGGAAAAAGCCATCAAGGAGATGCCTGAGATCGTCCTTCTTTTGAGCGACGGAAGCACCTACGAGCAGAAAGGAAAGTTGGAGACTATTTCTGGAGTGATCGATGAGAACACAGGAAGTGTTAGTTTCCGTGCCGTATTCCCTAACAAAGACGGTTTGTTGAGCAGTGGAGGTTCTGGAAATGTGTTGATTCCATCTTACCACGAAAATGCGATTGTAATTCCCCAGAGTTGCACATTCGAGTTGCAAGACAAACGATTCGTCTACAGAGTTGTAGATGGTGCAGCAACAGCAACAAACATTACGACCGTGCGCACAGACGACGGACGTAACTACATCGTAACTTCTGGATTGAACGAAGGAGACGTCATCGTTGCAGAAGGTGTTGGTATGATGCGTGAAGGTACACTCATCCAGCCTAAAGAGCAGAGTGAAGCAGCTGCACCAGTTGCAGTTGTCGCTACAGATTCGCTTGCAAGCGACAGTGCTCAAGCAACGGAAAAATAAATCTAAAGAGAGTAAATTATGAATCTGAGAACATTTATTGACCGTCCGGTACTATCATCCGTAATCTCTATTACGTTAGTACTTTTGGGTATCATTGGATTGAAATCATTGCCAATTGAACAATATCCGGACATTGCGCCTCCGACCATCTTGGTAACGACCACTTACTATGGTGCGAATGCGGAGACTATTCAGAAAGCCGTTATCGCTCCTTTGGAGGAGGCCATCAATGGTGTGGAGGATATGACCTACATGACCTCATCAGCCACCAACCAAGGTAGTGCGACCATCACCGTCTACTTCAAGCAGGGAACAGACCCAGATATGGCAGCGGTGAACGTTCAGAATAAGGTAGCGACAGCGACAGGATCACTTCCATCAGAGGTAACAGCAGTGGGTGTAACAACCATGAAACGTCAGACCTCTATTTTGCAGGTGTTCTCGCTCCACAGCCCTCATAACACATACGATGAGAACTTCCTTTCAAACTACATCAACATCAACTTGAAGCCAGAGATTCTTCGTATTCAAGGAGTTGGTGAGGTTTACACCTTAGGAGCAGATTACTCTATGCGTATCTGGATGAAGCCAGACGTGATGGCACAATACCACCTCGTTCCTTCAGATGTTACTGCTATCTTGGCAGACCAGAACATTGAGGCAGCAACTGGTACGATTGGAGAGAACTCAAACCAAAACTTCCAGTACACGATGAAGTACAAAGGACGTTTGCAGACTCCAGAAGAGTTTGGCGAAATCGTCATTAAGAGTACTGAGGATGGCGAAGTTTTGAAATTGAAAGACATTGCCGACATTGAGTTAGGTCGTGATAGTTACGGATTCGTCGGAACGATGAACGGCCATGAAGGTGTAGGATGTATGATCTTCCAAACCGCAGGATCTAACGCAACAGCCGTCAACGCTGAGATTAACAAATTCTTGGACGAAGCCAAGAAATCATTCCCAGCAGATATTGAGATTGACCAAATGATGAGTACGGATGACTTCCTCTACGCATCAATCCACGAGGTTGTGAAAACCTTGTTCGAGTGTATCGTATTGGTTATCTTGGTGGTGTTGCTCTTCTTGCAAAGTTTCCGTGCCACCATCATTCCGCTCGTCGGAATCATCGTATCATTGGTGGGTACGTTCGCCTTCATGGCGGTGGCGGGCTTCTCCCTCAACTTGATCACCCTCTTCGCATTGGTGTTGGTAATCGGTACTGTGGTGGATGATGCCATTGTGGTGGTCGAAGCCGTGCAGGCGAAATTCGATATAGGATATAAGTCCTCCTACATGGCGACACACGATGCAATGAAAGGAATCACGAGTGCCGTTATCACCTCATCATTGGTGTTCATGGCAGTATTCGTGCCAGTGTCATTCATGGGTGGAACGAGTGGTGTGTTCTACACACAGTTCGGTATCACAATGGCAGTAGCCGTTGGTATTTCAGCCGTCAATGCGTTGACGTTAAGTCCTGCGCTGTGTGCCATCCTTCTCCATCCACACGATGAGAAAGAAGAATCAAAAGACACTTTCGCCAATCGTTTCAAGAAAGCCTTCAATGCTGCATTTGCAACAATGTCTGAAAAATACAGAAACGGTTTGATGTTCCTTTTCAAACGCAAATGGATCGTCGGAGGTTTGTTGGGTGTTTGTATAGTTCTTTTGATATACTTGATGAACACGACCAAGACCAGCTTGGTGCCAGATGAAGATCAAGGAACTGTCATGGTCAACGTTACAACTCCTGCTGGAAGTTCAGTAAAACGTACCAACGAAGTTATGTGTGTGATCAACGACAGAATCATGACCATTCCTGAGGTAAAGAACGTCATGAAGACCACAGGTTACGGTTTGATTGGAGGTCAAAGTAGTACGAACGGTATGTTTATCGTGAAGTTGAGAGATTGGTCTGAACGTGAAGGAGCTGGTCAAGACGTTTCTTCCGTTATCAAGAAAATCTATGGTGCGACAATGGACATCAAGGATGCACAAATCTTCGCCATGGCACCAGGTATGATTCCAGGATACGGTACAGGTAACTCTATCGACTTGAACGTTCAGGATAAGTTGGGTAACGATATGACTACCTTCTACAACTACACGCAACAATACATCGGAGCATTGAACCAGCGACCTGAGATCCAAATGGCATATTCGACCTTTGCGTTGAACCACCCACAATGGCTCGTTGAGTTGGATGCTGCACAATGTAAGCGTTCGGGAGTAGCCCCTTCAACCGTTCTTTCAACATTGAGTGGGTATTTCGGAAGTTCATACGTTTCAAACATCAACCGTTTCTCTAAAGTGTACAAGGTGATGATTTCTGCCGTTCCAGAACAGCGTGCCACTGAACAATCATTGAGTAACTGTTTCGTCAGAATGAACAATGGAGAAATGGCACCTCTTAGCCAATTCGTAACTCTGAAACGTATCTATGGTGCGGAGAACTTGAGCCGATTCAACATGTACAACTCTATCGCGGTGAGCGTCATGCCAATGGCAGGATATAGTTCTGGTGAGGCCTTGAACGCCATCAAAGAGGAAGCCTCTAAGATATTACCAAAGGACTACACCTACGACTTCGGTGGTATCTCTCGTGAGGAGAATGCACAAAGCGGACAAACCGCAATCATCTTCGGAATCTGTATCTTGATGATTTACCTCATCTTGAGTGCCTTGTATGAGAGTTACTTGATTCCGTTCGCAGTCATCCTCTCAGTGCCTGCCGGATTGATGGGAGCGTTCGCCTTCACCAAACTCTTAGGAATGGAGAACAATATTTACCTCCAGACAGGTTTGATTATGTTGATTGGATTGTTGTCAAAGACAGCCATCTTGTTGACAGAGTATGCTACCGAGCGTCGTCGTTCTGGAATGTCTATCACCTCAGCAGCGTTGATGGCAGCAAAAGACCGTCTCCGTCCTATCTTGATGACCGCCCTCTGTATGATCCTCGGATTGCTTCCATTGGCAGTTGCAACAGGTGTAGGTGCGAATGGTAACCGTTCTTTGGGAACAGGTACTGTCGGTGGTATGATTATTGGTACAGTTGCCTTGTTGTTCTTTGTACCATGCCTCTTCATCGTCTTCCAATGGCTTCAAGAGAAACTTTCTCCTAACCAAGCCGAGAAAACAAACGATTGGCAGATCGAAGAAGAAGTAGCCGTAGCAAAAAATGAAAGACAGCAATATTTGGACAATAAACCAAAAGAATAATGAAAAAACAAATGATACTTACCGTAGCGACAGCCCTTTGGCTGTCGAGCTGCGGACTCTATAAGAAATACGATGCGCAGACCTCTGTCCCTGACAATCTCTTCGGACAGACCGACACCACTGGCATTTCAGAGAATATCGTAGCAGACTCCACCTCGTTTGGTGAGCAAGATTGGCACGAAGTCTTCACTGACGCTCACCTTCAAGCCCTCATCGGCAAAGTGTTGAGCCAGAACAGCGACATGCTTCAAGCCCATCTCAACGTAGAGCAGGCTAAGATCGCTCTCAAAATGTCTAAACTCGCTTACGTTCCAGGATTCTATTTCACACCTTCTGGAACGCTCAGCAAAATCTTGGACAACAACTACAGTCTGACCAAGACTTTCGAGATTCCTATCACCGCAAGTTGGGAATTCGATATCTTCGGAAAGTTGACCAATAAGAAACGCCAAGCACAAGCCGCCTACGCACAGACGCAAGAGGCTGAACAGGCTATCAAGACACAGTTGGTCAGCACCACTGCCAATCTCTACTACACCCTCTTGATGTTGGATCGCCAAAAAAACATCCTCGAAGAGACAGAGGAGAGTTGGAAGAACAGTGTCGAAGTGATCAAATCGATGAAGGACGCTGGTATGAGCAACGAGGCAGCCGTAGCACAAATGGAAGCAGCCTACTACAGTGTCAGCGCGAGCCTTTTGGATGTCAAGTCCTCTATCCTCAGTACCGAAAACACACTCGCTGCACTCATGCACGAAACTCCGCAACATATCTCAAGAGGAACGTTGGAGGAGCAACATTTCCAAGAGCAATATTCATTAGGTGTTCCAATGAAGATGTTGCAGAACCGACCTGACGTTCGCAGTGCAGAACTCGCTCTCGAGAAAGCCTACTACGCAACCAACGAGGCAAGAGGGAACTTCTATCCAAGCATCACCATCAATGGTTCATTTGGATGGACGAACTCCGCTGGAAGTCTGCTCTTAGACCCTGCCAAGTTTGTTGCAGCAGCAGTTGCATCCCTCACGCAGCCTATCTTCAGCCACGGACAGATCGTCGGAGGTTTGAAGATTGCCAAAGCACAACAGGAGCAAGCCAAACTCTCGTTCGAGCAAACCTTGTTGGAGGCTGGTATGCAAGTAAGCAACGCCTTGACAGAGTACCGCACGGCACGTCAGAAGAAGATTTTCATCGACCAACAGACGGAGGCATTAGGACGTGCAGTTGAAAGCACCGAGCTCCTCATGCGCCACGGCACAACCACCTACTTGGACGTGTTGACAGCCAAACAGAGTTATCTCTCTGCTCAGTTGACGCAAGTTCAAAACCAGATTGCTGAGATACAAGCCATCATCACCTTGTATCAATCTTTAGGTGGCGGTCGATAAACAAGGGCTACACAGTAACGGACATTTTCGTATTTTCAATAGTTAGAGAGACCCTCACTTCCGATTTCCTCGGGAGGAGGGTTTCTTTTTGACCTATGGGTCAATTTGCAGGATGGAATCAGTCTCCAGCCCAATAAACAAAGGGGGAGTAGCGTGTTCAAAACTTTCAGAGCAAAAATTGAGCTTTAACCCAACTTTGCAGAAAAAAAGAAATTTCACCGATTTTCGCCTTGATTTTGCCCTGATTTAAAACGTAACTATCTGATAATCAGCGATGGCATCTCGGGAAGTTGAATTGTAGTACACAGAAATGTCGTGGAAATGTCGCAT
>CAVJCT010000057.1:0-69951 GCA_963648205.1 Flexilinea sp.
GAATCCTTAAGTCGTTCTATGCTTCATTGAAAGATGCAGATGAAGATTTGCAGTTCGTCTTTTTAACTGGTGTTACGAAGTTTGCAAAAGTCAGTGTTTTTAGTGGTTTTAACCAGCCAGATGACATCAGTTTGGATCGAAAATATGATACTTTGTGCGGTATTTCGGAGGACGAAATCGACATTTTTTTCCAAGAGCCTGTTGCGGAGATGGCAGCGGATATGGGTGTCACGCCGTCTGAGGTGAAGGAGGAACTGAAGAAACAGTATGACGGTTACCATTTCAGTCGCCGATTGAGCGAGGTCTACAACCCATTCAGTCTGCTTAGTGCCTTTAAAAAGAATGAAATCGGAAGGTATTGGTTTTCGTCTGGCACTCCGACCTACCTGATAAACTTGCTTGATCGCGATAATGTCAATTTGGATGAATTGACGGGCAAATATTATTTTGTGGAGGAGTTTATGGATTTCAAGATGGACCGCGATGCACCGCTCCCAATGCTCTATCAAAGTGGTTACTTGACGATAAAAGGCTACAATGCGAGAAAAAACATGTACTTGCTTGATATTCCGAATGAGGAGGTGAAGAGTGGCTTTATTCCGCTTTTGGCAAGCAATTATTTCAAGTCGGAAGAAGTGTCTGGCAACTGGATTTCACAAATATCAGACGATTTGGATGCTGGTGATTTGGAGAGTTTCAGGCAAAAACTGACCTCCTTCTTTGCCAGTGTACCATACAATCTTCGCACTAAACAAACCTCAGAACGCTACTTCCACTGCGCATTCTATTTGATTATGCGTATGGTTTCAACATTCCACATCTATACTGAGAAATGCCAGTCTCAAGGCCGAGTAGACTGTATCATTGAAACTGACAATTTCATCTACATCTTTGAATTTAAATTAGACGGCACGGCAGAAGAGGCTTTGCAGCAAATTGAGGAGAAAGGGTATGCTCGAGAATATGCCTCAGGCACTCGCAAGATTTTCAAAATCGGTTGCAGTTTCTCTTCGGAGACGGGAACGATTGGGGAGTGGATGGTGAGTGAGAAAATTTGATTTATTAGGAAATTTTAGCGTAAATTTTTTTCAATTCTTTTTGCTATTTCCAAAAAATCTATAAACTTTGCATCGTCAATCTGAAGAAAGGGTTGGCGTAACGTAAAAGAAAATGTCAGTTAATATGATAGCAATAATGCAAAATAATTCTTGGTGGTGGCGCTTACAAATTCCAATTTGTGAGTGACGCTCGTTTTGTATTATAGCAAAGTTTTAAAAAGCCCGTCGTACTCACGACGGGCTTTTTCTTTTTTATGTGTCTGACAAATAATTTGATAATAAAAACAAAAAAATAGATGTACTATGGCAAAGAAGTATGATGTTAACGAGAGAGGCTACTACGGTGAGTTCGGTGGTGCCTACGTTCCTGAGATTCTTTACAAATGTGTGAAAGACCTGAAGGCTAACTACCTTAAAATCATGAACGAACCTGATTTTCAGGCGCAGTTGAACCAATTGCTCCACGACTATGTGGGTCGTCCAACTCCGCTCTACTTCGCAAGCCGCCTCTCCGAGCAGGTGGGCGCGCGTGTCTACCTCAAGCGTGAGGATTTGTGCCATACGGGTGCGCATAAGTTGAATAACGCCTTGGGTCAGATGCTCTTGGCAAAACGTATGGGCAAGACGCGTATCGTGGCTGAGACAGGTGCTGGTCAACATGGTGTGGCTACGGCTACGGTTTGTGCGTTGATGAACTTAGAGTGTGTGGTCTACATGGGTGAGACGGATGTGAAACGTCAGTTCCTGAATGTGCAACGTATGAAGATGCTCGGCGCGAAGGTCGTCCCCGTTACTTCTGGTAACAAAACATTGAAGGATGCCACCAACGAGGCTATCCGCGACTGGTGCTGCAACCCTTCTAACACTTTCTATATCATCGGTTCCGTTGTAGGTCCGGATCCTTATCCTGATATGGTGGCTCGCTTTCAATCTGTCATCAGTGCCGAAATCAAAAAACAGTTGAAAGAGCAAGAGGGTCGCGAGAACCCCGACTACTTGATTGCCTGCGTGGGTGGCGGTAGCAATGCTGCGGGTACTTTCTACCACTACTTAGACGATGAGAATGTGAAACTTATTGAGGCTGAGGCTGGTGGACATGGAATCGAGTCGGGCGAGAGTGCCGCAACCATCCACTTGGGTCGTTTGGGTGTTCTCCACGGAAGCAAGATTCTCGTGATGCAGACGGAAGATGGTCAGATTGTCGAGCCTTACTCCATCTCCGCAGGTTTGGACTATCCTGGTATCGGTCCGCTTCACTGCCATTTGGCTAAGACGGGTCGTGCCGAGGTTTTTGCAATCAACGACGATGAGGCTATGGATGCTGCCCTGAATCTTTCTCGTTTGGAGGGTATCATTCCTGCCATCGAAAGTTCTCACGCTTTGGCTACTTTGAAGAAGATGACTTTCAAGCCAACCGACGTGGTTGTCGTTACTGTTTCTGGTCGTGGCGATAAGGATATGAACACATTCTCAACCTATTTCGCCGATCGTTTCTAATCTAATTTGAATCTGAATTATGTATAAATACAAGGTAAATAGTAAGACGATGCTGGGCGACCTCCACACGCCTGTCAGCACCTACTTGAAACTGCGCGACCTCTACTCTCAGAGTTCTTTGATGGAGAGTTCAGACTATCACGGAAGCGAGAACAATCGTTCGTTCGTCGCTATCTGTCCAATCGCCAGTGTGTCGGTATCTCACGGAAAGTCGGTTTCCGTTTTCCCAGATAAGAAAGAATCTCATCACGATATTTCAAAGACTTTCGGTGTGGATGCTGCCATCAACGAGTTTTTGAAAGCCTTCGAGGTTACTGGTGAATATGCCCACTACGCAGGCTTGAGAGGCTACACCACCTTCAACGCAGTTCGCTATTTCGAGGGTATCCCTGTGAAGGATAGCAAGGCGGAGAAGAACGATGCGCCAGATGTTTGCTACATTTTGTTTAAGTATATCGTAGTCTTCAACGATTTCAAGCATGAGATGGTGTTGCTCGAGTTGTTGGAGGATGGCGAAGAGAGTCGCTTAGACTGGTTGGAACAGAAAATCAAAGGTGGTCAGCCTACGGAATATGCGTTTCAGACGGTAGGGCAGACCTACAGCACGTTGACCGACGAAGAGCATAAGGCGAATATCCGTAAGGGAATTGCCCACTGCATGCGTGGCGATGTCTTCCAAATCGTGTTGTCTCGCCGTTTCATTCAGAAATACAAAGGAGATGACTTCAAACTCTACCGTGCGTTGCGAAGCATCAATCCTTCTCCGTATTTGTTCTATTTCGATTTCGGTGGATTCAGAATCTTGGGTTCATCCCCTGAGACTCACTGCCGTATTGAGGATGGTCGCGCCTACATCGACCCTATCGCAGGAACGACGAAACGTACGGGCGACAAAGCCGAAGACGAGCGTTTGGCAGTTGCCCTCTTGGCAAATCCAAAGGAGAATGAGGAACACGTTATGTTGGTCGATTTGGCAAGAAACGACCTCAGTCGCAACTGCAACCATGTGAAAGTCGACTTCTACAAAGAAGCACAGTTCTACAGCCACGTCATCCACTTGGTGAGTCGTGTGAGCGGTGATATGAAGCCTGAAGCCGACCCAGTGAAAGCGTTCATCGACACCTTCCCTGCTGGTACGTTGAGCGGTGCGCCTAAAGTGCGTGCGATGCAGTTGATCAGCGAAATCGAGCCTCACAACCGTGGTGCTTACGGAGGTTGCGTCGGCACTATCTGCTTCGACGGTTCGCTCAACCAAGCCATCACCATCCGTACGTTCGTAAGCCGTAACAACGAGTTGTGGTTCCAAGCTGGTGGCGGTATCGTTGCCAAAGGCGATGAGGAATACGAGTTGCAGGAGGTGAATAATAAATTAGGTGCATTGAAGAAAGCCATCGTGATGGCGGAGACAATTTAATAAAGATTAAAATTTATGAAAGTAGTAATTATTGATAATTATGACTCCTTTACATACAATCTCCGTCATTTGGTAGAGGAGTTGGGTGCAGAGGTTGATGTGATTCGCAACGACCAGTTTGATTTGGGCGACCTTGAGAAATATGACAAAATCATCCTCTCGCCTGGACCAGGTATTCCATCGGAGGCTGGTCTGTTGTTGGATGTGATTCGCACCTACGCAGGCAAGAAGAGCATGTTGGGTGTGTGCTTGGGTCATCAGGCGATTGGCGAGGCTTTCGGTTCTAAACTGACTAACTTGAGCCACGTTTTCCACGGGGTGCAGACACCAGTCGACATTGTTGCCGAAGATCCAATTTTCGCAGGTTTGCCAAAAGAATTCCCTGTTGGTCGCTACCATTCTTGGGTGATTGATGATAAAAATCTCTCGCCTGATTTGGAAATCACTGCTGTCAGCAAGGAGGGTCAGATCATGGCAGTGCGTCATCGTACGTTGGACATCCATGGCATTCAGTTTCACCCTGAGTCGGTGTTGACTCCCGATGGAAAGGTCATTGTCGGCAATTTCTTGAAGCTTTAAACTACAACGAAAGGAAAAATCATTATGAAACAGATATTAGAAAAATTGTTTTGTAGAGAAGAGTTGACTCGCAGCGAGGCAACCGAACTCTTATCCAATATAACGAAGGGAGTTTATCCCGACACGCAGGTGGCTGCTTTGCTCTCGGTCTTCCGTATGCGCGATGTCTCTGTCGAGGAGTTGATTGGCTTCCGTCAGGCGTTGATCGATACGCAGAAACCGTTGGATTTCTCAGCCTACAACCCGATTGATATTGTCGGTACGGGTGGAGACGGCAAGAATACCTTCAACATCTCCACTTGCTCGTGCGTTGTTGTGGCAGCCGCAGGCTATAAGGTGGCAAAACACGGCAACTATGGCGCATCGTCGGTGAGTGGTGCCAGTAACGTGATTGAGTTGCACGGTGTGAAATTCACGACAGATGAAAGTCAGTTGAGGCGTTCTATCGAAGAGTGTGGCATGGCATATATGCATGCACCTCTGTTCACGCCGGCGTTGAAGAGTGTGGCAGGCATCCGCAAGAGTTTGCAGTTCCGCACGGTATTCAATTTGCTTGGTCCATTGGTGAACCCTTGTCGCCCAGCCAATCAGTTGCTCGGCACGGCAGACCTCAACCAATTGCGACTCTACACCAACGTGTTCCAAACCCTGAATATGAATTATGGCGTCGTAACCAGTTTGGATGGATATGATGAAATCTCATTGACGAGCGATTTCAAGGTTTCTACCAACAGCAGCGAGAAGGTTTATACTCCAGAGCAGATTGGTATGAAACGCATCGCACAGTCTGATATTTTCGGTGGAAAAACGCCAGAAGATGCTAAGCAAATCTTCGATAATATCTTGTCTAACAAGGCTTTAGAGGCTCAGAAGAATTGCGTCATTGCCAATGTAGGTTTCGCCATCCACACGATCAATCAATCGAAGAGTATCGACGACTGTTTGGCAGAGGCTCGCGAGACTATCGAAAGCGGTAAGGCTCTTGCAACATTGAAGAAATTCATTGCCCTCAATTCGTAAATCGCATTGTTTATCTGATAAAATTCATTGATTATGAGTTATTTAGATACGATAGTAGCCAATAAAAGAGAGGAGTTGGTGGCGTTGAAAGCGCAGCACAGCGAGTCTTATTGGGGGCAACAGCCATATTTCGCAAGAAAATGCAACTCCATGCGCAAAAGTTTGGAGTTGTCTGACACGGGCATCATCTCGGAGTTCAAGCGCAAATCACCTTCCAAAGGTTTCATCAAGGAGGATGGCGACCCTACCTTGATCATTCCCGGCTATGAGTCGAATGGTGCGAGCGGTGTTTCCATCTTGCAAGACAAAAAGTTCTTTGCAGGTGGCTACGAGGATATGTTGGCAGTGCGCTCGAAGGTCAATCTGCCACTGCTCTTCAAAGAGTTCATCGTTGATGAATATCAGTTGACGATGGCGAAGGGTTGTGGTGCCGACATCGTGTTGCTCATCGCCTCCGTTCTCTCGACGGACGAGTGCAAGCGTTTGGCAAGGAAAGCGCACGAGTTGGGTTTGGAAACGCTCCTCGAACTTCACGAGAATGGCGAATCCGACCATATCGACGAGAATATCGATGTGGTGGGCATCAACAACCGCAATCTGAAGACCTTCGAGGTCAACTTGGAGGCTTCCATCCGTCTTTGCCACGAGATTCCCGATGATTATCTCAAAATCTCGGAAAGTGGCATTTCGCAACCCGAAACCGTCATTCGCCTTCGCAAAGAGGGCTTTCGAGGCTTCTTGATGGGCGAGAATTTCATGAAGACGGAAAATCCCCCTTTGGCACTCAAACAGTTTATTGAGCAGGTGCAACTTCTTCAAAATCAATAATCTCACAAAATCAATAAAAGGACTATGCAGACGTTGATTAAAGTGTGTGGCATGCGCGACGAGCAGAACATCCGTCAGTTGCTGGCTCTGCAACCCGATTTCATGGGAATGATTTTCTTCCCGAAATCTCCACGCTTTGTGCCAGACGAGATGAGCGAGCAGTTGAATTTCGACTTTGGCAAAACAAAGAAAATCGGTGTGTTCGTCAATTATGCTGAAGAGCAGATTCTCAGAATCGTCAACCTTTTCCATTTGGATGGTGTACAGTTGCACGGAAATGAATCGCCAGAGTTGTGCAAAAGTCTGAAAGACAAAGGATTACTCGTCTTGAAAGCCTTTGGCATCAGTTCTGAAGAGGATTTTGGAAAGTGCGAAGAGTACCAAAAAGTTTGTGATTTTCTACTATTCGACACGAAGGCAAAGAGTTACGGAGGCACTGGTTGCAAGTTCGATTGGGAACTGTTGACGCACTATCAAGGCGAGTTGCCGTTCCTGCTCAGTGGCGGACTCTCAGAGGTAGATGCCGAAGCGGTGAAAGCCTTCAACCATCCCAAAATGGTGGGCATCGACTTGAACAGTCGCTTTGAGATTTCGCCTGCATTGAAAGACGTTGAGCGATTGAAGAAAATGTTCCAATTGATTCGATAAAATCATAATTAATTTTGAAATAAAAAACTAACAGATATGGATAGAATAGCAAAACTTTTTTCAGAGACTAAAGGAAATTTATTGTCAGTCTATTTCACCGCAGGCTTTCCAAAATTGGATAGCACAGTGGAGGTCATCAAGGAGTTGGATGCTGCTGGCGTGAACATGGTCGAAATCGGTGTTCCGTTTTCCGACCCAATGGCAGACGGACCCGTTATCCAAGCCAGTAGCCAAAAGGCGTTGAACAATGGAATGTCGCAGAAATTGCTTTTCGAGCAGTTGAAAGACATCCGCAAGGTGACGGATATGCCGTTGATTTTGATGGGCTACCTCAACACTGCCATGCAATTCGGTTTTGAGAACTACTGCAAGAAGGCAGCCGAGGTGGGTGTCGATGGCTTCATCATCCCAGATATTCCGTTGGAGGAGTACGAGGCACAGTACAAACCAATCGCCGAGAAATACGGAATCAAGTTCATCTTGTTGGTAACGCCAGAGACGACCGACGAGCGCATCCGTCAGATCGATGACATCAGTACGGGCTTCGTTTACATGGTCTCTTCAGCCTCAACAACTGGTGCGCAGAAGAGTTTCAACGAGGAAAAGCAAGCCTACTTCAAGCGTATCTCTGATATGAAGTTGAAGAATCCGACCCTCGTAGGTTTTGGCGTTTCCAACAAGGAGACTTATGACGCGGCCTGCAAATATTCAAGAGGCGCCATCATCGGAAGTGCCTTCGTGAAATGTTTGTCAGAGCAGCCCACCATCAAGGAGGCAGTTGCTAAGTTGATTGACAATTTGAAGCACTAAGATTCGGGAAAATAGGAAGACCGACAATACAAAAATGGTGATGAAGACGCACGTCAGATATTTTTCTGATGTGCGTTTCGTTGTTCTTAGCGTCTCTTGTTGCATAAAACAAGAATTTTAACTATATTCGCACGTCGCAAAACGAGAGGGTTTTTGCTCAATAAAATTGCAAGGGTGTTTGTGAATATTGACAATTGTCTGTCTCGAAAGCGATGAGTACTCTATTTAAAACAAAAACTACTTAAATCTATGGCAGAGAAGACACGATATTCCGACGAAGAGTTGGAGATGTTCAAGGAGGTGATTCTTGAAAAATTGGCTGCTGCAAAGCGTGATTATGAGATTTTCAGAAATAGTATGGCGAGTGTCGATGGCAATGATGTGTCTGACACCATGCCAACTTTGAAATTATTGGACGAGGGCGCGGTGAATGCCACGAAAGAGGAGTCTGGACGGTTGGCTCAGCGTCAGTTGAAGTTCATCCAGCATTTGGAGTCTGCTTTGGTGCGCATCGAGAATAAAACCTACGGAATCGACCGTGTTACGGGTAAACTGATTCCGAAAGAACGTTTGTTGGCTGTGCCTCACGCTACTTTGAGTGTAGAGTCAAAAGAGAAAGGCAAAAGATAATCGCAAGTAATTAGAAACCAACGAAATACAGTAACAAAAGATGACACAGAAAAAAAAGGCAATTATTGCATTCGCCCTGATGGCGTTCATCGTTGTGGTGGATCAAATTGTCAAAATCTATGTGAAGACTCACTTCTTCCTGGGCGAGTCGGTCGAGGTGTTTAGTTGGTTTCAAATTCGATTCATTGAGAACAACGGAATGGCGTTCGGCTTGGAGTTGTTCAACAAGGTGATTCTGACGATTTTTAGAATATTGGCAGTGGGTGCGTTGGGCTATTACCTCTATCGCACCCTCCGCAAAAACCTGTCCTTGGGCTATGTTTTGTGCATCGCGGCTCTCGTGGCAGGCGCATTGGGTAACATCATCGACTGCGTATTTTATGGTGTAACCTTCAGTGCAAGTCATCCTATCTTTTCAAGTCAGTTTCCTATCGTCGCAGAGGCGTTCCCTGCGGAGGGAGGTTACTCCACTTGGTTCTATGGCAAGGTGGTCGATATGCTCTATTTCCCATTGATAGACACCACTTTACCAATGTGGATTCCTTTCGTAGGAGGTAACCATTTCACCTTCTTCGACCCCGTTTTCAACATTGCAGACTCTGCTATTTGCGTCAGCATTTTCTGGATGTTGATCTTCCAAAACAAAACCTTGAAAGAGGAGTTTAAAGAGGATGAAAAGGATTCAAAGAAGGATGATAAAAGTAAATAGTATTAATTTTTAATAAAAACAAAAAATGAGACGAGAGCATGCTGTATTGTTTGCGGTGGTTCTAATTGTAGTGGCAATGTCGTTGATTGGATGTCATCCTTCCAACGGAAAACCTGTTATCGACGAGGAGAAGATGGAGAACATCTTGTATGAGTATTATCAGATCAACTCCACCATCGGTTTGAAGGGATTGCCCAATGGTGTCGACCGCAACACTTATTATTACGAGTTGTTGAAACGTTACGATGTTACGGAGGCTGAGTTCGATTCTGCCTTGGTGTGGTACACGCAAAATTTGGATGTTTGGGAGGGTGTCTATAATAAGGTATATGATAGACTTTCCGCGAAGAAGGATTCTTTGATGAAAGCGATGGCAGCGGATGCCCAATCGCAGGCAGAAGCTCGTGCCGATTCACTTGCTGCCGATAGTTTGAAAGCAGACAGTCTTGCCGTCGACAGTCTGAAGGTTGATAGTCTGAAAATGGACAGTTTGAAGGCTGATTCTGCCGTAAAGTCTAAATAATCAAATTTGATTTTGTAGATGAAAAGATTTGCTGCCAACAAAATTTATCTCTCTGAAAATGAGGCTTATACGAACTCGTATGTGGAGATAGACGAGGATGGGAAATTCCTCAAGGTGGCAAAACTCTCCGACGAGCAATCTGAAATTTGTTTCACCCCCTTCTACAATGGTGTTCTTCTTCCTTTCTCTAAAGAAGAAATTCAACATTCTTTAGCGACTGCTTCTGATTTGCAAAGTCTTGTATCTCAATTATTTAAAAGAGAGAAAATCGGTAACGGTACACTAATCAAAGAAATAACCTTATTGGAGGGTGGTTCTTTGTTGACAACAGGTTCTGTGGTTGGTATTGTTTGTACCCCTCTTTTTTCTAAAAAATAGTCGTAAACACGGCGTTTCGATTTTTGTGCAAATTACTTTGTTAAAAAGTGTTGCATAAAATATAACGTTGCACTATCTTTGTACGATAAGGGCACATTGTGCAGAGGCGTGATGTGTCTGGAAGAAGAAACGAGAAAAAATAAACAATTAATAACGAATTAAGCATGAAATTTGGACATTTCGACGATCAACGTCGTGAGTACGTGATCACCAATCCGCGCACACCATGGCCGTGGATTAACTATTTGGGTAATGAGGATTTCTTTGGTCTCATCTCAAACACAGCCGGAGGATACGATTTTTACAAGGACGCAAAGTTCCGCCGTATCACTCGTTACAGATATAACGGTGTGCCTATGGATGCGGGAGGTCGTTATTTCTACATCAAAGACGGAGAAACGATCTGGAACCCAGGTTGGAAGCCAACTAAGACCGCTCTCGACAAGTACGAGTGCCGTCACGGTATGAACTACACCATCATCACTGGTGAGAAGAACGGTGTTGAGGCAGAGGCTCTCTTCTTCGTTCCTTTGAAGACTCATGCAGAGGTTCAAAAGATCAAGTTGACTAACAACACTCCATTCCAGAAGAGTTTGAAGTTGTTCTCTTTCGCTGAGTGGTGTTTGTGGAACGCTTCTACCGATATGGAGAACTTCCAACGTAACTTCTCTACTGGTGAGGTTGAGGTGAAGGGTTCAGTTATCTATCACAAGACTGAGTACAAGGAGCGTCGTGACCACTATGCATATTATAGTGTAAACGTTCCTATCCAAGGATATGACACGGACCGCGAGACATTCCTCGGCCTTTACAATGGTTTCGACGAGCCACAGGCTGTTCTCGCTGGTAAGCCAGGTAACTCATTCGCTCACGGATGGTCTCCAATCGCTTCTCACTACATCGAGGTGAACCTTGAGCCAGGTGAGGTGAAGGAGTTCGTCTTCGTTCTCGGTTATGTTGAGAACAAGCAAGAGGAGAAGTGGGAGTCTAAGGGCGTCATCAACAAGAAGAAGGCTGAAGAGACAATCGCTAAATTCGACACTGCTGCTAAGGTAGACGCTGCATTCCTCGAGTTGAAGAACTACTGGGATAACTTGTTGAGCATCTTCACAGTAGAGAGTGGCAACGACAAGTTGGATCGTATGGTCAACATCTGGAACCAATACCAGTGTATGATCACTTTCTGCTTCTCTCGTTCTGCTTCATTCTTCGAGAGCGGTATCGGTCGTGGTATGGGATTCCGCGATTCAAACCAAGACTTGGTTGGTTTCGTTCACCAAATTCCTTCTCGTGCTCGTCAACGTATCATCGACATCGCATCTACTCAATTCCCTGACGGTGGCTGCTACCACCAATACCAACCTCTTACAAAACGTGGTAACAACGATATCGGAGGTGGATTCAACGACGACCCAATGTGGTTGATCTTCGGTACAGTGGCTTACATCAAGGAGTCTGGCGACTTCTCAATTCTCGACGAGCCAGTTCCATTCGATAACAAGGAAGGTTCAGAGAAGAGCCTCTTCGACCACTTGACAGTTTCTTTCAATCACGTTGTCAACAACCTCGGTCCTCACATGTTGCCTTTGATTGGCCGTGCCGACTGGAACGACTGCTTGAACTTGAACTGCTTCTCTTGGGATCCAAACGAGTCATTCCAAACTACTGAGAACAACTCAGAAGGTAGCAAGGCTGAGTCTTTGATGATCGCTGGTCAGTTCGTTATCTACGGTCGCGACTACGTTGAACTCTGCCGTCAGATTGGTAAGAACGACGAGGCTAACCGCGCTGAGAAGTTCGTCAACGATATGGTTGAGGCTGTTAAGAAACACGGTTGGGACGGAGAATGGTACTTGCGTGCATACGACTTCTACGGAAAACCAGTTGGAAGCAACCAAAACAAAGAGGCTAAGATCTTCATCGAGTCTCAAGGTTGGTGTACAATGGCAGGTATCGGTTTGAAGGAAGGTCTCGTTAAGAAGTCTTTGGATTCTGTAAAGAAATACCTCGACTGCGAGCACGGTATCGTTTTGAACAACCCTGCATTCACAGAGTACGTTGTTGAGTATGGTGAGATCTCTACTTACCCTGCTGGTTACAAGGAGAACGCTGGTATCTTCGCTCACAACAACCCTTGGGTTATCATCGGTGAGACTGTTTTGGGTCGTGGCGACTATGCGTGGGACTACTACAAGAAGATCTGTCCTGCTTATGTTGAAGAGAAGAACTCTCTCCTCCACAAGGTTGAGCCATACGTATACAGCCAGATGACTGCTGGTAAGGACGCTGCTAAGCCAGGCGAGGCTAAGAACTCTTGGTTGACTGGTACTGCTGCTTGGAACTGGTACGCTATCACTCAATTCATCTTGGGTATCAAGCCTGCTTACACTGGTTTGGAGGTTAACCCTTGTATCCCTGCTGATTGGAAGGGCTACACTGTAAACCGTAAGTTCCGTGGTGCAGACTACAAGATCACCGTTAAGAACACCGGCGTTATGAAGGGTGTTAAGGAGTTGATCGTTAACGGCAAGAAGGTTGACGGAAACATCATTCCAATGCAACCTGCTGGTAGCAAGAACGTTGTTGAAGTAATTATGGGATAATAACCAAAATGCCAAGAAGACCTCAAAAAAGGCTCTTCTTGGCTTTTGATTTTTTTTCACAATAAATAAGAACGAAAATGAAGAAATTTTTACTTGGAGCTTTAGCTGCAGCTATGCTTGGCCTCGCTTCTTGTGGAGGTAACTCAACTGCTACGGTGGCACAGGCTGATTCCGTTGCTGTAAATGCTTATCCTGAAAATTCTCCAGTAGCAAAATTTGGAAAATTGCACGTTGACAGTTTGCAACTTTGCGACAAAGATGGCAATCCTGTTCAATTGGCTGGTATGATCACCATGGGCTGGCACTGGTGCGGCGAATGCTACACGCGCGAGTCTATCGAGAACTTGGTAAACGAGTGGGGTATCAACGCCTTCCGTTTGTCTATGTATGTTGAAGAAGGTGGATACAACGAATCTCCAGAAGAGACTTACAACCAAATGTGCAATTTGGTAGACATCTGCGGTGAGTTGGGTATCTACTGTATCGTTGATTGGCATATCCTTACTCCAGGAAACCCTCTACACCCTGATTATGCAGGTGCAGACGATTTCTTCCAGAGAATCTCTCATAAATATGCTGGTGCAGACCACGTCCTCTACGAAATCTGCAACGAGCCTAACAACTGCCAAGAAAAGGGTAACCCTGAGAAACCTTGGGAGTGTACTAAAGATACAAACGTTACTTGGGATATGATCGCTGAGTACGCTAACAGAATCATCCCTATCATCCACTCTGAGTATGACGCTGTCGGTGCTCAACACCCAATCATCATCGTGGGTACTCCTCAATGGGATCAGTTGGTGGACGCTTGCTTGAAGGTGGGTATGTGCCAAGGCAATGGAAAAGACCTTTGCGACTCTCTTCCTGCTCGCGACGCTCGTTTGAAATTCGACAACGTAATGTACACTTTCCACTTCTACTCTGGAGAGCATAACGAAGGATTCGAGAAAGACGGTAAGCCAGACTACTACAACATGTACTCTTACATGTACGATGTTTTGGGTAAATTGCCTGTCTTCTGCTCTGAGTTCGGTTTGACTGACGCTAACGGCGACGGTAAGGTAGACTTCGATCGTACTGACAAATGGTTGCTCCTCCTCAGCGGAAACAACGCTGGAAAGCAAATCGTCAGTTTCATGAACTGGAGCTACTCAGACAACGAGCGTTCTTCTTCTGCTTTGAACCAAGGCGCATGCGCTGCTAAGAACTGGAACGATGTAACCCCTTCTGGTGAATACATTAAGAAAGTTCTCTCCGTAGTAAACAAAGGCGTGGCTGATACTACTGTGTTGAAGCCATCTAATCTTTACACTAAGTAAAAAAGTGATATAACAGATAAGGGAGGGCGACCTGCTCTCCCTTTGGTTTTCTCTATAATAATAATGAACACCATGAAAATTACAAAAGCACTTTTCAAAGGTTTGTCATTGGCTACGATCGCCAGTCTGACGCTTACGCAATGTGCGCCTTCTTCCTCTGATAATAAAAAAGAGGCAGAATTTCCTCATGCAACCTACGAGTTCCAAGCCAAAGACACTACTTGGAAGAACTTGACTGTTCGCGAGAAAATCGGACAAACAATGATGGTCGTCTCTAAATATTTCGACTATAAAGAAGTCGGAAACGGAGACATTAAGGCGTTCATGGAAAAATATCCTGTCGGAGGAATTTTCATCGCTCGCTGGTATTACGTTAACTATGAGAAAGAGCCAGAAGCCCTCATCGCACGCACGATGAAGGAGTTCAACGAGGCTTCTAAATACCCTTTGTTCTTCTCTGAAGACTTCGAACGCGGTATGGGCGAAACGTATGGCAAATACACCCACATGCCTGCCGAAATGTCTATCGGAGCCGCTAACGACACTGCTTTAGCGTATAATTTCGGAAAATCAATCGCTACAGAGGCTAAGGAGATGGGCTTCAACTGGCTGCTCCACCCTGTGTGCGACTTAAATATGAATCCTCTGCAAGAGTTGGTTATCGAGCGTTCTGTCTCCGATAGTGCCAACCTCGCAATTCCTTTGTTGAGAAACCAAATGCACGGTATCCACGACCAAAACGTCATCGCTACCGTTAAGCATTTCCCCGGCGACGGTGTTACCATGCGTAACCAACACATCGTTACCACTCCTAATTTCTTGTCGAAAGAGGAGTGGATCAATTCTTTCGGAAAACTTTTCAAAGAGATGATCGACGGTGGTGCCGCTTCTATTATGGTGGGTCACCTCACATTGCCTTTCTTCCAAACAGACTCTATCAATGGTCAACTGCCACCTGCAACCTGCTCTCCTGAGTTGATGCAAGGTTTGTTGCGCGACAAGTTGGGCTACAAGGGTGTCATCATCTCCGACGCTTTGAATATGGGCGGTTGCGCTGGCTACTACAAAGACGAGTTGGAACTCTCTGTTCAAGTCTTTGCTGCAGGTGCTGATGTTGTTCTCTGGCCTTCTCTCGCCTATATGGACACCGTTGAGGCTCGTATCAACAGAGGCGAAATCCCAATGTCTCGCTTGGACGAGGCTGTTGAGCGTATCTGGGCTTTGCGTGAGCGTTTTGGCTTGCTCGAGAAAGTTTCGGGCGACTCTATCTTCACGCAGATGAGCGACTCCGACAAGGCTTTGGTGGCTGAAACAGGTACGAAGATCGCTGAGAAAGCCGTTACCCTTTTGGAAGATAAAAACAACGACATTCCGTTGACAACCGACAAGGTGAAGAAAATCCTCCTCGCTCCTGTAGGCTACTGCATCGACGATAAGAAATTCGACCTCACCAAGAAAGAGTTGGAGAAACGTGGCTTCGAGGTTACGATGTTGGTGAACCCTCACTTCTACGAGTGGGGCTGGCAAATCGACAAGTTGGACGCTTACGACAAAATCATCGTGATGTTCGAGAACCGCTACTTCTCACCATTGGGAACTGCCTTGTTTAAAGACAAAGAAGCGTTCGGCGTTTGGACTGTCAACATGACCAACTCTGCCAAACGAATCAGCATCTCGTACAGCAACCCTTACTTGAACGAATTGTACGAATCAATTTCACCAGTGCAGATCAACGCTTACAGTTGCGACGCTTTCACGCAGACTGCCGTTGTCAAAGCACTCTGTGGCGAGATTCCTTTCTCTGGAAAATCTCCAGTGAGATTGCATAGAGAAGAATTAAGATAATTAGATAATAATAATTTTTGAAATAATGAAAAACGGTAAATTATCCATCTTAGAAAAATGTTCATACGGAGCGGGCGACTTGGCTTGCAACCTCTTCTGGGGTTTGATCTGTATGGCTACGGTGTTCTATACCGACTATTTCGGAATTGCAGCCGCTGCTGTAGGAACGATGGTGTTGGTAGTCTCTTGTATCGATATCGCTTTTGATGTCATCATCGGTGCGATTGCCGATCGCCATAACTCTCGTTGGGGTCGTTTCCGCCCTTGGATCCTCTTCGGCGTGGTTCCATTCTGCGTGATTGGGTTCTTGACATTCTACACTCCAGAGTTGAATGATACTGGAAAGTTGATCTACGCTTACGTTACTTTCTTGCTCTGCCGTTTGATGTACTCTGTCGTTAATGTGCCATACGGTGCGTTGATGGGTGTCATCTCACCAGATCCTCAAGAGAGAACTGATGTTTCTGCTTTCAGAAACGTGGGTGCACAGATCGGTTGCTTGTGTAGCTACGGTTTCGTGTTCGTCATCGTTCGTTACATTCAAGATAACATGCAGGTGGATGGCAAGACAGCCTTCTCATACACCGCCGCCTTGTATGCCGTTGCTGCATTCATCATGTTGATGTGTACGTTCCTCTTCACTCGCGAGCGTGTTGAACCAGTGAAGGAGGAGAAGAGTAACCTCTCTGACGATGTGAAAGACTTGATGCACAACAAGCCTTGGATCACCCTTTCTATCGCTGGTATCGCTATGTTGTTCTTCGTTTTCGTTCACAACGGATTAATCCCTTACTACGCTAAATATTGCGTGGCAGACTACTCAATCGTTGATGGACAGGAAGTATTCTCAGTTTCTGGAACATTGTTCGGAATCAACCTCACTTGGGAGTTGGTGTCAACGCTCTTGTTGGCTTCTGGTTCTATCTTCACCATCATCGGTACTTTGTTGATCCAAATCGTTGTGAAGAAATTCGGTAAGAAGAACACTTGGTTGGGTTGCTTCACTTTGGCATCCATCCTTTCATTGGCATTCTTGTTCTTGGATAAGAGTAACATCGGAACTATCATCCTCCTCAACATCGTCTTCACCTTGGCAATCGGTCCTTCTGGTTACATCATGTGGAGTATGTACGCCGACGTTGCCGACAACTCGGAGGTTGAAACGGGTCGCCGTGCCACTGGTTTGATCTACTCTTCAGCCACTATGGCTCAGAAGTTGGGTCAGGCTTTGGCAAACTCAATCCCTGCTTACGCTTTGGCTGCCATCGGTTTCGTTGCCAACACCGAGTTGAGCGCGGAGACGATTTCTTCATTGAAGACTTACTTCGCTGTTCTTCCATTGATCGGTTCAGTGATTGGTATCGGAGCTCTCTTGTTCTACACTATCGACGAGAAGAAGATCCAAGAGAACTCTCGTATCTTGGAAGAGATGAAGGCTAAACAAGACGCTTGTAAAAAAGAGTAATTGTTAGTTCTATAGCATATTAAAAAGCCCGGTGTGAAAGCATCGGGCTTTTTAGTTGTATTGCAGTAGGGTAGAAAACAATTTTTGTGTTACCTTTGCAAAATGTTATTTTAAGACGATTTTCACAGATTAAACTGACGTAATATGAATCTTTTCGATGTGTACCCCTTGTACAATGTGAATATTGTAAAGGGAAAAGGCTGTAAGGTTTGGGACGATAAAGGTCAAGAATACTTAGACTTTTATGGTGGTCATGCGGTTATCAGCATTGGTCATTGCCACCCACACTATGTGGAGATGATGACAAAGCAACTCAACGAGTTGGGCTTCTACTCTAACTCAGTGGTCAACAAGTTGCAAGTGCAGTTGGCAGAGCGTTTGGGCAAGATTTCTGGTTATGAGGATTACCAGTTGTTCTTGATCAATTCGGGTGCCGAGGCAAATGAGAATGCACTGAAACTTTCATCTTTCTACAACGGTCGTACACGAGTTTTATCTGTTGAAAAAGCATTCCACGGACGTACTTCCTTGGCTGTCGAGGTAACCAACAACCCAAAGATCATCGCTCCTATCAATGATGGAAAACATGTAACCTACCTTCCCCTCAACGACTTAGAGGCTTGGAAGAAGGAGATTGAAAAGGGTGATGTCTGCGCTGTCATCTTGGAGTGCATCCAGGGTGTGGGCGGTATCAGAATGGTCGAGAAGGATTTCTTGCAGGGTCTTCGTGAGGTATGCGACAAGTACAACACGGTGTTGATCTGCGACGAGATTCAGTGCGGTTACGGTCGTTCAGGAAAATTCTTCGCTCACCAACATCTTGGTGTGAAGCCAGATTTGATTACGGTCGCAAAAGGAATCGGAAACGGTTTCCCAATGGCTGCTGTTTTGATTTCGCCAAAGTTCACTCCAGTCTACGGTCAGTTGGGAACTACTTTCGGAGGAAACCACCTCGCATGTACTGCTGCTTTGGCTGTTATCGACGTGATGGAGAAAGAGAACCTCATCGCCAACGTGGCAGAGGTTGGTGAATATTTCATCCAAAAACTCAAAGATGCTAAGTTGCCACACGTTGTGGATATCCGTGGTCGTGGTTTGATGATCGGTGTCGAGTTGGATTGCCCATACAAGGCGATTCGCAACGACCTCGTTTTCGAACAGCACACCTTCACTGGTTGCAGTGGAACCAACGTGTTGAGAATCTTGCCTCCACTCTGCATCACAAAGGCAAACGTAGACGACTTCATCGAGCGTTTGAAAAGATCTCTTTCTAAAAACTACTAAAACAAGAAGGAATGGCAGATCAGAAGTTATTTCAGGCAGTAGTGCAGGATGTTCGCGACCAGAAGATTCTGAGAATCGGGTATGTGAACGATGAGGCTCTCGCTAAGATGGACGAAACCAAAGAGGTTTACCTCTTGAATAGCGAAAAAACAGCAATCGAAGTGGTTACGGGTGGTGAATATTTCAAGCCAGTAGCCGTAGACGATATCGTTTATAATACGGAGAAGACGGCAGTTGTCATCAAGGCTCGTCCAGAGGGTTCGACCACAGGTGCTGACACATTCCGTGGTGAGAAGAATTTGGAAGATTTGGCTTTCTTGTCATACTTGCAGACTTTCATCGAGAAGCGCAAACGTGAGATGCCAGAAGGTTCGTACACCACGAAACTCTTCACTAAGGGAGTCAACAAAATATCTCAGAAAGTGGGCGAGGAGGCTGTCGAGACCATCATCGAGGCGACGAACGGCACCAGCGAGCAGTTCCTCTACGAATCGTCCGATTTGATGTACCATCTCATCGTATTGCTCACCGAGAAAGGCTACCGCATCGAGGATTTGGCACGAGAGTTGAAAGCAAGACATAAAGAGTAAGAAAATACTCAAAAATACCCTCATCACGAGGTCTAAGATTCACAAGATAATTAGATGTCTTGTGAATTTTTTGTTTTATATAGGATTAATTTATTGTGTTTTGAAAAATAAAAACCGACAAACACGCTATGTTTTTCAATTTTTTATTATAATTGCACGACGAAGTTAAGATTTTTTTGACCTGGGTACTCTCTATAGCCATTAGACACACTTAATATCTAATATTATGAGAATAAAAAATCTTTGGGCTTTATTGTCCTTACTTTGTGCGGCTTCGTATGCTAATGCCGCGGAGGGTGACGCTTACGAATGGCCAGCGTACTCGCCAAACATTTACTACAATTTCAATGATGAGGTGGGCACTGTCGACGTTCCTACGAAAGATGTTGACGGTGATTGTATTAAAGCTGCTGCGGGTGTTAAAAGCAAGCAGTACTGGTCTTTCATCTATGGTGCAAATCGTTGCAGTAAAATCACAGACACTGCAATTGAAAACTTGTTGAACTACTTCAATCAAGAGTTCGACTACATCACCAATGATATGGGATGGCCTCGCGATAGTCGTGTGCAAAATGGTTATCGAAGTGCTGTATATCTCTATGGTTCAATGGATTGTACTGGTTCAAACGATACCACCGCAACGGGAGGTTGGCAAACGACTATCGATGGGTACCCTGCTGTCAATGCTTCTTACTATCCTGTTTATAGTTTCGACCCTTCTTGCCCTTACTCAGACCGTGTGTCGCAGATGAATGCGATGATTCATGAGGGCATTCACTGTATTTTGACGGACTTAGGTGCAAAATACGTTCACTGGTTCCAAGAGGGTGGAAACACTTGGTTGCAGCAAGAGATGGCTGTTCGCCGAGGAACTACAGACAAGACTAAGAGTAATGCTTACTCGGGTATGGGATTCTTGAATGGTGCATGTATTATTGCCCCATTTATGCCTATCGAGTGTTACAGTGGTTGGTTGTTGGATGGCTCCTTCGGTGGACCAGGCGCACAAGGTGTAGGTGGAAACAACTGGCGTACTTATTTGGGAGGAACACAGTATTCTAACATTTTCCCAACTTTCTTAGGCGTATGGATCAGTTCAGGTGCAGTGCCTTGGTTGTGGAAAAACACTCCTAGCATAGATGGAAGCAACTATATTTTGGAGACAATGGCAGGTCAGATGGGTGATGCGCAAGTTCGTCGTCTTATCATGGAGTATCGTGCAAAATTGGCAATGCTCGATATGCAAGGCTGGTCTGAGAATATCCGTACGCTCTTGAATGACAACTTCGGAAGACAATTAGGTTGCGAGGCAGAAGACAGCAACTGGGATTCTGACTGTTCAATCAAGAATGTCGCAAAATGGTATGCCACTCCTTATCAAACGATGACTGAGCAGAATGGCGTGTTGACTCCTAACAGCGAGACAACCCCAGGTTGGTCGGGTGCTAACATCGTTCCTTTGACTGTCAACGGAACGACCGTAAAGGTGAAATTGACCCCTATCGGAGATAACATGAGTTTGCAACTCTGCTACCGTGCAACCGATGGTACTCCAGTCTACAGCGAGCCTGTTATGGGTGAGGGATCTGCAACGCTCCGTCTCGACAAGACTCCTCAGAGTGGCGTCGTCTTTGCCGTTGTCTGCAACACCGACTATGCATATAAAGGCGAAGAGACACGTACAAAGCACCACAACTATACTTTGACGCTTGAAAATGGTATCTCGGGTGCTGCTGATGCTAAAACTCGCTGGTACAACGATTTCAACCTGCAATACGACTGGTCTTCTGTCTGCAATAACTGCGACGAGGAGGAGGTGAAGAAAGAGTCTGAAATTGAGACTATCTACGAAGAGAACTACGAGGTGTCTTTGCCTATCGCAAGCGACTACGCTTCAGCATCTGTCTATTTGGATGCTACTACTTTGGCTTCAAAATTCAATATGACTGCTGCTGAACTCATTGCTGCTAACATTAATTTCTATGGTGTCAACAGCGATGGTACGTTCTACAAAACATCCACAGCCAACGACCCAGGTCACTGGTTCAATAACAGTGGCGATGTCGTTGCTTACTCTAATGAGAAAGCAACCATCTTCTCCGAGTTGACATTGGACAAGATGCTCATCAGCATTGGTCATTATCCAGATCGTGTTTCTGTAGGCGATAAATACACTGTTTCTCAAGTATTTGTCGTTGGTATGAAGGCAATAAAACTCAACTTCAACGTTACAATCACTGCGCAATCAACGGGTGTTGAATCAATCGCAAACGCCAAGAAGGACATGCTCAACGTCTACTATTCTGACGATGATGTTGTGGCAGAATACACTGTTCCTTTCAACAACGTGCCAGTGAAATTGAGCCTTTACACCGCTACTGGTTATCTCCTCACTCACTTTGTTAATGCAATTCAAAGTCAGGGCGACTACACTCACGCATTGAAACTCAGTGAGGCTGGCCTCAACGCTGGTGTTTATCTCTTGAAATTGTCTTACCCAAGCCACTCAGAGACGAAGGTCATCCGTTTGAAGTAATACGCTGTAATAGATACGATAAAAGGTCTTAGGTTCGCGCCTAAGACCTTTTGTCATTATATGAGAGAACGACACTATTCTTCGATTCTCAATCCCTCTAATTTCTCTAATTTTGCCTTTATCCGTTCATAATCGTTCAAGCGAATCTGCAATTGCATCTGACATTCATTGTCAAAATTTTGAGATAGTATCGTCGGATTATCTTCTTTGATCACTTTCATCACATCATTCATAATGAAATAGCCGAATGAAATGGTGAAGGTTGCCTCCAAATTGCGTTCTACGATTTCCCCATTTTCGAAAGCATCCAATGAGGCTGTTTTGTAAGCATTGATCAACCCACTCGTACCTAATTTTGTGCCACCAAAATAACGTACAACCACCATCAAGACGTTGACTACATTCTTAGACATCAGTGCGCCTAAGATAGGTCGTCCAGCCGTGCCAGAAGGCTCTCCGTCGTCGTTAGAACGTGTTTCGGGGTTTAAAGGGTTTATGATATAGGCAAAGCAAACATGACGGGCATCATGGTGTTTTTTCCGAAGGTCGTCAATAATCGGTTTTACTTGTTCTTTAGAAAAAACAGGAAAAGCGAAAGCAAAAAACTTGCTTCCCTTTTCCTTGTAAAGTCCCTCACAGGGTGAGGTTATGGTCAAATATGCGTCATCCATTCAAAATCAGATGATGTTTGAACGTTTTTAACGATGACGACGGAAACTGTCTTTGTTTCTGCGGAACTCTCTCTTGCCGCCACGGTCATCTCCGCCTCGACGAGAGCCACCGTCTCTTCCGCTACGGTCGCGACGGCTACCACGGTCTTTGCGTCCGCCTTCGCCAAACTGGCTGTAGAAATGGTCGCCTTCTTTTCCTCCTCTCTCACGGTCTTCGCCCTTTTCTTTCTCTCTGCGAGATGGACGGTCTTCAACCTCTTGCAATTCAATCTCATCACCTCTACGACGGAATGCCTCCATCATATCAGGAACAACCGATTTGTCAACATCGAAGAATGAATAGCGGTTGGTGATCTCAATGCCGTGAACATCGATGTCATGGCTATCTGTGGTGTCGTTAATCAAACCGAGAACTCGCTTAGGTGTGAATCCGTCGCGCGAACCCATGTTGATCTTCAAACGAGTCATATCCTCTGCATTGCCAGAAGATTTGCGGTCTCTGTGACGCTCGCCTCTGTCTCCTCTTTCACTACGCTCGCTTCTTTCGCCACGTTTCTTCTCGCGATCACGCTCTTTTCTCTTGTCGCCAGCAACACCCAAGTTGAGGTCTGGTGCGTCCTTGTAATACTCCAAGAAACGATTGAACTCTTGTGAAACGAAATTGATGATCAAATCCTCGCGACTCAAGTCCTTCAACTCGTCCATAATGGTAGGCAAGTATGGAGCAATCTGATCACGGTTCACATTCTCAGTAGCCTCCTTGATTTTATGAACAGTCGAGAAGAGTTGTGCTTGGCACACTTCCAAACCAGTAGGCACTGGCATCTGAACAAATGTTCTGTTGATTTGTTTCTCGATGCTGCGAATACGATTACGCTCGCGAGAGTGGATGATAGCCACTGAGATACCCTTTTTGCCAGCACGACCTGTACGACCGCTTCGGTGGGTATAGTTCTCAATGTCGTCTGGAAGGTTGTAGTTGATGACGTGCGTCAAGTTGTTAACGTCCAAACCACGGGCAGCCACGTCTGTAGCCACGAGAATCTGGAGTTTCTTGCTTCTGAAACGCTGCATCACCGTGTCACGTTGCGCCTGAGAAAGGTCTCCGTGCAAAGCGTCAGCATTGTAGCCGTCAGCCATCAAATTATCTGCGACGTCCTTCGTCTCTTGACGAGTACGGCAGAAGATGATAGCGTAGATGTCAGGGTTGATGTCAACAACACGCTTCAAGCAGTTGTAACGATCTTTCGCCTGCACCATATAGTAGACATGCTCTACATTTTCAGTACCAGAGTTGACTCTACCGATAGCGATTTCAACTCTGTTCTTCATATATTTCTTAGACATCTCTGCGATTTCCTTAGGCATAGTAGCCGAGAAAAGGAGAGTACGACGATCCTCAGGAGTCTCTTCGAGAATACGCTCGATATCCTCTTGGAATCCCATGTTGAGCATTTCGTCAGCCTCGTCGAGTACTAAGTAATGAATACCAGAAAGATCCACTTTCCCGCGTTCGATGAGGTCGATCAGACGACCAGGAGTAGCCACCAAGATTTGAGGTGGAATATCCAATTGTTTGAACTGAGAAACGATGCTTTCACCACCATAAACAGGCACGATTTTCATTCCCTTGATGTACTTCGAGAATTTCTTCAAGTCATTGGAAATTTGGATGCAAAGTTCTCTTGTCGGAGAAAGGACAAGAGCCTGAATCTTCTGCACGTGGCTGTCTGTTAACTGTAACAAAGGAAGACCGAAGCCTGCGGTCTTACCGGTTCCCGTTTGGGCGAGTGCGACTAAATCCTCCGTGCTGTCTCCTAACAAAAAAGGAGTAACTTTCTCTTGGATCGGCATTGGTTCGACAAATCCCAAGTCTTCAATACCGTGAAGAATCTCTTCGCTTAACCCTAATTCCTTAAATGAACTCATTATTTATTTTTTATGAATACTTTCCAACGTTGGAAAAATATTTTGCAAAGGTAGAGAAAAAGGAGGAAATATGCAAATTCTTTTGTGGGGTTACAAGGCGCACTCCTCCAACACATTCATCGTTTCTTTGTAGAAGTTGATTTTTGCGTTTTTCCACCTTGAAGCGAAAGTCTCTTTATCTCTTCTCGAATTTTACCAACAACCTCTTTGTTCGCAATTTCTCCTTTCAAGCTGAACACAATGAAAACTTTACCGCCAAACTCTCTCTCGAAGTTTTGAAAATTCTTCTTCATTCGTTCTGGTACAGAGTATCCTCCGAAATTAGAACTTGCAGTAATTGGTTTAATTTGAATTCCCAAATATTTAGATCCAACTTTGCCCGTGTAATCAATATCCATAGAATGGTCTAACGAAGGATCGCTCTCTTCAAACACAACTTTCGGGAATATCTTTGCCAAACCATCGTTCACCACTGATTTCTCCCGAATGTAGCCATCGTATGTTCGATTTAAAGTAAGATTGATTATATAGTCGCGACAATCTTTTCTTGTAATCTCGGCAAAAGCAGCCTCCCATTCAGGAATTATGATAGTCGTTATTTTCTCATACAAGCGGTCTCCTAATTCTGTAAGCACTTGCTTGTCCATCTTTGTTCGATCCTTGTCTGTGGCGTACGCGTTTTTGAAATAATACTTACTCCATTCTTCGTATGATGCAGGCTGACACTCACGAATTAAAGCCATAACCTCTCCCACCTTGTTGGGTCTCGACAACTGGTACGTTTGGCATGCATAATTAAGTACATGCTCCTTCCTACCAAAATCTTTTGATCGTTTGTTATTATCAATTATACATTAATCATTATGTAATTTGTTAAACTTATCAATATATTTAAAACTCATTGTGTTATCGACGTCAACTAATTTAGATTTAACAAGATGTGAGTTTAAAAATGTCTTGTTTTCTAAATATAAATAACACATCAAATTGTTTTGCTCATCATATTTTGTCGTGTCAAATTTAAAAAACACTTTCTTTCCCTTCGTTTTTTCAAGCAAAAATTCTATTGCTTCCTTTTCTTTCCCCTCGATTGGTTTCACTCCAATCAGCTTTACAACCAAATCATTGCTGAGTTTAACAATGTTAGGCGCATAAATTGATTTTATCGAGAAAAAATCTTGACGCTCTTTTTTTTCACTATCAATTTTTGATCCAAACTGCAATGATTTCACATCAATCTTATTTTCCATCTTATGAGGATCTTGAAATTGATAGGGTAAATCTTTTCTTTTCTCATTAACATCAAAAGCATTGGTGTCTGTGAGAAATTCGAACTCAGCATCGTTGAAAAACGTTGGTTGGGTTACTTTCTCCTCATAAAAAGATCTAAAGTCTGGATTTATCTCGTAACCTATTGAGTTTCTTCCTAAATTTCTTGCTGCGAGAGCCGTAGTTCCGCTTCCCATGAAAGGGTCAAAAACAGTTTCATCAGCAAAAGAAAACATCTTGATAAGGCGATGTGGCAGTTCTTCTGGAAAAACAGCAATATGTCCGTCTTGCTTTGCTCCTCCAAAATTCCAGTGCGAAGCGAAATAGGTATTCCACTCTTCCTTCGTCATTTCCGACTGTTTCTTTTGCTCAACAGTTGGCGTAGGAGATTTCCCTTGCTTTTTAAAAATAAGAATAAATTCATAATCTATTTTTAAAATTCCATTTCGAGGATATGGAAAACTACCCATTATGGCAGCCCCACCAGTCGTATTCATTGTCGTCTGCTTTTGCCATATTATAGCCCCCATATAGTCTAATTTCAAAGATTCGCAAAATCGAATAATCTCTGTACGAATGGGAATGACCTTGTATCGTCCATAATAAACAGAACGAGCAAACTGGTCGCCTATGTTGATACATAGACGGCAACCATCATGTAAAATCCTGTTACATTCAGACCATACAATATTCAGATTATTGATATACTCTTCGTAACTGTCATGAAAGCCAATTTGGTTCTCGTTTCCGTAGTCTTTTAACTGCCAATATGGTGGTGAGGTAATAATCAAATGCACTGACTTGTCTGGAATCAACGAAAGATTCCTACTATCACCGTTTATTAGAGTATGTTTTGTTTTTTTATCCATAATTCCCTATTAATTACAACTCGCACTCCTCCAATACCGTAGAAAACGGCAATGCCTCAACGCCAAAGGTCTCTAAGAGCGATTGTTTGACGTCGATGAAATAGTCTTCTTGAAAGGTCGTGACTTTGTCGTGCGAGGGCAATTCTACCTGCAAACTATAGGTGCATGTCTCGGGGTCTTGGGTGTGAACTTTCAAAAAACGAAGTCCGCCGATGTAGTCGCACTCTTGTAGGCTCGAAACACACGACTGGCGCATCCACGCTAAAAAATTCTGCTCTACTCGAGGAGAAATCGAAAATGTAGTGTTGAAAATAATCATCTGCAAAAAATTAGTCTTGCAAAAATAGTAATTTTGAAGCCGTTTCCGTCAATTTGTGCTATAGCAAACCGCTTTTAATATCGCAAGTTGACAAATTTTTGTAAAAAACTGATTATCAAATGGAACAGTTAATTTCATTATACGAGAAGTTGGTGGGCGAAAATCCTTGCTGTACCTTACTGAAAGGGGAGGGCTCCAACCGCAAATACTTCCGACTTTCATCCAATAAAGGTTCGCTGATTGGCGTGCAAGGAGAGTCGGTCGAAGAGAACAGGGCATTTATCACTTTGGCAAAACATTTTGAAAATCAGCAACTTAACACACCAAAAGTGGTTGCTGTTTCCGACGATTCTCTATTCTACTTACAAGAAGATTTGGGCGATGTGTCTCTATATCAGGCAATTGCGTCAGACATAAAGTCGCACGTCTTTTCGGACGAAAGTCGAGCAATCCTTAGAAAAACAATGTCGCAACTTGCTGATTTTCAGTTTAATGCAGCAAAAGGACTCGATTTTTCCGTCTGTTACCCTATCCCTGCAATGGACAAAACCTCTATTATGTGGGATCTCAACTATTTCAAGTATTGTTTTTTGAAATTGATGAAGGTGAATTTCTTGGAGGTGAATTTGGAAAGGGATTTCAACAAATTGACGGACGATTTATTACAATACGACAGTAATACTTTCTTGTACAGAGATTTTCAGTCACGCAACGTGATGTTGAAGGATGGTAACCCTTATTTCATTGATTTTCAGGGCGGTAGACGTGGACCGATTTTCTACGACGTAGCCTCTTTCGTATGGCAAGCCAAGGCAAATTATCCTGAAGAGGTGAGAGAAGAGTTGATTCAAGCCTATATGGAATCGCTTCGTAAGTATCAGACTGTCAACGAGGTAGCATTCAAGAAGACAATGGCTTTGTTCGTTCTTTTCCGTCAGTTGCAAGTGTTGGGTGCGTATGGCTACAGAGGTCTGTTTGAAGGGAAGAAATATTTCATAGAAAGCATTCCGTTGGCAATGAAAAACATAGCGGACTTGATTACGAAGAATGATTTTTCTGCTTATCCATATTTAATCTCTATCTTGAAGAATCTTGCAGAAGGATATGTTCACGAGGAGAAAAAAGTGTTGGACAACACAAAACTGACCGTGAAGGTTTTCAGTTTCTCTTATAAGAAAGGTATTCCTGATGATATTTCGGGAAATGGTGGCGGATATGTGTTTGATTGCCGTGGCGTTCACAATCCAGGAAAATATGAGCAGTACAAACCGCTGACGGGTATGGATCAGCCTGTAATTGATTTCCTTGAGCAGGATGGTGAGATTCTGAAATTCTTAGACCATATCTACGCTTTGGCTGATGCGCATGTGCAGCGATATATGGAGCGTGGATTCTCATCGTTGATGTTCTCGTTTGGCTGTACGGGTGGAAGACATCGTTCTGTTTACTCTGCCGAGCATGTTGCAGCGCACATTGCCCAGAAATTTGGTGTTAGGGTAGAACTCTGTCATCGTGAGCAGAACGTGGAGAAGACCTATCCTGCCGTTCTATAAAAGTGCTATCTAAACAGAAAATTTAGATTAACGCAAAATAAAAAAAGCCGCACCCGAAGGTACGGCTTTTATTGTTATCTATACGTTGTCAGATTACATTCCAAGTCTTTTCTTGAAAGCGTCCAACTCAGCACGCAACTCCTTAGGGAGGTGTTTACCGAACTTAGCGTAGTGCTCTTCGATCAACTTAACCTCGTCCTTCCACTCGTCTGGGTTAACAGCCAAGACCTTCTTCATAGTCTCTTCGTTAACGTCAGCCAAACCGTCGATGTTGATTTGACCAGGAGCAGGAACCTTACCGATTACAGTGTCAACTGTCTCGCCCTTGCCATCGCAACGATCGAAGATGTAAGCCAATACACGGCTGTTATCACCGTAACCTGGCCACAAGAACTTACCGTTGTCTTTACGGAACCAGTTAACGAAGAAGATCTTAGGCAACTTAGTCTTATCCTTAGCTGCAGCACCAACTTCGATCCAGTGTTGGAAGTAGTCTCCCATGTTGTAACCACAGAATGGCAACATAGCGAATGGGTCACGACGTACACCAGCCTTCAAACCGATAGCAGCAGCAGTTACCTCAGAACCTACGATAGATCCCATGTAAACACCGTGATTCCAGTCGTTAGCCTCGTGGATCAAAGGAACAGTGCTAGGACGACGACCACCGAACAAGATTGCAGAAACAGGAACACCTGCCTCAGCCTCCCACTCAGGAGCGATTCCTGGACATTGACATGCAGGAGCAGCGAAACGAGAGTTCTTGTGTGCAACTGGGTTCTCATCCTTATCGCGAGAAGAAGGATCGTCAACAACGTTACCCTTCCAATCGATAGTACCCTTAGGACAATCGTATCCGATTCCTTCCCACCAAATATCACCGTCTGGAGTGTAACCTACGTTAGTGAAGATAGTGTTTTTGTTGCAGCTCTCCAAAGCGTTCTTGTTAGTCTTAGCTGAAGTGTAAGGAGCAACACCGAAGAAACCAGCCTCTGGGTTGATAGCGTAAAGACGACCATCCTTACCATATTTCATCCAAGCGATATCATCACCTACAGTCTCAACCTTCCATCCTGGAATAGTAGGGATCAACATTGCCAAGTTAGTCTTACCACATGCTGATGGGAATGCAGCACAAACGTACTTTTTCTCACCCTTAGGGTTAGTCAAACCGAGGATCAACATGTGCTCTGCCAACCAACCTTCTTCCTTAGCCATAACAGAAGCAATACGCAAAGCGAAGCACTTCTTACCAAGCAATGCATTTCCTCCGTAACCTGAACCGAACGTCCAAATTTCACGCTCTTCTGGGAATTGTACGATGTACTTGTCATCGATTGGAGCGCAAGGCCACTTCTTGTCAGTCAATCCGTCTGGCAATGGCTTTCCTACTGAGTGGATACAAGGAATGAAATCACCGCTCTTCTCGATCAATTCCAATGCCTTGCTACCCATACGAGTCATGATCTTCATTGATCCTACAACGTATGCAGAGTCAGTGATCTCAACACCCAACTGGCTGATAGGACCACCGAGAGGACCCATTGAGAATGGGATAACGTACATCGTACGGCCCTTCATACAACCATTGTACTTGTTGATCAAGATATGCTTCATTTGAACAGGATCCATCCAGTTGTTAGTTGGTCCTGCATCTTCTTGTTTCTTAGAACAAATAAAAGTACGGTTCTCTACACGAGCAACATCACTTGGATCTGACTGGAAGTAGTAGCTGTTAGGACGTTTCTCCTCGTTCAACTTCTTAGCCAAACCTTTTGCTACACATTCGTCCATAAGACGAGTGAACTCGGCATCAGAGCCATCACATAAGTAAACATCCTCAGGTTGACAAATATCAGCCCACATCTTTACCCATGCGTTCAATTTTGCATTCTTGGTGTTAATCATAAAATTATAATTTTATAAAAGTATCTTTCTCTATTCTATCGTCTTCTCGGGAATCCTTCATCTTCGTCTTTTACAACACAAAACCTACTCCCAGAAAACCGCGCAAAGATAAAGATTTTTTCGTTACGTTTCTTATCCTTTACAATAGTAATTGAAAATTTTTCTTCCCTATTTTCTACCTTTGCACATCTTAATTTTTTTCAATACTAATTCAAATATGGCAGATTATATTTTTGAATACGAGTTCGAGGTGCGCGATTATGAATGTGACATCCAAGGTATCGTCAATAATGCAAACTATCAGCACTATATGGAGCATGCGCGCCATCGTTTCATTCAAACACTCAACCTGGATTTCGCCGACCTGACCAAGCGTGGCATCATCTTAGTGGTGGCTAAAGCGGAACTCCAATACAAGAAACCTCTCGTGAGCAACGATAAGTTTGTCTGCCGTGTCAATGTGGCAAAAGAGGGTTGGCGCTACGTTTTCTATGAGGATATCTACCGCTCGTCTGACAATGCTCTCTGCACGAAAGGTCGCTTCGACATCGTTTCAGTGATCAATGGTAGATTGGGCGTTTCGGAAGAAGTGGACAAGGCTTTGTTCGGAGAGAACGCTTAGATATTTCTTAATAATTATAGATAGACTGTCAAGCCTTTGGGTACAATCTCCACGCAAATATCAGTTCCTAAATTGATAGGCTCGCCATCAATGTGAAATTCTCCTTCGTAAGGACGAGAGAGGACGACACGACTGGCTTGCATGATGGTAACGTGGCGACTTTGATCGATTCTCTTCATGAAAAGTTGCCACGCCAAACGTGGAATCGCATAAATTGGAAATGGATCGAGGATGCAGATATCCATCAGTCCGTCGCGCGTGCTGGCATGCGGCGCAATATACGCCATGTTGCCGTACTGAGAGGCATTTGCAAAGGTGATTAAGAATGCACGGCGCGAAATATAACCCTCACCAAACGAGAGTTTATATTTATATGATTTGTACTTAAAGTATTCCTTTACGATTATTTTGATATATGTAAATAACCCTCTTGTGTTGGCATTGGCGAAAGTGTGACTGATATGGGCGTCGAAACCGGTGCCACAGGTGCAGAAGAAAGGCTCGTTGTCGACCAAACCGTAGTCCATCTCACGACGAGAACCTTCGTTGATTTGCTTGAGTGCCTTGCGCGGTGTCATCGAGATGCCGAGATGGCGAGCAAGCCCATTTCCCGAGCCGTATGGAACAATGCTGAATGCAGTGTTAGAACCAATCAAACCAGAGGCCACCTCGTTCATCGTGCCGTCGCCACCGCAAGCAACAACGACATCATAACCTTCCGAAGCGTATTGTTTCGATAATTTTTTACCATGCCCAGCATATTCAGTGAACACGATGGCGGGTGTTTCCCACTGTTCAGTGTCGAGAACCTCGTTGATAAGATCAGGGAGATCTTTTTTGTCACTTGTTCCCGAGATAGGGTTGATTACAAAAGCAATACGTTTTTTTGTTTCCGCCATGGTATCGTAAATAGGATAGAACAAAAGTAAAAAAAGGCAGCCCTCAACGAAAGAACTGCCATCCGAGCCGATAGCGAGACTCGAACTCGCGACCTACGCATTACGAATGCGTTGCTCTACCAACTGAGCTATAGCGGCATTTGCGACCACAAAAATAGGCCTTTATTTTTACATCGCCCAAAAAAAAAATCATAAATTTGCACGCCCGAAGAAAAAAACTTCGTTCATCATTGATATGATTGAAATTAGAGAAGTCGTAACTGACAAAGATTTAAAGAAGTTCATCCGTTTTGTCAATGAACTCTACGCTGACTGCCCTCAGTGGGTGCCTGCTTTGGAGTTTGACGAACTGAACACGCTACGCAAAGAGAAAAATCCGGCTTTCGAGCATTGCAAGGCTTGCTACTGGATGGCTTATAAAGAGGATAAAATTGTGGGACGCATCGCTGGCATCATCAACTATGCTGCCAACCAGAAATGGGGCGACAAGGTGCGTTTCGGTTGGTTCGATTTCATTGACGATATCGAAGTGGCTCGTCTGCTACTCGAAACGGTGGAGCAATGGGGCAAAGCAAACGGTATGACAGGCATCCATGGCCCGTTGGGATTCAACGATATGGACAAGGAGGGTATGCTCGTCGAGGGTTTTGACAAAGTACCTACCATCGCCACCCTCTACAACTACCCCTACTATCCGAAATATCTCGAACAGTTGGGCTACGCAAAGGCTGAAGACTGGTTGCAATACCGTATCACCGTCGGCAATTCCGTCCCCGAGAAAATCGTGCGTGTTAATAATATTATCGCTCAGAAAAACAGTGATTTGCGGGTTCTTCATTTCAAGAAGAAAAGCGAAATCAAGAAATATGCTCACGATCTCTTCATCACCCTCAACGCTGCTTTTGCCAACCTCTACGGATATTCGCAGCTGACTGACCGCGAGATTGAAGTCATCATCGGCAACTATTTCTCATTTGTCAATCCGAAATTCGTCAGCATCATCGTCGACAAAAACGATAAGGTCGTGGCTTTCGGAATCAGCATGCCAAACCTCTCTGCCGCATACCAAAAAGCAAAAGGCAAACTTTTCCCATTCGGATTCATTCATCTTTTGAAAGGTCTAAAAAATAAAGAAACAATTGATTTATATCTGAATGGTGTGCATCCAGACTGGCAGAAAAGAGGTATTCACTCACTCTTCTTCACGCAGTTGAACCAGGCATATATCGACAATCATTTCAAATATGCGTTGACGAATCCTCAGTTGGAGACGAACATCAATGCTGTCGGAATCTGGGACAACTACGAGAAAGAACTTCACATGCGTCGTCGCTGCTATGTGAAGGAAATAAATTAGTTGTTTAAAATATTGAAAATCACATAATAACGATATTCTAAATTCGTTTTATTTGAATAAGGTATAAATTGTATGAATAGAGAGGAAGTTTTCGCATTAATGTCGAAAGACAAGTTTGTTGAGCGTAACGGTATTCGTCTTGTTGAATTAGGAGAGGGTACAGCTATCTCTGAAATGGTCATTTCCGACTACCATCTGAATGGAAATGGCACAGTGCAAGGTGGCGCGCTTTTCACATTGGCAGACTTCACTTGTGCGGCGGCTGCCAACACCCACGAGAAACTCACAGTCTCGTTGGATGGGTCGATAGACTTCATCAAAGCAGTGTCGAAAGGCGTGCTTACAGCCAAGGCAACGGAGGTGTCGGTCAGACGAACCATCGCATCCTACAGAGTAGACATCACCAACGAAGAGGGCAAGCTCATCGCAACCTTCCACTCTAAACTATTTAGATTAGATCCCAAATGAAACAGTTTTTGATTAATCCCCTGCAGACTATCATCGGTTTGGCCTTGTCGCTGACAATGCTGTGCGGATGCCATTTTTCTACACCAGAAGAAACCATCATCGAGCCACAGGAGACAAAAACTGATACGATAAAAACGACACAACAAGATACCGTTATTGTCAAACCTCGCAAACACTGCTCTCTCTACGCTTCCCTGAAGAACAGTTACTTCTTGCGCGACCCCAACCGCATGCACATCATAACGGGTAGAGAGGTGGGACTGAAAGAGCCATTCCGTAAAAACGCAGATTTCTTGGCGATACGCGATTCATTATTAGAAAATAATATTTTGCAATATGTTGAGGAGGGCGAGCATTTCGTTAAGAAGCCAATGCACTACTCCTATCCTTATATGACACCTGATGCGATCGCTCTTCTGAACGAGATCTGCAACCGCTTCCACGAAAAATTAATGAAGAAGAAACTCAATTCTTACTCCATCATCCTGACCTCTTGTTTGCGCACCTTGGAGAGTCAAAACACTTTGAGAAGTTCTAATCTCAACGCCACGCGCGACACTACGAGTCACGCTTTCGGCGCATCTTTCGACATCTCCTACTGGGAGTTCTACAACGACAGGACAAAGCAAACTGTACGATATAAGAATCTGCAAAAGATTCTGCATCAGACCATTAAAGAGATACGCAACGAGAAGAAATGCTTGGTGATCAAAGAGACTGGGCAATTCTGTTTCCACTGCACTGTAATCTATTAGCCGATATGAATTTGAAGACGGATGCCATCGTGCTGAGCGTCAACAAGTTTAAAGACAACGCCAGTATAGTCGACCTCTACACACAGGAGGCCGGACGCACTACTTTTTTGCTCTACGGAGCGCAAAGCAAGAAGCATAGAGGCAGTGCGTGTTTGCATCCTCTTTCGATGGTGAGCATCGACGTGAACGTTCGCAACAGTCGCGAGTTGAACGTCATCAATGAAATCAAACAGTTGGAACCCAATCCGGAACTGATATTCAATCCGGTAAAAAGTGCGCTTTCCTTCTTTGTCTCCGAAGTTCTTCTGCATGTTTTGAAGACCAATGAGAAAGATGACAATCTCTTTAACTTCCTACGAAATACAATTGCCACGCTGTCGGAAAGCAAGAAAGGCTTAGGCAATTTTCACATACTCTTTTTGATTCGCCTTTCACGATTTTTGGGCTTTCAACCCCAACGAGAAGAAAGTGCGAGTTACACCTATTTCGACCTGTTGCAGGTGGAATATACCAACACACACCCTGCGCATAGCCATTTTTTGCAAGGAAGAGAGGCAGACCAAATGCAGAAATTACTGCGAATGACCCCATTCAACTATGCCTATTTCCGTTTCACAAAATCCGAGCGAGAGCAGGTAATAAACTATCTATTAGAATATTACAAACTACACACTGACAGTTTTGGCGAGATACACTCGTTGGAAGTGTTAAAAGAGGTGTTTGCGTGAGACCCAACAAAAAAGGCGTACTAACGAGTAGCACGCCTTTCTCTATGAGAAAAATCTACGAATTACTTCTTAATGAAACGGAAGACTTGACCGTTAACCAAAAGGTTGTAAACACCATTTGAGAGGTTGTCTACATTAACGCTTGAACCCTTTACAGAGCGAACGACACGACCTTGCAAGTCGATCACGCGGAGTTCAGTTTGCTCGTCAGCACCCTTGACGAAGAGTTCGTCTTGTGTTGGGTTAGGATAAACAGCGTAAGCAGAGTTGTTGTTCTTAGTCTCCTCGTTAGCAGTAGAAGTCTCTTTGAAGACTACCTTGCTAACCTCAGCCAATTTCTTAGTATAAAGAACGGAGTGGTCAGCCTTAGAGTAGAGTACCATGACGGTATCACCTTGGAACTGCCAAGAAGCGATTTCATCAATAGCGGTACTTTGTTCTTCACCTGAAAGAGGAACAACAGTCAAAGAGGTAGCATTCATTTGGAAGCCAAAAAGCAATGCGAAAGCTGCTGCTGTAAGTATTCTTTTTTTCATACGAATATAATTAAATTGTTTTGTTACCCAGTTTAATTTTGGTACACGCCCGATGGTAACCCACCAAAGCCTATATCGTGGCAAATTTAAATTTTTCTTTTGACAAAAAAGAAAAATTATTTAGACTTTTAACGTAAGTGATTTAAAATGGGGGGATTAGATGGCGAAGAGGGTTAGTTGCTTGGGTTCTATGCGATGAGGAACAAACTGCTGCAAAAACTCTTTGTCGTTTGAATTACCAATTGCTTGTTGCAAAGCATTTGCAATATGCCACATAAGCACTGGGGGAACTGCATTACCAATCTGCTTGTAAGATTTTGGCTCAGACGTGTGTAGAGCGAAAGAGTCTGGGAACGACTGTATACGAGCTGCTTCACGAGGTGTAAATCTTCTATACAATTCTTTCTCGGGGTCAACCAGCAGAATTGGGTCTCGAGAGTTCATGCTTGTTTTTGCGAGATGAGCAGTAATCGTCAAGCAAGGAGCATTCAGATCCTGCCATAGACCTCTTTTCATATTTTTTTTAGCGTTTTTCACACCTTGGACGGCACGTTCAGAAAAATAATATTTTGTTTCTGGAATGTCCAATCTGTCAATAACAGATTTTAGCGGTATGGGCTGATTAATTGAGCATATTGGCTGTGGATAAGCAAATGTGAATGGCAAATCATTCCTTATTCCGACTATTATGACACGTTCCCTGCGTTGAGGAATTCCAAATTCAACAGCTTTCATCAGTTTAAAAGCCACTTGGTAACCCTCTTGCTGAAATTCGTTGATGATTTTCTGAATAATAGTTCCTTTTTCAAGTGTCATCAACCCTTTTACATTCTCACATACGAAATATTTAGGTTGTTTAATCCTTAAAAATCTCACAATCTGCTTATATAGGTTGGCACGATCATCGTTTGTGTCTTTTACAGGATTCACTGTGCTGAAAGACTGGCATGGGAAGCCTCCAATCATCACGTCAACATCAGGCACTTTGGAAAAGTCAACATCACAGACATCTCCACAAATAGCTTTGTGAACAAAATTCTTATTGTAAGTCTCCACTGCATATTTGTCGAAATCTATAGCGTAAACGATTTCGAAATCATTTTTCGCGTATGATTTACCAAGATAGTCGAAACCGCCTACCATACCCAAATCGGAGCCTCCGCAACCGCAAAAAAGTGACGCTACTTTATTCATTGTACCTTATTTCAATTACGTTTGAACAGAAATTCATTTGATAAATGGTAGGATAGACCTCAATCTCACCTTTATCATTTTTCCCAAATGGATCATTTATCCTAACAATGATGGTTTTCTTTTTCGTGAAATAAACACGATAAATGTTATAATATTTCCCATATTGTTCCGCTGCTATCCACTCTTTCGCTGTCAAATTCACTGAATCATTCCAACCATTATCAAAACTTGGTTCAGTGGTTCTCTTTGTGGATTTAACCTCGATATATCTGGCAAATTCGGGTTTCTGAGGGTTCTCGTCCGCCTCAATAGATGAGATGTCATATCCAAGACCTTTGGTTTTACCTAATAATAAAACCTTATTAACCAATCGCTCTTTATATTTCCGAACTCGCTCTTGCTCTAATCTATACACTAAAGCCTCTCCTTCGTCACCCAAGTCAATGGTTGATTTTATAGAAGTACTCTGATGTTTTAGACTATCTTTATCCTCGATATGTATAGTAGTATCGAACTTCGTTTTTATGTTTCGTAATTCTTCGTTGAACCTACCATAGAAACGTTTCCAATCACAAAAGAAATTTTTCTTATTTTCGTTCGTATCCAACGGATAATCGTAACAATTAAATGGAACTGAATTATCGTTCTGAATGAAAATGGAGATTGCGACTGCTTCTGCATTATTCAACCATAAATATGTGGAATCCGACTCTACCATGTTGGTCAATTCAAGAAGATTAATTTGTTCTTTGATATGTTGCCAATCATGTGAACCACTTAATTTATCACGTTTTACGCCATTCTTCCTATCATCCATGATGTAGCTAAAGACTTCTTCACAAGAGACTTTCCCTTGAAGTACGTCTAAACTGTTAAGAACATAAAACCCTATTTCTTGCTTCGCCAACTTCTGTTTATGTTCTTGGGCAATATATAGCAAATGAATCACATAACAAAATGGTCTTATATTCAATGAATTAGACATGTCTTCTTGAACATACTGAATCCATTTTGCACCATTAGGAAATTGAAAATTCAAGCATAAGTTTTTGAAGAAGGTCGGGAAATCATTATTCTCCACCAAATATTTACAAGCGTCCGACTCGTAAATATACGTCCTTCCATCCTCTTCTATCTCTGGATAATAGAGGCCCAATAGTGTTCCTGCTATTTCCGTAAGATGGTTGTCTACGGTTTTCTTGTTGCTGTCTGATAAAGAGTCGTATGAAACAGAAGAAAAGATTGCTTTTGAAATGGCGTTCCTTGCTGATACTTTAAAAATCGACTCTTCGCACGGACAGTATTTGTCAATTGTGTTTGCATAGAGGGGTAACAAGTCCTCCATGTCAGATTGACTTTTCCCTCGTATGATAGTGCATCTATATTGGTTTTCTGGATTGTACATTATGATAAATATTTTAAAAGTTGTTTGGCTATTGCTTGGGCGAAAAGAGGAGGAACTGCATTCCCGACTTGCTTTAGTTGACTTCCTTTTTTCCCAATAAAAACGAAATTATCGGGGAAAGATTGTAGCCTTGCAGACTCTCTTACGGTTGGCACCCTATTATACTCGTAGTGGAAATGATGATTATGTCCACAATCAATCGTAAAACTAGGCTTCTCGCTATTCAGCCTTGTCCAAGCAATATGAACATTTCTTGTTTTTTGTAGTTCTATCGGAAGATCTTTATAATTTCCTCCGTCTGGAACCAAAGAAATTATCTCTTTCGTGCGTTCATTGTGTATCGTAATCTCATGATTATAAACGTGTTCGCTACTTTTGCGCATTTGCCTTTGATAGTCAGATTGCGGTGGGGTTGGGTATACGCCACCTTCTTCTATGCTTTGTTCGGGCAAATCGCTCAATGCCTCTTTGGAGGTTACCTTTTCTGAAGTGTATGGTGTTGGAAAGGCAAATTTCTTTTCACTGTTCAATAGCCCTACAAATATGGCACGGCGACGATTTTGTGGCACTCCATAGTCGGATGCCATTAAAATCTGCACATTAACATTGTACCCCAATTCCTTAAAATCTTCTATGATAGCCTCTTTTACTTGTCCATCTCCAATGCTGAGAATGTTGGGTACATTTTCCATCACAAACGCCTGTGGTTTGAAATACTCAACCATTCTGACGAAACCTTTGTAAAGTTCGTTTCGCTCGTCATCTATGATTCTTTTTCCAGCAACCGAGAAGCCTTGACACGGTGGTCCGCCGATAATGATGTCGACCTGCTTGGTCTCCACTGCCTTCTCAACATCTTTTGCTTGCAAAGTAGAGAGGTCTGCCTGCAAGGTTTTGCTGTGTGTATGATTGTGAGCGTAGGTAACCAGTGCGTCCTTCCAAAAGTCCACACCAAGCAAAACACGACAGCCTGCCTCTTCAAAACCTAAAGACATTCCACCGCAACCACAAAACAAATCTAAAACCGTATACGACCTCTCAACCATACTGCAAATATACACAATAAAAATGCGAAATGTCTTTATCTGTTTTTGTAGCTCTTCATAAAATCCGCTATCTTGCTAAAAAAACAGGATTGATTCCCCCACAAAAAAGGCGCACTGAACTTCAGCACGCCTTCATTATCGAGTAGTAATTTGATTACTTGTTTACTCTAAACTTCTCGTTGCCGTTCTTGATGTAGTCAACGATTTGCTTAGCAGCAGCGATACCTGCGTTGGTGTTAGCCTCTGTTGTTTGAGCACCCATCTTCTTAGGAGTTGAGAAGTAACGGCCTTCGAACTTAGCGAACTCAGCGTCAGCGTCTGGCTTGATGTCAGTAACATACTTCAAATCTTCTCTCTCAGCCAACAATTTGATGAGACCTTCCTCGTCGATAACCTCTTTACGAGCAGTGTTGATGAGGATGCCACCCTTCTTCATCTTGCCAACCAAGTCGTAGTTGATGCTCTTCTTAGTCTCTGGAGTTGCAGGGATGTGGAGAGAAACGATGTCGCAAGTAGTGAACAAATCCTCTTGCTTAGCAACTGCCTTAACACCAGCAGCCTCGATAGCTGAAGCAGGGCAGAAAGCATCGTATGCGTAAACTTCCATTCCGAAGCCCTTAGCAACACGAGCAACGTTACGTCCAACGTTACCGAATGCGAGCAAACCTAATTTCTTGCCCATCAACTCAGAACCAGACTTTCCGTTGTAGAAGTTACGAACTGCGAATACGAGCAAACCGAATACCAACTCAGCAACGGCGTTTGCGTTCTGACCTGGAGTGTTCATCACTACTACATTGTGAGCAGTAGCAGCAGCGAGGTCTACGTTATCGTAACCAGCACCTGCACGAACAACGATTTTCAAGTTCTTAGCAGCGTCGAATACCTCGTTATCGATCACATCGCTACGGATGATGATAGCGTCAGCGTCGGCAGCAGCGTCGAGCAATTGTTTCTTCTCAGTGTATTTCTCTAACAATACTGTTTGGAAGCCGGCAGCGTCCAAAACACTCTTTATACCATCAATGGCAACCTTTGCGAAAGGCTTCTCTGTGGCAACTAATACTTTTGTCATACGATTTAATTTAAGTGAGTAGAGACGCCTCGTCGACGCCTCTACTAAGTTTATTTTTTTGAGAATATGTGTGAAACTTCACGCATACCAAGATTTTCGGTTTTGTCTCCGTTGATTATTTAACGTGAGCGGCCTCGAACTCATTCATGCAGTCGATGAGAGCCTGAACGCTTTCGATAGGGAGGGCATTGTAGCAAGAAGCACGGAAACCACCAACTAAACGGTGACCCTTGATTCCGACCATGCCCTTAGAAGTAGCGAACTTGAAGAACTCGTCTGCCAAGTCTGCGTATTGCTCTTTCAATACGAAGCAGATGTTCATACGAGAACGGTCTTCCCTCTTAGCAGTACCAACGAAGATCTTACTGTTGTCGATAGCGTTGTAGAGGAGTTCAGCCTTAGCCTTGTTTCTACGCTCCATCTCTTGAACACCACCTTGAGCCTTCAACCAACGGAGGTTCAACAAAGCTGTGTAGATAGGCAATACTGGAGGAGTGTTGAACATAGAACCGTTGTCAACGTGAGTGCGGTAGTCCAACATTGTAGGGATTTGGCGAGAAACCTTACCGAGCAATTCGTTCTTAACGATAACGAATGTAACACCAGCAGGAGCCAAGTTCTTCTGAGCACCACCGTAGATCATTCCGTATTTAGAAACGTCAACTGGGTGAGAGAAAATGTCTGAAGACATATCAGCGATTACTGGGATTGGAGAGTCGATGTCTTTGAGCAACTCAGTTCCGTAGATCGTGTTATTGGTAGTGATGTGGAGGTAATCAGCATCAGTTGGGATTTGGTAGTCCTTACCAGCCTTAGGCACCCAAGTGAAGTTCTCGTTAGCTGAAGTAGCAACCTCAACAACCTCACCAAACAATTTAGCCTCTTTCATAGCCTTCTTAGCCCACACACCTGTGTTAACGTATGCAGCTTTCTTCTCCAAGAAGTTGAAAGGAACCATACAGAATTCCAAGCTTGCACCGCCACCAAGGAAGATAACTGAATATCCCTCAGGAATGTTGAGAATCTCTTTGAACAAAGCAACAGCCTCGTCTACAACTGGCTGGAAATTCTTCGCACGGTGACTGATCTCCAACAATGACAATCCATCGTTCTGGAAATCCAATACTGCTTGTGCGGTTTGCTCGATCACTTCTCTTGGAAGAATTGACGGTCCGGCATTGAAATTATGTTTCTTCATATCTCTATGTATTAAATATGTTTTACTATCTTAGACTTTCTAATTTTCTTAGGGTCTTTTTACCTTGTTTCTTGTCGCTGCCTAAAGGAAACGACGGCGCAAAATTAGAAAACTTTTTGCTACGAAAAAATTTTCTTTAGTGTTTTTTTGTAAACAAAAATTTAATATCAACTTACTGAGCCTTGATTTACGATTGTTTTGCTTACTATATGTATTAAAATGATAATTTTTACTTTCTTTTTGATATTCAAACTTTGCGAAATCTCATTTTTAACTATCAATTTGGCAAACGAATTTTTTTTGATTTTTCTCCCTATTCTTGTTGACAATCGATTAATCACGCTAAAAAATGCTAACTTTGAAGGGGTGTATCGCACTATAATTCGTCAAACTTTATTTATAAATGGCAATTTCATCAGATTTTTCTACTCCTGATCGTATCGTTTTGGGTGTCGACCCTGGAACGAATGTCATGGGCTATGGCATCCTTAGAATAGTGGGAAAGAAGACGGAATATATCGCCATGGGTATCGTCGATCTGAGAAAAATTGAGGATCCTTATCTAAAATTGAAGACCATATATAATAAGACGATTGAAATTATCGAAAAGTTTCTGCCCGATGAGTTTGCTATCGAGGCTCAGTTCTTTGGGAAAAATGTGCAGTCGATGTTGAAGTTGGGTCGTGCGCAGGGGGTGGCTATCTCGGCGGCGTTGCAAAGAGACCTTCCTATTGCCGAATATGCACCTTTGAAGGTGAAAATGGCGATTACAGGCAACGGTTCGGCTTCGAAAGAGCAGGTCGCAAAGATGTTGCAGAATCTGCTGCATATTCCGAAAGAGGATTTGGAAACAAAATTTGATGCTACCGACGCACTGGCTATCGCACTTTGCCATTATTATGAGACTAACTCTCCATTGAAAGAGAAAAAGTTTAGTAGTTGGGCAGATTTTGCTGCCAAGAATGAGAGTCGGGTTCATAAAAAGTAGTCATATTGTATGTTAGAAAACACATTATTGTCGAGGATTTCACATTTTTTAAGAAAAACATCCTTGGTTTGAATTTTTTTGTTTAAATTGCGATTTCGTTGAAGAAGTACGCATTTTATTCTTTTATTATACAATAAAAACAGGTTAAATCATGATTACACACCGACTAAAATTGTGGACGACAGGTGTTGCCCTGCTCGTTGGCCTCTCGCTCTATGCGCAGACGCAGAAGAGTGTCTACATTCCTTCTAATTTTAGAAACGCTTGGGAGGATGATTATTGCAACAAAAACGGTCAGAATGGCACTATCAATTCCATCGATGATATGAAGGATGATAGTGAGCGTTGGAGTAAGAACCGCTCTTATCAGACGGACAACATTGTTTGTTTCTGGGAGGCTGGTTTCGGTACGGATCCCGAGAAGATGATCAATCCGAACAACACGTCGCAGACTTTCAACTTGAAGACGTTTTTGGCTGCTTGCGAGGAGATTTTCGACCATCACGTCAACACCTTGCACGCCACTTGGGACGATGGTAAAAACTTGAAGAAATACAAGTTTATGTTCATGCTCAACTACACCACTTCTTGGATGGCGTATGGAGGCGGATATGACTATGCCATTGGTGCGATGTGGCTCGATCCTGCGGCTTTGGGTGTGAACTCAACGGCAGAGTATCCTTATTTCACATTGGCGCATGAGTTGTTCCACTCAATGTCTTACCAATGCTACTCAGACCGTCCGAGCGAAGAGTATCGAGCATTCCAAGACACAAAAAATGGTGCGTTTTGGGAGCGTTCTGCCAACCACGGTGCTTTGCAGATGTACCCTAACGTAAACGAGGATTTCGCTCGTTACATGTATGCCACTCATTCTCATTTCCTCAATACGAGAAAGCACTACACCACCTCCTTCTTCCTCGAGAATCTTACGCAGACAGAGGGCGTTTTGGCGTTGGGTGAGTTGTGGAAACGTAATCTGAAGGACGAGCATCCGATGCAGACGGCTTGCCGTTATTTCTTCGACAATAACCAAGCAAAACTCAACGCTTTCGTGGCAGAGTCGGCTATGAAAATGGTTACGTTCAATTTCAATGAGGGCACGAACGGAAGATATTATAAGAGTGTGGTTGATGGACTCTCTTACCCGACGGATGGAACAGGTATCGTGCAGTTTTTTGACATCATTCAAAAGAAGCACAGAACGATTCTTTACGCTGTTAATGCAGAGAAAAACCACTATGCGATTCGCGACTGTCAAGCACCGCAGGATTATGGTTTTAATGCCATCCAGATTTTCCCTACAAATTTGAATGCGGATGGTTCTGCAACGTTCAAGATGCGTTTCCGTGGTCATAATGAGAACGACTCGAAGGATGCGAATAAGAAATCGGGTTGGGCTTACGGATTCGTAGCCAAGAGAACGGATGGAACGGTTCGCATGGGCAATGTTTATGACAATGCGGATCAGACTATTTCATTCACGAAAGAGGCTACGGATAGTGAGGTCTGGCTTGTTGTGGCAGGTGCGCCAACAGAGCATAATTCAGCCCACAACTACTCTTGGGAGGCTGGCTTGCCGAAATACTACCGCTACCCATACGAGGTATGTTTCGAGAATGCCGTCCCTATGGGATATAATGAAGATTATGAGGGTGCGAAGAGCAACGGTGCGCCTCACAGCAATGGTGGCGGTTGGGTAGCCTCAACGGCGACAGTCGCTTCGACAGCCTATGTGGGACCAAATGCGAAAGTGTTGGGTTCTGCGACAGTGTCTGATAATGCGAGAATTGAGGATTACGCTATCGTGAAGGGTGCTGCCAAGGTGTATGGCAATGCGGTTGTGAAGGAGAATGCGATGGTCTTCACCAATGCTGAGGTCTATGGCGACGCTGTCATTTCGGGTTCTGCTCGTGTTTTCAATGGCAGTAAGGTGTATGGCAACGCCTTTGTTACGGATAACGCTTTCTTGATTTCCACCGAGGTGAAAGACAATGCGATTTGCTGTGGTAACCTTTGGCAACGTGAGTATGGTTTCTACTACAATACAAGTGGATTCAAGATTGAAGGTACTTGCGTGGCAGGTGGCGACTGTGAAGATGCTGGAAACTTGAATGATAGCGGTTCTTCTGAGTCGAGTGGAACATTCTTGCAATGGCCTGAGTCGGGTAACAATTCTCGTTCAAGACATGATGGTCTTGGTAATTTGTCTGTTGACCAAATCACGACCTTGCGCAACAATTGGAACGACCTCAACCAACGTTTTTCCATCTTAAATGCTTCTCACACAAGCAATTATGACATCAACTATCCATACAGTTATTTCACGGATGATGAGATGACAGTGGGCGAGAGTGTTGACGAGGGCGAGTTTACGGTTACCAATAAAGGATCGTATGTTGCCGTTACAGGAAAAGTGCCAGACGGAACGACCTACAGTGTGATGAATGCGGCAGGCGTCGCAGTTTCTGAGGGTAATATCTATTCGGCAACTTCTGTTGTGATTCCATCTTCTTGTCAATCAGGCAAATACACTGTGAAGATTCAGAATAGCGACAATTCTTATTGCGAGATTATCAGCAAGTAATCGTCTAACTTTTCAAACAGATTTATCATGAAAAAAATAGCATATTCAATACTTGCTGCACTGCTCTTAGGCGCAAGTTCATCGTTCGCTGCCATACAGTTGAAATGGAATGCGACAGCGAATCAGACAAAATATATTTACTCTATAACTGGTTCTTACTCAGTGAATTGGGGTGATGGTACGACCGATTCAAACTTGTCGCACACCTACACAACGGCTGGCAACTATACGGTTGAGATTTCGGGTTCCGTAACGGAGTTTGACCTTCGTGGAGATGGCACAAATGGCGAGTCGGGTGTGACGGATTTGTCTTTCACCGAGACGGACAAATCGCTCACTACGCTCAATATCTGGGCGAACTCATCGCTCACCAACCTGGATCTTCAAAATGCGGTGGTTTTGTCGAAATTGGACATTACTTTATTGCCTATCACGAAGTTAGACCTGTCGAAGAACACGGCGTTGCAATCGCTCGATTTGAAACGTTGCGCCAGCATTGCCGAATTGGTATTGCCAGAGACATTCCCATCTTTGACAACTGTTGATGCAAACAACAGTTCGCTTCCTGCTTGTCAACTCAATGCGTTGTTCAAGGCTTTGCCTTCCGCTTCAGGTACAATCTACTCGGTCGGTTGTACGGGTGATGCCACGAGCGACCCAACCATCGCTACCAACAAAGGGTGGACTTTCGGCAATGGTGGAACTGGTGATGGCTCGGCAGTTTGCGAAACACCACTTTCAGCAGTTACGAATGTCTCATCATCAAAGCAAAGCGACAATTATGTTGTTTTGTTCGATGGTAGTGAAAGTGCGACTTCCTACTCAGTGAAAGTGATTGCAGAGGGTGCAACCGACTGTGACGCAACATTTTATAACTCAACAAGCGAGAGTGTGAATGTGCCAAGCAGTGAGGTTGATTTGGAAACATCATCCTACTATGTTTATTCCATCAAAGGAAAGCAATACGTTGAGGCTGGTCCGTTCAAGTTTAACGAAAGTTCAACAGATAATGCCGAGGTGAAGAATTATACTTGGAAGGTATATGAGGACAATGGTGTTGTCTATGTTTCTGGACTTTCAGCAGGTGCTAAGGTTACGCTCTACCGTGTGTCGGGTGATGTCGTAGCAACGAAGATTGCCGTGGCTGATGAGGTTCGATTCAATGTTCCTTCTGGTGTTTACCTTGTGAAGAAGGGTGTGGAGACGGTGAAGGTTGTTGTGAAGTAGACTTCCGATTAATCGTAAAATAGAAATCGCAGCGAAAGGGGAGAAAACCTCTTTCGCTGCGATTTTTTATGTGATAAATGTGCGTTTAATTTTCCATTCTCGTCATAACCATTTTCAATCCTAATTTAGGATGTTCGATGGTTACGATATCGTCGTTGAAGACGGCAGACATACGGGTGATAGAACTTCCGTTCTCGATCATGCGCACCCACTCGCCATCCTTGGCAACGACCAAGTAGTTCGCTCCGCCATCGTCGGCTTTGAGTCGATAGCCTGCCGAAACGATTGTTTGTCCATCTTCGCCTTTCAGTTCTTTGTGGTGTGCCACTTGATACAAAACACCTTTTATCTTGTTCTTCAGATTGAGCATCAAGACGCTTCTGAAGTCTTTCTCTAAAATCTTCAACACCATCTTCTTGTTCATCTGCTCCATGCAACTGTTCACGATGAACTCTGTTTGTGAGATGGTGAAATCGAACAAGGTCATTCCGAAGGTGGTCATCATCACCATTCTGTAGTGTCCTGGCTTCTCTTCTGTCATACCCAGCACGCCCATCATTGAATTATCCTTGTAGTCGATCTGCGCTGTGTAGTAGCGAGACTCTGGCAGACTGTCAAAAGCAGGAAGGAGGTTAGAGCGTGGCACGACGACAGAACCTGAGGGTGTCATTCCCTTGCTACGAAAGAATTTAGGGGTGCAACTTGTTAGTGTCGCACCCATCATAGCCCCCACCATGACAGGCAGGAGAATCATTACTTTTTTCTTCAATGTGGCTTATTTTTTATCTTACAGAGAAGACAGCGTTCGCGATATGCTTGTTGAATACTTTGTTAGAGAACGTGTATTCGGTGTAATCGTTCTTCTGTTGACCTTTCTTTAAAGGCTCGATCATCTTCATCTTTTCAACAGAGAAATCCTTCTTGTTCAAGGTCAAGTCAACTTGTTGTGCAAATTTCTGAATGTCAGCAGATTGTGGAGTGATTTTCACAATGTAACTGTTGGCATCTTGGAAGAACTCCAATTTGTAGTTGGAACCGATGTTGGCAATGTCGCCACTCATACAAGCGGTGATCACCTTCTTGAGTTCTGCAGCCATAGGGTTGGCAGAAGCGTCCATTGTGTTCTTTTTGCCGTTCATCTCCATCACGAGTTTGTTACCGTTCATCGTCATGTTTTGTTTGAAAGGCTTTTGGTATTCCAACTTCACTTTGTCGTGTTTCTCGTAGTAGAATTTTCCGCTTGATTTCATGCTGTTAGACATTACAGACATATATTTCTCTTGCGTAAAATCGCTCTCAATAGAAGAAACCTTAGAGGCAGCATCCTGCATTTTACTCTTCAAGGCTGCTACGTCGGCAACGGCTGTTTGTGCAAATGCCATCGCCATTGATGCCATAAAAGACATCACCAAGACTATTATTTTCTTCATGCTACTTTGTTTTTTCAGGTTTAATTATGTTCGTCAACGTCTTTTCCCATTGGAAATGATTCGCCAAAAGTAGAAAAAAAAAGGTGATACACAAAGCATCACCTTTTTTTTCGTATGTTTTGCCGACAAATTAAGTGTAAAGTCCACCGTTAACGGCAATGATTTGACCTGTGATATAAGAGGCTGCGTCTGACACCAAGAAGCCTACTGTAGCAGCGATTTCTTCTGGCTCACCGAAACGCTTCATCGGAATTTGAGCCTTCAAGTTGGCCTCGTCCAAATCGGCAGTCATGTCTGTGCGAACATAGCCTGGAGCCACTGCATTGACGGTTACGCCCTTGCGAGCCACCTCTTGTGCCAGGGCTTTGGTTGCCGACATAACAGCACCCTTAGCCGCAGAGTAGTTGGTTTGTCCTGGCAATCCCATCTGTCCTGAAAGAGAGACCATATTGACGATACGGCCGTTCTTCTTCTTCAACATAGGTTGCAATACGGAACGAGTGGTGTACATGAAACCGTTCAAGCTGGTGTTCAACACCTTCTCCCAGTCTTCGTTGGTCATCCAGATCAATAGACTGTCGCGACGGACACCTGCGTTGTTTACCAAGCACTCGATGTATTCGCCCTCGTGAGACTCTTGCCAGTCGGTGATTGATTTTTCAACTTCGTCTGCGTTGGCAACGTCGAACTTCATGATTTCACCGTTAGAACCCTTGTCGCGCACCATCTTCAATGTGTTCAAAGCCTCAGCCTCGTTCGATTGATAGTTGATGATGACGTAATAGCCCATCTCGGCCAATTTTACTGCGCATGCACGACCGATACCGCGCGATGCTCCTGTAACTAATGCTACTTTCATCTGTAAATATTTTTCTTTGATTATTTCAAAACGAATTTCAGAACAACTTTGTCTCTGCTATCCAACAACTGAAGAGTGTCGCCTGCAAAGTTGAACGCACGAACGTCCTCCAACGCATCGACATATTTCTGCTCTAAATCACCGTCTAAGCACATCATCCGCGTCATAACTCCGTTCTCGATTTTGAGACTTGCTCCGTTCTGCTTGAATGGCGCGTTGAGTATGTTACAGCCTGCGTTGCCTTGTGTCTCGCCACTCGATTTGTCGAAGTTGATGTAAGCTCCATCTTCCTGATAGGCAGGCACTTCGCCACGGATTTCAACGGCACGCCATTCAACGGCATACAATTTTGACTCGTCGACGGCTGCCTTTTGTGAACCACACGAAATCAATGTTCCTGCGATTGCGAGCAATGCAATGGTCTGTCTCTTCATTGTCTTCAGATTTTATTATTCGAGGTCGGTATCAATCAACTCGTCTAAGTCCTTCTCTCTCAAGTATTTCTCCATTCTGGCGATGTCTTCATACTTGGTCGTGTCGTCGACGAACTTAGGGAAGAACTCACGAATATCATCGTAAATCTCTTTTGAACTTGATGCCAATTTAGATGAAATGTCCAAACAGTCGATGGCTTGAACGATGGACATAAAATGGATGGCCATCACTTGGTAAGCGTTCTCTACGACACGTTTTGCCAACAATGCAGAGTTTGTTCCCATGCTCACAATGTCTTGATTATCATTGTTGTTAGGAATAGAGTGAACATACATTGGGTTAGAAAGTGTCTGACATTCGGCAGTCGTTGAAGTGGCAGTGAACTGACAGGCTTGCATACCATAGTTCAATCCCAACACGCCCATATTGACGAATGGAGGAAGAATGCCGTTGATGCGGTCGTGGTACAAGTAGTTCATCTGACGCTCCATCAACATTGTCATCTTGGTAACGGCAATCTTCAGTTTGTCCATCTCGAAAGAGACATAGTCGCCGTGGAAGTTACCTCCGTGGTAGACGTTTCTCTCTTCTGCGCAGACGATTGGGTTGTCGGTAGCAGAGTTGACTTCATATTCCAAAACCTCACTTGTGTTGCGAAGAGTCTCGTAGACAGGACCTAAGATTTGAGGTACGCAACGTAAAGAGTAGTAAGGTTGCACCTTATGTTTGAAAACGGATTCTGTATGTCCGCCGTTGTACAATTCCTCTTCACGACTGAGCATGCACTCGCTGTCTTCGCTCCATTCTCTCATTATTTGGGCGATGATGCTTTGACCTTGTTGATGACGAACGGCGTTCAACGTCTCGTTCATGAAATCGTCGTATGATGAGGCGATCTCGTTGACCATCACAGAGGCGATGATTGCCCAACTAAGTAAACGATTGGCATCGAAGAAGTTAACCAATCCGATACCTGTCATGAAAGAAGTGCCGTTGGTAACCGAGAGACCCTCGCGGATGTGAATACCCATTGGCTGGAGTCCTAATTGGTCTAACACCTCTTTCGTAGGTTGGAATTTATCTTTGTAGAACACTTGACCTTCGCCGATGAGGGTGAGAGCCATGTGGGCAAGTTGCACCAAATCGCCACTCGCACCTACGCTACCGTGTTCTGGAATAAACGGATAGATATCGTTGTTGATAAATTCGGTGATCAAATTCACCAATTCAGGGTGAACACCCGACATACCTTGGATGAAAGTACCGACGCGGGCAATCATCGCTGCTTTGACGTAGATGTTTGGCAACGGTTGGCCAGCACCTGCCGAGTGGCTACGAATGATGTTGTATTGAAGTTGCTCCCGCTCATCGTCGCTCACACGGTATTGAGCCATCGGACCAAATCCCGTGTTGATTCCGTAGATGACACGATCTTTAGAAAACGCTTTCAAAAAGTCATAACTCTTCTGCACCTTGTTGAGAATTTCTTTTGTGAACGCCATCTTTCGTCCGCCGTACAAAATCTCTTTGATATCAGAGAGATAGATATAGTCTAATTTGTCGTTGTTTGAATTGCTCATTTATTTTCTTTTTAGGTTCTGCAAAAGTAGCAAAAAAAACAAGAAAGAAGCCCTTCCCCACGAATAAGCGAGGAAAGGCTTCTATTAATCAAATAAAATCAATACAAAATTACTTCTGCTCTGGTGCTGGACCTTGTGGGCAACCCTTAGGCTCTCCGGCAGGACATTTAGGTCCGTCTCCCTTAGGGCCTTTGCAATCAGGACGACCTTCTGGACCTTTTGGGCCTCTTGGACGGTCGCACTTAGGACCACGTTTGCCGCAGCAAGACTTCATGTCGATCAACTGCTTCTGCTCCTCAACTGAGAGGTTGTCGAAATCAGCCCATTTCTGCTCGAACTCTGCCTTTTTAGCAGCTTGCTCTGCCTCGCGAGCGTCGATTTCTGCCTTACGCTCTTTCAAGAGAGCCTTCTGCTCGTCTACTGAGAGGCTGTCGAATTTAGCCCACTTCTCGAACTGAGCCTTCTGCTCAGGAGTCATCTCTGGGCATCCTTCAGGACCACGACCCTCTTGGAAAGGGCAACCCTCAGGACCACGAGGCTCGTCTTTACACTCTTTCTTATCACAAGGTTTGTCACACTTCTTATCGCAGTTGCAACAAGAAGTTGCCACGAATGCGCCCAACACGCATGCTGAAACCAATACTAATAATTTTCTCATATTGATATAATTTTTGAATGAATAAAAAGCGGACTCGAAACCGAATCCGATAAGCAAACGTACAAAAATGCTTGTTATTTTATAGGGGTATAGACTAAAAGAGAAGAAATAACGACAAATAAGGACGTATTTCGCATTTTTCTACTTCTCGCTTTTTACTCAGGTTTCCCCTTCTTCAAAATCATAGACGTAGCACCCAAAGTAATAATTTCACCTTCGTCGACGATGCGTTTTTCCTTCTTCTGAAGAATATCGTTCATCACGAACGTGCCGACGAGACTGTCAAAATCCTCTACCTTATGAACGATTTCGCCCTGTTTGTTGATTTCCACATGGATGATGCAGTGCTTGCGATCCATACTCATATCGCCTGTTTGAATAGGGCAGTTGATGTCTGTGCCTAAAGAACGACGACCGAAAACATTCTCGCCCAAGTGAAGAGGAATGATTTGTTTGTGGCAAAACACATTTTCGATGACGACGATATGGCCGTAGGTGTAGTCCTCCTCTTGTTTCTGTTCCTTCGATTTGAACTTGACGGAGAATTTTTTACCGCAGTTGTCGCAGTGGAAAATCAAGGAGTGGCCCACTTCGATTCGGCTCTCTTCAAACTGGATGAACTCATCACATTTAGGGCAACGTATTTTGCGCATGGTTTTATCAAAATTCAGATTATGAGTGCAAAGGTAGGAAAAAAGCGAGAGATGTAGAATGAGAAGGAGTAAGAAAGGAGAAGATGAGGTTTAAAAAAAGGCTGAAAGAGAAATATTTCTTGCCGAAATCCGTTGCTTATTAATAAGAAACATATAACTTTGCAGGACAATATGAACAGAGATAAGGCATATAATTATTTCTTTCTCAAGAGAGTATCAATGACGGCGTTGTTGTCATTGGGCTTTTTGTGTCTCACGTCGTGTGGTGAATTTACTAAATTGACGAAGAGTGATAACTCGGAGTTGAAATACGAGAAGGCGTATGAGTATTATGAGAAGGAAGATTATTTCAAGTGTGCCACCTTGCTCGAGTCGGTAGTTCCCAGTATGAGAGGAACGACGAAAGGAGAGAAGGGACTTTACACGTTGGCGATGGCTCGTTATAATAATAAGGAGTATACGATGGCGAAGAGTTATTTCTCGGCATATTGCAAAGGCTATCCGTCGGGAGAGTATGCTGAAGATGCGCGTTTCCACATTGGAATGTGTTATTATAAGAATTCTCCGGATGTGAAGTTAGACCAGAATAGTACGCAGAAGGCGATAGACGAGTTTTTGTTGTTTTCTCAGACCTATCCGAAGAGTGATAAGTTGCCAGAAGTGGTAAAGATGCTGACGGAGATGCAGGAGAAATTAGCAGAGAAGGAGTATATCAATGCCAAGTTGTATTATGATTTGGGTGATTACATGGGAAACAACTATTTGTCTGCTGTGGTAACGGCGAGCAATGCGTTGAAGAAATTTCCAGACACGAAATACAAAGAGGAACTGAGTTTCTTGATACTTGAGTCGAAGTACATGCAAGCAGTGAAGAGTGTGGAGTCGAAGCAAGAGAATCGATACAGAGACACGGTCGACGAGTATTATACGTTTGTGAAAGAGTTCCCGACGAGTGAACACAGGAAGGATGCCGATAAATTCCTCAAGCGTTCGCAGAAGTTCTTAGAGAGATACGAATAAGGTCTTTGATAAAAAGAGAAAATATAGTTAATTATGGATTACAAAAAGATTAATGCTCCGCTCAGTACGATCACGAGAGACATGAATGCCATGTGTGCAGATACAGGAAATGTTTACGAGACAGTATGTATCATTGCACGTCGAGCAAATCAGATCTCGGTTGAGATGAAGCAGGAGTTGGAGAAGAAACTTCAGGAGTTCGCCTCATACAATGACAACTTGGAGGAGGTGTTCGAGAATCGTGAGCAGATTGAGATTTCTCGTTACTATGAGAAGTTGCCAAAACCAACATTGATCGCAACACAGGAATATCTTGAGCATAAGATTTACTACCGTAATCCGTTGAAGGATAAAGGAAAGTTCTAATCGGTACGATTAATTAGGCAATTACGATATGATGTAAGCGGAGGTTCTTCGGGACTTCCGCTTTTGTCGTTGGCTGCTATTTAGAATTAGAGGTTTGTGTAAGATTCAAGTAAATCAGTTAGTCGATCTGCTAAAAACAGCGGAATGTTGATGAAGGAATCATCCTTTTTCAGATTGAGCATGGAGAAGCGGAGACGCAACTTGGGAGAATATTTTTTGTTGTATTCTATAAGGCTTCTGCCAGTAACGCTCGTGCCTGATTTGACCTCGATGGGTATCACTTCAGTGGAATGCTGTATGATAAACTCCACTTCGGCTTGGTTGCCAGATGCCCAATAACGTGAGCAGTTAATGCCTTGGGCTACAAGACTTTGAAGCACATAGTTCTCTGCCAAAGCTCCTTTAAACTCTTTGAATCCGGGATTGTCTGAAAGGTAAATATCGGCATCCATTTCTGACAAAACTCTCAACAAGCCGATATCTAAGCAATAAATCTTGAAAACGCTAAGACTTTCATACGATTTCATAGGAAGCTGAGGTGTTTCGCAAAGATTTACCTTATACAATAGTCCCGCATTTTTCAACCAGAGCAGTGCGTCTTCATATTCTCTTGCTCTTGCTCCAGGTCGCACCAATTGATAGATGAACTTACGATTTTCCTTGGCAAGTTGGGAAGGCAGAGAGTTCCAAACGTGCGAAATTCGATTTGCCAACTGCGGAGTGGCGTGCTTCACAAAATCAAAAGCATAATCCTTAAGGATATTGTTCAGCACTGTTTCAACGGCAGACTTGTCTGAAATTAGCATTTTCATAGCCGCCTCGGGCATTCCTCCTGAAATACGATAGGCAGTGAAGGCTTGAGAGAGTCGGTTGAAAAAAACATCGGGAATAGGATCAAAGCCATTTATACTCTGATAGTAACGATAGAGAGATGCGTCTTTTTGCTCCAAAAATTCAGAGAAGGTTATGGGGTACATCTCCAAATGATCCACCTTCCCCACAGGAAACGAGAATCCCTCATGACCAAAGGCAAGTCCCAATAGCGACCCTGCACACGCAACAGCATATTGAGGGGCTTTCTCGCAGAAATATTTCATAGCGGTGATTGCTTCGGGACACTCTTGTATCTCATCAAGAATCAGCAAGGTTTTGTTAGGCAAAATAGGAACATCTGTCAAGAACGACAACTGCTCAACAATCTGCATGGGATTTTTTGTTTTTCGGAAAATGTCGCAAACACCCTCTTCCTCATCGAGACTGAAATATGCGCAATGGTCAAAACACTCCTTACCAAATCGTTTCAAAACAGAGGTTTTGCCCACTTGCCTTGCCCCTAAAATCATCAGAGGTTTGCGGTCTTCTTTCAAATTCCAATTCTTAAGTTGAGATATAATCTTTCGGTCAAACATTATCGCTCCTTTCCTTCCAAGTGCCAAAAATGTGATGTTTCACACATTTCTGGTACCTATTTTGTGTAAAGTTACACATTTTTGGCACTTCGAGCAAAATTTGGAGGAAATTTAGAGCAAGTTTGAGGTTCGCTCTGATATGGTTGTTGAGTTAGAAGCCACCTTCGAAATAGGCGCGAGCGATGAAATAGGAAGGTTCGTAGAAGGCAGATCCGTTGTAGTTGTCGATGGTTTCGCAGAGTTCGTTGTTGTAGACGCGGAGGATGCCTTGAGCGTAGTCTTCTGCATTCAATCGGGTTTGGAGGATAAGTCGCATATAGACTTTTCCCATATCTAAGGGAGTAGGGATGATGGTGCAGAGGTCGGGGTCTACGTTTGTGATGTCGAAAGAACCCTGTTCCAAATGGTAGTCTGCCACCCAATCGTCGACCACTTGTTTAGGGTTCAGACAATGAAGAACATTGGCAACAGACAGCAGGTGAAGTAAGTTGTCATATCCGATTTTGTTCACTACATATTTATTGCGTTGTTTGATATGGCGAGCGACACGTTCAATCATACTGCAAACGAAGAAGAGATCATCTTCAGTAATATCTTCATCGGGGAAATAGATGTTTTTCATAAGAAGAATTATTTTTTACTAAGATAAAAGATAAAGCGGAGAAAGCGAAGAATTTTTGAGTGAGAAATCATTCCCCCTTAAAATGTGAGTGGTAGACTTGTTATTCCCCCTTAAAATGTGTAATATTGCATTGATATTCCCCGTTAAAATGTGAATGAATGGCTGAATATTCGTCCACATTTTGTGAGAAGAAGATTAGAAATTTAGTATGGAAAGGTTGACAATCAATAAGTTAGTGAAGTGGAAAGAGAGTGTGAATCGCAAGCCTCTTATCGTGGAGGGTGCGAGGCAGGTTGGGAAGACGTGGCTCGTGCAGGAGTTTGGACGACGATACTACAAAAAGGTGGCGTATCTGAACTTTGAGAGTGCGACGGAGTTGCGAGGACTTTTTGAGCAGGATTTTGATGTGAAGCGTATCATAATAGCCATCAATGCTGCCACAGGTGTAACTTGCACGGAAGGCGACACATTGATTTTCTTGGATGAGATACAGGAAGCCACTAATGGGCTTACAGCCTTGAAATATTTTTGTGAGGATGCAAAAGGATACCATGTTGTTGTGGCAGGGTCGCTATTAGGAATTGAGTTGCACAAGGGAGAGTCGTTTCCCGTTGGGAAAGTGCAGTTTCTCACACTATATCCGATGAGTTTTCCAGAGTTTATGTTGGCGATGGGGGAAGAGAATCTGCTGAAGGTCTTGGAGAGTAAAGATTGGAAGATGGTGCAGTTGTTTTCAGGGAAACTGCGGGACTTGTTGAAGTATTACTACTATGTTGGAGGAATGCCCGAGGCGGTGCTGAGTTTTAGTCAGAATCGCGATTGGAATGAGGTGAGAGACATTCAAAATGACATATTGAAGAGTTATGAAAGAGACGTGTCGAAGCATGCCCCGAAGGAGATTGTGCCAAGGATTATGGATTTATGGAATTCCGTGCCTGCTCAGTTGAGTAAAGAGAATCGAAAATTCGTTTATGGTGTGATTCGAGAGGGTGCGAGGGCAAGAGAGTATGAAACAGCACTTCAATGGCTGAAAAATGCAGGACTGTTGTCGATCGTTTATAATGTGAAAGCCCCTAAAATACCTTTGAAGGCGTATGAAGATCGGTCTGCGTTCAAGATATTCTTGTTGGATGTGGGACTGTTGGGAGCGATGTGTAGATTGAAGTCAAAAACGATAGTCGTTGGAAATGAGATATTTACCGAGTTCAAAGGAGCGTTGACGGAGCAGTATGTTTTTCAGCAATTGGCTCCGAAGGTTGAATTGTGGTATTATGCCAAGAGCAATAGCACAATGGAGATTGATTTCCTTGTACAGAATGAGGACGATGAGGTTGTGCCGATAGAGGTGAAAGCGGAGACCAATGTGCATGCCAAAAGTCTTCGCCAATTTGTTACCGAGAACCACCCTCAGAAAGCCTACCGAGTGTCAATGAATGACTATCGAGAAGAGGAGTGGCTGACGAATGTGCCGTTGTATGCGATTTCAGAGGAGTTGTAACTGAATTTGACAAATACCCTCATACACTTTGACTTTTATGTATGAGGGTGTATAGTTTTTAGAAGTTGAGTTGTAGCATTATTGGCACGAATCGTTCTGTTGATTCGTAAACGATGTATTGGATGCCATTGTCTATGACATATTGTCGGATGACTGATGTGAATTGTCTGTGATCAAAATCTGCATTGTGAACGCGGATTTTATAACTATCCTCGAAAGTCCTTTCCATATAGATTTGTAATAGGTTAGAGAAGGAGTCTCCTAAGATTAAGACTTTGCCTTTGCAACCATTGGGGTTGGTGGCGTGGATATATTCTGAACTTGGCTCCATGTTTTCAAAGTAAGGTGAGGCAAAAAATGTCTCTGAGATTGTCTCAAAATCGGGTTTGAGGTAATGGGTGGTCGTGTCTAACGGAATGGTAGGGCAGAACGCGTTCAAATCGCCTGAACAGTGTACATCGGGAACCCAGGAAGTTGGTTTGTAGACCGTTGGAATGTCAATTTCTTCAGACATCATTTTCATGAGTTCTTGGTAGGCAATGTAGCACCCATAGTAATTCCAGTGGGTGTCGTTTTTCCAATAAAGCAATGTGTCACTTTGGGCTTTGGTTTCCAAGATTTTTTGAGTGGGGTCGCAAATCTTGATTTTGCTATGCTCCTTTAGATATTTGATGAGTTGTCGCGCTCTACTTTCACTGTCGGGGCGGAATTTGATGAGATGGTTGGTGTAGTATTCACCATAGATTTTGTCTTTGTCTGGACCCATGATGAAAAAGAGTTTGATGTTATGCTCGTCGCACCATTGTTGACATTGGTTCAGATAGTCTGTGATTCTTTGCAGTTCCTCGTCGGTGAACAGTGTGAGGTTGAGGAAGCCATCGTCGTTTTTCAGGAACATCCAGTTGTCTTTGCTATAAAACGCATTTGTAAAATGTTTTTCCTCTGAGAACTCAAACAGATCGTTCTTTCTGTTGTTGAGTCCGATGAAATATCGGCGACCGCCAAAATGGTCGCTGAGCCAGCTCTCGTAGTCGCGTCCGTAGGTGTTGATTTCCCCAATCTTCTTTATTTCCGGCTTCTTTGCCAACGTGCGGTTTTCTGTAGTAGAGATTTCATCATTGTCCGTCAGAAGAGCAGGAATGGAGATGAAAACGAAGAAGAAAACGAGAAGTGCAGCGTCTGCGTAGTTACTGCTTTGGGAGATTTTTCGGAAGAGAATCGTGATAAGCAATAAAAAGATCAGAGAGGCAATAAAAGAGATTACAAAGAGATATGAAGAGAGGATTTTGTGGGTTGGTGCGACAGAGTGAACATCGATAAGATAGATGTAAGGGTCTGGTTTTGTGGAGATAACGCAATGTCCGTTGTCCTCATCGTAGATTGAGTCTATGTCGTATGAAGGTAGGGTGGTGGATAGGGATAGTGTTTTTTCTATATTCGTTTGAATATCAGAAATCCACACTTTCCCAGGGTTGTCGTAGAAATCTAATCTGACGTGTGCGATAGAGTCGGTTTGGATATTGAAAGTTACTGTACGAAGTGAGTCGGATGGTTCGATGATTTCACTGTCTATCTTTTTCTCTTCGCAATAAAACTCATTGTCAGCTGTTGCGTAGAAAAGATTGAATATCATTGACCTTTGCACTTTCGTCTGGAAGGAGAATGTGAAAGGGATTGTTTCGGTATCTGCGAATGCGTGTTGAACCTTTTTAGCGATAAATCCAGACAGGATTATCTCGACAAGGACGATGGCTGCGATGATGCCATATTTCAACGTGTTAGATTTTATATTGGTCTCCATATTGTTTTCAATATTTTAGAATCTGAAATAGATGAATGGATTGTAAGTGTTTGCTGAGAGCGACGCAACGCAAAGGATGAACAATGCGACGAGAACTGCGTTGACACCCAACTGCGCCCATTGGTTACTCTTGCTTGTGTAGAGTTTGTCTCCGATGATTGGCATGCTGAACAAGATACCGACGAAGAGAATGAACCAGTTCCAACCGCTCATAAAATAGTGGATGGTGTAGATTGGTGTGGTGGGTTCTAAAGCAAGCATTTGTTTAAAATGGATCAGTCCCTCGGAGAATGTGTCAGGACGGAAGAATACCCAACCGACGACAACGATGACGAGTGTGTAGACGTGTTTCAAAGCCTCTTTCCACTTCACACCAGAGTCTTTGTGGAACCCAGTGGCTTTCTCGATGATGTTGAACAGACCGTGCCACAATCCCCAAAGGATGAAATTCCAACTTGCGCCGTGCCAGATACCTGTCAGCAGGAAGACGATGCCGATGTTGACGAGGGTGCGGTTGCTGCCCTTTCGGTTACCTCCCAATGGAATGTAGACGTACTCTTTGAACCATGTGGAGAGTGAGATGTGCCATCTGCGCCAAAACTCTGTGATGGATTTGGAGATATAAGGGTAGTTGAAATTCTCTTTGAATTTGAAACCGAAGAGTTGACCCAAACCAATCGCCATGTCGGAATAGCCGCTGAAGTCGAAGAAGATCTGCAAGGTGTAGGCGATGGCAGCGAGCCAAGCGATGGCTGCACTGTAGTGGTAGGCTTGTGTGTTGTCTAAGATTTGCGTGGCAACTGCGCCCATCGTGTTGGCAATCAACACTTTTTTGCTTAGTCCGATGATAAAGCGTTTCACACCCATTGCGATGCAGTTCCAGTCGGGCGTGCGGTTGTCAATCTGCTCTGCCACATCGTGGTATTTGACAATCGGTCCTGCCACCAACTGAGGGAAGAGCGTGATGAAAAGTGCCAATTTCAAAATGTTGGTCTGTGCCTTGACATCGCCACGGTAGACATCAATCAAGTAGGAAATGGCTTGGAAGGTGTAGAACGAGATTCCGATAGGCATGATGACATGCACGAAATCAATGTTCGACTTGAAAAGTGCGTTGATATTTTCTACGAGGAAGTTGAAGTATTTGAAGTAGCCGAGGATGGCAAGATTACAAGCGATTGTAACAAATATTAATGCTCTGCCGATTTGCTTGTTTTCTTTGAATCTGTCTATTCCTAACGCGCCAAGGTAGTTGATGAGGATGGTGGCGAGCATCACCAGTACATACTTAGGTTCGCCCCAAGCGTAGAAGAGGATGCTGGCGAGAAGGAGTACGATGTTGCGTAAATTGGGTTTCACAATCCAATAGAGAAAGCAGACTATTGGCAAAAAGACGAATATGAACGTCAGTGATGAGAAAAGCATTTAGATAATAATTAGTGTTTTTTTTAATGTGCGATATTGTAGAACGCAGTCCAACAAAGAGGTGAATCAATGTTGGACTATGTCATTTTAGTGAGTCAAGTTAATCTTGAGGGCGATACCGAAGTCGTGAGAGACGGTAGGGTAGCCATCTGAAACCTTAGGCGTGCTTGACTTGCAGTCGTAGTAGAGTTTGATGTTGAGTCGCTCGCTCAGCACATAATCTGCCGAGAATTTGAGGGTGAGCGATTTCAGACCGCTGCTCAACTGCGAGTATTCGTCGTCGATGACACGAATGTAGGCATCTGTGTTTTTGAAACCTACGTCGGCGCGGAGGTTCAAGTCGTTCTTGACTTTCTTCTGGCTCTTTCCGACTTTGATGATCATTCCGATGTCATCGAAGCGGTAGCCTGAACCGAAGACATATTCCATACTGCTGGATTCAAGGATTTGGTTACCTGGAATATCCAACTGCACGGTTCTCGATTTCTTGACCTCGAACTTCATTGAGAGACTGTTTTTCAAACTTGCGTCTACTCCGAAGAGAGGGGAGAAGTTTTCGGTGATGCTGACGGAGCTAACATCGTAGCGAGACGAGATATTGTTGTAGTCGTCGTTCGTTCCCGAGATTCCGTAGTTGTCTATGCCGTACATGCTGGTCCAATCGGTGATAGACTCGTAGTTGCCGATGTTGTAGGTACTCTTGTAGGCATGGTTCAAGTTGAACGATTTGAAGGTCTTTCTGAAAGCGGTGATCTTCATCAAGGCATCGCAGGTTACCTTCCAGTTTGGAATGAGGGAGGTGATGATGCTCTTGAAGTCGCCCTTTGGAATGTAGTTGAGATCCGTTGATTCAACGTCCTTACCCATGTAAGCGGCATAGAAAGCAGGAATCAGCACATCGCCCGAACTCTTGCTGACGTGGTTTGGCAATCCGTTGGCGTTGTTGTAGCCCACCTCGTTGTAGATACGGCGTTGGATGACGGCTCTGTTCTCCAAGAAGGTTTGGAAGGTCTTGGAGTTGGCACTGTTCTTGCGGAAGGCGGTGCGGATAGGCAAGCAGGTGCGCGAGAAACTACCTGCCAACTGCTCCGAGTTCCATCCATCTTGGAATCCGTACATGTAATAGATTTCGTCAGTTTTGTTCTTGTACCACGAAGCGTTGAGGTCGATCTTGAGACCAGGAATTGGCTCGACGAGCGACTTCACGGTGAGGGTTTGCGTCGTGGTGTGGACGATAGGGTTGGTGATGTCTTCGCTCATCACCAAGAGTGAATCCTCGCTGTAGATGCGGTTCAAGAACTTGTCTACGTTGTAGAAACCGAAGGTGAAGTCGTAGCCAGGGTTGTCGTGGTCTTGACCGAGGAAACCGCTGGTTGGGTTGTAGCCGTTGACTTCAAGGGCGTCGGTGTGGCGGTAGTTGATGTTGATGTTGCGGATCAGCATCAAGAAGCGCACGCTGTAGTCGCGAATCTTATCGAGGGCATTATCCTCACGCTGCGTGTTTACGACGGTGAGTGTGAGGTTGTTCATATCGCTCTTGGTGGAGATATTGATCGAGTTTTGGTCGATCGACTTCCACTTGAACGGAACACTTGCGCCTGAGGTGTCGACCAACGTAACGTTCAACTTCATAGAGTTGAGGCGGTGGTTGATACGCGTCTTGTTGTTGGCCTTCAGACGGAGACGTTTACGCTCGTAGGTCTTTTTCTTTTGGTCTTCTTTAGAATCCTCTTTCGCCTTGTCTTTCTTCTTCTGAGCATTTGCCAAATTCTTCACCTTGTTCAGTTTCTGGTTGATGCTCTTGAGGGCTGGGAACTTGTTGTAGAGTGTTTCGAAGTTGAAGCGGACATCTCCGTTCCAGTTTCGTTGGTTCTCCAAGAGGTTACCTGTGGTTGGCGCAGCACCCATGGTCAAGACTGTACCCTTATCCCATTGATAGTCTGCCGAGTATTGAGCGTTGGAAGTGATCCAGTCGAGTTGAGGCAGTTTGTTGATAGGGATAGCGTATGAAGCGGAGAATTTCTGTTGGTAAGAGACTGGCTCACCAAAGTTCTTGATGCTGCTCCAAACGGTGTCTTTCCAACGGTCGTACCAGTCGTAATAGCCGATTTCTTTCAAGTACTCTTTGTTGAGAGGGGTGTTCACTAAGCGGGTCTCTCCGTTGTCGTCGGTGGTGCTGATGAGCTCCGTGATTTCAGAGTTCATGGCAGATGAGAACGAGAGTTTGAGCGAACGAGTCAAATCCCATTTGATGTTGGAGGTTCTGTCCCATTGCCAGTTCTTGTCCCACGTCATATATTGGAAAGTCGTATCCTTGACGATAGGGCAGTTGTAGTTTCTGTTCTGTGTCTCCTCGTAGTATCTCGTCATTGAGGTGCTGAAAGCGACGTTCTTAGGAACGTAGTAGAAGTTGAAGTCTTTGATCAGTTTAAGATGCTTCGATTTCAACCATTTCACTTTCTTGAAAGGCTCAACTGGTTTAGGGTTGATAGAGTAGACATAGTTAAACGTACCCTTGTAATTCTTGATTTTTTCGTATTCAATCTCAGGGTTGGTTTCTTTTGTCTCGTTATAGCCTAAACTGAATGAGAAGTTGGCTGGGTCGTATGGCATTGCCGTTTTCGGACTGGTGATACCGACGCGCACGTTGTTGAGGGCGAAACTTTGGTACACCTTGTCGGTGCGCGACATTGCCTTGATAGAGTCTTTGATGTGGTCGTCGTCATAGTTGTCTAAGGTGCGGCTCAACTCCACGTCGGTGTTCATTGGGTCGTACTTAGGCGATGACATTTGGTGAGTACGGGTGTAGGTGAATGGCAAGTTGACCTTCGCCTTGTCTGGAAAGAGTTTACCGAGTTGGACGGCTACGGAGAGGTTGTATTCGTAGTTGTCTTCTTGGTTGCGGTCGGTTACGTTGTCTTCGATGCTACCGAAGCCTGTCGTCTCGACAGTTCCTCCGAGGTTGAACGAACCCAAGTCGGAGAAGACGATACCCAAGTTGGCAGTGGCAGCCCAACCGCCGTCTTCCTCGAAGCCCGACATACGCATCTCGTTGACCCAGATCTCTGCGCTATGGCTCTCATCATCTTCATTGACGATACCGATCATCATAGAGGTGATGTCGCCGAAGGAAGGCGAACCGATGACTGCCATCGTGTTGTTGCCGTCCATCTTGGTGTAGCGTTCGTTGTATTTCACCTGACCGTTGAGTTTCTTCTTGTCTCGCTCCAATTTGAGGTTTGTCAATTGCTCGAAGGCGAAGTCGAAATTGTTGACGGTTGGCCAAATAGTGTATTGGTCGGTCGAGCCTTCAGGAGTGATCTTCAATGGAATACGGTACTCGTAGTAGTTCTCTGTGAAGTCTGATCCGAAACGTACGAAAGCGTAGAGACGATTGTCTGGAATGTCCTCACCGTCGACAAGTTGTTCTGCGTGAACGAACATCTTGAAACGCTTGTACTGACGGGTATCGAGAGCGGTGGTCTTGTAGACGGCACGCGCATCGTTTGGTTCGAGGCTGTCTATCTTCAACACCATAGACTGCTCGTTCTCTTGTGTCACCTGAGTCTGGCTTGGGTCGATTGTACGGTCGATACCTGGAGGCAACTGATAGTTGACAGGAGTCTTACGAGAGTCGTTTTCGATACATACAGACGAGATGCTGATGCTACCAGTACCTTGAAGTTTGCTGGCGATTGAACTCTCCACCAAACGCTCGTTCTTCTCGTAGACACGCCAGTCGGTGCGCACCAACTGCAACTCACCGAAACGAAGGTGCTCTTCCTCTTCAAATCCCGTCATATACATACGGATGAAGCGGATGGAACGGAAGTCGGTGATGTTTCCTTCGGCACGTTTCTTAGAGGTGTGGACAGGGATGCGGAGTTGATACCATTTGATATCTTCCTTGTTTCCGTTCTTCAACTCGACATTGGCAGTAACCACGCTGGTGATGTAGTTGTCTTCCCAGTTGGCTTTGTTCTCGAACATGTCTTTGTCGATGTTGACGATGTACTCGTAATACTGCTCGGTCTCGTTGAGGGTGTTATCGCCGTTGAGGTCTTCACCGTCTGGCGAGGTGGTGGCAGTCGAAGTGTAAGAATCGTCTGATGAGGTTGAGTTTCCTTCGACACCGTTATAATATTTGTAACGTTCGAAGACGTTGGCCTCACGGTCGTCGTAGTCGCTGCCACGGAAGTAGTGGAAATCATCGCCGGCAGGGTCGGTGAGAGGAGAGAAGGTCTCTTGTCCCCAACGCATCTTGGCAGTTGAATTCACTTTCTGGTTGATAGCGTTGTAATAGCGACCGTAGGAGGTGATGAACGAGAACTCGTCGTTGTCTGAGAGACCGTCCAAACCAAGGTCTTGCTGTGCGAGGTAGGCGTTGTCGAACGAGCTTGTAACGGCAGTCAGACGAGGCACACGTCCCCAAATGGTGGTGTCGACTTGTGCCATGTTCTGAGAAGTTGGAAGTCCGTTCTCGAAGGCTTTACGTCCATCTTTCAAGATATCCTCGGAGATGCTACCCAAGTTGAACACGAGTTGACCAGAGGTGGTGTTCATATCGTTGTAGACGAATGGGTCCATCAACCACATTTCAATGTATTCGATGTTGGCGCTCTCGAAGTTCGTATTGTCCAATTTTCGGGTGATACCTGCCCACCGGTCGCCTGGGTTATCCAAGTAACCGTCTTCGTTCATACCCGAGACATCCAAGTTGTATGGACCACGCTCCTTTGGATAATAATGGAGGTGGAGAGTCTGAAGGGTGGTCGACTCACCATACACTTGGTCTTTGTCTTGATAGATCTCCTGCTCGTTGACCAGACGGATGTAGTGGTTCGACTGTTGATCTTTGTCACTCTTGATATGCTTTGGCGTACTGGAGGTCGACGAGGTGAAGATGTTGTCGATGTAGTACCAAGCGAGGTGGGCACGGTTGAGGCCATAGCCGATGTTGGCAAGGTTCGCCCCGCTCAGATAGTTGCCCCAGTAACTATCGTTATCGCGGATGAAATGCTTGCTGTAGAGTGGTCCGCCAGTAACTTTAGGGGTGCTTGACAATGCCCAAGACGTAGGGTTTTTGATGTTGATATTCGACTCTGTTCCTTCGAAGTCGTCGATGTATGAGACACCCTGTTTGTTGTCATCTTGATCGATGGCTTTGTTATGGCCAGGAATCAGTTGCGCAAACTCGCCCGAGAAGGCGATAGACGAAGGGGCAGTCGCATTGATGAGCGGCAGTTTGTCGATGGCGTTGGTGAGCCATTGCCAGTCTGATTTGAATGTTCCGTTCATGCCCCATATCGTGTTCGACATAGGCTCGTTACCGTTTGTAACCTTCGTGGTGAGCGGTTTTTCGTTGAGGTGGAGGATTGTCGCACCCAATGAGAATTTCTCCGAGAAATCATATTCGGCATTCACACCGAGCAGTGATTTTCGTTGTGTGTTGAAGAATGACTCACTCTCTACGGAAACGCTTACTGGCGAGTTGGAAGCGAGGGCTGTCTCGTCCAAAATCTTCACGATACCCATGTTGTAGTCTACCGTGTAGCCAGTACCTTCGGTGAGGGTACGACCACCTGCCGTTACACGCACAGATCCGCGGGCAATATTCGTAACACCCAAACGAATCTCAGAACCCGAAGAGGAACTGTATTCACCCGTGATGAGGTATTTGTTCTTCTCTGTATACTCTTCTGCAACCGTCAATGTTGAGTCGTACAACTCTGGGAAGGTGTAGTTGTCGACACCGGCGATTTTGCCATATCCATTTTTGATACCAGTATCGAACGGACGAGTCGAAAGGAAGATGATTCGTCCTGTCGAAGGAATGACCGTGTAGCCTGGAATATAGTCGAAGTAGCCATCTGGCATTGCGTTCGAACGTTTATTCAAACGGTCGAGGTTCAATACGCGCAACAAGTTTTTGTTGCTCAACGCTGGAATGTAAGTCAGGTATGAGGTGAGCGAATCACTCTGGTAGTGGTATTTGATCTGCACCTCGAAATTGTCTGATTGAATGTTGTAAGCCCCGAGCGAGTAGACGTTACGCATGGTGAGGTTCCACAACTTTTTGTTTTGTGGAGAAGGCAACGAACTCTTTAACAGTTTCACGATGAGGTTCTGCGAAGAAACCTTTGATGTGTCTGTCGAGGTGGTCGTCAACTCACCGACGGTGTAGGTTTTGCCTCCTTTGGTGTACTGGAATGCCACGGCAACGATACGGTCGGACTGTGACGTGCTTTTGAGTGACACATAACCCAATTCCGAGTTCAAGGTATATTCCGAAGAGGTTAACAATCTGGCGCTGTTTAACACCTCATAATCTTTTGTTGACTCCAATGCCTTTCCGTCGATGGTGAGGTTCTCCAAAGCGTAGGATGCCGTTTGAATGTCTCTCAAATCGGAGACGCTGTTGAGTGTCTTGTAGAAAGAGCCATTGCTGTTAGATGGAATACTTTCAGATTTTCCTTCCAAGTCGTAGGTCTCACCCAATTCCGTTACGGCGATAAGGTTTCGTGTTGTATAGTTGGCAGATGAGGTCGACGTGTTGGTTACCCAGATTTCCACCTTGTTGATGACGATACCCGATTGAGGATTCGGCGCGTTCTTCGCCCAGTCATCGTAGTGGTCGTAGAAGTAGGTGGAGAGGAAGAAGTGCTTGTTCTCCTCGTAATCAGTAGGCAAGAGTTCGAACTCCGTGGTCTGCGCGCCGTCACTGGTAACTGTTTTACGTTCAGACTGTTGCTGCGAGATGATTCCTTGAATCTTCAATTTTCCGAACTGCAAATCTGTACGGAATCCGAAGAGGTCTGTGCTTCCTGTGATGAGTGATGATGAGAGTGGCAGACTCACATTTCCTGCTTCAACACGTTGGATGATATCGTCCTCGTCTCCTTTATATCCTAAATTAACCAAACTCTGGTCGGCATCGAAGGTTGCCTCGGTGTTGTAATTTAAATTAAAATTGATTTTTGTACCAACGGAACCATTCGCTGAGAGTTGGATTTTCGTATCGAAATCGAAGATGGTGTTCGTACGGTTTCGCTCCGAGATGGTAGGGTTTTCACGCTTGGTAACGTTGAAACCGAAGTCGAGGTCAACAGATCCTTGTGTCTTCAATTTGACACCACCCGGACCGAAGATATTCTCGCCCTTCTCACCCAATCCGATTTGTATATCACTGAGTGTGAACTTGTTACCACCATCTGTGTTCGTTTTTGCCTTCTCCGCCCAATAGCTGTTCATCGACTGTTGGAGGGAGTAGCGTTGGTACTCGTTCTCGTTGAGTACGAATGGGGTAGCCACGTCCATATCGCCCACGCGAGTGTGGTAGATGTAGTAGCCGGTGTTAGGGTCATATTCCACGTCCGACTTGACGTTGGCAGGGTCTCGCAGGTCGATGGCAGCATTCTGTTGAAGGTCGTCGTAGGTAACCACTTCCGACTCTTTCACAGGGAATTTGATATCTTTCATCGTGTCCAAACGGCTCTCTTGAGGTTCTGCCTTTTGTTGTTTTGTTCCAGAACGCTGGCCGTTTCGTTGCGCAGTAGATGCAGTTCTGGCGCGTGGGTTCAGCGATCTTGACTGTTGCGCATACGAAGAGAGGGCTGCCAAGCCTCCTAAGAGTATGCACACAAGCGATATATATAAAATTTTCTTAGCCAATTCAGTAATGGGTTGCAGTTTTCTCAGATAATCTCAAATAATAAGAACGTTATCTCAGTTGGTTTAGTGCCTCTTTAATCAATTTTTGAATAGAAATAGTAGGATTTTCCTTTATGATGGCGTCGATAGCCTTTGATGCGACGGCTTGTGTATAGCCGAGAACCACCAATGCTGCCACAGCCTCCTCTTTGTTGGAGTTGTCTGGCATTTCGACACCCGAAGCCTCCACTTTCTCCATTTTGTCTTTCAAATCGACGATGATACGCTCAGCCGTTTTGGCACCGATGCCCTTGATGCTTTTGAGCATCTTCACGTTGCTGGAACTGATGATAGACTGCAGTTCGGCAACCGAGTAGGCAGAGAGGATCATGCGGGCAGACGAAGCGCCAACACCCGACACGGAGATGAGAAGCAAAAAGAGGTTGCGTTCCTCTTTGGTTGCGAAGCCATATAGCGTGTAAGCATCTTCGCGAACAGCCTCGTAAATATATAAAGTAGCAACATCGCCAGAGTTGGCGTTGCCCTCGATAGCGGAGTATGTGTTGAGAGAAATGTTGACTGAAAAGCCAATTTGAGCCGTCTCGACCACAGCCATAGCTGGATTCAGTTCTGTAATCTTCCCTTTTATGTATTCAAACATAGACAAAAAACGTTGATTTTTTTAATGTAAAAAAAACTTTGCGAATATACGAAAAAATGTTGGGATGGGCGAAATTGAAAGGCACAATAAAAAAAGACGCTCCACCAAAGCGGAGCGTCCTTCCTAAATAGTTGCAGTTTTTTTTACTTCACAACCACTCTCTTCACACCCTCTTCGGTGCGTACAACATAAACGCCCTTCAAAGAGCCGTTGTCTGCTGTTACATCACGACCGAGAAGGTCGAAGATGCGGAGGTCTCCGTTGTAGTAGATGCGACCGTCGGCGGTGTAAAGACTGCTGATGCTAACCTCTTGAACATCAGTCGTCTTTGTGAAGGTAGCAGTAACGACCACCTCGCCCATAGGCATGATGAAGCGGAACATGTTAGTGCCGATGGTGTCGAATGCGATCTCTTCCTTATCCATATAAATCACAGAGAATGACACAAGTTCGTAATCTTCTCCCAGATGATGATATGGAGCAACGACTACTTCCTCTCCATACGCAGCTCCAAGTGGTGCGTCGTAGTCGCCGTCCTCTATATATGTATAGACAATTTCGTAGACTTTAGGAGTGAATTCAGGTATCATCTCCACCATTCCTGCAGGCATAACGAATGTAGAATCTTCTGTGTTCCAATCAAGCTCTTCATTTCCGAGGGCGAGAACTAGTCGCGATAACTCATAACCTTCCTCTACAGTGATTTTGAACTTCACGGTTTCGCCTTCTTGTGCAGTCTCTTGTACCTCTATCGTTCCTCCGTCTGCCTCGTAAACATAGATATTGTAGCCGACGGGAATAAAGGTGGCTTCAACGGTCACCTCGCCGTCGGGCATGATGAAGCGGAACATGTTCTCGGTGATGGTGTCGTAAGCGATTTTCTCTTTCTCCATGTAAAGGATAACGAGATCTTCAAGTCCGTAGCCTTCGGTGAAGTAGGCTGATATGATTACGGTGTCACCTTTGTGGGCTTCTGCTGGGGCGTCGAATCCACCGAAGTCGGTTTCAGGGTAGAAGATAGAATAAGCTGCTTTCTGGAAGGTGGCAACAACGACAACATCGTTTTCTGGCATCACGAAAGAGTTCTCGTCAGCGTTGAATCCCAATTGGTCATCTCCATTTAGAATGTAGAATTCTGACAATTCGTAACCCTCATCGGCAGTGATTGTGAATTCGATGGTTGTTCCAGGCATAGCAGACTCTGGAACCTCGACAGTTCCGTTAGTTGTTTCTTGAACGGTGATGTTGTAAGCTCCGTCTGTGTTGATTGCGCTCAGATTTGATATCCAGCACATAAGTGAAGTGAAAAGGATTAAAAATTTCCTCATAAGCATAATTTTTATGTGTTAATAAATCAAGTTTTTCTTCTCAATACAATTCGCAAGATAAGAAAAATTAATTTAACCCAACTTTGCAGAAAAAAAGAAATTTCACCGATTTTCGCCTTGATTTTGCCCTGATTTAAAACGTAACTATCTGATAATCAGCGATGGCATCTCGGGAAGTTGAATTGTAGTACACAGAAATGTCGTGGAAATGTCGCAT
>CAVJCT010000058.1:0-2375 GCA_963648205.1 Flexilinea sp.
ACCGACTTATTTGATAAATTTACTTGATCGTGACAATGTTAATTTGGATGAATTGACGAGAAAATACTACAGAGCGGAGGAGTTTATGGATTTCAAAATGGACCGTGATGCTCCTTTGCCAATGCTTTACCAAAGTGGGTATTTGACGATAAAGGAATATGATTCCGATGTGAATATGTATAGGCTTGATATTCCGAATGGTGAGGTGAAAAGTGCTTTCATTCCATTATTGATGGATGATTATTTCTCTATGGATTCTCATTCTGACGACTGGATGGCACGAATGGTGAAAAGTCTGAAAACTGGTGATTTAGAACAGTTTAAGATGTTGCTCACAGCGTTTTTGTCCTCCATACCATACAATTTGCACCCTAAAAAAGATACAGAGCGTTTCTTCCAATACACGTTCTATTTGGTTCTTCGTTTAATCAGTACTTTGTTGATTTACACGGAGAAGGAACAGTCTCAAGGCCGAGTAGACTGCGTCATCGAAACGGAAAAATTCATTTACATTTTCGAGTTCAAATTAGATGGCACAGCAGAGGAAGCCTTGCAACAAATTGAAGAGAAAGGCTATGCTCGTGAGTATGAATCTGACACTCGCAAACTTTATAAAATCGGTTGCAGTTTCTCTTCGGAGACGGGAACGATTGGAGAGTGGAAGGTGAAGTAAAATATAGGGATGAAATACTGAAGATTTTCTCCGAAATCTAATGCGGTTTCGATTTTTCCTCTACGCTTATGCCTCGATGAGAAGTAAGGAGCAACATATCACCAATTTTGCAAGAAAATCATTTGAGATTTTTTTGTACCTTTCAATCAATTGATATTCTCTCGTTAATAATGTTGCATATTCGTTAAAAGTGAAATAAATTTGTTGAAAAGATTGAAATACAATTCGATACAAATAAAAATTAATTGTTATGAATTTTTATGATATTGCATCATTCGGAGGCTTTGCATTAGTCATTACATTTTTGTTGGCTTTAGATTTGGGGGTGTTCCATAAGGACGATCATGTGATCACATTCAAGGAGTCTGCTATGTGGACAGGCATTTGGGTTGGTGTCGCAATGTTGTTCGGATTGGGAATATTTTTCTTCGGAGAGTACCTACACGGGGTATCTTCGATGGAGCAGTTGCAAGCCATCAACGTGAGCCATGGACATGGATTGAAGGTAGATCCTGCTGCAGGCTTGGCTGCGGGCTTGGCACAGTATCGACAGGCAATGACCTTGGAGTTTTTCTCGGGCTACCTGATTGAGTTCGCCCTTTCAGTGGATAATATCTTTGTGATGATATTGATTTTCCTAAGTTTTGGTATCGACCAGAAATATTATCACAGGGTGCTGTTCTGGGGTATCATCGGTGCGGTGGTGCTTCGTTTGGCGTTCATTTTCCTTTGCTCTGCACTGATTCAGAAGTTTGATTGGATATTGGTGGTCTTTGGTGCAATTATCATCATTTCGGGAGCGAAAATGTTGTTTGCCAAAGAGAAAAAGGAAAAAATTGATACGGAACATCACCCTGCAGTGCGTTTCGCTTCGAAATATTTCAACTTGGTGAAAGAGGTTGTGGGACATGATTTCTTCGTGAAACGAGATGGGAAATGGTGTGCGACGACCTTGTTCTTGGTGTTGTTGGTGATTGAGTTTTCCGACATCATCTTTGCGGTCGATTCCATTCCTACGATTTTCTCGGTAACACGTGATCCGTATATTGTCTTCTTTTCGAATATCTTTGCCATTATGGGATTGCGTTCGTTGTTCTTTATGGTGAACAGTGTGATGAATATGTTCTGTAGACTGAAGATGGGCTTGGGAGTGTTGTTGGTGTTCATTGGTGTGAAGATGTTGTTGAATTTCTTCTTCGACATAGAGATAGGTACTGGCACGTCGCTGATTGTCATCATTGCCATTGTCCTGTTGAGTATTCTGGCATCGATTTTGTTCCCTAAAAAGGAGACTGCAGAGACGGTAGAATAAACCGTTGAGGAAATAATAGAAGAGTCCGGGCGGAGGCGTTCGGACTTTTTTTGACGATTTGGATGCTGGCAATTTGGAAAAAGTTTCTCTTCGGAGACGGGCACGATTGGGGAGTGGCTGGTGAAGGGGTGATGATTTTTTTGAGAATATTCTCACACCAACGGACTCATATAAACAGGGAGGCACTGAAGAACACCCTCTTGAACGACATCCTGGACATGCAAAATATATTGAGAGCCTACTCGTTCTGAAAATTTCTCAGCGAATGCATCGATGGAGGGGTGCGTTCTATACGCTGATGATTTCACCTCTAAGGGTACTAATTTGCTACCTCTCCTGTTTTCGTCACTTTTTTAGTGTTAAAAACATAAACTGCTAATTATCAACGGA
>CAVJCT010000059.1:0-70241 GCA_963648205.1 Flexilinea sp.
CTATCGGAACTGACGAGAGAAACCTTGTCTGCGATGGCTTGAGCGATGATGATTCTGTCGCCTGGATCTTTATGGTCATCGTAAAGGGGAAGTTCTGCAAATTTCTTTAGGTGTTCTTTGCCGACAGGTACGACTTTGATGTTTTGAGATTCTAACCATTCAAAAACATTGAATGGGGTTAGCGCGTTTTTATCTTTCTTGTTGATTGGTATTTTGCCAATCAACAAGTTGTAGATTAACTCTTTAACACATTCTGTGCTTGTGTAAAGAAGGGTCTCGCAACCATATATCAGTTTAAACACTTCTTCTGAAAGGCTATCTCTATCATTAGTACCCATGTAAACAAGGACGTTTGTGTCCAAATACAATCTTCTCATTTCATTATCGCTTTCATGTCTGCAATTGTCCACACACCTTGTTGACCTTCTTCTGAGATAGCCCATTCACCTGCTTTGTTTAACTTTCCTTGGGCGTGAAGTTCTTTTAGCATAGCCAATCTTCTTGCCCATCTCTCTGCCTTTTCTTCAGGCGTTCTCTCTTTTTTCTTACTCATAGTTTTACATTTTATGTTAACAATCAATTTTCACCCGAACAGGTAACCATCTGCAAATATACAAATTAAATTCTCACTCCTTCTCGCTAAATTCTCTTTAACATTTTTTTGTTTTTCCCCCATATCCGATTTATATTTGCTTGTTTTCTATGCTTGTACTTTCTCGGAACGTATGAGCGAGAACGAAAGTTTTGAAATAAAGTATTTTTTGATTGATATAGGTATAGTTATAATTGGGTAAATGTAGTGTGAATATGAAAAGATATTTATATACATCGTTGCTTCTGCTGCTGGGAGTGGTGGCAGAGGTCTGCGGCCAGAGTAAAACCATCACCGGCGGTAACGACCACGGCGTTATCATCTGCGCCCAAGGGTATTTGTTTGCTTGGGGTGTGAATAAGTCGGGTCAGTTGGAAGGACTTCTGGGTATTGATCCTTCGGATAAAGCTACAGGAGCAAACGCAGATAAGACTTATGTTTACACGCCGAGCCGTGTGAGAACTGGCAACTTAACCTTCAACATGGTAACTGCAGGTTCTGGTGCGTTCAACTTGGCTTTGTCGTGTACTAAAATTGTATATGCTTGGGGTGATAACCAATCTAAGTGTTGCCACCCTGATTCAGGAAATGTGGTAAAATTCCCTCAGCCTGTGGTGAAAGGTGAAACTCCTGGTTATAATTTGGACGGAACTCCTGGTGGTGACTATTTGGGAGGCGTAACCTACGTTGCTGCTTCTACAAGTTCTGGTTTTGCCATTATGGACGATGGTCGTCTCGTGGGTTGGGGAAATGGTTCTCAAGCACAATGGTCGGATAATGCAAACGCAAAGGCTGGATATCCTACTTATATCAATGGACCAGATGGAACACCAATCACGAATGTAACTCATATTTCGGGTGGTGATGATAACTGTATGATCAGAACTTCTGATGGAAACCTGTATTGTATCGGACCGTGGAACGGAAATAACGCTAGAACTACAACGAAAGTTTTTGATGCTGTCCCTGTTATGATTTCAGGAGATGATCCGTATAACGAAACTGTACCAGAAGATGGCGAGCAGTTGACGGATATTCGTATGTCAGCGGCTTCCGATGTGGCAGGTTTCGCTGTTACGGGAGATGGATATGTGTGGGCCTGGGGAAATGGAGGCTGGGGTAACTGTACTGGCCAAAAGAAAACTGGAACACATACTCGTGCTTTGAAAGTTCTCTCTGGACAATATGGAGAGGAAGTTTCTGGCGAGGAGTATCTTACAGATGTAAAAGAGGTGATTGGAGGTCGTGGTTACGGTGCGGCTGTAACGAAGGAAGGTTACCTTGTATATTGGGGTAATAATGATGATAATGGTGGAGTTGTTCCTACTGACGCAACAACTGCGAAAACGTACAGTGCCAATGGCGGTGGAGAAGGAATTTACCCGCTTTTGGCGAAATATTGTAATGCGAGTGGCGAACCAGACGAGGTCATCACGGACGCGGTGAGCATTTCGCGTGGTGATAATTTCGGATTTATGATCAACTCTAAGGATGAATATTATGCTTGGGGATTGAACAATAAGGGTCAGACAGGATCTGGTGACGCAACTGTTGAAAAGTACAACTGTCTTACGAAATTGAAAACTATCCCTTGTGAAATTCAGGATGCTTGTCCAACGGTCTTTATGATCAACCGTACGAAATGTCCGGGTGAGGAGATTGAGTTGGATTGTGGTTATACAATTCCAAAGGGTAAGGAGGATCGTTATTATGTTTCTTGGTATTTGAATGACAAATTGCTCAATACGACTACAAAGAACTCTTCGTCAACGGAAAGATTGTCGGATCCTTATAATAGCGCGGCAATTAACATTACTGAACCTGGAACATATAAGGTGATTGTTGAATATATTGGTGCGTATGTTCCTTGTGGTGCTTGTGAGCCTGCCGAGACGGAGTGTGTGGTTACAGATATGGATATGCCGATCGATACCATCATCACCGATATGAACTGTGTGGCTGGCAAGTTGGAGACCAGTGGCACAGATGTTATCTGCTACGAGGCAACTGTCAATGATAAATTCTACAAGTCTACACAGACTGCCAAGTTTGCTGCTTTCGCAACGGAGACTTCAAAAGATACGTTGACTTACGATGGTAAGAACATCGTGGTTACGGCAAAGGGTGCGGGTGGCAAGATTGAGTTCTGCGTTACAGGCGATCAAATCGCTGCCAGCGAGATTCACGACAACGCTGCATTAGAGTCGAAAGATACTACCTACACCGTATGGTTGGAGGATATCACTTCGTTTGATACCTATATATTTAAAGATGTAGCGGTATCGGATATGACGGCTGGAAGTTATCAGAAGGAGACAATCATTCTCGATATGTATGCCACTTCAGATTTGAAATCGTTCGATGTCTACAGTGCAACTTATAATGGAACAGGAACAGTAACATTGCAACCTGTGATCTATAAGGCATCCAAGAATGAAAATGGTGAATATGTGATTGGTGCAACCTATTTCACTGGAGAAGAGCAAACCTTCGATATCACTGCAGATGCAACGAAATGTACCGTTAAGGTAGGTTGCAAGGTAGAGGGTAGTTCATCCAGAGGTGTGAAATACGTCTTGGGTGTGATCGTTGTTGGATCATCTGCTAAAATATATAAGTTTAAGCCAGCAACCAGACAGACCAACTCTCCATTGTATAAGACAGAGATTCAAGATTCTGAGGAGTTTGGAATCTATGCCATCGGTTCGTTGGCAAACTCAATGGAGTTGGGTGGAGGTAATGGAGGCGATGAGGCGTGCATCTCCAACATCAACTTCGGAAAGTTGACCGATTACGACTGTGGTCGTATTATGCTTTCTGCACGTTATGGTTGTCCTCCATGTAGCATGCCTGATGGCAACAAGATCACTATCGAGGAGAATAACGGAACGGATATTCAGATAGACGAAGACAACGTGAAGTTCATCAAGTTGTGTAAAGAGTCGCCTGCTGTTTCTTTGACAGTGAAAAATGTACAGAAAGAGGCAGATCCTTCGGCTAAGTTCGACATTCTTTGGTATCAGGGAAGTCTTACGGGCAAATCATTGCAAACCGACGAAAAGGCTTCAAGTTCTATCTTGAGTCCAGACATTGCATGGGACGCTACATTGGAAGGCACAACAGTGAAATACTACGCAATGGTGCGCGACAATGCCAACCCAACATCAGCAATGTGTTTCGTGTACGATTCTATCAATATTATCTACAATAAATTGCCAATTGCTCCTGCAATCGAGGAGATCAAATTCTGTGAGTCGGCTCCGGCTTCACAGAAAACAGCGTTGACCGATGCGTTGGCAGGTGCAGACTTTGATGGCTACACTGTAAATTGGTATTCAGATGCCCTCAAGACCAAGACCTCTACGGAGCCAGACTTGACGACGTTGAAATATCAAGCCGATTCATACGAGTTCTACTACACTATCACAGACCCAGAGACGGAATGTGAGAGCGAGGTAGCCACCCTCACCGTTACGGTATGGGAGACACCAGTAGAAGAGTTGGATCAGATTTCCGATTTCTGTGTGCATGACGCTACGGTAGTCTACCCAGTGTCTGCTTTGGGCTACACTGTAAAATGGTGGTCGAAGGCTGATGCTTCGGAAGAGTCTTCAGAGGTGTTGGAAGATTTGGAGCCAGGATCTTACACCGTATGGTATACGGTTACTAACGACAATGGTTGTGTGAGCGAGGTTTACGAACGTCCATTCAATGTGAAGGATTCAGTTCGTTTGAAGTTAGATTCAACGATGATCTGTGGTAAGACCACGGTAACCACGAGTGGAATCACGCCAGCCTCTGCAACTTTGGTGTGGACTTTGGCAGGAACGACCGTTGTCAGCACAGAGTTCAATGAGGCAGACGGGACAGGCAGTCTTGGCGAGTTGAGTGTTGTAGCATCCGCATCAGGCTATTGCGACAACACCTATAAATATGACGATATCTATGTAAAAGCAACCGCTACTAAGCCAACAGGTACATTCTTCGTATCTTACTTGAAGTCGGATGCTGTTGCAGGCGCATTCGAAGACATTCTTACGAAAGACAGTAAGGTAGTCGACGTAGATGCTGCTTACACATTGAATTGGTATGATGCAGACAAGAACCCAATGACCAGTGTTCCAGTTCCGTCATATCCATCAGACGCAGTAACAGACGATCAGACCTACACCTATTATGTAAGTCGCACGAATGCAGACGGCTGTACAAGTGAGTTGGAAGAGATCACCGTTGTGATTTACCTCACACCAACGCCAACTCCTGTAACGCCAGTTTACTACTGTTTGAACTCTACGAATGCAGTACCTTTGACAGCAACCGTCAACGACCCAGGAGCAACAGGTAAATTCTCGCTCGTTTGGTATGACACCGATAACACGACCGTTTTGGCTGCCGCTCCAACACCAGATGTAACGATGGTGGGTAAGACGACCTACTACGTGTCACAGAAATCAACAGATGGTGCTGAGAGTTCGCATGTGCCAGTCAACGTAACCATCTTCGGTGTGAAAGAGCCAGAACTCGACGCAACCAACGTGTTGGCATACTGTAGTTCTAAGAACACATCATCAGCATTGAAAGCCAACTATGTTCGCGACGAAGACAATAGTTACTACGCAAGTGCTTTGGTTTGGGAAATGTCGACCGATGGCGGTGCATACAGCGAGGTATCTGCCCCTGTAACGCCAATCATCGATGTTTCAGCAACAACGACTTACAGCTATAAAGTACACCAGATTTACGAGATCACCTCAACCGGTGAGACTTGTGTCGGAGAAGACGTTCAGACAGATGTAACCGTAACCTACGTTGCACCAGTCGTAACACAAGAGGTGCTTTATTTGAAAGCCGCAGCCAATGCAGCAGGCACATTCGACAAGTGCTTGACTGAGCAGAACGCGGATGCAGTAACCGATATCACAACCGGCGCAACCTTGCAATGGTATCAGAGCGACTGTACGACGAAGTTGGATGCATGTCCTGCACCAACCTTGAACGCTGCCGTTGCAGAAGGTGATGATCAGTTGGAGACCTACTGTGTAAGTCAGGTGGTTAAGATTTCAGACGAACTCTCATGTGAGAGTAAGACGACGACCATCTCAGTTAGAATCAGCGATGCCCTTCCACCAATCGTTTACTCATACTACTATTGTGAAGGACAGACGATGACCGACTTGAGTGTTGATATCAATCCACAAGCAGGAAAGACAAAAGCCGACTACGAGATCTATTGGTATGGCACAACCAAGCCAGCCAACACATCAACAGCAACCCCAGTCTCTACGGGAACAACCTATGCGATGGGAAGCGCTGCTGCAGCAGTAGAAGGCGGAGTTACGACAGACTACAAGTATTATGTTGCACAACATGACTTGAAAACAGGAGCAGTGAGTGCGGCACAAGAGGTGTTGGTAAGAGTACAACCAAAGCCAATCGTAACCGTTACACAACCAGAGGCAGTCTGTGAGGCAGATATCGACCTTTCAGAATACAAGACGGTGAAGAACGTAAGCGAGACTTTCGAGTACACCTATTACAATGCTTCAGAGGAAGATATGAGAACCTCTTTGGTATCAAAAACTGGAGTCTACTATGTAGATGCAAAATACAATTTGACGGTGCCAAATTCAACATCAGCGATTGTATCAGACCTTGTATGTCAAGGAGAGAAAGTTGAGATTGACGTAACTGTAAATGACTTGACTACGCCAGTCATCACAGGTTCGCCAACCACTTGTCCTGGAACATCCGTAGAGTTGGAAGTTTCAGCTACAAGTACAGACCCAGGAACAGACTTGATCTCCTACCAATGGGGTGGTGATGCTGCCAGTGTAGCAGATGGCTCAACCACATCGACTACATTCAAGACACAGAAACTCTCTCAGAAGACAGGAACAACCTATTCGTTCACGGTAGTTGCGAAAGCAGGAGCATGTACGAAGGAGGTAACCGCTGCTGAGGCACACGTCGTAACAGTAGGTGATGGAGTCGTAACAGGTAACATGACCTACACCGAGGATGGCAATGAAGAAGCCCCTGGAGGATTCGACAACAACGACACTGAGCACGACATTTACAGTTGTGGTAACCCAATCACCATCAGTGTAACCTACGAAGGAGATCAAGACTACGTTTGGTATAAGAACGGTACGAAGATTGCTTCTGGCGTTGCATCTCTCACAACAGAGGCATATTCAACCTACGCAGACGATATTTATACCATCGAATGGACCAACGAATGTAAGGCAACAACCGATTTGAAGGTACACATCGTACCAGTATCGGCTGAGGCACTCTCTACGGAGGCAATCGAAATCTGTGAAGGCGTTCCATTCACTTCAGAGTTCAGTTACACATTGAAACCAGGTGAGACACCAACCATCGACTGGTATCGCGACGGTAGAATCGTAAGCGGTCAGGTCGGTAGCAAGATGGAGATCCAGAACACGAAGAAGTCGGATAGCGGTGTCTACTCGTTCACAATCAAGAACCGTGGATGTCAGGCAGAAGGCACAACCAACACGTTGACGGTTAAGCCATACATCCAAGCCTCTATCCAGAGCGAGCCGTTCATCGTAGATCGCCACGCTACAGGAACAATGACTATCTCATACACAGTTCCAACTTCATACGCAGTGAAGAATCAGAAGTGGATTGAGAATGGCGAGGTAGCATACGACGGTAACCCATTCGTTTTGGATGATGTAACAGCAGATCACTACTACACGATCGAACTTTCAGACCCAGACTACTGTGATGCACAACTCTCAGCTACAGTCTATGTTGATGCAGAGTTGACTTTGAAGACTACTTTAAAAGACACCCTCTGTTTGGGAACAACTGAGGTGTTCGTCATCGATACAACAGGTACGGGAGCATTCCGTCGTCCAAACGGAAATCCACAGTTGAACGTAACCGCTAAGGTGGGTGATGGCGCAGAAGTGAACTTGAACGATAAGATCACGAAGAGAGGCGATATGTTGAACATTGCAGTCAGTCCGGCTGACAACGCAACCTACACCGTAAGTTTCTCTTACAACGGTAAGGAAGTCAATTCAGAGGAGAAGGTAGTCGTTATCCCAGGTATCAGTGTTACAACCCCAGATATGCCAAATGTATGTTCTGGCGATGAGACGACATTGACCGTTACAGGAATCCAGCCAGAAGGTACGACAGTATCTTGGGCAGACGATTCGACTATCGTAGAAGGAAAGAACTCTGAGACCCTCCGTGTTCGTCCAGTCTACAGCGGTACGAGTGCCGACCACCAGTCGAAGTACAACTACACCGTTATCGCATACAACTCAATCTGTGATAACAAGCGTGAGTACATCGTTCCAGTGCTTGTAGATGAGCCTTTGATTGGAACTATCACTGGCGACCCTGAGATTTGTCAAGGCAAGGAAGCCGTTATTGATGCATCTTCTTACTTGGCAACTACCTACAAGTGGTATCCAGACTCAACAGGCGTGATGGTAAATGCTCGTGAGACCGTCAGTCCTAACGCTTCAACCGACTACACCGTTGAGATGAGCCGTGGCTTGTGTACAGCAAAAGACACCTTTACGGTAACCGTCTTCACAAACCCTGTGATCACAAGCATCGATTCTATCGCATTGCGTGATCGTCAGATCATCCTCGAGCCAGGTTACGGTACAGCACCTTACACCTACGCTGTTGATGCGAAGGCTGCCGATGATCAAGATGTGAAGAAAGATTTGGCATTCGCTAAACACATTGTTTACGTTTACGATTCTAAGGGCTGTATGACTTCAATGAACTTCATGTTGGAAGCACCAGCCATCTCAGTACCAGACCACTTCACTCCAAACGGTGATGGTGTAGACGATACTTGGATTATCCCTGCCATCGGCGAAGTCTATCCAAACGCAGTCGTAACCATTTACGACCGTTACGGAAAAGTCTTGAAGCAGTACTTAGGCGCGGACACCAACGGTTGGGATGGAACCTACAAAGGCAACAACCTCCCTTCAACCGACTACTGGTATCAAATCACCATCGAGGAGATTGACAAGGAGTATGTTGGACACTTCACTTTGATTCGTCGATAGGAGAGTGTGAGCGTTTAGAATTTTGAAATTAGAAAATAGAGAGAGTGCGATGACGTAGAAGCGTCATCGCACTTTTTTTGTCTCTTTCAGTTTCTTCGATTTGCAACTTTTAAAGAAATGAGCCGAAGAATATCGTTTGAAAATGGTAAATTAGCAGTCTATTAACAACAAAAACATTACATCAATGTCAAAGTTCTCCGTCGTACAACAATTGTCAGAGTTTGATTCTTTAAAGAAAGTATTTCACGAGAAGAAGAAGGGAGTTTCCTATCCATCAGCAACGGCGTTGTGTGAGATTTTGGATATTGCGAGAGCGATTCTTTTCCCTGGCTATTACGGTACACACTCCGTTACCGTTCAGACGTTGCCCTATTACATTGGTGTGAATGTCGACCGTTTGGCAACCCTTTTGGAGGAGCAGGTCATTGCTGGAATGCTTTTCGGTTCGGCAGCCTATAGCGACTACAACTATGTGGCAGATATTGCTGAAAACACGGTAGAGCGTTTCTTGGAGAAATTGCCAGAGATGCGCCAAGCCTTGATTTCGGATGTTGAGTCGGCTTACAATGGCGATCCCGCAGCGAAGAGTTACGCTGAAATCGTGCTTTGCTACCCAGCCATCAAGGCTATTTCAGCCTACCGCATTGCTCACGAGTTGTTGCTCTTGAACGTTCCCCTCATCCCTCGTATGATCACGGAGATGGGACACTCGGAGACAGGAATCGACATCAATCCAGGCGCAAGAATCGGTCATCATTTCACGATCGACCACGGAACGGGCGTTGTCATCGGTGAGACTTGTATCATCGGAAATAATGTCAAGATTTATCAAGGAGTAACCCTCGGAGCCAAGAGTTTCGAGTTGGACGAATATGGTAACCCAGTCAAGAATATTGACCGACATCCGATCATTGAGGATGATGTCGTAATCTATGCTAATGCAACGATTTTGGGCAGAATCACAATCGGACAAGGCTCTGTGATTGGCGGTAACGTTTGGGTGACGAATAACGTCCCTGCAGGATCGAAAGTTGTGCAGAAACGTGGCGGACAAGTCTAACGACAGGTTTTTTTATCTTTGACCCGAAAATCCCGATGGAAACGTTAGAAAATGTATTGAACGTAGAAGAAACAGACTCTACCAGCAATCACCTCAACCGACTGCTAGCCAAGGAAGATTTTCCCGATGGATTCACTGTTTTGGCGAAAAATCAGACGGCAGGCAGAGGTCAGATTGGTCGCAGTTGGAGTTCGGAGTACGATAAGAACTTGCTGTTCAGTCTTCTGCTTCATCCCACTTTCATCCATATAGCCGACCAGTTTTATCTGATGCGAGCAGTGGCAGTAGCCATTGTGGAGACACTCAGAAATGGATTTGGAACAGAGAATTTCGTGATCAAATGGCCTAATGACATTTATTATAACGACCGAAAATTGTGCGGTTTCATCGTGGATAATCTACTCACAGGCGCAGAGATTACACACGCTATCGTCGGCATTGGCTTGAATGTCAATCAGACAGAATTTGATGAAAGTTTGCCCAATCCCATCTCACTTGCAAACATTGTGGGCGAAGAGATTGACAAAGAATCACTCTTCAAAGACTTGCGAAATGCCATCTTGAAAGAATATCAGTTGTTGAAAGACGATGATATGAACTTTGAGTTTCTCAACAATCGATATTTGGATATGATCTACAAGTTTGGAGAGTGGGCTAAATATTCCGATTCCAACGGAGAATTTGAGGGTCGAATCATCGATATAGAACCTACTGGAAGGGTGGTGATTCAACCTAAAAAAGGAGACTTCAGAAAGTATTACATTCGCGAGGTGGAGTACATTCACGAGTCGATTTAGAAAGAATAATTCAGAAAAAGACTAAAAGACGAAATATCTATTTGTAAACTAAAAGAGGAGCATAAAGATGAACGTAATGATTATCAATGGTCCAAATCTCAATCTTTTGGGCAAAAGAGAGCCAACTATTTACGGCACAAAATCATTTGAAGATTACTTAGAGTTGTTGAGAAGCCGATATCCAGAAATCAACATCTCCTACTACCAATCCAATATCGAGGGAGAGTTGATCGACAAAATCCATGAAATTGGTTTCATCTCCGACGGTATCATATTGAATGCAGGTGCATATACCCACACCTCCTTGGCCATTGCCGATGCCATCCGCTCGGTAACCACGCCAGTCATTGAAGTGCACATCTCTAACGTGCATAAAAGAGAAGAGGTGCGCCATCATTCTTTCCTTTCGCCAGCCTGCGCAGGAGTAGTCTTAGGCTTCGGATTAGACTCCTATCGATTGGCATTAGAAGGCCTGATTGAAATGAAGAGTCTGAAAGAAGAAAAAGAGTGATGAAATCGAGGATTTTTGAATAAAATCGTAAAGTTCCATGACTCTCAACCCAAAATATGAGAATGATCGAGTTATTAAGAGATACCGCTCCTATCTGCTGTTGGAGCGGTCATTTTCTGCGAATACAGAAGATGCCTATCTCACCGATCTCTCGAAGTTGTTGAGTTATTTGGACGATTTAAACTTACATTACAAAGAGGCGACTTACGAGGTGCTACAAGATTTCTTGGTAGACCTCGCAGATTTGGGCATTTCGCAACGGTCGCAGTCGAGGATTGTCTCCGGCATTAAGAATTTCTATAATTTCTTAGTCATAGAGAATGAGATAGAAGAAGACCCCACCGAACTATTGGCTACCCCTAAAAAAGAGGAATATCTTCCGACTGTTCTCAGCATTGAGGAGGTGAACAAAATCATCGATTCCATCGACGTTTCGGATGCGATTGGGCAGCGTAATCGCACCATTTTGGAGGTGCTTTACAGTTGTGGCATCCGCGTTTCTGAGTTAGTCAACCTTCCCATCTCACAAGTTTTTTTTGAAGAGAAATACATCAATGTAATTGGAAAAGGAAACAAGCAACGAATTGTTCCCATTTCCGATAAAGCCTTGATGGAGATCGAACGGTGGATGCAAATGCGGTCGGAAATGCCGATGAAATCGGACGATTCAGGACTGCTGTTCGTCAATCGACGAGGCGGACAACTGACTCGTCAGATGGTATTCATCATTGTGAAAAACGCTGCCGAAGCCGTTGGAATCACCAAAACGATTAGTCCGCATACCTTCCGACACTCCTTTGCCACCCACCTTTTAGAAGGCGGTGCAAACCTCAGAGCCATCCAGGAGATGTTGGGTCATAAATCCATCATTACCACCGAAATATATTCGCATATCGACACCCAACGATTGCGCGAGGAGGTCATCCTTTTCCATCCTCGCAATCATCGAAATCTCTAATAGTAGACAAAACAGTAGACACAAAAAAAAGGTCTGGAGCGAACCCCAGACCCGAGAGAGATTTTGACATCGTATAGTAACCTACGAAGATTTGTTCGCGATTATTTCTTGAACAAAAGGTCGTCGATTACCTTAGGAAAATATTTGTATTCCAATTCGTGAACATTGTGAGCCACATCCTCGGCTGTGTCGGTAGCTTTCACAGGCACTTTCGCTTGGAAGATGATAGAACCCTCGTCGAGGTTTTCGTTAGCGTAGTGGATGGTGATACCACTTTCCTTGTCGCCGTCGGCAATCACAGCCTCGTGGACGTGCATACCATACATTCCCTTTCCACCATGTTTCGGAAGAAGAGCAGGGTGGATATTGATGATTTTGTTAGGAAATCTGTTGATGATTTCGGCAGGCACACGCAACAAAAAACCAGAAAGAACGATCAAATCAGGGTTCGTTTCCTCTAAAAGATGTAGGATAGAGCCGTCTTTCCATTCCTCTTTTGTGAAATAACGGAAAGGAATACCCAATTTTTCAGCACGCACTTTCACATACGCATCTGCTTTATTGCAGAGGATGTAAGGAAATTTAACCTCCTTATTATCAGCGAAATAAGAGATGATGTTTTCGGCGTTAGAGCCTGAGCCAGAGGCAAAAATGACGACGTTCTTCATTTTGAAAATTTAAATATCTGAAAATCAGACGATTAGAAAGAATCTTATTTGTTAAAAAACTTTAAATACTTGCACAATTTTTTCAAACTGTGCAGTAAATGCAAAAAAATCTTAACGAACGTGTAAGAAATCGTTAAAAAAGTTGTTCCTTTGCAACCGCAAATTTAGAAAAATTTGAACTTAAATATTAACTAAAAACTGAAACAAAAATGTCAGAAGTTGCAGAGAAAGTACAAACTATCATTGTTGATAAGTTAGGTTGTAAGCCATCTGAGGTAACTGAGAGCGCAAGCTTCACTACTGATTTGGGTGCGGATTCATTGGACACTGTAGAGTTGATCATGGAGTTGGAGAAAGAGTTCAACATTCAGATCCCTGAGGACAAGACTCAAGAGATCCAAACTGTAGGAGACGCTGTTAAGCTCATCGAAGAGATGTTGGCAAAATAAGAGTCTATGGAGCTGAGAAGAGTAGTTGTAACGGGTCTTGGAGCAATCACACCCATTGGTAATTGTGTTTCAGAGTTCTGGAACGCCCTGCTGAAGGGTGTGAGTGGTGCTGGGCTCATTACGCTCTTCGACGCTTCAAAATTTAAGACACGATTTGCCTGTGAGGTGAAGGGGTTCGATCCTGCGGCACATTTTGACCATAAGGAGGCTCGTAAGTACGATCGCTATTGTCAGTTCGCGCTTTGTGTGGCGAAAGAGGCGATGGAAGATGCGGGTTTTGCAGAAGGTCAAGCAGACTCAGACCGGTCGGGCGTCATTTTCTCAACAGGAATTGGAGGAATTACCTCGTTTGAGCGTGACTTGTTAGACTATCTTTCAAATCCTGAGATTCCGAGATTCAATCCATTTTTCATTCCGCGCATGATTGCCAATATGGCGTCTGGGCATATATCGATGCAGTACAACTTTAGAGGTCCGAACTTTGGAGTAGTTTCGGCTTGTGCTACATCGACGCATGCAATCAGTCTGGCGTTCGACCAGATTCGCTTGGGTCGTGCGGATGTGATGATAACGGGCGGTGCAGAAGCACCGATCACGGCAAGTGGAATTGGCGGTTTCAATGCGATGAGAGCGTTGTCGACGCGCAATGACGAGTATCAGACTGCTTCTCGACCACTCAGTGCTTCGCGTGACGGTTTCGTCTTAGGTGAGGGTGCTGGGTGTTTAGTTTTAGAGGAGTATGAACACGCTATGAAGAGAGGCGCACACATCTACGCGGAGGTGGCAGGTGCGGCGGCTTCGGCAGATGCCTATCACATGACGGCGACACACCCTGAAGGGTTGGGCGCGACGATTGTGATGACAAATGCCCTCAAAGATGCAGGTTTATCAGTAGAAGATATTGATTATATCAACATTCACGGAACATCGACGCCGATAGGAGACCCTTCGGAGATTAAAGCCGTTCAGAAAGTGTTTGGCGATTATGCCAAATCGTTGAATATCAGTTCTACGAAGTCAATGACGGGACATTTGATGGGCGCGACGGGTGCTGTAGAAGCCATTGCTTCGATACTTTCAATCGTGAATGGAGTAGTTCCACCAACAATAAACCATGCAGAGGGTGATGAAGATCCTAATATAGATTACACTTTGAATTACACTTTCAATGTGCCTCAGAAGCGTGAGGTTCGTGCGGCATTGTCAAACACCTTTGGATTCGGTGGACAAAATGCTTCGATTATTTTTAAAAAGTTTAAGTAGATCCGTTTCGTGATTATAGAAAAAATCAAGGAATTATTTGGGTTTTCCAGGAAGGAAGTAGCGGAAGAGAAGAAAGAGGAACCCAAAGATGAGTTGTTTATAGCACTCAAGAATCTGTTAGAGTTTGAACCAGGTGATTTAGAACTTTATCGATTAGCCCTCAAACATAAGTCGAACGCTCAGCGTGATGACAAAGGAAATTTCATTAATAATGAACGATTAGAGTATTTGGGAGACGCTGTTTTAGAGGCAGTGGTTTCTGACATACTTTATCATCAATATCCCGATAAAAACGAAGGTTTTTTGACTGGCACACGGTCGAAGATTGTGCAGCGAGAGACGCTCAACGAGGTATCTCGAAAGATGAAGTTGGATGATTGGGTCATTTTGAATGGTATCCCACATTCACATTCCGTAAACATCTACGGAAATGCTTTTGAGGCGATGATTGGTGCGATTTACTTGGATAAGGGGTATGATTGTGTTTTGAACTTTGTCAAGGATGTGATTCTGGTGAAGTATATCGATTGGGATGAAATAACCACGGTAGAGCAGAATTATAAATCGAAATTGATAGAGTGGGGGCAGCGACATCATATCAGGGTGGAGTTTGATACCTATGATATGCAGACGGTGGAGAACAATAACTGTTTCTTCAAGTCGAAAGTGTTGCTCAACGACATATTTGTGGTCGATGGCGAAGGCTATTCAAAAAGGAGTTCACATCAAGACGGCGCCAAAAAGGTGTGTGAGATGATTGAACAAGAGAAGAATTTCGCCAAACGATACACAATCAAAGGAAAGAAACTAATAGACGAGGTGAATGCCGAGTCTGATGAAGATACGGAGAATCAAGAAAAATAGAGAAGATGTACACGAGTCATTTTGGAGAAATGGTTTTTGAGAAGGCAACGAAGTTTGCCGATCGAACCGCTTTAAAATATAGAGATAGCATCGACGGAATATGGAAGAATGTTTCGTGGAAGCAGTTGGCAAGTCAGGTGCGTGTCATCGCTAAGGCGTTGATTAGTTTGGGAGTGAAAGAGGATGACAAAATCGCCCTTTTCTCTCAGAACATGGTGGAGATCATTGCGGTTGATTTCGCCTGCCAAGCAGTGCGTGCGACTGCCGTTCCATTATATGCGACCAGTTCCTCTTCGCAGGTGGAATACATTGTAAATGACGCAAATATACATTTGCTGTTTGCAGGCGAGCAGTTGCAGTATGACACGGCAGTAGATGTCCTTGGCAAGTCGAATAGTTTGGAGAAAATCGTTGCTATTGATAAGAATATCCAACTCAAGGGAGTTGATGCTGCAATTTCGTTCGAGGACTTTTTGAAACATGGTGAGGGCGAAGCCTTTGACGCAGAGTTGGCAAACAGACGTTCTCATCTCTCCGAGAATGATATGACCACTTTGATCTATACCTCGGGAACGACAGGCGAGCCTAAAGGTGTGATTATCAGACAGGCGAACTATCAACAGGCGATGAAGATTCATGATATTCGTCTTACGAATCTCACCGATAAAGATGTCAGTCTTTCCTTCCTGCCTTTGACCCATATCTTCGAGCGTGCGTGGACTTATCTCTGTCTCTATAAGAATATCGTGGTGGCAGTCAACCAGAATCCTAAGCAGATTTTGACTGCATTGAAAGAAGTCCGTCCGACGATGATGTGTGCCGTCCCACGTTTTTGGGAGAAAATCTATATGGGTGTCAATGACAAGATTGACTCTTTCTCGCCTTTTATGCGTAAGTTGATGCGACGTGCCATCAAGATTGGTGAAAGATACAATTTGGAGTATCGCCGTTATGGCAAAACCGCGCCTTTGTCGCTCTATCTCCGTTATAAATTCTACAATGCGACCCTCTTCAATCTGTTGAAGAAAGTGTTGGGATTGGAGAATGGAAATTTCTTCCCTACCGCAGGCGCAGCCTTGTCTGACGATGTAAATGTCTTCCTTCACAGTGTAGGATTCAATATCATCATCGGTTATGGATTGTCGGAGACTACGGCGACGGTGTCATGCTACAACCCTTATAATGAGAACTATGAGATTCACTCTGCGGGCGACATTATGCCAGAAGTAGAGGTGAAATTTGGAGAAAACAACGAGATACTTTTGAAAGGTAAGACCATTTCGGAAGGATATTATAACAAACCAGAAGCCACGGCTGCTGCCTTTGAGGATGGTTGGTTCAAAACGGGAGACGCAGGTTGTCTGACTAAAGACGGTCGCTTGGTGGTAACGGAGCGTATCAAGGAGTTGTTCAAAACATCCAATGGAAAATACGTTGCGCCACAGCAGGTTGAAGGCAAACTGATTATTGACAAATACATGGAACAAGTCTCCATCATTGCCGATCAGCGCAAGTTTGTTTCAGCATTGGTTGTACCCGCCTACGAAGTCCTCGAAGCCTACGCAGAATCGGCGAAGATTGAGTATAGTTCGATTGAGGAGTTGCTCAAGAATCCTAAGATCATCGCTTTCTATGAAGGACGAATCCAAATGGCACAGAGTGAGTTGTCTGCCTACGAGCAAGTGAAGAAATTTACCCTTTTGGCAAAACCATTCACGATGGAGAATGGCGAGTTGACCCCAACGCTGAAGATGAAGCGAAAAGTCATCGCTGAGCATTACGCAAAGGAGATTGAGGCAATGTACGCGGAGTAATAGAAAATTGATAAAAGATTTTTAAGTAAAATATTAATTGTAAATATGATAACGATAGACCAACTGAAGAATGTGTTGGAACGCGAGGATGCGTTGAGGAGGTATCTTTGACATAGATGCCAAGTTAGTACAGATAGAAGAAGAGGAGTTGAGAACGCAAGCGCCAGGCTTCTGGGATGACCAGAAAGTTGCGGAGGCGCAGATGAGAAAAGTTCGTGAGTTGAAGAAGTGGGTCGAGGGCTACAATGAAGTGAAAGCCGCAGCCGACGAGTTGCAACTCTCGTACGATTTCTACAAAGAAGAGGCGGTATCAGAGGCAGAAGTGGATGCCGCCTATAGCCATGCTATCGACCTTGTTGAGAAGTTGGAGTTGAAGAATATGCTTCGCAAGGAAGAGGATAAGATGGGAGCGGTTTTGAAGATCGTAGCAGGCGCAGGAGGAACAGAGGCGCAAGATTGGGCAGACATGCTCATGCGTATGTACCTTCGTTGGTGTGAGTCGAAAGGATATAAAACGGAGATTGCCAATATCTTGGATGGAGATGAAGCCGGAATCAAGACGGTAACCATCAAGGTGGAAGGCGATTTTGCTTACGGTTATCTAAAGAGCGAGAATGGAGTACACCGATTGGTACGTGTCTCTCCGTTCAATGCGCAGGGAAAACGAATGACCTCGTTCACCTCCGTTTTCGTGGTGCCGTTGGTGGACGATTCCATCGAGATTTTTGTCAATCCAGCAGGTTTGTCGTGGGATACCTTCCGTTCGAGTGGAGCCGGAGGACAGAATGTTAACAAGGTGGAGTCGGGAGTGCGTTTGCATTACAAATTCCACAATGTGCTGACCGATCAAGACGATGAAATTGTGATTGAGAATACCGAGACCCGTGATCAACCAAAAAATAAGGAGAATGCCCTTCGTCTGTTGAAATCCCAGTTGTATGAAATTGAGTTGGAGAAGCGCAGACAGGAGTCGGCAAGAATTGAGGCAGGCAAGAAGAAAATCGAGTGGGGTTCGCAGATACGCAGTTATGTGTTCGACGACCGCCGTGTGAAAGACCACCGCACCGACTATCAAACGTCCAATGTGCAAGCCGTTATGGATGGCGATATCGATGCCTTCATCAAAGCCTACTTGATGGAGTTTGGAGGAGCAGAAAGTTAAAAATCAGTTTGAAATAAGAGAAAGCCCGAGCAATTTGTTCGGGCTTTTTTCGTTTTTTGTTTACTTTTGTCGTCCTGAGAAGATTTTCTTAAATCTATGAAAAGAATATTCTACATATTTCTATTAGCTGTTCTTGCTATTTCGTGCGAGCGTCCGATTATACCAGACGTTGAGATGAACTATGTGCCGTTGGAGGCATTGCAAGGAGGGTGGGGAAGAGAAGGCATTGACTTTCGACTTTCGTATAGTCCTGCGTTAGGAGTTATCTATCAAGGACTTCCTGCTAAATTGGAAAAAATGTTGAAGGAGCGTTCGGATGGAGTCTCGTTATTCTTCCTGAATGACACGCTTTATTGTGTACAGTCGCATGACGATGGAACAGAGAATGTGCGTTCTTATAGTTATGTGAAGATGAGAAGTTACCCTGCGGCCCTACTTCCAGAAAACAAGGAAGTGTTGTGCGACATATACACCGATTCATTTTTTGTGAAGTTGGATTATTCGGATGATGACACAACAGCAGTTTTTTATTTAAAACGCAGTGAGGTGATGAAGGTGATAGAAGAAGACGGTTATGTTTCGTCGGCTGCGATTAGTCTGATAGACAAAATAGTAGAAGATGCCTACTTTGAGTTGAGGATGAAGCGGAACAAATTGCAGATTTACGACGATTTGGAAGCGATGTACGGCAAGAAGGAGTAAAAAAGAAATGGAAATAAGGAAGCGAGGATCATAAATGATTCTCGCTTTTTTTTGAATGAATTGTTAAAAAATTAAAACAAACGACGAAGACAAAAAGATTAGAACGTCAAAAAAGTACAATTTATTTTGTTTGTTAAAAATATAATTAGAACTTTGGGAATGAGAATTGAAAATATTTAAAGACTAACTGATAGTACGAAGCCGGATTTAAGAGAAAATAGTAGAGCTTCGATTTAATTTATTAAAATTTAGAGAGCGTATGAGAAAAGGATTCCGTAAAATCTTGTTGAGTATATTCCTGGGAGGAGTATTGATTCAGGGTGTAAATGCAGAGGTTTCTATAGATGATGTGAGTGCTAGAGTAACGGCGCTTTCGGGGAGTGTGAGTGCGGTGGCGTCGGTTGACGAGACAACCTATCCTGATACGATTGTGTGTGGAAAGCAATTAGTTGGGGATAAGGGAACCGTTAATGTGAATCAGCCAACAAAGACATCATCAAAAACGGGAAAAATTGTCATTGGTGGAATCACCTACAAATACCAACTTTATTATGATCAGGGAAATTACACAAATTGTCTTTCGAAAATAGCAGATGCGGATGTTAGTCCGACAGACGGTATATTGACAGTTGTCGCTTGTAAAGGCTATACTTATACTTGGTATAAAAAATCTTCTGCAGAAGATGAATTTTCGGTAATAGAAGGAGAAACAACCAAGAGTTATACAGCAAGTGGATATGGCAATCAAGATAAATATAGAGTCATAAGAACCTCTCCAAACGGATATTGTAGTGATACGATAGAGTGGAATGTTGTATATGCCCCTGAGGTGGAGTTTACTCCGGATGGAACATTAGATTCCAAAGGAAATCCTAAATATAAGATGGATTCTCTGAGTTTTAAGGCAAGTGAAAATTGCAAGGCTAAGTTTAGAGCGTTCGATCATATACCTATGTTTGCGCCAACTGATGGAGATTATGTTTATAGTGATACAGTAGCTTCATACTGGAAGAATGGAGATATTGATAGCGAAGGAATCTCCCTGTCTGCAAATGATTCTATAGAAGTTGAGGATGGCGACCGAATCCTTATGTCGGTTGGATATCGCTATTATAACGCATGTGAGGGTGAAGAAGGTATGGTGGCTGCTAAGATTGCCAATTTGTGGCGAACCGTTACCGTTACAGACACTACCCGCCCGAAAGTCATTGCACCATTGTCTGACGGAAATATTTATCAGTCGGTAGTAGACTCTGCCAGTGGAGTAGTTCCATTTACGGTTACAGAGGCAGAGATTCGAAATAGCGTGTCGGACAATTGTACGCCAACTGAGAATCTCAAGTTAGCATATAGTTTGGATAATGGTGGTTCATATAGCGATTTTTCAGGCTTTAGTTCAAATTTGAATGTTTACACTCAACCAACCTTGACGGTCTCTTATAAGATTACGGATGCATCTGGAAATGAGCAAGTTGCAGACGTAACCTACGAGGTGGAGCGAAACACCTTGTATGAGGGAGTTCAATACGCAGTGGTGAGAGACACAACGGTAGAGTCGACGAAAGTGCCTTTCACTTGGCATGGCGTAACGTTTGAAGGTGAAGGCGAATCTCACGAGGTGGGTGCGGCTCATTTGACATTGCACGTCGCTAAACCGAAGGAGATTGACACAACAATGGTGATTTGCGCTGCTTCGTACACGATTGATGGTCGAACCTATCAAAAAGGAAAAGCTCAGTTCAAATACACATCGAAGAATAGTGATGGCGATGATATAACCTACAATGTAGACCTCTACGTTGTTGGAGAAATTGCAGGATTCACGAAAGACACTGTGAAATCTGAGGTTTGTGCAAACTCAGAGGTTGTTTACGTCGGATTTGACGATGTGGCTGAAAAAACGACCATTAAATGGTTTGATGATGAAGTGGAAAACAGCGGTGCTTCTGGCATTAAGATGCGAGACATTCATCCAGACGGATTGAAAGATAAGGTTTACAAAGGAATCTTTACGACGGCAGAGGGCTACTGCCCGGACACCGCAATCTTTGCGTTGAACGTCGGACATGATTTCGTGATTGACCAAACATCGACCATTGTTGTCAAAGCCGACGAAAATTGCACTTCCAACGTGTTGGTGAAAGATTACGCTCCAAAAGTGAAAGATCAGTGCGGTATCGCTGCTTTCGATACCATCGTTTATATGTCGGTTAATGGTGGTGATGCTATATTGGTTGAAAGCGATACACGTTACAATTTTGCGGACGGCGACCAAATCAAGTGGACGGTTGGTACGGAGAAAGTAACTGTAAGTACCACGCAGACGGTAATTGTATCGGATGCTACAGCCCCAGTTATTGCTGCCGAAGGTATCTCGTTCGGAAACACAACGAAGGCGGTGAGCGATTCTGTAACTGGTGTGGTTCAGTTTAATGTGCCATTGACGGAGCTAACTGACTATATTTCAGATAATTGCACATCAACCTCAGATTTGACGATTGAGTATAGTTTGGATGGCAGTTCGTTCAACACATTCAACGGAGAGGATTTCACTTTGAATGTCTATACTCAGCCAACTATGAACGTTACCTATAAAGTAACAGACAAAGCAGGCAATCCAACCACATCATCAGTAACCTACGAGGTAGAACGCAATACATTGCACGATGGAGTTCTGTACGCTGTGGTAAGAGACACGACGGTGAAAGCTTCAAAAGTACCATTTGTATGGCACGGCGCAACATTCAATAACGATGGCGAAAGTCGGGTTGTTGGCGCAGCCCATTTGACACTCCACGTTGTTGCCCCTGCGATAGTAGATACCTCGATGGTTATCTGCGATGCAACCTACAAGGTAAACGGACAGAGTTACGAGAAGGGTAGACATTCGTTTTCATACACGGTTGAGCATGAAAACGGTGTTGATACGACCTTTAACGTTTCGCTCTTCGTTGTGGGTGTGATTGAGGATTTCAGTAAAGATACCGTTGTTTCTACCTCTTGCGGCCCATCACTCGAGTATATCGGATATGAGAATATCGCTGAGAAGACAACCGTGAAATGGTATGATAACGGTGTTGAGAATTTGAATGTACAAAACAATAAGAGAAGAGACATTCATACGGACGGTATAGCGGACAATTTCTACAAGGTTATCTATTCGACTGCCGAGGGTTATTGTGCCGACACTGCCTATTATCTCTTGGAGGCAGAGCACGACTTTGAGTTGGACAAGACGAAGCCGATGAAGTTCTACGCTAATGAGGATTGCAAGGCGCACGTCCTTCTCAAAAAATACGCTCCAACGGTTAATGATTTGTGTGTAACCGCTGAATTTGACACGGTGGCTTACATCTCAATCAATGATGGTGAGCAATTTCAGGTGACGGATGAGACTTACTACGACTTTGTCGATGGAGATCAAGTCTTCTGGGCTGTCGGAATGGAGAGTGCGAAAGCAGGATATAGACAAACCGTCAGTGTCAAGGATACAATCTCACCAAAGATTTCTGTTGAGAATATTTCTTTAGGGAAACGAGAAATCACTGCGACGGACACTCTCACAGGTGCGGTTGAGTTTAATGTGGCATTGGATGAGGTTACAGAAAATATTTCGGACAACTGTAGTTCAGTGGCAGACTTGACTGTCGAATATGGTTTGGATGGAAAGACATTCACCCCATTCGCAGGAGATGATTTCGCTTTGAATGCTTACACGAAGAGTGATTTGACCGTTTACTTCCGAGTAACGGATCAGAGTGGAAATAAGAAAGTCGCATCTGTAACCTACACCGTGGCTCGTGAAGCCGATGGCTATGCGTTCACTCGCGATACCTTCGTGTGCAACGGAGATTTGCCACTCAGTTGGTACGGCTATAACTTCACAACTTCAGGCGAGAGTGCAGAGGTCGGAGCAGTTCGTTTGACGGTGCATGAGCGTGAGTTGTATGAGAGAACCCAAACGGAGGTTGCGTGCGATCAGTTTGAGTGGATTAACGGAGAAACCTACACGGAGAGTACGAAGGCAGTGTTCGTAAAAGAAAATGGATTCGGACGCTGCGATTCAACTATTCGATTGGATTTGACAATTCTGAAGAAAACCTACGGCGAGGAGGTAATCAGTGTTTGCGAAAACGCTCTTCCTGCTGAGTGGGGCGAATATAAGTTGACGAAAGACACAACGGTCGTTTTGCAGAATGTCGCAGGTTGTGATTCAATCTTGACTTTGAAGTTGAATATCTTGAAGACCACCTACGGAGAGGATGTTCAGAGTGTATGCGAGAAGGATCTTCCACTCGCATGGAATGGTTTCAATGTAACCGCTGACACGACAGTTGTTTTGCAGAACGTTGCAGGTTGTGATTCAATCTTGACTTTGAAGTTGAATGTCTTGAAGACGACCTACGGAGAAGATGTTCAGAATGTATGCGAGAAAGATCTTCCGCTCGCATGGAATGGCTTCAATGTAACCGCTGACACAACGGTCGTTTTGCAGAACGTGGCAGGTTGCGATTCAATTTTGACTTTGAAATTGAATGTTCTGAAATCAACTTACGGAACAGACGTTCAAACGGTTTGTGAGAGCAGTTTGCCATACGAGTGGCACGGATTCATGATGGAGACCGATACCACGATCGTTTTGAAGAATGTCGCAGGTTGTGATTCTTTCTTGACCTTGAGATTGAACGTCATTATGACCACTGTTACCAATGATGAGCGAACCATCTGTGATAATGAGTTGCCACTCGCTTGGAATGGCTACGAGGTATCGAAAGACACTTCGATAGTAATGTCAAGTGTGGATGGTTGCGATTCTATTGTCAATCTCAAATTGAACGTCAATCCAACCTTCAGCACTGAGTTCGCTGCGACAGGTGAGGGCGTTTATATCTGGAATAACAAAGTATATTCAAGAACAGGTGCTTATCGCGATACCTTCACAAGTGTAAATGGTTGTGATTCAGTCGTAACGATGAATCTCCAAATCACTTACAAGACAGTGCCAATCACCGAGCGTGTCATCTCATGTGGTTCATTCTTGTGGAATGACACCTTGTTGGAAGAGTCTGGTTTGTACTTCGACACCATCCCAACTTTGAAAGGTGATAGCGTGATTTCGATTATGCTGACGGTCAACAAGCCAACCTACGCAAAAGACACGATCGTTAGAAACCATTGCCAAGATGAGTTGCCAGTCTTCTGGAATAGCAACCCATTGGAGCCAGGAATGAACACCTTCCACTTGGAGAACCATTTAGGCTGTGATTCAATCGTTTACGTTCGCTTGACGGTTTGGCCACTCTACAACGACACGTTCACCATCCATGCTTGTGATGCATACGTGATGAATGGCAGAACCCTTACGACATCAGGTGTCTACACAGACACGTTGACAAGTCTGACGGGTTGCGACTCTATCGTAACGGTGAATTTGACAGTTGACCGCTCATTCGAGATGGACGCAACCGACACACTTTATGTCGGAGACACTTACACCGATTATGGTTTGAACCTCACCTTCAGCAAGGATGAAATCTTGGAGAAGGATATTTACTTGGAGACTGCGACAGGTTGCGATAGTTTGATCCACCTCACATTGGTTGTGAAATTAAAGAAATTTGAGATTGAGTTGGCAAACGTGTCAGGCGGTTTTGAGTTGATGAGTGGCAACCAAATCTTCTGCGAGGAGCATAATGTTGAAGTAAACTACCATATCACATCTGGCGAGCCAGATTCCTTCAAAGTAATGTTTGATATGGACGCAGTTTCGCAAGGCTTCCGTGAGATTGAAGGAACAGTCTCAGATACTGTCGGAACAATCACCTTCGATGTTCCAGAGGATGTCTTCCCTGGCAAATACAAAGCCTACATTCAATTCTACGATAAGGGCTATGCAAGTGAGCAAGTTGAAGCCAATTTCTATGTCGGATATGGCTCGGATATGTTTGTAGTCAACTCGAAGAATGAGATTTCTTTGAAAGATAACATTTACGGATTCTCCGAGTTCCAATGGTATAAGAATGGCAGTGCGATAGAAGGTGCAACCAGCAGTACCTATTTAGAACCACAATCTTTGGATGGTGTCTATGTCTTGAGCGTGAAGACTATGGATGGCGACGAAACGGTTATCTGTGGAAAGCAAGCACAAGGAGCTGCTAACTTCAACGTTTGGATTGCCAACAATACTTCCTCAGCCTCTCGCGCAGGTGTTACCACACTCTATGTTGAAGGTTTGACCTCTGAAGAGCTGCAAAGAACACACTTCTACGTCTACACAACCGCAGGTGTGAAGATGATGGAGTTGAACGGTATCACCAAACGAAACGAATTGAATCTGAAGACAGGTGTTTATGTAGGTGTCATTAAGTTGGACGACACACTCAAATACATCAAGTTTATCGCTGAGTAATAGAAAACTATTCATAACGGAAAGGCGCAAGTGGTATTCCATTTGCGCCTTTTTGTCTATGCATATTGTGAAAATATATTAAACAACATAGAAACTTAGAAAACTGATATTGTTTTTTCAGTTTTTTAGTGCTACTTTTGCAACGTTTTATAAGATGAGGTAGGTTTTGATTGCTGTTTTATAAGACAACTGAAAAAGAAAAAAAAGAAAGTATGGAAAACGAAGTGAGAGAAAAGATAATTCGCGGTGCGTTGGACTTGTTCGTTGCGCAGGGAATAAAACCTGTAACGATGGATAAGATAGCATCGTCTCTTACTATGTCGAAGCGCACGCTTTACGAGTATTTTGAGAACAAAGAGGCATTGGTTTCTGCCTGTCTGCTTTATTTCAAGGATGTGAATGAAAAAGAGACAAATCGTTTGAAAGCCAGTTGCAATTGTTCTTTTTCTGCACTTTTGGTCTCTTTCAGATATATGATTTTGATGTTGAGACGAATCAACACGAATTTTATTGATGACGCCAAAATGATGTTCCCCAAGCGTTTTGAACAAGCAAAAATGTCGAGAAATGCTTTGTGTGAAACATTCCAGACTTACATAGAGAAATCGCAGCGTGAGGGTCATATCAAGCCTGAATATTCTGCGCAGGTTTTGGCTCAACTCTACTATAATATGTTGTTTTCGTTGCAAGAAAAGGGTACATACGATTTAAGAGAGCAGAGTATTTCTGAAGTTTTATATACGGTTTGCAAAGTGTTCTTTAGAGGGGTTGCTACGGAAGAGGGATATGAGATGATAAAAGAATACTTAGAGGTTGAAGTTTAGAAGTAATTGAAATATTGTAAAATACGAAAAAAGAGATGAAGAAAAATTTTTGGAAGAGCGTTGGTTTGCTGGTGCTTTTGTCTGGTCTGACGACCACGGCTTTTGCTGAAGGAAACGACACAACGGCAGTGGGTCTCTCGTCGACTCAAGAGGGCTCGAAGACGTTGTCTTTCTCTTTAGAGGAGGCGAAGCAATATGCTTTGGAACACAATCGTTCGGTGCAGAATGCTTCGTATGATGTACAGAAGGCGGAGGCAACTCGCTGGAAGTCTATCGCTAGCATGCTTTTGCAGGTGAGTGGCAATGTCGACTACTACAACATGCTCAACTACAAGATGGAGATGTTGGGAACGGAGATTCCAATGCCGGCATATTTTGATTTCGGTATCAGTGCATCAATGTCGGTGAGCGGTACGCAAATCGTCTCTGTGAAGGTGGCAAAGTTGTCGAAACAGATTTATGAAACGACGGTCAACAAGACGGAGCAATCGGTTACGTCAAACATCGAAACCTACTATGTAAATATTTTGGCACTACAGAAGACAGTCGAACTGTTGGAGAAGAACCTCGAAAACCTTACGAATTTACATAATATGACGCTGAACGCAGTCAAGGCTGGCGCAGCGGAGCAGAATGATGCCGACCAAGTGGAGATTCAAGTGTCATCCTTGGCAAGCAGTCTGAACACGACCAAACGTTCTATTGAGGTGTTGTACAACTCCATCCGCCTTCTCACAGGTGCAGAGGCTGATGACGAGATCGTACTCACTCAGTCATTGGACGACGTGATCAATGCAGGTGAGATTTTGTCGCTCTTAGGAACTGATTTCAACATCGAAGACAACTACGATTATCAATTGCAGACAAAATCAACTGAGTTGAAGAAGAAACAGTTGACTCTCAGCAAGATGGCGTATGTGCCAACTCTTTCGGCTTTCTATTCTTTCGACAAGAAAAAGTATTGTTCTGACGAGGAGACTTTGGATATGACTCCTCCTAACACGGTAGGATTTAAATTGAGCGTGCCTATCTTCTCGACAGGTAGTCGCTGGGCAGATGTCCGTGGTGCAAAGATGGACTATGCTAAAGAGGTGAACAATCTGAAAGATGCAACTCAGAATCTGAACATTCAGGAGAAGCAATTGCGCTATAACCTTACTTCATCGTACGAGGATTACCAAATTCAGTCTAAGAACATAGAGGTGATGCAACGTGTGTTCGACAGCAATAGCGAGAAGTACAAATATGGAACAATTTCAAGTTTGTCGTTGACGAACTCAAGCACGGACTTGATTTCTGCACAGAACACATACGTTAGTTCGCTTCTCGAAATGGTAACGGCGTATGTTAGTTTGAGAAACCTTTTGAATAAATAATTTTTGAAACAAAGAAAATACGATATGAGAAAATTGGAGAGAATGGGTTGGCTTGCAATGTCAACTCTCGCATTAGTCTTGACAAGTTGTGGGGGCGAGCAAACAACCACCACTACGGAAGAGGTAACGTATGAGAAGGTTCGTACGGAGAAAGTCCTCAGACAAGAGATCGAGCGTGAAGTAGAGTGTACCGGAGTTTTGGAAGGATGGGAGACGATGAATGTTTCTCCTTCATTGACAGGTATTATCGAGAAGAGATACAAAGATGTAGGCGACCGTGTTTCGGCTGGCGAGTTGCTCGTGCGTATGGATCAGACGCAGTTGAGACAGGCTAAATTGAACTTAGACAACTATACGGTTGAGATGAAACGTATGGACGCTTTGTTGGCAGGTGGTAATGTTACACAACAGACTTACGACCAGACAAAGTTGGCATACGACCAAGCTAAAGAGCAGTACGATTTCTTGCAGACCAACACTTTCTTCAAGGCAACATTCCCTGGCGTTGTGTCTGAGAGAAACTATGAAAGTGGTGAGTTGTATAGCGGCGCAAAACCAATCCTCTCTGTCGTTCAAGTGAATGTTTTGAAGGTGATTGTAAATGTTCCAGAAGCTTATTTCACAAAGATCAAACAAGGAATGAAGTTGGAGTTGGTGTCTGATATCTACCCTGATCAAACATTCCCTGCTACAATTGAGGTGATTTATCCTACAATCGATTCAAACACTCACACTTTCCAATGCAAGGTGAAAGTGCCTAATGGAAATATGAAACTTCGTCCAGGTATGTATGTTCACACGGTCGTTCCAGTGGGTAAAGAAAATGTCGTTGTAGTTCCTTATCAATCAGTTTTGAAGTTGACAGGATCAAACGAGCGTTACTTGTTCTTGAACAAAGATGGTGTTGCTGAGCGTGTAAGGGTTACGATGGGACAACGTTTCAATCGCTATATCGAAGTTTTCGCAGAGGAGATTCAAGAAGGCGACGAGGTTGTAACGCAAGGTCAGAGCCGTTTGGTGGATGGTTCTTTGCTCGAGGTGTTGACAACAACCTACGAAGAGGAGGCTGCTGCTAAATCTGCCGCTTCTGCCGACACAACTTCTGCCGACACGACTGCGAAGAAGTAAAAAGGGAGTTCTTACACGGAAAACCTAAATTTAAAGTAAAAAAGTATGAGTATTTATAAATCAGCGATTGAAAATCCCGTTACCTCCATCTTGGTGTTCGCAGCCGTGATGTTGATGGGTGTCTTCGCATACATAAAATTGCCAATCGACCAGTATCCGGAGATTGAGCCTCCATACATCGCTGTCATGACTACCTACGCTGGTGCGAACGCCAGTGAGGTGGAGACCAACGTGACGAAGTATTTGGAGAATAGTTTGAACTCTATCGATGGTTTGGACAAGTTGACTTCCATTTCAAAAGATAACCTTTCGTTGGTGGCTTTGGAGTTTGAGTGGGGTGAGGATTTGGACGATGTCATCAACGATATCCGATCGTATGTGGATATGACGATCGATAACCTCCCAAGTGGATGTTCCAACCCTTTGATCATCAAGTTCAACAGTTCCTCAATGCCTATCATCCAGTTTGCTATCCAGGCAAAGGAGAGTTACGCAGGTTTGGAGAAAATCTTGAATGATGATGTTGTGCCTCAGTTGAGCCGTGTGTCGGGTGTAGGTAACGTATCCCTTTCTGGTGAGCCAGATCGTTACGTCTACGTCGACATTGATCAAAATCAGTTGGATGCTTATAGTATCTCATTGGAGACGGTCGGAAACGCTATCTCGGGCAACAACTTGAACATGTCTTCTGGAAACATCAAGATGGACGCCGAGCAGTATAACTTGCAGGTGCGAAGCGAGTATGCCGAGAGTTCCGAGATTGAGAATATCGTGGTTACAACGACTGCCGACGGAAGACAGATTTATGTTCGCGATATTGCCACTGTCCGTGATACTATCAAGGATTTGACTTTGGATGAGAAGATGGATGGCCAGGAAGCCGTTCGTTTGATGATTTCAAAGCAGACGGGTGGTAACTCAGTACAGATCTGTAAGGATATCAAGGCAGAGTTGGCAAAGATTAAGAAGACCTTGCCTGCGGATATTAAGATTTCAGAGATCTACGACTCATCAACGGAAATCACTAATGCAATCGATTCATTGACTGAATCAGTGTTGTATGCTGTGTTGTTCGTGGTTCTGGTCGTTCTCTTCTTCCTTGGAAGATGGAGAGCCAGTATGATTATCGGATTGACAATCCCAATCTCTTTGTTGGTTGCTTTCCTTTATTTGCTCTTCGTCGATAGTTCGTTGAACATCATTTCAATGTGTTCTTTGTCTATTGCCGTCGGTATGGTGGTGGATGATGCCATTGTGGTGTTGGAGAATATTATGACGCACATCGAGCGAGGTGAGGGTCCACGCGAGGCTGCCATCTATGCAACCAATGAGGTGTGGGTATCCGTTATCGCCACTACGGCGGTTATCGCAGCGGTGTTCGTGCCGTTGACTATGTTGACTGGTATCGCAGGTATCTTGTTCAAGGAGTTGGGTTGGATTGTAACCATTGTATGTACAACCTCTACTTTTGCCGCTATCACCTTGGTGCCAATGCTTTCGTCTAAGTTGTTGAAACAAAAGGGTGTCAGCGTTGATAAGAACGGAAAGTTGATTCGTGAGAAGAGAGACACGAAGAGATTCTCTTACCAAAATACGGTGGTTCGTGCTTTGGATAAGTTGGATGCCTGGTATGCTAATCTGTTGAGATGGTGTTTGACTCACAAACTCATCACTATGGCAGCAATCGTTGGTTTCTTCGTTGTTTCTTTGATTCCGGTTTTGGCTGGAAAGGTGGGAACGGACTTCATGGCTGTTTCTGATAACGGACGTTTGTCTATCGATATTGAACTTTTGCAAGGTACGAGAGTAGAGGAGACTGCTAAGTTCGCTCGTATGTTGGAGCGTCGTTTCTTCGATTTGGTACCAGAAACAAAGAATATCTCAACCACTTGTGGTACGAATGATGACGCTGGTATTTCAGCCCTCTTCTCTAATACGAAGTATAACACTATTGAGATGCGTTATAACGCAGACAAGAAGGGTACTCGTGAAAGAACAATCTGGGAAATCGCCGAGGTCCTTCGTAAGGAAATCGCCTCTTATCCAGAGGTGGCAGACTTCAAGGTTGCCATTTCATCCAATGGTAGTATGGGTGGTGAGAGTACGGTGGATGTCGAGGTTTATGGATACGACTTTGATGCAACCAGTTCGTATGGTGAGGAACTCAAGCATTTGATTGAGGAGAAGTTGCCAACGGCTCGTAACGTCGATGTCAGCCGTGATGACGACCGCCCTGAGTTGAAAATCGTGGTTGATAAGGAGAAGGCTTCACGTCACGGACTTTCTTCGTCTGCGATCTCTCAATATGTTCGTAACCGTGTCAATGGTATGGCTGCAGGTTATTTGAAGGAAGATGGAGACGAGTATGATATCAAAGTTCGTTTGGTTGAGGCTAACAGAAACAGTATCTCAGCCATCGAAGATTTGTCAATCCCTTCGTCTACTGGAAATATCAAATTGAGCGAAATTGCCTCTGTTCAAGAGTACTGGGGACCACCAGAGATCGAGCGTAAGAGCCGTCAGCGTTACTTGAAGGTTGAGGTTACACCATACGAAACCTCGTTGGGTGAGTTGGCTGCTGATATTGAAAAGTTATTGCCAGAGATTGAACGTCCTACGGGTGTAACAGTCCTTATCGCAGGAGATTATGAAGATCAGCAAGAGTCGTTCCAAGACATGGGATTGTTGCTTTTGATCATCGTTATCCTCGTGTATGTGGTGATGGCATCTCAGTTTGAGTCGTACGCAAAACCGTTCTTGATCATGATGGCGGTGCCATTCGCCTTCTCAGGTGTGATTTGGGCATTGTATCTCACCAACACATCATTGGATATGATCGGATGTTTGGGATGTATCATGTTGGTCGGTATTGTGGTGAAGAATGGTATCGTGTTGGTGGACTATATCAACTTGATGCGAGATAGAGGATACGAACTGAATGAGGCTATCGCATTGTCAGGCCAGTCACGTTTGCGTCCGGTATTGATGACTGCTGCCACAACAGTCTTGGGTATGTTGCCTATGGCTTTGGCAAAGGCAGATGGATCAGAGATGTGGGTGCCAATGGGTATCGTTGTGATCGGTGGTTTGCTTGTCTCTACGATTGTAACTTTGGTTATTGTGCCTGTGCTTTACGCATTGATGTCAAAGCATGGAGAACGCGATACTGAGGCTGAAGTTCGTGCTCAATACATCTTCATGGATATCAATCCAGAGGAAAACAAATCGGTTGAAGAGAACACTGATAACAACAAATAGATAATAAGTAAAAGTTGAAGATATGAAATCTGTAATGATAGTATTCAACCAGACGAACACGGAGCGTGTCGAGTATATGCTCGACCGCCTCGGACTTCGCGGTTTCACCTTCTTCGAGCAAGTGCAAGGAAGAGGATCAAAGACAGGTCAGCCTCATAGAGGTACGCACACATGGCCAGAAATGAACTCTGTTGTTATCACAGTGGTCGAGGATGACCAAGTGAAGACCCTTCTCGAGACGATTAAAAAGTTGGATTTGCGTAATGAAGAGGTAGGAGTTCGCGCTTTCGTTTGGAACGTAGAACAGACGGTATAGATTATTGATTGATTAATAAACGACAGCGTTCCATGCGCTAATGTTGGAGAGGACTGCTTGGAGTGGCAGCCCTCTCTTTTTATGCTTACAAAAGAAATTGTTCGTAGTTATCTCTCGAAATCACTTTGAAAATGGCATTGGGGTAGGCATTGGAAAAGGAGAGTGGTGCAGATGGGTTGCGCCGAGGATTCCACTTGAATTCAAATGCCGATAGCGTTCCGTCTACTTCTTCTATGTAGTCAATCTCCTGTCGTGCCGTCGTCCGCCAAAAATATCCCTTGGCGTATGATTTCTCATAACTCAGTTTCTTTATTCTCTCCGATACAAGATAATTCTCAAAGAGTGCCCCTACGTCTGTTCTGTTTTCAATCATTTGAAAATTGCCTATGATGGCGTTTCTAATACCACAGTCCCAAAAATAGATTTTGCGAGCAAATTTCAACTCATTTCGCAGATTCCTGCTATACGAGCCTAAACGAAAGATAATGTATGATTGCTCTAACAATGTAACGTAACTTTCTACCGTCTTTGGATCAAGTCCACAAGTTTGCGATAACTCGTTGTACGAGACCTCCGACCCCATCTGCAAAGCAAGCGCCTGTAGCAATTTCACTAATTTGTCGCTCTTCTTTATTTTGTCAAATGAAAGGATGTCCTTGTATAGGTAACTGTCGGCTAATTCGTTGAGTATCAGTCGCTCATCTCCATTGCTCACTACTACGTCTGGGTAGCACCCATATAGAAGACGGTTGCTAATCAATCTTTTCTCTTCCAAAAGACCATTGTGAGATGATAGTTCACCAAAAGATAAAGGAAACATCTTGTACTCAAATTTCCTTCCAGTCAAAGGTTCGTTGATTTTATTGGAAAGATCGAATGACGAACTGCCAGTTGCCACCAACTGCACATCGGGCATATTGTCGGTAATCAATTTCAACTTGATCCCGATATTCTCGATTCGTTGTGCCTCGTCTATGACAACGATTTTTTTCTTGCCTATAACGGTGCGCAAAAATGTTGAAGAGGCATTCTCGAAAAGCGTTCGCACGTCTTGCTCATCTCCGTTCAGCCATAACACATCGTCGTTATCCTTGTAAAGTTCGTGGAGCATTGTCGTTTTGCCCACTTGCCTTGCACCAAAGATAATGATGGCTTTCCCCTGTCCCATTCGTTGGACAATTTGTTCCTTTAAAATACGCTCAATCATACTTAGTCTATATTTCTCTGACAAACCAAAAATATCATAGTTCTTCTTCAATTCCAAAAATATCGCGATTTTTAAGGAATCAATTCCAAAAATATTATGATATTTATAGAATTGGATGTTTGAGAGGCGAATGAAGTGTTATTTAAAGTTAATGTTGTAATTTCGTAGTTCGGATGGATTAAGAAGTGTGTTATGAATCAAAATAAGATACTGATTCTTGTTGTATTGTATAAGACGACCTTGCAGGAGAGTTCTACGATACGTTGCTTGAAGGCGTATTCGCAGAATTTTCAGTTTCCCTATAAGGTTTTAGTGTATAATAATTATCCAGAGATAGAAATCCATTCTGACGATGATTTTGATTGTGAGATTGTCAATGCTGAGAAGAATGAGTTCTTGGTAGGCCCTTATAATTTTGCATGGAAGAAGGCTCTTTCTGAGGGTTATGATTGGTTGCTGTTGTTCGACCAAGACAGTACGCAGACGATGGAGTATTTCACGGAATTAGGTGAGGAACTGACTCGTGTTGACGCAAAGACAGCTGCAATCGTACCGTTGATTGATAGCGATGGAACTCGAGTGTCTCCATTCGTATTCAATAAAAATATCGGTCCTTTTTGCTTAAAACCAGAAACGAGGGAGAATCTCGTTTTGAAGAATGATGAATACTTGAGTGCAATCAATTCGTGTGCTTGCATGCGAGTTGAGGCGATTTCTTCAATTAATGGTTTCTCTCAAGAATTCCCTTTGGATTATTTAGACTTGTGGGTTTTCTTGGAGTTCTACAAAAAGGGTTACAAAGTAGAAACGATGTCGGTTATAGTACAGCATTCTCTTTCTATTGCGAAGTCCTTTTGTTCGATGGGAGTGTCTCGTTATACAAATTACATGAAGGCTCGAGCAAAGTTTGCCAGAATGTTGTCGAAATCGGCTCTTTTTAGGTATAAATTCATTTCGTTGGGTGTGGCTGTTAAGTTGCTTGGCATACCATCAGAGTGGAAGTATATTGTTCCGACGGTAAAGGCTCTTTTTTATTAGACATAAATCGTTATAAAACCATTACACATCGAGTTGCAATAAGGCAATTTTTGTAAAAAAGAGTTTTTTTGTTGAAATGAAAGTTGGAATTTAACGGTAATGTTTAATTCCTGCGTTAATTTAGCCTATCCGCTAAATAATAATTTGTACTTTTGTATATAATCTTTTGCGCTATGATATCAGTTTGTATGGCGACATATAATGGAGAGAAATACTTGGCAGAACAGCTGAAGTCTATCCTCTCCGAATTGACTGCCGATGATGAGGTAATTATTTCAGATGATAACTCGTCAGACGGCACTTTGTCTGTCATAGCGTCATTGAACGATCCTCGTGTAAAGGTTTATGTCAATAGAAAATACGAACAGGGTCAGAAGGTAAATAAAATCGTAAAAAACTTTGAAAATGCGCTTCGTCACGCGAAGGGTGATTACATCTTCCTTTCTGATCAGGACGATATTTGGAAAAAGGGACGGGTGAGTAGAGTTACGCCACTGTTCAAAGAAAATGAACTGGTGGTGTGTGATTGCCAGATTATAGATGGAAATGGGGTTGAGGTTTCTCCTTCGTTGTTCCGTCAATTAAAATCCAAGCGAGGTTTCTTTAAGAACCTTTATAGAAATACGTATGTAGGCTGTAGCATGGCGTTCACTCGTAAGTTGTTGGAGTATGCGCTGCCTTTCCCTGAGGATATACCTATGCACGATAGTTGGATTGGTATGAATGCTGATATCGCAGGTTTCAATGTTTGTTTTTTAGGGGAACCTTTAATCGCTTATCGTCGTCATAATAATAATATGTCGTCAAGTTCTGAGAAGAGCCGACGTCCATTGTTGAGAAGATTAAGTGATCGCTTTATTCTTTTGTTCTACCTCCTTAAGAAGAGGTTTCTTGAGAAATAAAGTAATCGTCTGTTTACTTCAGACCTTGTGGAAGAAATTAACTCTGGTAGAAAGATGAAAAGTGTTTGTGTTTTATTATCTACTTACAATGGCGAGAAATATCTGAAAGAACAGTTGGATTCTATTCTTGCTCAGACTTACACCGATTGGACGTTGTATATCAGGGATGATGGCTCGAAGGATAACACGGTGGCTATCATTGATTCGTATGTGGCGAGATATGAAAATATCAAAAAACTTCCATCTGAGGGAAATGTAGGGGTCATACGCTCGTTTGAACTACTGTTGAAGGGTGTAGAGGCGGACTACTACTTTTTTTGCGATCAAGACGATTTTTGGTTGCCTACGAAACTGCAAAAATCGATGGATAAGATGCTGGGGACGGAGCAACAATGTCCGAATGCTCCAGTGGGAGTCTTTTGTGATGCCAAGGTCGTTGATGAAAACTTAAACGAAATATTCCCATCGTTTTGGGAAATATCAAGAATAAAACCTGCTTTGTTAGACACGTTTGAACGGTTGGCTGTTCATAATGCAGCGGCTGGTTGTACGATGCTAATAAATCATGCGGCTAAAGTCTGTTCTCTCCCGTTTGTAGAGGAAGCAAGAATGCATGATTACTGGATTCTGCTTTCGATTTTGGCCAAAGGTGGAAAATTAGCGTATGTAGATGAAGCGTTGATGCTATACAGACAGCATGGTGGCAATGTGATTGGCGCTCACGAAGAGAATAGCGGTTATGTTGTAAAAAAAATTAAAGCATTAAGTGCTGTGGTCAATGATAACAAGAAACAGTTGAGAATGTTGTCAAAACTGGGTTTCAACTCTCTTCCAAAGTATTTGTACTATAAAATGAGGTACTTTTTCAAGTACCGAAACGCATAATCAGTCTCTCGTAGCGTCAAGATTGTTTTTGAGGAAAACATTTGTTTTTTATGCTAAGAAGATTATTCTTCGTCATAAAGAATGGAATGAAGAGAAGTATAAAGACTTTCAGATTGATGGCTAAAATAGAAAAGAACTGGTCTGCTGCGTACTGCATAACAAGAATACCGACGATGACTGCATAGACCAGAAGGTGGAATTTGCTTCCTGTTTGTGATTTCCTAAAGAAATATCCATAGAGAAAACCGAGAAGAATGGAGAAAATGATAATTCCCCAAATTCCAAAGTCAACATAGTAAGGATAGAGTGAAGTGTATGTGTTTGTCGGAATTGGCTTGTATACCCATTCGAGAATTGGATTAATTGATTCTATGTCGGATAGTCCAAGTTTATAGAACATACTGTAGAATGCTCTGAACACATTTTCTCCCCAATGTAATGCAGTGCATGGTTCGAGGGTGTCAAAAGCGAAGAAATTGCCGAGAATATAGAGGGAAACGGCTGTTCTTTTGGCATCTGAAATTTCAATAGAATGTCGTACTGACTGAAGTATCAGAAAAAATGCCAGTAGGACGCCTAATCCTCCCAAAATCTGTTTTATTGAAATTCTCTTTTTGAAGTAGAGAATGACACACGTATAGAGGAAGATGTTCAGGAATGTTAGTTTCGACATGGAGACGGCGCCATAGAGTAAATAACAAAAGGTGGCAACAACTAATCTCCATTTCTTTTTATTGTCGTAACACAGCAGTTCCAACATAAAGGAGCATTGCGTTACAAGGACGATAAGTCCGCCTAATGTGTCATGAAACCCACTTCCTTGTCCTAAAGCAGCCATTCTTAGATCAAAAGCCCACACACCTGTTTCACCATTTTCAATGGCTGTTTTTGCAAAAAGAATGAGTTTTGGGATGATGAAAACAGAGACAATTAAGTAGACATCGCGAATGGTTTTGCCTGGCTCGTTTAACTTAGAGTCTTGAAATGTTGCAGATTGTGGAATTGCCGAAGAGAGACAAATTCCTGCCATCCACAAGAAAACACAAAGGTAGAAATTGAAACTTAGTGTGGGTAGTTGTGATGAATGGTATATCAAAAGAATCATGCAGACTATCCACACGGCACTTGTCAGTACGGATGGCGAGAAAATATTATTCTTGGAAAATGCTAATCCAATGATTAAGAAAAATATAGCGATTAATATGAGGATATAGGTCATATCTGTTTGTTAGAATAAGGGTTCGAGTAAGATCATTTTGTTGAGGATGACGTTGTTTGTCAGCATCCACCAACCAATCAAATAGACTATGAGTTCCATTACTGCCTTAGGCTTTATGATGTAGGTCAGAGATGGAATCAGAATGGGCAACACGCAGTTGAAGAGTTCTTGGGTTCGCACTGCCATTCCTGGTATGGAATAGAGAAAAACATAGAGGCAAGAGGAGATACAGCACATCTCCACTAAGGTCTTAATGTTATGGTCTATTGCGTTTAGTTTTTCTCGATAGATGAAGCATAGGGTGATAACCGTGAGTTGAAGCAAGAAGAAAATGTTGAAGTAGTTGATGACGAAATCTTCAGCCTCTTGTTTGACAAGATATGCTTTGAGTCTATATTGAAAATATTCATTCGGAATAAAATCTATTATGCTGACAATGTCAAGATTTGAGACATTACAGTAAACGCAGATTAGAAAAACTAATGTCCAAAATCTATAAGTCAGGTTGAAGTATTTGAAAATTGGCACTAAGAGAATCAAGTATGCTGAGGTGTGAAAGAAGGTCGCAATCATCGTGAAAATGAAGAACTTCAGATAATTATCTTCTTTCAGATGTAAAAGCGCGATAAATATAAAACCGATGGCAACGCCTGCACGCACTTGTGTCAACTCGTGCAAAATGAACAAGTTACAGAAATAAATGAAGAGCGTTTGCAGTTTGTTTTCCGTTAGTTTGTAGATTCCGTAGGTGTTGGTGGTAACTCCTAAAATAGCGTAGATGCTGAAGATGATGGAGAGGTTTCCCTCTTCCGAAAGGCTTGAGAAATGTTTGACGAAAGTGGCAAGAATAGAGTAACTAAACTCGGTGTATAACAGGGATTTATACTTGCTAATATCATTGAGTAGTAGGTCTAATGGAGGGGCTAATCTGTATAATCTTTGGTAGATGTCGTAGTCGACGCTGACCTTGAAATCGTGCAGAAGGGTGTACAGCAATAGAATGAAACTTAAGAACACATAGATCCGATTGTTCTCTTGTTTGCTAAATCGACAAGAAACAATCGAGAAAAAGGTGATTAATATTCCTATTGCAATGATTGCTAACATAACGTTATGATTTCTTTTTTAAGAGGGCTCTTGATTTGAACAACACGATTCCTCCTGAAATCGCAATTTCCAAAAGTTCTGCGGCTATCCAAGCTGCTACTGTTCCATAAATGCCCCACATTGGAATCAGTTGTAGGTTCATTGTTATGCAGGTGATGCCGACAATTAAACCCATAATTGGGGCATATTTCTGGTATCCTAAACCATAAAGTCCTTGGATGGTAACAAGATTAGCAATGGAGACCAACAATGGCATGCAACTGAAAATTCGCACAATCGGTATAGATGGATAAAACTCACTTCCTAAGAGAATGTGTATCAAAAGTGGACTGAACACCAGCGTGAGTAGACTGAAGCCTAAGGCAAACAGTATAACATATTTCCCTACCTTCATCAAGTAGCGTATTCCTTCTCCTTTGGATTCTGCCATTTTCCGACCAACAGAGGGATAAATGGCGAGGTTGACAGGCATACAGGTAACCATAAGAATACATTGTATGATTCGATGTGCTCCTGCGTATATTCCCACTTCAAAATTATTGACAAAGAAACCAAGGATTGTGAGGTTGGCTGTTGTATAAAGTGCTTGTAAGAAACTGTTCAGAAATATTGGGAATGCTTTTTTGTTTTGATTGACAATTTCCGATTTTATCGAACTGCATCTTTTTATACCATACTTTTTGATGACGTAGATGAAGGAACCTAATCCAAATACGGTGTAGGAGATGGAGGGCAGATAGGCGTAGACGAGGTAGTCTTCGGGCGAGTGGATGAAGAAGACGGAGAGTCCCATACCGAACAACTTGATGAGAAAGTTGATGACCGACATGCCTTTCATCTCCTCGATGCCTTGGAAGAACCACGTCGGGAAATAGGTGAATCCGATATTGATACCGAACAAACAGAGGTAGAGGGGCAAATCTTCTTGCACTCTTCCCCAGAAAATGGAAAGGACGATCAGACAAAGGAACGTGAAGGCTAACAGTAATGTCTTGATGGCGATGACGCTCCAAAAAATCTGTGAGACTTTCTCCTTGTCGTCTTTGTGAATGGCAATCTCGCGAGTGGCAGAATACTCAAATCCGTATGTGATGATGATAGTGAAATATTGGATGATGTTCTGCGCATAACAGATTCTTCCAATCGTCTCAACGCCTAATGCTCGTGTGATGAATGGGAAAACGGCAATGGGAATCAGATAGTTGGCAATCTGGAGCAACCCCAACGAAGCCATATTCCCCAGTATCGTGGAATGTGACTTTATCTGATTGGTTATTGTCTCCTTTATACTCACGTCTTTGATTCTATGTTTTAGAACATTCTACTTCGTCAAGATACTGTAGGCTTCTTGGATTTCACGAAATTTCTCCGTGGCTTTCTTCATCTCATCTTCCGAAGCATTGACTTGTCGGTCGGGGTGATATTGCAGAGCCAGCTGTCTGTAGGCTTTCTTGATGCCCTTTTCGTCGGCATCCGAACCGAGTCCTAAGGTTCTCAAAGCCCATAAACGGTCTTTCGTTATCGATGTGGTAGACTGTTGGTTGGACTGTTGTTGTCGGTTTCTGCCTCGATTGTCATTGCTTTCTTTCCACTGATAACCGTAGGTGTAGTAGGTCTGCATGTGGTTGAAGTCGACAATACGGATGCGTGTGAAACGGGCGAACTGTTGGAGCAACTCAGCCTCGTCGTCGCTGATCTGACCATCGGCAATGGAGATTTGGAACAGCATGTTGAGAACTGCCAATCGTCCTTGGTAGGATACTTGCTGGTTGATGCGAATGCAAGCCGGACGAATATCTGCTTGGTTGAAGTTGACGGCTTTGAGGCAGTCGCGCAACGACAAGAGGATGCGTTTAGCGTCAGCCTCATTGTAGTTCTTGACCAAGAATGACTTTACCGCCTTGAGTTCGCTTTGTGTGGCTGCACCGTCTGCCATCATCGTACAGGCTATGATGAAGACGAGTGAGTCTTCTAACGTCATGCTCTGTCTGCCACTGTTATAGGCATTAGAAGACGAACGTTCCGATTCCTCGTCAGAGTCTGAACCGAAGAATAGTCGGTAGACGAAGTAGATGGCGATTAGGGTGATTATAATGCTCATCATTGGCGATATTCTCTTGATTTGGATATTGGTGGATTAGAAAATCATTGACACACCGCCCATGAAGTTGAATCCGTGTTGGGTGTAACCATACCAACTCTCATATTTCTGGTTGAGCACGTTGTCGAACTCCACGAAGAGGTTCAGCCAGTTGAGCAGTCTGTAGTCGGCTCCGAGAGTGAGGTTGTTGGATGCTGGAAGTTTAAACTTCTCAACGGTTACATATTCAGAGGTCTTACCTGATGTTTTGAGATAGGTAGTACCCGAGTATCTGCCAGTTTGGAGTTGGTAGGCAAGGCGGAAGCGGAGGTCGTCTGTAGCCTTGAACATGGCTTCAATGTTCATCTCCCATTTTGGTTTATGCCAAGCCTCGTCTAAGTTCTTCAACGCCCATTTGTAGAACGAACCGTCGAAACGGATGTTCAAACGCTCTGTCCAATCGTAGGCGAGAGAAATTCCTGCGTTGAAGACACCTGCATTCTCGTCGTACACCACGTCGAAGCGGTTGGTGAAGGTTTGGCTGAGCGTGTCGTACTTGTTGACGAAGAAATAAGGATTGTTGATGAGTTTGTAGCCGATATGGAGATCCATATTGACACGTCTTGCTGCATTGAGGGTTATGCCGACGTAGGCATCGATAGGGGTGTAGGTGTCTTCGATACGAACATCTGGCGAGATGTAGAGATTCTGGTCTACAATATTTTGATAGTTGTTGACAGTGTAGTCTCCCGTAACGCCAGCGTAGACGTAGAGGATGTCTTTGATCAATTTCGCTCTACCGAAGACGTTTGGCATAACCGCACCTTTCTTTCCTTGCTTGATACCGAATGCTCCTTTCACACCGACGGTGATTTCACCAAGGTCGCCCGAGAAATAGTAGTGAGGCAACAGTTTGATGAGAGTGTAATTGTTGAGGGTTTCGCCACGCTCGAAAGTGTAGCGATTGTCGCTCTCTGGCAGGTTCATAATGATATTATGCATATCGAAGGTGAAATGCAGAGACGAACTCTCGAAGCGGTAGGCTCCCGTGAGACTGGTATGGATGGTGTGCTCTTTTAAGTCTTCTTTAGAGGTGAAGAGTTGGTAGTTCACTTGGCAGTCGAATTTCCATTTTGAGATGAAATCGCGACTACGGAAACGCACGTTGGCGTGCAGACGGTTGAAGGCTTGTTTCAGCGAGTCGTCGTTGGTCGTTTTGTCTATTCCGTTTTCAGACAGACGCTGCATGTAACTGTCGTAGCCATAGTATTTGAAGACGTGGTTGTTGCCTGCCACGAAAGCACTGAGTTCTTTGTTTTTGAAACTATGTGCATAACTGATTTTTGCTCGTGTGTCGGCGTTGGTGGCTTTGCTCTTCAAATCAGACAGTAGGTTGTCGTAGAGTTTGTCGGTCAATTTGATATCTCCAAAAGAGGAGTTGTGATTGACGTGGAAATCCAGCAAGTTACGGTCGTTTTTGAAAATCGGAGTGTAGAGTTCACCGAGGAAAGAGGAGTAGGTGCCGACACCGATTTTGGCGAAACGCTCTTTGCCCGACTTGATGGCTTCTGGTTCAGCCAGAGCATAGTCTAAGGTTGGCGGCTCGCTAGGTTTGATGCTGTAAGGGGTTGTCCAAACGGAGAAATCGTAGGTGCGTTTCTGCGTAGGCACTTCTTCCAACTCTGGCATCGTGCTGATTTTGCCCGACTCTTTGATGACGGGTGTATATTCCTTGACTACTTCAATATCTCTGAGGATGGTAGGCTCTTCATTCCCTGCTACCTGAAGTGAATCCTGAGCAGAGGCGTAGAGAGCAAACCCTAACAAGTTCAGTGTGATAAAAAGATGTTTCGTCATATTATAGTTCCTTATTTCTGTCTGATTTGATTATTTTCCGTTCTGCTCGCTTGTGGCAGTCTCACTTTTCGCAGTTTCCGTGCTGACGACCTTCTCGGCTTCTTTCTTCTCCAATTTCTCTAATCGTACACGAATGTCGTCTGCGATGTCGTCTTTCTCGCCGTAGTTCTCACGGACACTGAGGAGGTATTGTTTAGCCTCGAACTCACGACCTTGGTCTGCGTAGATGTCTGCTAACAAGATGAAACTCTTTGCCAACCAGTATTGGTGAGGTGTGTTTCTGTCGATGAAGTCGAAAATCTCTTTTTCTGCCGTCTTATACTCCTTGTCGTTGTAATAATACTCGGCAATGGTGTATTTTGAGATAGCACCAAACTCGTCCATGCAGTTGGATGAGAGTTCGGTGAAGTCGGCGAAGGCATTGACGGAATCGCCCTTAAACTCGTAGGCTTTAGCACGGGTGTAGATGGCTTCACGAAGGATGGCAGGATCCAACTTGTCGCTCGAGATGATGGCAGTTGCTGCTGTGATTGTCTCGTCGGTTTTTCCTAAGAGATTATTACAACGGAGGATACCGATGCGCGCTGCCAATTTGTTTTCTGCGTTCTGAGCAATGGTGTCAAGCGTACTCATCGTCTGGATAGCAGCGGAGAATCGCTTCTGCTCATATTGAATCTCAGACAAGCGTGCCAAAGCCGTCTCACGGTTAGGCGAACCCACTTGGCTGGCGATAATCTGATATTCTGGCTCTGCGTTCTCTTTCTGATTCAATTTGTAATAACTGTTGGCGATGTTGAAGTGGGCATCGTAGACGAACGCGCTGTTCGGGAACTTCGCAATGTAGTAGTAGAGGCTCTTGATGGCCTTTTCGTATTCGCCTTTCTCGTATTGATTGGTTGCTGCCATGTAGGTGAGCGAGTCTTGCTCTGATTTCTCAAACTTCACCAATCCGTTGAGGCTCTCTACATAGTCGGCGTATGTTTGAATGTCGTTTTTCTCGAAATAGATATTCTTCAAACCACTGATGGAGGTCTTTGCCTCGGCACTGTTCGGGAAATTTTTGATGATCTCCTTATAGGTGTAGATGGCTTTGTCTGAATTGCCCATCTCGTCGTAGAGCATTGCCGTTTGGAGTTGACCTTTGCGGCTCAGCGGACTATGAGGGTATTGCTTGTTGAGTTTCTCGTAGGTGTTTATGGCGTTCTGGTTTTGTCCCATCATCGTGTAGGCACGTCCGATTTCATACTGAGCATCTGCCAAGTATTCCGACTGAGGGAATGATTTGATCAGTTTCTCCATCGTCGAAATCTTGCCACTATAATCTTTTTGCAATCCTAAGATGAAACCTTCTTGGAAGCAAGCGTAGTCTGCTCCTGGTCCGCGGAGGGAGTAAACGTGAGCGTAGTTCTTAGCCGCATTGTCGAAGTCGCGTTGGTTGAAGTAGCAATCACCGATACGGTTGGTGGCGTCGGCGATGAGCGTCTGGTTGGTCTCCTCTAAGTTGATGTACTTGCGGAACCAAGTGAGGGCGGTAGGGTACTGCTTCTTCGTGAAATTGGCATATCCGATGTTGTAGTGAGCTAAGTTGAACTCCTTGCAGTTGCGGGCTCCAACAGCGTTGACAAACGAGTTGAAATCATTCGCTGCCTTATCGTATTCTTTCAGTTTGTAGTTTGCCTCTCCACGCCAGAAGATTGCCTCGGCAGCCAATTCATTATTGTATTTCTTATCTTTCAATGATTCATCGAAAGAGGAGATGGCTGATTCATAATTGCCATTGTTAAAATCTTGAATACCAAGACAGTAGGTGATTCGTTGGCGAGCCTCGTAGATGGCTAATGTCTTATCCTCTATATTTTGGATGGATGTCAACGCTGCCTTGTAGTTCTTCGTGGTCAAGTAGAGGTTGACCATGTAGTTGAACACTTTGTCGCGGTAGCGTGAATTAGGAAATTCTTTCAAGAAATTCTCGAAAGCGGTGATGGATTCGTTGAACGGCGAGTAAGACTGTTGATAGATGATGAGCGCGTAGTTGAACTGCGCCTCCTCTTTCACGTTTTTCTCAAAGTCCATTCTCGCAGCCGACTCGAAGCAGAGACGTGCGTTGCTCAGGTTTTCATCCTTCACATAGCAAGAACCCAAGTAGAGGTAGGCATTCTGGCTCATCGCATCCTCGACAGAAGTAACCGCTTGGAAACTCTCGATAGCATCAACATAGTCGCCCATCTGATAATAAGAGTTTCCTAACATATACATGTTGTCTCGAACCACTTGGTCGCTTTTCTCTTGATAGAGAGACAAATATTTGATGGTGTTCTGATAGTCCTTGCGTTGGTAGTAGCACTCACCGAGGATACGGTAAACCTCTGTGTTATTGACATTTGCAGAGTCTTTCTGCAATAATGCTTCGCCCGACTCCAATACCTTGTCGTATTTGCGTTGCGCATAATAAATCTGGAAGAGATAGTAAGGCACTACCTTATCATACGACTCCTCGTTTTGCAACTCCTCGAAAACTGGATATGCCAATTCGTAATCCTTGTTGACATAGTCGATATATGCCTTGTAATATTTAGCCGACAGATTGTAGCGAGTAGAGTCCGACAACAGCACGGAAAATTGCTCTTGTGCTTTGTTGAGGCTGTTCGTCTCCAAATAAGCATAGCCGGAACGGAAAAGATAGTCCGCTTGTTCGTCTTTCGACAGTTTCTTCACCTTGCAAGCCTCGAAATCTTTCACCGCGTCAGCGTAATCCTCACGGTTGTAGTGAATCGTTCCCTCTAAGAAATGCGCACGGTCGGCGTAGATTGAAGAAGGGTCGTCTTTCAAGAAAGTTTCCAACCTTTTGCGAGCGTCTTTCTTACCCAATTCGTAGGCGCAAACCGCTATGAAATATTCCGTTTCGCCATACAAAGCCGAACGGTCTTTCTTGATCGTGTTCAGATACTCGTTGAATTTGTAGTAGGCGGCTCCGTATTGTTTGGTGTCATAAAATTCTTTCCCATCCAAAAATAATTTGTCGGGACGTGTGTAGTCGTTAGATTTCTGCGCCCAGACCGATGAACCGACTGAAAAAGCACAAAAAGTAGCGGCAATGACAAGAATTTTCTTCATCTCTCTTCCTAAATTTTGATTTAACGACAAAGGTACGAATAAAAAATGAGAGGTTTATTGTATCTTTGTATTTGATTAACGAAAGAATATGGGTCTATTTAGCATTTTTTCAAAAGAAAAGAAAGAGGATTTGAACAAAGGCCTCGAAAAAACGAAAGACAGTTTCCTCACGAAAATTGCCCGCGCGGTGGTTGGTAAAACCAAAGTGGACGATGAGGTGCTGGATAATTTGGAGGAAGTTCTCATCACTTCTGACGTGGGTGTCGATACGACTTTGAAAATCATCGAAAGAATTGAAAAGCGCGTCGCACGCGATAAGTATGTCAACACTGACGAGTTGAACTCTATTCTCAAGGACGAGATTGCTCAACTTCTTGAGGAGAACAACACAACGGACGGTAGCGAGTTTTCTGTGCCAGAGACTGACGGACCATACGTGATTATGGTGGTCGGTGTGAATGGTGTTGGCAAAACAACGACGATCGGAAAGTTGGCTTATCAATTCAAGAAGGCTGGTAAGAAGGTTTACTTGGGTGCTGCTGATACGTTCCGTGCTGCTGCGGTTGAACAGTTGGTCATCTGGGGCGAGCGTGTAGGTTGTCCTGTTGTAAAGCAGAAGATGGGGGCAGACCCTGCTTCGGTGGCTTTCGATACGCTTTCTTCTGCCAAGGCCAATGGCGCGGATGTCGTTATCATCGATACGGCAGGTCGTCTGCACAATAAGGTCAATTTGATGAACGAGTTGACGAAGATCAAGCAGGTGATGCAGAAAATCGTGCCAAACGCACCTCACGATGTGTTGTTGGTGTTGGATGGCTCGACGGGTCAGAATGCCTTCGAGCAGGCTAAGCAATTCACCAAGGCAACCGAGGTTACTTCGTTGGCTATCACTAAGTTGGATGGCACTGCCAAGGGTGGTGTTGTCATTGGTATCTCCGACCAGTTCAAGATTCCAGTCAAGTATATTGGCGTGGGCGAGGGTATCGAGCATCTGCAGGTGTTCAACAAGCGAGAGTTTGTTGATTCGCTCTTCAAGAAATAGTCTATCTAATTTTACATATTGAGATTTGGTTATGATGCCAGGATTGTCGACTTGTTCCTTAATACCTAAACACGATGAAAAAAACAATGAAGTAGACATCGTGTGCATGGGCTGTTCCAAAAACCTTGTTGATGCCGAGCGTCTGGCTCAGCAGTTGGATGCTGTTGGCTATCAGACGAACTTCGACCCGAAACGTCCGAAAGGTAAAATCGTGATTATCAACACTTGCGGTTTTATCGGTGATGCGAAAGAGGAGTCTATCGAGCAAATTCTGAAATATGCTGAGGCAAAGAAGAAGGGTAAGATAGAAAAATTGTTCGTAATGGGTTGTCTTTCAGAAAGATATATGAAAGACTTGGAAATGGAGATTCCTGAGGTGGACAAGTACTACGGAAAGTTCTCTTGGAAAGACATTGTAACCGACTTAGGTGCTGAGTATCAAGAAGATAAGGCTGCGCAACGGAAGATTTCAACACCGAAACACTACGCATATATCAAGATTGCAGAGGGTTGTAATCAGCATTGCGCTTATTGTGCTATTCCGCTCATCACGGGAAAATATCAGTCTCGTCCGATGGAGGAGATTGTCGCTGAGGTAGAATGGCTTGTAACACAAGGAGTTAAGGAGTTCCAAATCATTGCACAAGATTTGACTTACTACGGGAAAGATCTCTATGGTGAGTATAAAATCGCAGAGTTGGTCGAGCGTATCTCGGATGTGAAAGGGGTGGAGTGGATTCGTCTTCACTATGCTTATCCTACTAATTTCCCATACGATTTGTTGCGTGTCATTCGTGAACGAGACAATGTCTGCAAGTATTTGGACATTGCGTTGCAACATATCGACGATGAGGTGCTGAAGAATATGCACCGCAGAATCACGAAACAGGAGACGATTGATTTGATCAAGCGCATTCGTGAAGAGGTGCCAGGCATCTGTTTGCGCACAACCTTGATGGTCGGTTTCCCTGGCGAGACAGAGGCGCAGTTTAATGAGTTGCTCGATTTCGTGAAGGAGACTCGCTTCGACCGTATGGGTGCGTTTGCCTACTGTGAAGAGGAAGGAACACCGTCTGCTAAAATGGAGGATGATGTGCCTCAGGAGGAGAAAGCGCGTCGAGTGGATGAAATCATGAGTGTTCAGGAACAAATTATGACCGAGTTGACGGAAGCCAAAGTTGGAAAGACACTCAAAGTGATTATCGACAGAAGTGATGATCAATATTATATCGGACGAACAGAATTTGATTCGCCAGAGGTTGATACTGAAGTGTTGATCAAAAAAGAAGAGTGTGGCAGACTGAAAAAAGGTGAGTTCTACGATGTGGATATCTACGGCGACGATTTCGGCGACTTGTTGGGTCGTGTTTGTAGCACATCCCAAAAATGAAATATAGATTATGAAACGAAATTTGCTTTTCTTCTCTTTCTTGATGTTGCTTACTGCTTTTTCTTCTTGCAAGAAAGAGTATATAACGAATCAGTATATCACCAATGAGAATGATAGTTATTATTCTCAAAAAGTTTATTTAGATAAAGACATTAAAGAGGTGACGGAGGATATTCGTCCGGCATACCTCAAAGAGGGTGATACTGTGGCAGTTTTTGCGATTTCGAACAAAGTGACGAAAAGTGAACTGGCAACGGGTATTGCGAAATTGCAGAGTTGGGGCTTGAATGTCGTTGAGGCTGAAAATCTGTATGGCGATGACGGTCGATATGCAGGCACGCAAAGTGAGCGTATTGAAGGATTGCAAAAACTGTTAGATAACCCGAATATTCGTGCAATCATAGCGGCTCGTGGTGGATATGGGGCTGTTCAAGTGCTTCCCTACCTTGATATGACGGAATTTATGAAAAGTCCGAAGTGGATGGTGGGCTATAGTGATTTGACCGCCTTCCATGCTCTGCTGAACAATGAAGGGGTTGAGACAATCCACGGAGCAATGGTGAAGAGTTTCACCGACGAGAAAAGTGTGGAATCTCTTCATTCTGCCCTTTTCGGTACGTTGAAGAACCACAGTATCGCAACAAACAGCAATTGCATTGAAGGTGAGGCCGAAGGTCGATTGGTGGGTGGAAATCTCTCCATAATCTATAGTTTAGGTGGCACTTTGTATGATTTGAATGTGAAAAATGCCATTTTGCTTATTGAAGATACGGGAGAAGCCAACTATAGCATTGACCGAATGTTGCAGAATCTCAAACTGAGTGGCAAGTTGGATTGCATCAAAGGTGTCGTAGTGGGCGAGTTCATCAACAACACGCAAGGAAGTGATGAACCGTTGAACGAGATAATAAAAGGGGCATTTGAATCGTTAAATATTCCAGTGATGTATGGTGTGAATATCGGTCATGACACAGAAAATCTTTCCACCTATTTAGGTCGAACTGTGAAACTGACGGTTGGTTCAGCCACATCTACATTATCGTTTGAATAAAGGGAATATAATATAGAAAAACATGGCAAAAACGAAGTCTGTTTACGTCTGTCAGAATTGTGGTGCTGAAGCTGCCAAGTGGGTCGGCAAGTGTCCTGCGTGTGGTGAATGGAACACCTACGTTGAGGAGGTCATCCGACAGGATAAACAGCCTGCGCATGCCAGTGGGTTGCTCCCTACGGAGAAGGCGAAACCTCAGCGACTGCAAGATGTGGAGACTTCCGAGGAGACGCGCGACGATACAGGAAACAACGAGTTCAACCGTGTTTTGGGTGGTGGAATCGTTCCTGGCTCATTGACTTTGATTGGCGGTGAACCTGGTATCGGAAAGTCTACTTTGGTATTGCAAATCGTTCTGAACATCAAAGGAAAAAAGACTTTGTATGTGTCGGGCGAGGAGAGTACGAAGCAATTGCGTTTAAGAGCCGACCGCTTGGATATTCCCGAAAATCCTAATTGCTATATCGTTAGCGAAACATCGCTCGAGAATATTTTCGTCCATATTAAGAATGTCAATCCCGATTTGGTGATCATCGACTCTATTCAGACGATTTCCACAGAGATGGTGGAGTCTTCGCCGGGTAGTGTCTCGCAGGTGCGCGAGTGTTCTGCTCAGATTCTGAAATTTGCGAAGGAGAGTGGCGTTCCTGTTTTGCTGATTGGACATATTAATAAGGAGGGAAACATCGCTGGCCCGAAGGTTTTAGAGCATATCGTCGACACGGTTTTGCAATTTGAAGGCGACCAACATTATATGTACCGAATTTTGCGTTCTATCAAGAATCGTTTCGGTAGCACGGCAGAATTGGGTATCTTCGAGATGCGTCAGAATGGCTTGCGTGAGGTGAGCAATCCGTCGGAATTATTGCTGAGCAACAATCATGAAGGATTGAGTGGCACTGCCATCGGGGCGGCGATAGAAGGTATTCGGCCTTTCTTGATTGAGGCGCAAGCGTTGGTGAGTACCGCAGCCTACGGTATGCCGCAACGCTCGGCTACAGGATTCGACATTCGTCGGTTGAATATGTTGTTGGCAGTCTTAGAGAAACGTGTCGGATTCAAACTAGCTCAGAAGGATGTTTATCTTAACATCGCTGGCGGACTAAGAATTAACGACCCTGCTATTGATTTGGCAATTATCAGTGCAATACTCTCTTCAAATATGGATATCGCTATAGATGGTCAAACGTGCTTGGCTGGTGAGGTGGGTCTCTCGGGCGAAATTCGTCCAGTCAACCGCATCGAACAGCGAATCTCGGAGGCAGAGAAGTTAGGTTTCAAACGTATCATCATTCCCGAATATAAAAACTTGGATATACGCAATCGCTCCATTGAAGTCTGCTACGCCAGAAAAGTGGAGGACGCATTCAAAATTTTGTTCGGCTAATCGTAATTTTGCAACACCAAAAGAGGGTTTATGAAATATCGAATTCTCATTCTTTTCTTCTGCTTGGCGTCTATCTGTCAGGCTCAAATCAATACAAATCGTGTTTTGGCGATTGGTAGAAATGCACTCTATTTTGAGGATTATGTCCTCTCCATTCAATATTTCAATCAGGTGATTCGGGTGAAACCCCACCTGCCCGAACCTTATTTCTACCGTGCTGTCGCCAAAATCAGTTTGGAGGATTACAAAGGGGCAGAAGAAGATTGCTCTTTGGCCTTGGAACGCAACCCTTTCTTGAGTGAGGCTTACCGCTGCCGTGGTATCGCTCGTGTCTACTTGGGCAAAACAGCGGAGGCTCAGGCTGATTTTGACAAGGGATTGGAATTTTCGCCCGACAGTCGTGCGTTGCTACTCTGCAAAGGTTATGCCTCGATGCAAGGCGAAGACTATGCGCAGGCAGTGAAGGATTTCTCGGTTACCATAGAAAAATTCCCTCATTTCAAGGAGGCATACCTCAATCGGGGATATGCTTATCTGCAAAATGAAGATACGGCAATGGCTCTGAAAGATTTTGAGAAGGTGCTTGAGATCGACAAGTTCAGTGCCGATGGACTTGCTGCTCGTGGTTATGTCTACTATGCGATGAACGAATATACCAAGTCATTGGCAGATTTCGACGAGGCTATCCGCATCGAACCCTATCGAACGGGATTTTATATCAACCGTGGACTTGTTCGTTATCAACTCAACAACTTGCGAGGCGCAATGGACGATTATGACCACGTCATTCAATTAGATCCGTATAACACAAACGCCTACTACAACCGTGGAATCCTTCGTACGGAGGTGGGCGATAAAAACCGTGCTATCGAGGATTTCGACCGTGTAATCGAGATGGAACCCGACAATGATTTTGCCATCTATAATCGTGCGCTCTTGCAATCTGATCTAGGCGAACTCAACAAGGCAATAGCCGACTATAACACGATTATCAAGAAGCATCCTGATTTCTTTCCTGCCTACTACGGTCGTGGTGAGGCAAAATTCAAAAAATTCGACAAGACTGGGGCTGAGAAAGACTACAACACGGCAATGCTCCTTCGTCAACGTAAAATCACGAAAAAAGATATTGTCAAGGCGGATTCCACCTCTTCAACAAGAAAAAAATCGGATAAGAACCTCGGAAATCACAACAAATTGGTGGTTGCCGACAAGGAGGAACAAATGCGCCGTCTTTCCTACAAAAACGAGTCGCGCGGTCGTGTTCAGAATGTGAATTTCCATATCGAACCAGAGCCTAATTTCTTGTTGACTTATTATCCTCAGAAGAAATCGAATGTTCTGCGTTCGACTTACTACGATAAGAATTTGGAGAATTTCAATCAGTCGGGCAAATTGGAAAAGAAATTCTCTATCTCGAACAGTGAGGTCGACAACAAACGGTTGGATGTCGCTTTCCAAGAAATTGACAAACTGACGGCTAAACTCTCCAAAACAGTCGCTCCCGAACTTTACCTGCAACGTGCCATCCAGTTCGAGGTCATTTCAGACTATGACAGTGCCATCGAGGACTTGACGAAAGGTTTGGAACTTGCACAAGAGAACGACCGGTGGATCTATTATTTCATTCGTGCGAATTTCCGAATGAAGAAGTTGGAATATGAGTATTCGCTGAAGGATGATATCGCAAAGAAAGAATCGCTGACCACCTTCGATTACTACGAGAACAAACTCACCTACGAGATGATCCAAAAGGATTACGAAGAGGTTTGCAAGCAATATCAGAAATTCCCGTTCGCGTGGTTCAATCGTGGCAACCTGCTCTCGTCAATGAAAGACTATCGCAATGCCATTGCCAACTACACCAACGCCATCTCCTTGGAGGTTGATTTCGCTGAAGCCTACTTCAACCGTGGACTCTGTTATCTGATGATTGGCGAGAACGACAAGGGTGTAGCCGACCTCAGCAAGGCTGGCGAACTTGGCATTTATGTGGCGTATAATGTGATTAAACGCTATCGCGAATAACGGTCAATTCGACTGGTCAATTCGACTGATAGCGTCTGTAATCTCTCTTCGCCTCATCGTAGTCTTTTTCAGTTACGACATAACGAAAAACAGCGGTGTCGACATCGAAAGAGATGAGGTCGTAGTTGAAGCGAGTGTCAAAGTCGCAATAAGAAAGGCTGACTTTCGTTTCCTTGCCAAAGATGACTTGGAATTTTGAATTATAAAAACTGTTATTGTAGAAAACATCTCGGTAAGGAACTTCAGAATTTTTCTTTACGTTGATGATAAGACTATCGTTCATTGCGATTGTGTCTCTCTTGGCAAATCGTCCTTCTCCCGAACTGATGATCATTCTCTCTCCGCATTGGTTCACCAATCGATATTCGTGGACTTCAGATACCTCCGTCCTCATATAGTTGAAGTCTTTGTTTGTGATGACGGCACGGAAATGATTTAGTGTGTATTCTCCTTCATCCGTTGTGTTGATGTATTTGTATGTAGCGTCTCTGTCGTACAAGATGTTGTGAATCCAAACATATTTGTAGTCGTATGCGTATATGCTGTCGTAAACCACTTCCTTGTAGAAATCAGCAGGAACAGAAGTATATTCACAACCAGAGTAGTAGGTTGGTATGAGGGTGCTATCTCCGGGCTTCAGTAACTTGTTGGGATATTTGTTATCATACGAGGATCTGCTTTTCAACATAACAACGTGGTCGCTATTGTTGACAAGTTTATACTCGACATTGATGAAGTCGCAATCGCAATCTTCACAATCGCACGAGGTCATCACTGCACCTAATAGGATGAACCCGACTAATCCAGTACTTAAAATCTGTCTAATCATAATTCTATATTTAATTCCCTTAACGATTGCAAATATAGTATGTTGTGAAAAATATTTCGTTAATTTTGCGACTCTGACAATTATTATTGATTCTGTAAGGTTGAAATGAGATCGTTTTTTCGTCGCATCGTTCTGTTGATGGTATTGCTGCTTTCTGCTCTGTTGGGAAGTGCGCAGGATGCTGTGTCGGTGGGCGAGGCGTCTCAGTCGGAGGGTGTTTCGCCTTCTATCTGGCCTACCATCGTCTTTGATTCAATAAGGACTTCGGATTTGCTGCCTCTTTTTTCTGCTAAGCCTTTCCGCTATGAGTACCAAAACGAATTGCCGCCATTCACAAAGTCGGGTTTTGAAAAAAAACATGAGGTTTTGGAGCGCAACACGAAATTGAATCGCCGCATTGTCAGTAAAATATCATTGGATGCGCCAGAGTTAATCGACTACTGCGACTTGCATGAGTATGACGCTTCTATCGATGATGTGAAAGGGGGCGACCGTGAAATGCGAATCAGCGGATTGGAGCCGATGGGCATCGTAGTTCCTCCTGCTGATAATCTGAAAAAATATCTTAAACAAAGGGAAAAATCGGCTTGGGCTTTCTTCGGAAATCTGGCAGTTCAGTTCTCTCAGTATTATGTTACTGACAACTGGTATAAGGGTGGTACGCCAAACGCCACTTTCTTGACCATCTTCGACTATAATATTGACTACACCAAAGACCGTCTTCTATGGGAGAATGATTTTGATGTCAAAATCGGATTCTACAACACGAGCGAGGACACCATCCGCGCTTTCCGTGTGAACAACGACCTCGTTCGCATCTCCTCATTGCTGGCTTATCAGACGTGGTTCTCCAAGAAGGTCTATTACAGTGCTGGGGCGGATTTCAACACCTCGCTCTTCACTGGTTACAAAACGACCAACTCCAATGTCGTAGTTACGGGTTTCTTGTCTCCATCTCGACTCTTCCTCAGTTTGGGTATGGAATGTCGCTATAATAAGAAGACAACGCTCCGTCTGGCTCCGTTTGCCTACAAACTCATCTTTATGACGGATGATCGTATCGACCATCTGACGGTGGGCTTGGATAGCACCGAGAACCACACCAGTTATTTGGGCTACCTCGTTCAAGCAAAGTTGGATTGGCAATTCTCTAAAGAAATCAACCTCACCTCGCGTATCGACTTCTTCAGTTCGTACGATAGTCGCAATATTGAGTTCGATTGGGAGGTGGTCGGCAAGTTTATCATCAACAGATACCTTAGTACGCGTTTGTCGCTTATCATGCGTTTCGACAACACACCAAAGGACGAAGAGGCTCAGATTCAGGTGCAGGAGCAACTTTCGTTTGGCTTCAACTATGTGTTTAGGTAGCACGGATAGCCCTTTTTGTGCCGTTTCGTCTTCACCATTTCTCATTTTTTTGTTAATTTTCCGTTTCGAAAGTGAAAAAACAAAAAAGCGGATGAACTATGAGTGAGGTTTTAAATTTCAAAACGATTAAGGAATATAATGATTGGGTAGGGGTGAAAACGTATCATCCGCTTGTTTCTGTTATCGACTTTAGTGAGGCTCGTGTTATGAAACACTTCCGTATGTTGCCTGGCTTTTATACGGTATTTCTGAAAGAGGTGAAGTGCGGCGATTTAATCTATGGCAGACAAACGTATGATTATCAAGAAGGTACGGTGGTGGCTATCGCTCCCGATCAAGTGTATGGTCGTGATGATAATGGCGAAGAGTTTCAACCTAAAGGGTACGCTCTTTTGTTTCATCCTGATTTGGTTTCTGGTACGCCTTTGGGCAAACGAATGCACGAGTATAATTTCTTCTCATACGAGGTGAACGAGGCGCTTCATCTATCGGAACAAGAAAGGAAGGTTTTCTTGGATTGTCTGATGAATATCCAAAATGAGATCAAGGGCGCAACCGACCGTCTGAGTAAGCGACTGATTGCCACGAATGTTGAACTTCTATTAGACTATTGTCTGCGTTTCTATGAGCGTCAGTTCGTAACACGCGAGACTGTCAACAAGGGAGTTTTGAGTCAGTTCGAGAATGTCTTGAACGAATATTTTATCAATCACGAATCGGTGCAGAATGGTCTACCCTCGGTGAAATATTGTGCGCAGAAAGTCTGCTTGTCTCCCAACTACTTCGGCGATTTGGTTAAAAAGGAGACGGGCAAAACCGCTCAGGAGTTTATCCAAAGCAAAATCATCAATATCAGCAAAGATTTGGTGTTAGACCCTTCAAAATCCATTAGTCAGGTGGCATACGAATTAGGATTCCAATATCCGCAACATTTCTCTCGTATGTTCAAAAAAATAGTGGGTGTAACCCCTGTGGAATGGCGTGAGCAACAGGTGGAGTAGATATTAGGGCTTTGGGGTGTCTTGCCTTTATTTGAACCAACCAAACCTATATAAGGACATTAAAGAAAAAATTGCAAAAAAAATGTATGATAAAAGACTAATTTTTGCCGGTCTTTTTTATACCTTTATTGCACATTAACCAATTAAAAGATAAAGTATGGCATCAATAACAGATTTAATCGCAAGTCAGGTGAAAGCTGCTGCGTCAGGAAAAAGTGAATTGACAAGCAGTGTAATTAGTGGATTGTCTGATTCTGTTTTGAACAGTTTGAAACAAACAGCAACCTCTAAGGATGGAATCTCACAGATCACTTCTTTGTTGTCTGGTTCCACCTCAGCATCAAGTAGTTCGATAACCAGTTTGGCATCTTCTATCTTCTCATCACAGGTAGCATCAAAGTTGGGCTTGTCTGCTTCAACAACTAGTTTGGCAACCAGTCTTTTGCCAACCATCATCAGCGGAATCGTATCTGCAGTGCAGAAGAAGAGCGGCGGATTAGACTTGTCTTCAGTCCTCTCTGCTTTGGGTGGAAGCTCAAGCACCGCGTCAACATTGGGAAAACTTGCAAGCTCATTGGGTGGCTTGTTCGGAAAGAAATAGTCGAATAGACTCCATAAAAGGAAATGTCAGGATGAAGGGTTGAAACTTCGTTCTGACATTTATTTTTGCTTTGACTGAAGCAATCTGCCTTTCACATACTCTCCGCTTGCAGAAACTCGATTCCAGTCTCGCTGTGCCACTGTGCCGTGCTGTAAAGCTGCCGATGATTCGTCAATGTCCGAGAAACTCCAGTTTGCCCAACTGAGATGGTGCGCATCCATCCATTTCATCCACTCGTTGCAAGCCTCAACAAAGACACCGCCATTGCCATCGGCTTGTGAGAGGCCAAATTCAGTGACGAAGATAGGTAATCCTTGCAGCAAGGCTTTATCGGCTCTCTGACGTAATTCTGCGCCGTGAGTGCCTGCATAGAAATGGAGGGCATACATCAGGTTGCCGTACGATAGGGGGGCGAGGGCTGCTTTGTCTACATCCTGGCTCCAAGTGGGGGTGCCACAGATAATGACTGTGGAAGGGTCGTTCTGTCGAATCACGGGGATAATTTGCACTGCATATCGTTTTACTACTGCCCAATCGACGTTTGCTCCGTTTGGTTCGTTACAGATCTCATACAGAACATGTTGAGCGTGCGAATATCGTTTTGAAATTTCATTCCAGAAAATCTTCGCATCCTCTAAAGTGAAATTGGGGTCGCCACTGCCTTCGTTCAAGATATGCCAATCGACGATGCAGTAGATGCCTAATTTGCCACACAACTGCACTAACTTGTCAATTTCCTCGTTGTATGCTTCCTTCGACTTCCACTGCTCAGTGCAGTAGCCTCCCCACTCGTGCGTGTAGACGGCTATGCGAAAGAGCGTGATGCCCCAGTCGTTGACCAATGTTTGTAATGATTCCTCATTGTAGGTATTTGGATTCCAAGCCAATCCATGCGTACTCATACCACGCAACTGAACGATTTGTCCTGTCTCGTTGACCAACTGACTGCCTTCAACTCTCAATTTTCCGTTTCTCTCAACTATCGTGTTCATATCTTCACTATATGAAAAATCGGCAACATCCGAAAACATTGCCGATTTTCTCTATCGTAAAACCTTTAATTATGCGTTGGTTTGCGCTGTAGTAGCCTGCACCACATTCAAGACATAATCGCCCAATTTCTCGCACTCTGAGATGAAGTCCATATAGTAGACACCCAACTGATAGTCGTAAACGCCACTGTTGATGTCTGCAAGGTTCTGACTCTTCAAACGAGTACGGTAGTTGTTGATTTCATTCTCAACGTTGAGCGAGTTGTTGATATCGACGTCCTTTTCGTTGATGTCGAGGGTCTTCACCATCTGATCGAGCGAACGACCCACAATCTCCATCATCTCGTGGATGTGGTTCATCTGCTCGTCGGTGAATTTATCTTTGATGTTCTGCTTGCGACGGTCTAAAGTCCTTGCCAAATTGTAGCATGAATCGCCGATACTCTCCAATTCGGAGATTTGCTTGAACATTTGCTGCATCTGCGCCTTCGACTCGTTGGAGAGTCGGCCTTCGCCCACACGCTGTAGATACTTGGCTATCTCCACCTCCATATCGTCGGTGATACGCTCGTATTTCTCAATTCTTGAATAGAGTTTGTTGAACTCTTCGTCTTTCTCAATCTTTAGTAAATCGCCTACGAAACCGAACATCTTCTTCACACGGCATCCAAAGTTTTGGATCTCCTTTTTAGCCTCTAAGAGTGAAAGTTCGGCAGTTGACAACATTCCAGAAGAGATATAGCGCAAACGGTACTCCTCGTCTTGTTCCTTCATTGGAAGAACCTTGCAAACGAACTGCTCAATCTGCTTAACGAAACCAATCAACAAACAAGTGTTCACCACGTTGAAAGCAGTGTGGAAGGCAGACAGTTTATACAAGTCGTTGTTTTGTGCGCCCATCACATCGGTAACAAACCAAGAAACGGCATTACAAGCAGGGTAGAAAACAAACAACACCACGATGACTCCGAAGACATTGAAGAACATGTGGGCTAAAGCGGCTCTTTTTGCTTGTGTGTTGGCTGTCAGGGAAGCCATGAATGCTGTGATTGTCGTACCGATATTCTGACCCATTGCCAAGGCTGCTGCTTGCTCGAATCCGAAGCCAGGAATGTGCATATCGAAGAGCATCAAGGTGATAGCCATTGTAGCCGCACTTGCCTGTACAATCATCGTAACCACACATCCGACAATGACAAAGAGGATGATTGTGAAGAAACTATCGCACGGAATATGTGAGAGCATATTTGCTACTGCTCCACCGATATCGAGACTGTTGGCAGAACTCTGCAAGAAACTCAATCCCATGAAGAGAAATGAGAATCCGAAAATGAACTCACCTAAACTCTTGCGTTTTGATTTGCCTGAGAATATCAATGGCATTCCGACTGCCAAAAGAGGTATCGCAAAGGCTGCTATGTCAACCTTGAAACCTATCGCCGAGATGATCCATGCCGTTACGGTCGTACCAATGTTCGCACCCATAATGACACCGATAGACTGACCCAAGGTCATCAATCCTGCGTTTACAAAACTCACCACCATCACAGTGGTAGCACTCGAACTCTGAATCAGTGCTGTTACAACCATACCCGTTAAGGCTCCCGCAAAGCGGTTTTGCGTCATAGCAGATAAAATATTGCGCAACTGATCTCCTGCCAATTTCTCAAGTCCTTCGCTCATAATCTTCATACCATAGAGGAACATGGCAAGAGATCCTAAAAGACTGAGAACATTTAGTATAACATCCATCCGAACAATTTTAATTGCCCCCAACGTAGAGGCGATTATAAAGAAACTATTTTAGTTTTTTCTCTTCAATTTGTTTTTGTAAAATCAACAGTTCTATCAACAAAAATTTCTTTGCAGAACCATTCAAACCTTACTCGCTATTTTCTGATAATCGTAACCACGCCACCTGGCTCTAATTTGATGATAGAGGATGGCTCGGCTTTTGACTTGTCTTTTTGTCGGTATTTGACGATATAATCAACGCCATTCTTAATTTCATCTGATATCTCGTCGAAACAATGGGCAGTTGGTTCGCCACTGATATTGGCTGAGGTAGAGACAATTGGCATTCTGAACGCTTCGCATAGGTCTTTTGAAAAGGCTTCTTTCGTCAAACGGATGCCGACGCTACCATCTTCTGCAATCAAATTCTTGGCTAAGTTTTTGGCCCCCGAATAGATGATTGTCAATGGCTTCTCGGTTACTTCGATCAAGTCGTATGCCACTTCTGGCACCTCCTCGACAACACGCTCCAACTTCGCCAAATGGTCGGTCAACACAATCAACGCCTTGCTGTCGGAACGTCTTTTCAATTCGTATACCTTGCGCACTGCCTCTTCATTATTGGCATCACAGCCGATTCCCCACACCGTGTCGGTAGGGTAGAGGATTAGTCCGCCTGCTCGCATCACACGAACTGCCTCGCGTATGTCGTCTTTATAGTCTGCTTTTAAATCTCCCATTCCTATCTGTTTTTCAACGTTTTATCTAATTTTTTATGAAACTAATGCTGTTTCAGTTTTTCCTTTAAGAACCTGCCCGTATGCGATTTCTCACACTGTGCCAATTCCTCAGGTGTGCCAGCAAAGACAACTTCTCCACCGTCTTTACCGCCCTCTGGACCGATATCTATCACATAATCAGCCGATTTCACCACGTCCATGTCATGCTCGACAATCAAGACGGAATGACCATTGGCAATCAGTGCGTTAAATGCTTTCAGAAGCGTCTTCACATCGTGAAAATGCAATCCTGTGGTTGGCTCATCGAAGATGAAAAGCGTGGGTTCTGGCTTCTCCGTACCCAATATGTCTGCCAACTTAACACGCTGACTCTCACCGCCTGAAAGCGTGTCTGACGGCTGACCTAACTTTACATAGCCTAAACCAACATCTTGCAAAGTCTTCAACTTGCGCACGATCTTTTTCTCGACGGCAGTGGTTGACTCTGAGAAAAACTCAACTGCCTGATTGACAGTCATTTCCAACACATCATAGATGGATTTTCCTCTGACTAACACCTCGAGTATATCCGACTTGAATCGTTTGCCTTGACATGCTTCGCACGGCATCACCAAGTCTGCCATGAACTGCATCTCAACGGTGATTGTACCTTCACCCTTGCACTCTTCGCAGCGGCCTCCTTCTGTGTTGAAAGAGAAATAGCCTGGACCGTAGCCCATTTGTTTTGACAACTGTTGGTCGGAGAAGAGTTTGCGAATGTCGTCGTATGCTTTGACGTAGGTTACAGGGTTGGAGCGAGACGATTTTCCGATTGGATTTTGGTCGACAAACTCCACACCATGTAAGGCGTTCAGACTGCCTTTCAGTTCGCTGTAAGAACCTGGCTTGTCTGCCGTCTCATCGAAATTGCGTTTCAACGCATTATACAGCACATCGTAGACCAAAGACGACTTTCCTGAACCGCTCACACCTGTAACGACTGTCAGCACGTTCAAAGGAAATTTCACGTCGATGCCTTTGAGGTTGTTGTGGCAAACGCCCGTTACCTCAATATAGTTGTTCCACGGACGGCGGTAACGAGGCACTTCAATCTGCTCCGTTCCCTTCAGATATTTCAAAGTGTAACTTCTCTCGCATAATGCTTTGTCGTTCAACACTTCATCTGTGATTGGCCCTTGCCAAACCACTTCGCCACCTAAACGACCTGCATCTGGACCGATATCCACGATGTAGTCGGCAGCACGCATGAACTCCTCGTCATGCTCCACTACGACCACCGTGTTGCCCAACTGCTGTAATTTGCGCAATACGCCAATCAGCAGGTGCGTGTCGCGCGGATGCAAACCGATACTTGGTTCATCCAACACATAAAGCGAACCAACCAAACTGCTACCCAATGAGGTTACCAGATTGATACGCTGACTCTCACCGCCCGAAAGGGAATTAGAGAGACGATTCAGCGTGAGGTAACTCAAGCCTACCTCGTTGAGCAACTGCAACCGATGACGAATCTCCGTCAACAACCGTTTCGACAACTGTTGCTCTTGCTCCGTCAACTCTATGTTCTCGAAAAAGGTTGCCAGTTCTTCCACCTGCATAGAAACCAACTCTGTGATAGTCTTGCCTGCCACTTTCACATAACTTGCCTCTTTGCGCAAACGGCTGCCATGGCAATCTGGACACGTTGTCTTGCCTCGATAACGTGCCATCATCACCCTGTATTGTATCTTATACTGATTCTCTTTTACAAAATCAAAAAAAGCGTCGATGCCTTGGATTTTGTCGTTTCCATGCCACAAAAGGTCTTTTTCCTCCTGCGACAAGTGCATATACGCCTTGTGAACTGGGAATTTCTGTCGACCTGCATTCAGCACGAAATACTGCTGCCATTCCGACATCTTATCGCCTCGCCAACAAGCCACCGCTCCTTCGTAAACGGACTTTGACTTGTCTGGTATCACCAAATCCTCGTCGATGCCCATCACCTTGCCAAATCCCTCGCAAGTGGGGCATGCTCCTAACGGTGTGTTGAAGCTGAACATCATATCGCTCGGCTCCTCGAAAGTTATGCCATCGGCTTCAAATTTCTTCGAGAAGGCTCTCTCAACAGGCTCTGCTCCCTTCTCATAGATTCGGATGATACAAGTATCGTCTGCTTCCGAAAAAGCCTCTTGAATGGACTCTGTCAGACGGTTGGAGGTGTCGGCATCGTTTTTCACAGCAAAACGGTCGACTACCAAGACCACACGCTTCTTCTTCGAGACATCGCTACTTGCCAGCAACTCCTCGATACGCATCACCTCGCCATCCGCTTCAACACGATTGTAGCCTTGCTTCGACAAGACTTCCAACTGCTGTGCGATATCTCTTCCTTTAGGAACAATGAACGGAGAAAGCACCATGCCCTTCGTTCCTTCGGGGAAAGAAAAAATGTAATCGATTACATCGCTGATTTTATGCTTTTTGACCTCACATCCCGAAATAGGGGAGTAGGTTTTACCAATTCTTGCGAACAGGAGTTTGAGGTATTCGTATATCTCAGTCGAAGTGCCCACCGTAGAACGTGGATTATGCGTGTTGACCTTCTGCTGAATGGCAATAGCGGGCGGTATTCCTTTGATGAAATCCACTTCAGGTTTGCTCATCCTGCCTAAGAACTGACGCGCATACGAAGAGAGGCTCTCTACATAACGACGTTGACCCTCAGCATAGAGCGTGTCGAAGGCCAACGAAGACTTGCCAGACCCAGAGAGTCCGGTGATAACAGTAAATTTATTTCGCGGTATGCTCACGTCCACCCCCTTCAGGTTATGAACGTGCGCATTTTTTATTATGATCACATCACTGTCCGCCATAGACTTGTTTTCAATTCTTAACTTTAAGGATGACAAAGTTAACGATATTTTTACCAAATCACGATTCTATCTGCTGGCGCAACATACATGGAGTCTGATTCTGTGATTCCAAAGGCACTATAGAAGAAGTCTAACATTGGCAACTGGGTGTTCACTCTGTATCGACCGTTGGCGTGTGGGTCGGTGATCACCTGCTGACGGAGGTATTCGTCGCGGTAGTTTCCTGCCCAAATTCTTGAGTAGGCATAGATAAAACGCTGATCTGCCGTCTGACCGTCGATCATTGGGTCTGAACCCCCTTTCAACGTGTTCAAAAAGGCTTGGTGCGCAATGTTGAGTCCACCGAGGTCGGCTATGTTCTCACCGAGCGTCAACTCGCCGTTGCAGTGCATCGAATCGATTACAACCACCTCTGAGAAGCGGTTTTTGAGTCGCTCGGTGGCAGCCTTGAACTGTTCAGCGTCGGTAGCCGTCCACCATTCGTGCAAGTTTCCGTCTTTGCCAAACTGGCGACCTTGATCGTCAAAACCGTGAGTCATTTCGTGACCAATCACCACGCCGATAGCACCGTAGTTCACCGCGTCGTCACCCTCGGCATAGAAGAATGGAGGCTGAAGGATTCCTGCAGGGAAAACAATCTCGTTGTTCAGCGGACTGTAGTAGGCGTTGACTGTCTGAGGAGTCATATACCATTTGTTCTTGTCTACTGGCTGACCAATCTCGCGCATCGACTTGACACTGGCAAAATGCGTGAGGGCGATATAGTTCTCAACAAGACTCTTCGTGGTGTCGACTGTCGCTTCTGTATAATCTTCCCAAACGTCAGGGTAGCCCACCTTCACTTTGATGGCAGCCAATTTCTCGTGAGCCTCCGCTTTGGTGCTATCCGACATCCAAGTCAGGTTGTCAATTCGCTGACCAAATGCAGTGCGAAGTTCCTCTATGAGGTTCTGCATACGAGCCTTGGCTTCCTTCGTGAAATATTTCTCTACAAACAACTGACCCAATGGCTGACCTAACATTCCTTGAACCATATCTAAAGAACGCTTCCAAAGAGCCTTCCTCTCAGTAACTCCGCTCAAGGTTTTGCCATAGAAATCGAATTTTGTCAATGCAAACTCATCGGAGAGATAGCCCGACAAACCACGCACGGTGCTGTACTTGAGGTAATCTGCCAAAACAGCCTTGTCTGTCTTTTTCATCAACTCAAAAATACCTTTGAAGAATTTCGGTTGACCTATTGTAATCTTGGTTGGCTTGACAGGAAACTCCTCGAAATAAGCCTCCCAATCGAACAGTGGGTAGTTGGTTTTCAACTCCTCGAAAGTCATCTTGTTGTAGGTGGCTTGAGGGTCGCGGTTCTCCACTTTCGTGTTCATCAACCCTGCCATTCCCTTCTCAAAAGCATAAATCTTCTCTGCACGATCGTTCACACTCGCGCTATCGCCACCCAAGAGTAGAAGAAATTTTGCCACCATCTTCTTGTAGGCAACAATGATCTCCTGACCCTTAGACGACTCGTCGAAATAGTAGTCTCTGTTAGGCAAACCGATGCCATCTTGCCAGAGTTCGCCGATGTTCATCGAACTGTTTTTCGCATCAGGCGTGCAACCCACTGTGAAGAATGGATTTCCCAAATTGATGTGGTGGTAGGCAATTTCTTTAGCGAAAGAGGCACTATCAAGCACCCAATCCATCTGGTCGATACGATCCAAAACGAACTGAATTGGAGCAATGCCTTCACGCTCACGGCGAGCCGAATCCATTGCCAGAGTATAGTAGTCGCCGATTTTCTGCTGATTCGTACCTTGCGCTGCATTCGCTTTTTGCGCAGCCTCAACAATCTCTTTCAAACGGTCTAAATTCTCGTCGTTCAGCACATCGAAAGTGTTCAAACGACTCTTCTCGCCTGGAATCGGATGAGCAGCCATCCATCCACCATTGGAGTATTGATAGAAATCATCGCCCAACTTCACTGTCGTATCGCAATCGCTCGGCAAGTAGTGAGCCACTTTATCCATATTATTTTTCTGACATCCCGAAAACAAAAGGGAAGATGCACACCCCATAATAATCAATCGTTTAAAATTCATTTTTCTGCAATTTTTTCTATCACAAAGATAGGGTTAAAATCTTGATAAAAATAAGATTTAAACCTTGATAGACAAAACAAGGTTAAAATCAATTCTGATTCATGTTGCAAATCAGATAGTCTCCACAATACGAAATGCGTTAGAAAGCAATGTCTTGTCAAAGAAGCAAATTTGAATCTTCTCAATGCGTTTCATTACTATTTCACCAGTTGATAATACAACAGGACTATTTGAATTTTTCCCTTGAGGCCACACTCTAATGGCTTTATAGTTGAAATTAGGATTCCTTTTCAAATAAGAAAGAACAACGGGAAATTTCAACGTGCGAACATTCATCTTTTCTTTTAGAAGTTTTGCACATTTCATAAAAGTCTCGTAATGTTTTACATCCCCAACCAAATCGTACAGTAAATGAGAATGTTGGTCGTATGTAGTATGACAAATTACATATCCATTCTTCTGATAAACTGTATTTCCCCACCAACGAGCATCCTCTATTCGAGTATCCCAAAAGTAGTATCCCTCACCTAACCATGGCTCTTTGACTCCACGTTTCAAAATTCCGTTGTCATATCGTACTGAACAGAAAAAAGGTCCATGTTTAATGATTTCCTCATTATTACCTCGGTTTTCTACCGTCTGATAAATATCAGTTAATTTCATTTTTTTATGATTATAAAAATAACTTCTTCCATCCTAAATCTTGTTCGAAATAACGATGGAATAGTTGACAAAAAAACAGGAATTTACTCTCTCTCAAAAATATTTGCTAAACCATTTCTTTTTCACAAGTATTTAGTAATGAACTAATTGATTGCGTTTTATCTTCGCCCTCTTTGTCTGAAAAGACTGAAGAAACGCCATAGTTTTCTTCTACTGACTTTGCATACTCCATCACATCAGGACCGATTTCATTGAGATGCTCTTGTTCCTTCCAATCTCTTTCAAGCACCTCCTTAGGAGTGTTCTCAAAATAATTTTTCAAATCTTCATAAAAATCTACCATATCATCTTATTTTAACATGTTAAACATTTGTATCAAAACACTTTACATAACCTTTGCAAAGGTACAACAATTTTCTACAAGAAAAAAGTCAGAACCGAATCATTTCAGTTCTGACTCTCTATAATCTATGGTTCTTCTTTTACCTCATGTTACTTGTAAACAACAGCAGTCGGTTTGCTATGTTCGCCTCGCTGACACCGCCATCGAAATCGAGCGACAGCATATTGAGCTGCGGATACTCTTTCTTGAGTTTCTTCTCGATTCCACGCGCCACAATGTGGTTGGCAATACATCCGAATGGCTGCATACTGATCACGTTGTTACATCCGTCTTTGATGAAGGCAATCACCTCCGCTGGCAACAACCAACCCTCACCAAACTGAGCCGACAAACTGACAATGTCTTTCGCATACTCACTGATCGTCTTGATGTCTTGCTCTGGCTTGTAGAACTTGAACTGCGATGCTTCCTTCTCCAACTTCTTCATCACACGGCGAATCAGACTGTAAGCCATATCCATCACCAAAGGTGGAACTTTGAAGCGTTTCACGAAGTTTTCGCGGTTGAACTTGTAGTTCACGAACGCACGGAAGAAGAAATTATGCACCGTTGAAGGAATAACCTCCACACCGTGTTCCATCAACCAATCTGGCACATAGCGGTGGGCATACGGATTGAACTTCAAGAAGATCTCTCCTGTGATACCAGCCTTCGGATAGACTCTGTCTTCGTAGATTGGAACGGCATTGAACGCTCTCGCTGCCTCGCCTGTCAACTTCAACAAGCCTTTCGTATCGCCCTTCTCAACCAACGGTTTCGCCTTGTCCAAATAGAGGTCGCGCAACTTTCTCGCCTCACCTTTATTCTTCTCGCGAACGGCTATCGCATGGTAGAAGATTGAAAGCCAGTCGCCGTACATCGTAGCGTAGATAATCAACGGAGCCGCTTTTATCAGATTCAACTTGAATCCAGGTTGATCTTCCGTGTTGTCCGTTCCTCCGATTCCGATTACTGGAACTTGCGAAAGTCCAGCATCCACAATCGCCTTACGGATCAACGGTGGATAGTTCGTAGCACGGCACTGTCCTAACTGGGTAACTGCCACTGCCACTTTATCCAAATCGTATTTGCCAGACTGCAATGCTTTGATCAAGTCGCCCACGATCAATGTTGCAGGGTAGCAAACTTCATTGTTAGAATATTTCAAACCGATATCGTTCGACTCGGCATTACTCAATGGCAAAGAGACGAGGTCGTAGCCTGCCCATTTGAACGCTGCTGGGAAGAGTGGCGAAAGATACTCTGTGAAGAATGGTGCCAAGATGGTGCGCTTTTCATTGTCGCCCACCTCGAAGCGTTTTGGTTTCACAAAATCTTTCACCTCGGTCGTCTCCTTGGCATCGAATTTCAAACTCTCGATGAGCGAACGAACTCTCAACTTCATAGAACCGACATTGTTGATATCGTCAATCTTCAACAACGTCAACGGTTTGCCATAGCGATTCAACAACGAACGAACCTCATCCACGAAGAAGGCGTCTGGTCCACAACCGAATGAGGTCGTCTCCACAAAGTGGACGTTGCGTCCTTGACGTGCCACCCACTGAGCAGAATTCAGAATTCTGTTTACGAATGACCATTGCTTGATGATAAACGCCTCTTGTTCGCCATTGTTTGTTTTTCTCGTAATCTCCTCAGTTACAACGTCTACGCCCATTTGCGAGATCATCTCAGAGATCTTATGTTGCACCAATGGATCAGTGTGGTATGGACGGCCTGCCAGAACGATGGTCATGCGACCTTCCTTCTGTGACTTCTCGAATGCCTCTTCATTGATTTTGCGAAGATTCAAGCCGAACTCGCTATATGCTTTCAATGCCTTGTCGTGTGCGTTTTTAATCACCTTCTTAGGCACACCCAACGTCTCCATGTATCTGTACAACTGCTTCAAAAGCAACTCATCGTCTTTGAATGAGATGACAGGCGAATCGATTGGAATTTCGGACTCGATGGCACTGTTCACCACCTCTGGATAACCGATGATGATAGGGCAGTTGAAACTGTTGGCAACAGACTTGTCCTCCTCCTTCTCGTAAACCACACGTGGAAAGAAGATTCTGTCGACACCCTTCTGCTGCAATTCGTAGATGTGGCTATGCACCAATTTGGCAGGGAAACAGATGTTGTCCGACATGACGGAGTGGACACCCTTCTCGTAGTTGCGATAGGTCGATGTGGATGAAAGTACCACCTCGATGTTACACTCCGTGAAGAAAGTGTGCCAGAATGGGAACTCTTCGTACATGTTGAGCGCACGCGGAATACCCATCTTCATCAATGGATGAGTCAACTGAGAAGGCATCTCGGCACGGTCGAACAACTCGTGATATTTGCGGTTGCTCATGTCAATGCCTGGCTTAGCATCAGCCTGACCGTTGTGGAAGATCTTCTCACATTTGTTTCCTGAATAGTAAACACCTCCGTTTTTGAAGATGTATTTTGAAATCTGACAGTTGTTCTCACAACCCTTGCATGACAACAATTTCGTGTCGTACTCTGCCGAGTTGAGGTAGGTGTCGAGTGGAGTAGCCTCCTTTTGCTGGTCGCACATGCGCTTTGCGTAGAGGGCGCAACCATACGCACCCATCAACTCAGGCACGTTGTTGCAATATACGGTTTTACCCGTCAGATTCTCGAACGCCTTGACGATAGAGTCGTTCTTCATCGTTCCTCCTTGGAGTACGATGTTCTTGCCAAGGTCGTCGTAGTTCTTGATTTTCAATACTTTAAACAAGCAGTTCTTCACCACTGAGTAGGCGAGTCCGGCTGCAATATCGCTCACTGCATAACCCTCGCGAAGCACCTGTTTCACCTTCGAGTTCATGAACACTGTGCAACGCGTACCAAGATCGCATGGGTCTTTACTCTGGCATGCTTGGTAGACGAAATCCGAAATCTCGCATCCCAACGTGTTGGCGAATGTCTCGATGAACGAACCACAACCTGAAGAACAAGCCTCATTGATCTCCATGTGAGTCAACGCACCGTTCTCCACATAGATGGCTTTCATATCCTGACCACCAATATCGAGGATGAATGACACATCTGGACACATATTTTTTGCTGCCACATAGTGCGCCATGGTCTCGATCATACCATAGTCGAGTGAGTAGGCCGCTTTGATCAAATCCTCACCATAACCCGTAGAGCAACCTGCGGTGATGTGGAGGTCTAATTTCTCCTCCTCGCAGCGAGCCTTCAAACGCTCCAATCCACGGTGAACGGCTTCGATAGGGTTTCCGCCGTTGTGAGTATAGTATTTGAAAAGGATATCGCCCTGCTCGTTGATCAACACCACTTTGGTCGTGGTTGATCCAGAGTCGATACCCAAATAGGTCTTTCCTTTGCACTCAGCCAAGTTGACCACTGGGATGTGCATACGTTCTTTCTCGCCCTTCCAAGCCAAGAATTCCTCTTCATCTTTGAAGATAGGAGGAAGAGAGACGTTCGTTCTGTTGCGGTTTGGATTTTGCGTTTGTGCCTGAGGTTCAGGCTCTTTGCTCAATCGCTCGGTCAACTCCTTGATGTCGATAGGTTGCATCTCGTTCTTGAAGAGGGCAGTACCCCAAGCCGGAATGATATTGGCATTGTCGAGCACCACGCAGTCCTGTTCCAAGTTGAGGTGGAAATAGTCGGCGATGGCTTTACGAAGAGAGCCGATGAATGTGAGCGGACCACCACAGAAGAGCACTTTCGGACGAACCTCGCAACCGTGAGAGAGTGCGCTGGCGGTTTGCACAGCCACAGCCCTAAAGATAGATGCTGCGATATCCTCTTTTGAGACGTTACGAGCGATTAAGTTTTGAATATCCGTTTTCGAGAACACACCGCAACGAGAGGCGATAGGGTAGACATGAGAGGCATTTTGAGCCAACCCATCCAAGTCTGTCACCTCGACGCCCAAGCAGAGAGCCATCTGGTCGATGAAAGCGCCCGTACCGCCCGCGCAGTTACCGTTCATACGGAGGTCGGACACCTGGCCGTTGTTCAGATATACGATTTTAGCATCCTCGCCACCGATATCGATGATAGTGGAGATTTCGGGATGCACCTTTTTAGTAAATTCAGATGCGGCGATCACCTCCTGTACGAAAGGGATGTTGTAACGTTCGGCGACACCCAATCCGACGGAGCCGGTGATAGACAAAGTGAATTTTTCAGTTGTCAAGATGGAATTCAACTCCTCAAGAAAAGCGGCGATTGCCCCTTTGACGTTCGCTAAATGGCGTCTGTACGATGAGTAAACAACCTCTTGTTTGTCGTTCAGCACCACTATCTTGGCAGTTGTAGAACCAACATCGAGACCTATTTTAAACATACTTTAAAGTTATTTTTCTTCTAAATCTTCTCTATTTATAATCTAACTCAATGCTTTTCTGTTTATTGTACGGAGTGTACTGAAAAAAGCCTTTGGCAAAGGTACGAAAAA